>JAIPBH010000017.1 GCA_021739635.1 Flavobacteriaceae bacterium | reverse complement strand
AAGTTCGCCTTTTTCTACTTGCAAAATAACAGCTAATTTAAAGCCCAAATTATAATCACGCTGACTACGCTTTTCTGGTCTGTTTTCTGATCTATTCATAATAAGTCGATTTTATGTCAACTTATTTCAGGGCGGGACACATTGATAAAAAAAGCCAAAACAATTGTTTTGGCTTTTTAACTAATTCAAATAAGACTATCTTAATTTACTATGATTTTTTTGGTAATAATTTGATTGGAATCTGTTCTGAAACATGCAATGTAAGTTCCTGTTGACACATTTGGAAGCTTTAATCCGTTATTTAAAACTTCTTGTGATACATTAGTTAATTCCATAACTGACTGACCTAAGGTGTTAACTAGGGCAAATCTTTTTACTGAACTATTTAATTTTTTAGCATAAATAGTATGCGAACTGTTTTGATAATAAATAAAGTTTTCTGTGACTTTTGCTTCTTCAGTTCCTAAACTTTGTTGCTCTGACTGGAATACAATTTCAAATCTGTTATTAAACTTTCCTTGATCTGAACTGAAAGAATATGGTGTGCCTTGGGTTAAATCAAAATACTCACCTGTTAAATTATCTTTTAAATAAATTTCTTGATCACTTTCAATATTTTCAGTCTCAACTATTTTAAGTTCAAAAGTATTACTGGCAGAAGATTTAAAGTTTAACGGAATAACCTTTTCATCGGTTATTGGACCATAAGCTTGAATATTCATATTCTTACCTTCAAAACTTAAGTTTAAATCATTATTGTTATTGTCGCCACATTCTGCATCATAACCATAATCAAAATCATCTGTTGTTAAAGTACTAAACCCTAAAAGTAATTCTCGTCGTGTTGGCGGCCCAACTACAGAATTAAATTCTAATCGAATTTTTTGAAATGCCGTACTATCTACTTCTTTTGCTGCACTTGATTCTTTTTCTTTTTTATTGTTTGATTTAGTAAAGACAGAACCATTAGAATAACTTCCATCTGCATCTGCTTCTTTAACAAATACTCTTTGACTATTGTTAAACTTTACGGTTCCTGGTGCAATAATTTCGGTTATAAACCCTTGTCCTACTGGAAGATATTTCGTTGGTGTTATCGTACCATCTTGTGAACCATTTGTTGCTCCATAAAATCCAACAAATTGATAAGCTCTGCAAGATCCTAGTTTGTTAACTTGTGCATAACCTCCATTATATTCGTTTAAATAGTGTGAACTTCCACTCCATTGTTGCCATAATTGGAGTGTTCCGCTTATGACACCAGCGTTATCATCAATAAATTTATGAACATCTAAAGCAGATGGATATGGATTTCCTAATAAATAAGAAGTTGCTGATACCGAAGCCACTGAACCTGGGCCACCTTTATCGGATACATTGATTAAAATAGTTCCATTATTTGGTTTTCCTTCAAATATATATTCTTGTTGCGCAACTGGATTATCGGTTCCTTTTTGTGTATATCCAATGCCTGGGGTTATATTTGTTGTAGGGGTTATTTTTGCCCAATCCCAATAGGTTACACCATTTAAGAACGTATACAACCAATAGGTACTAACGCGACCAGCAGTTGTATATGCAGATGTAAATTGTATAGGAAAACCTGTTTCATCTTTTAGTAATTCTATCCTAAACGCAGAATTATTAGTATTATTTGTTGCTGCATTATTGTTAGATAAACTGGTAGTACTAGTTGCTCCTACTGGTGATGCCCAATAGTTATACCAATATGAACTAGCATTTCCTTGTTGCCTTCTTAAAATTTTACCGGTTGATGAAGTTACTAAATCACTATTTTCTGTTTGGATTAATTGCGAATCATCTTCTAGATTTAATGTGCCATTTAATTCTAAATACCATGTGTTTTCAACAAGATTGTCTGTATGAACTGTCAATGTTTTATTTGTATCAATTATTAAGCCCATGGTTTTAACTGAATGACATGCCGTAACGTCGCTAGCTATTTTAATAATACTCCAATCTTTATTATTTGCGGTGTTTTCAATATCCCAAACATCGCCATGTAACCAAGTAGCTTGTGTTGTCCATGCTCCATTTGCAGCTGTTTCATAAGGCATTGGCGCTGTTTGATCTTGAATAGTTTGAATATTATACAATCTTATATCTCTGTTATAACTAGAATAATCTAAAACTGTGCTAGTCTTAATATCAGTCATAGGATAGTAGGCTAAAAGATTAGCCCACGGCACTGTGCTAGCTGAGGATATATCTACAATATCTTTTGTAGCAATTTTACCTTTAATATTTCCAGAATTGTCTTCAATTTCTTGATAAACCATTCGTTGTATTTGATCTTCGGTTAATGAGGTATTAAAGACTCTAACCTCATCAATATCGCCTTTATAGTATTGCCCATCTGTTAATTCGTTAGAAAATCTTCCAATTTGAAAAACGTTACTTGTATCAGCACTAGAGGTTAAAATTGAACCTGTAATGCTTGTAGTGTCTTCTAAAACACCATCTACATATATTTTAATTTCACCAGTGCTTGCAGAAAACGTTCCTGCAATATGATGCCATTCATCATAGTTAATAGTTGTACAACTACATCCTCCAGCTGTTTGCTGAGAACTTCCGTTTGTTGAAATACTAAACGTTGGGCGGTTTCCATTTTCTAACAATAATTTTAACGCTATATCTTCTCCCGCAATCATCATATTTGTTGAATTTCCAGAATCTGACTTTACCCAAGCCATAATGGTAACTTCACTAAGTCCACTTACAAAAGAGTTTCTTGATAAATAATCATCTACTCCATCAAAATCTATGGTAGCAATTGTTGGAGGATTTCCATCAAAATAATCTCTGTAATCTAAATCACCTCCGGTGAATAAATCTAAATCAACGTCAGGCAAAATAGATAAGTCTGTTGGGTCATCAATTTCATCATTAACATCAGAATCATTGGTGTTTGAACCTTCAAAAATATTATCTAATCCATCATTATCTGCGTCTGCATATGTAACAATAAGATTAGCCATTCCATTTTCTTCAATATCTGGCTTACCATCGTTATCTGTATCTAAATCATACATATCAATCAGATTATCTCCATCTGTATCTACGGGTATTAATCCTGTACCATAAACATCATAAATACCAGTAGCTATATTAATCAATCCTGTAGGAGCAATGTAGCCAAGCGTTGTTTGCGCCTCTACATTATCAGGGATACCATCATTATCACTATCAATATCTACAATATTTAAAAGGCCATCTCTATCAGAATCACAAACAGAACTTACTCCAAACATTGTTAACCTAGTTCCAGTACTCGTTTTGGTTCCTGTTACACCATAAATTAAATCTACATGAGAAAACTTATCAAATTCCATATACACATAAAAATCTGGGTCATCTCCTTGAGTACCCCCATCGTCTGGTTCGTTTTTCCAATCAGTGATTGGGGTTACAAGAGTGGGATCTAACCTATATAATGTATATCCTGCAGGATTAGGGCCATTTACAAACCCAGCTTGTTCCAAATTTGTTGTTCCACTTAAATAGGTTGTAACAGTGCCTGTAGATGTTGACGGATTAACACCAGATATTTCAGTGTAGTTATCTCCTACTTTGTGATCAATGTCTCTTGTTTCTAAAATCATATCATATAAGATTTTAGGAATTCCAGCGGGATTAGCTGGTGTGGCACTACCCGCTTGAACTAAATCAAATGAATATGACACATATTCATCTGCAAGCGCGTTAAAATCATCAATACGTAATTCATTATTGCAATTAGCTTTGAAGGTTCCATTCTTTGCAAGAATTGTGAGAACAATATCATAATATACATTTTGATACAAAAGTGCATTAGAGTAAATAACCTTTTCTCCAACTTTTACATCATTTAAATCTGTTGCCGTTAATACCGCAGCGTTATTAAAGTTTATAGTTGCGGAACACTCATAGGTATCAATAATACCATCATTATCATCATCTAAATCAATAGCATCAGGAATACCGTCTCCATCAAAATCTTGAGAGTATATATTATTTGCAAAAAAGAATACAAATAAAATCAATACTTTAAAAAGTATATTTTTTTTCATAGGTTAAGCTTTTTTATTGTCTTTAAAAAACAAATTTTTTACTTAATAAAACTGGGATAAACTTGAGGGAAGTAATCACCTAATAAAACCAAAATGATGGTTTTCAATAGATTAATGAGGCAATATTATAAATAAATATATTTCTAACCTAATGAAAATGTAAATTTTTTTCGATAAAATGCTTTAAATGTTCGATGAAAAGTAGTTTTGTGTATGTGAGATACAATAAAATACAGATAAACTTTATCATTTTTTGCAAATAAAAAAAATTAAATAACTGATTATTAGTTATTTAATTTTAAAACAAAAAGACTTGGATTTTTAAACCAAAATATCAACCAAATCCTCAATTTTTGAAATAAGTTGAATCTTAATAGTTGTACTTTTTAAAGAAATTTTATTGTATTTTGATACATATATAGAAGAAAAGCCCAATTTCTCAGCTTCTAAAATACGTTGTTCTATGCGTTGAACGGGACGAATTTCACCAGATAAGCCAACTTCTGCAGCAAAACAAATATCTTTTTGTAAAGCCACATCTTCGTTTGACGATAAAATAGCAGCAACTACAGCTAAATCTATTGCAGGATCATCAACATTAATGCCTCCTGTTATATTTAAAAAGACATCTTTAGCTCCAAGACGGAAACCTGCTCTCTTTTCTAAAACAGCAAGCAACATATTTAATCGCTTTGCATTAAAACCCGTAGCGCTGCGTTGAGGTGTTCCATAAACGGCTGTACTTACTAATGCCTGAACTTCAATCATTAAAGGACGCATGCCTTCTAAAGTAGCAGCAACTGCATTGCCCGATAGTTCTTCATCTTTTTTTGAAATTAAAATTTCTGATGGGTTTGAAACTTCACGTAAACCTGAACCTTGCATTTCATAAATACCAAGCTCATTGGTTGAGCCAAACCTATTTTTATTGGCTCTTAAAATTCTAAAAACATGGTTTCTGTCTCCTTCAAACTGCAACACAGTATCTACCATATGCTCCAAAATTTTTGGTCCTGCAATATTGCCGTCTTTAGTAATATGTCCAATTAAAACAACGGGTGTGGCTGTTTCTTTTGCAAATTTTATTAACTCTGAGGTACATTCTTTAATTTGTGAAATGCTACCAGATGACGATTCTATATAATCGCTATGAAGTGTTTGAATGGAATCTATAACCACAATATCTGGTTGTAAATCTTCAATTTGTTTAAATATGTTTTGTGTTTTGGTTTCTGTTAAAATATAACAGTTTGTATTTCCTGGGTGAATACGTTCTGCTCGCATTTTAATTTGCTTTTGACTTTCTTCGCCAGAAACATACAATGTTTTATATGGTAATTTTAAAGATACTTGAAGCAGTAGTGTACTTTTACCAATACCTGGCTCTCCACCAAGTAAAATTAATGAACCTGGTACAATACCGCCACCTAAAACACGATTAAATTCAGCATCAAACGTATCTAATCTAGATTCTTGTGAGGTATCAATATCTTGAATTAGTAAGGGTTTAGAAACACGTTTTACTGATGAATTAGGTAATTTCCAGTCGCTCTTTTCTTCCTTTTGAATGACTTCTTCTACAATGGAGTTCCATTCTTTACAAGCTGTGCATTGCCCTTGCCATTTGGCATATTGACTTCCACAATTCTGACAAAAAAATGTTGTTTTTAATTTAGCCATTTAATATCCAAAATCTGCTTTAATGGTGTCGGCCTTTTCCAACATTAAGTCTTTAGTAATGCCTCCAATTTCCTCAAAAGAATATCCTGATTGATAGGTTCTCATAGCTTTTTTTGGTTCGCCATTTTCTTCGTAAAAACGCGCTAAATAGTAATTTCCTAAAAGTGTTTCTGGGTATTGGTCTCTTGCTAATTTTCCTAAATCTTCAAAATATTTAAATTCTTCTTTCTTCTCAATTGCTGCTTCAATAGCTTTAAAATCATTGATTAGAATTTTCTTTTCAATACCAAACAACTCTTTTATAGTTTGATATTTTTCTGCAAGATAGACAACTGGCGATGTTTCTAATTTTAAGATTTTCTCTTTGTATTCATCTTTACTTATGGGCTGAAATACAGAAAAAATGGCTTCTAAAGCCTTTGGAATAGCATGTGTTGGAACCGAATAATGTGAAGGTCCTTCAAAATTATCATTATTATAGAAAAGATTTTTATTTTCAATAGCTAAAAGGCCTTTATTTAAATCTTCAGTACCTTTTTTTATGGTAGCAGCATCATTAGTTGTAGATGCTAAATAATAGAATATTTTAGTTTCAAATTTATCTAATCTTTCAGTTACAAAAGAGTTCATTTTAGGTGCCAATTCTGGACTGATTACTATGTAACCTTGAAATAACGGTTGTTGTTTAAGTAAATAATAATTAATAAAGTTAGCTGTTTCTCCGTGTCCAACAGCCACTTTAAAATTACCAATTCTATATTTATTTTGAATGTATGGAATAAGTTCTGCTCCAATAAATTCAAAAAAACTAGCGCCTGTTTCTATTGGAAGCGAGTTTTGCTCAGAATACAAACAATCATCTTCTCTTTTTTCTGACTGATTAACGCCAACGATGATAGCCTCTGGCATATCTTCCCAATAAGAAAAATAATCTACATTACCTGCAACAGCTTCAAACAGATAATCACCATCAAGAACCACAAAAAGTGGATATATTTTTTTTGCATCACTATTATATCCTCTTGGAAGTTGAATTTTAATTTCGCGTGATTCTCCTAATTTATTAGATTGAAAGGATTCATAAATGACTTGGGCTTCAAAAATATTGAATGAAAAGGCAAATAATAAAAAACAAAAAACAGATTTCATATGTTTCATTTGAGAATTAATACATGGCAAGGTAACAAATAAAGACAAAGATTAAAAGCAAAGTATTTGAAACCTTAAATCTAAAATTAAAGGTGTTAAACTTGCACTTTTCTGTTGTAAATAGGCAAATAAATTAATGATATGCCGCCCAAGATTATTATCATTAAGGTTTGTGAAGACCAAATAATCCAACCAAAAGCTAAACTGGGTTCTTTAGCAATTCCAAAAATTGAAAACGCTGCATAAATAGCTAAAGGATAAGACCCAATACCTCCATTTGTGGCTGCTATACTAAAACTAGCTGCAATAAAACCAATTAAAATGGCTCCAAATGAAATGCCATGTAATTCACCAACTGATAAAGATGTTACATAAAACATTAGCACGTACATAACCCAAATAAAAAGTGTATGAAAAATAAAAGGCCACTTTTTTTTCATTTTAAAAATACTTAAAGCTCCTTCTATTAATCCGGTTAAAAACGTTTTAATTTTTATGGCTAAAGCTGAATTACTTCTTTTTATTATTTTGAGTCCTATAATTGTTATCCCTAACATGGCAAACAATCCAATTATAATTTTTGGAAGATTAAATTTTGCTATTAAATAACTATATATAAAATCAAACTGAAGAAACAGGGTTATTAAAATAATTATCATCATGAGAATTAAATCGGCAATTCTCTCAGAAACTATGGTGCCAAATCCTTTTTCAAAAGGCACGTTTTCATAATTAGTTATAATAGATGCTCTTGTAATTTCTCCTGCTCTTGGTATTGTGAAATTAATTAAATAGGCAGAAAAAACAGCCATGATACTATTACCCAATTTTATTTTATATCCTAAAGGCTCAAGCATAAACAACCAACGGTAGGCTCTAGAAAGGTGACTTAATAAGCCTAAAATTAAACCTATAAAAATCCATTTATAATCTGCTTTATCTAAATATAAAAGCAATTCATTTAATGACACTTTTGACAGTGCATACCAAACCAAAAAAACTCCCAGAATTAATGGGAGTATGATTTTTAAGGATTTTTTTATGGTTTTAGCCAAGTGTTTATTTTAATAAGTTGGTAGCCTCATCTGGAAACACTAATGAAGGTTTAAAGGTTTTAGCTTCTTCAATATCCATAAAAGCATACGTAATTAATATTAAGGTATCACCAACTGCAACTTTTCTGGCAGCTGCGCCATTAAGTGTAATTTCTCCACTATTTCTTGGACCTGGAATGACATAAGTATCTAATCGTTCACCATTGTCATTATTAACAATTTGAACTTTTTCACCTTGTATAATGTTTGCAGCTTCCATTAAATCTTCATCAATAGTGATGCTACCAATGTAATTAAGGTCTGCGCCTGTACATTTTACTCTGTGAATCTTTGATTTTACTACTTGAACTTGCATGTGGCAAAGATAATTAATTTAATGCTATATTATCTATTAGTCGAATATCTCCTGCATAAACTGCAATAAACGCTCGATATTTTGTGTTTTTTGTTTTTCTGCTAATTTGTTTTAATGAGTTTATATCTGCAATTATAAAGTATTCTAGTTTTAAAACTTCATTATTTATAAATTGAGTATCAACCCATTTTGATATCCAATTAGCACTTTTTGTGCCAAAAAACTTTTTGGCAGATTTTAATGTTTTATAAATAAAAGGCGCTTGTTTTTTTTGATTTTCTGTAAGCCTTGTATTTCTAGAACTCATTGCTAAACCATTAGTTTCTCTATGAATTTTACATCCTATAACATTTACAGGAATAAAATATTTACTAACTAGCTTTTTAATAATTTGCAATTGCTGAAAATCTTTTTCACCAAAATAAGCATTATCTGGCTTTACAATTTCAAACAATCTTTTTACTACAGTTCCAACACCATCAAAATGCCCTTCTCTAAATTTGCCTTCCATTTCGTGCTCAAGTCCATCAAAATTAAAATGTTGAGAAACCGTGTTTCCTTCATAAATATCATCTACTGAAGGTGCGAAAATTAAAATATCTTTTGAAACTGTTTCTAAAAGCAGAACGTCTTTTTCTAAGGTTCTTGGATATTTTTTAAGGTCATCAACATTATTAAATTGCGTTGGATTAACAAATACGCTAACAACAACCTTATTATTATTTTCTAAAGCCTTTTCAACTAAAGCCAAATGCCCTTTGTGTAAAGCACCCATAGTTGGTACAAACCCAATAGTTAATTGTTGCTCTTTAAAACCTTCAATTACATGTGCAATTTGCTCTTTATCTGAAAAAACTTCCATTTTTTAATAAAAAATTAACGGGTGCAAACTTAAGATTTTACAATCAATCTGCATAAATTTTTGTACTTTTGCGTGTTTTTTATTTTGAATTTTCAAAAGGAACCTATTTATGAAAAGCAATTATTGCCGTTTTTATCACTTAAAAACATCAAGATTGTGCTTCATATAACCATTAAAAAACAACAAAAACTAACATATGAAAGATAAGAGGATATTATATGTATCATCTGAAGTAGTGCCTTATTTACCTGAAACTGAAATTTCATCCATGTCGTTTGAAGCTCCTAGATTGGTAAATCAACAAGGTGGACAGATAAGGATATTCATGCCAAGATACGGTAATATTAATGAGAGAAGACATCAATTACACGAAGTTATAAGATTATCTGGAATAAATTTGGTGATTAATGATTTAGATATGCCTCTTATTATTAAAGTAGCTTCTATTCCAAAAGAGCGAATTCAAGTTTATTTTATTGATAATGATGAGTATTTTAAAAGAAAAGCAACATTAACAGATGAAACTGGAAATTTATTCCCAGATAATGATGAGCGTGCTATTTTCTTTGCCAAAGGAGTTATTGAAACTGTTAAAAAATTAAATTGGTCTCCAGACGTTATACATGTACATGGTTGGTTGGCATCATTATTGCCATTATACTTAAAAGAATATTATAAAGACGAACCATTATTTAGCGACAGTAAAATTGTTACTTCAATATACAGTCAAAGTTTTGATGAAACCTTAAGTAAGGATATGTATGACAAAATAAAATTTGACAATATAGAAGAAGGCATTATTAATGTGCTTGAAGTACCATCATACATAAATTTAATGAAAATTGCTATTAACCATTCTGATGCTTTAATTGTTGGTTCTGAAAGTATTCCAAAAGATTTAGAAACGTATTTAAAAGATTCCAAAAAACCAGTATTAGAATATAAGTATAAAGATGAGTTTGGTCAAGCATACACAGAATTTTTGAACTCTACCGTATTAATTTAAACTCATTTTCTTCCAAAAAAAACATATGAAAAAAATATTTAAAGCCCTTAAATTTATTGGTTTTTCACTATTCACTATAGCAGCAATTGTTGCATGTGACAAGGATTTTAACTCTATTGAAAGTGATGTAATTGGTTTAAAAAATTTTGATATAAGTAACAATCAAATTCCTATTGTTTCTTTCAACAAAAAACTAGATTCTCTAAAAATAAATAATTTAAACGCTAACCTTCTAGGTGTCTTTAATGATCCTACTTACGGTCAAACTTCTGCAAGTATTATTACTCAATTGACTCCTGCAGAATATAACCCAAGTTTTGGAACTAACCCGGTTATTGATTCAGTTGTTTTAACAATTCCTTATTACAACAGAGTTACGGGCACAGATTCTAATAATAATACAATTTACACCATTCAAGATTCTTTATACGGAAGCGCTCCAATTAAATTATCTATATATCAAAACAACTATTTCTTAAGAGATTTTAATCCTAATGAAGATTTAAACGTAACTCAGAATTATTATTCAAACGCAAGCGGAACAATAAATGCTACTGATAATTTTGCTATTACAGAAGCTGGTCCAATAAATTTTGATACACAAAAGGGAGCTCTTATTTTTGAAAACGATGATTTTGTTCCAAGTAGTGATGCTATTATTTTAAAAACAACCGCCACTGATGGTTCAGAAACAACTGAAAGAACTATTCCTGCTTTAAGACAAAATTTAAGTCCCGATTTTTGGAAAACATTAATTTTTGACAAAGAAGGTGACCCTGTATTAAGTAATTCAAATAATTTTTATGATTATTTTAGAGGTTTATATTTTAAAGCCGAAGCAATTAATAATGATGGCAACATGATACTATTAGATATTGCTGGTTCTGGATCAAATATTACCATTTATTATTCTTACGACTCCACGGTTGAAGGCGCAGATAAAATAACAGATACCTATGTGCTTAATTTTACAGGTAATAAATTAAATACATTTATAAATAATTACAATTTAGTGTCACTAGAAAATGGTGATGCTACAAATGGCGATGAAAAACTTTATTTAAAAGGTACCGAAGGATCTATGGCAGTAGTTGACATTTTAAGTGGTAATGTAGATTGTGACGGAACTCAAGAAACAGCTCTGAATTGTTTTAAGAAAATGTATAGAGCGGTTGATTCCAATGGTAATTATATAATAAAAAATGGTAGTTACGTTCTTAAAAAACTTATTAATGAAGCTCAATTAGTGGTTCATGAAGATGAAACTATGTCTGATGATTTTCATAAATATGATAGACTTTATGCTTATGATATAAAAAATAATATCTCATTAACAGATTATAATTTTGACCCTAGCGGAAGCACAACTGATGCATATAATTCAAGATATGTACATTTAGGACAACGAATTACAGATGATAACGGAGAAAACGCCAAGTACAAAATACGAATAACAGAACACCTTAACAATATTTTACTTAAAGATTCTACAAATACTAAAATAGGATTGGTATTATCAACTAATGTAAATTACACAACTAACTCTCCTATTTTAAATAGTAATGACATAGTTACAGGAATACCTTCAGCCTCAATAATAACTCCAAGAGGCACGGTATTATATGGCAGCAATGAAAGCGTACCAGAAAACAAAAGAATGTCATTAGAAATTTATTTTACTGATGAAAACTAAAAGAATGGTTTAATAATCTGTAAGAGGTTTTACACGATTCTTTTAGTTAATTATCCTTATTAGAAATGAATTTCATCGTATAAATCATTGACTTTATATAATAATAAATGTTAATTGATATTTATTTTACATATTTGCGCTTGCTATTATTAACCAAATCAAAATTAATTACTTATGTGTGGAATTGTAGGATACATTGGACCTAGAGAGGCTTACCCAATTATTATTGAAGGACTAAAAAGACTTGAATATCGAGGATATGATAGTGCTGGTATAGCATTATTTGATGGTAAAGACCTTAAAGTTTGTAAAACCAAAGGTAAAGTTGTTGACCTAGAAAATAAATTATTAAATGAAATTTCTAATTCAGGTAGTATTGGTATAGGCCATACCAGATGGGCAACACACGGCGTACCAAATGATGTTAACTCTCATCCACATCATTCTAACTCTGGAAATTTAGTAATTATCCATAATGGGATTATTGAAAATTATGACTCGTTAAAAAAGGAATTATCCTCAAGAGGATATACTTTTAAATCAGATACTGATACAGAAGTTTTAGTTAACCTAATTGAAGACGTAAAAAGTAAAGAAAACGTAAAATTAGGAAAAGCCGTCCAAATAGCATTAAACCAAGTTATTGGTGCTTACGCTATTGCTGTTTTTGATAAAACTCAACCTAATGAAATTATTATTGCTCGTTTAGGTAGCCCTTTAGCTATTGGTGTAGGCAAAGACGAATTTTTTATTGCTAGTGACGCATCTCCTTTTATTGAATACACTAAAAACGCCATTTATTTAGAAGATGAAGAAATGGCTATTATCCGTTTAAATAAGGATATTAAAGTTAGAAAAATTAAAGACGACTCTTTAGTAGATCCCTATGTTCAAGAATTGCAAATAAATTTAGAACAGATAGAAAAAGGTGGTTTTAAACACTTTATGTTAAAGGAAATTTACGAGCAACCCAAAGCAATCAACGATACTTACAGAGGAAGGCTTTTAAGAGAAGATGCGATAATAAAAATGAGCGGTGTTGAAGATAACATGAAAAAATTTCTTGCTGCAGACCGCATCATTATTGTAGCCTGCGGAACCTCTTGGCATGCTGGATTAGTAGCAGAATACATTTTTGAAGATTTAGCAAGAATACCTGTTGAAGTTGAATATGCTTCAGAGTTTAGATACCGCAATCCTATAATTACCGAAAAAGATGTTATCATAGCTATTTCACAATCTGGTGAAACTGCAGATACGCTTGCTGC
Source organism: Flavobacteriaceae bacterium (assembly GCA_021739635.1). Lineage (GTDB taxonomy): Bacteria > Bacteroidota > Bacteroidia > Flavobacteriales > Flavobacteriaceae > Yeosuana. Next base: position 32,833 of record JAIPBH010000017.1, on the reverse strand, counting down.
CATTAAATTAGCAAAATCTAAAGGAGCTTTTGTTTTTGGAGTTTGTAACGTAGTAGGCTCTTCTATAGCTAGAGAAACAGATGCAGGTGCTTACACACATGCAGGACCAGAAATTGGTGTGGCATCAACTAAAGCATTTACTACACAAATAACAGTATTAACGCTTATTGCCCTGCGTTTAGCCAGAGCCAAAGGAACCATTTCAAGTTCAGATTTCAGACATCATTTACTTGAATTGGAAATGATTCCTAAAAAAGTTGAAAAAGCACTAGAATCTGATGCTCATATTAAAAAGATAGCCGATATTTATAAAGATTCTCGTAATTGCTTATACTTAGGAAGAGGTTATAACTTCCCTGTTGCACTTGAAGGCGCTTTAAAACTTAAAGAAATATCTTATATTCATGCAGAAGGCTATCCTGCTGCCGAAATGAAACATGGTCCTATTGCTTTAATTGATGAAAACATGCCTATTGTAGTTATAGCTACTAAGAAAGGGCATTATGAAAAAGTTGTAAGTAATATTCAAGAAATAAAAGCACGAAAAGGTAAAATTATAGGTATTGTTACAGAAGGTGATGTTGATGTTAGAGAATTAGCAGATCACGTTATTGAAGTTCCTGAAACACTTGAAGCTTTATCTCCTCTTTTAACTACTATTCCTTTACAATTACTGTCATACCATATTGCAGTGTCATTAGGCAAAAATGTAGATCAACCAAGAAATTTAGCAAAGTCTGTTACGGTGGAATAGATAATAAAAGAGTGTTTTGTTTTTTATTTATAGGTTTGGTTTAAATTGTGTTAAATTCTCAATAAATCTTTCTATTTTTATTTATAAAGGAAATGTTTTATGCTTTTTTTGACAAATTATACTATGCTTGCATAAATTTTTTTACATTTATGAAAGGTCGATATATTTTATTTTCTATATTGGCAATCAAAAACTAAACTAATTTTTTAAATGAAAACAATTCTCCCTTTTTTACTGTTGTTTATTTGTAGTATTTCCTACTCTCAAACAACCATTTCAGGAACTGTTGTTGATGATAGCAGTCAACCAATTCCAGGAGCTAACATCTTGGTCATTGGTACTTCAACAGGAACCGTTACAGACTTTGATGGTGGTTTTACCATTAAAGTAAATTCAAACCCTCCATTTACACTACAAGCAAGTAGTGTGGGATTTGAAACTGTAACTCAAGAAGTCACAAAAAACAATCAAACCATTAATTTTGTTCTTAAAGAAGGAACGTCTTTAGATGAAGTTGTTATTTCTGCTTCAAGAACTCCAGAGCGTATATTTGAATCACCGGTTACTGTTGAACGTTTGGGTCTTAAAGAAATTAAAAGTACCTCATCAGTTGACTTTTATGATGGCTTAGAAAACCTTAAAGGCGTAGATGTCAACACCAATAGTTTAACCTTTAAATCTGTTAACACACGTGGTTTTGCAACCTTTGCCAACAATCGTTTTATGCAATTGGTAGATGGCATGGACAACTCAACTCCAGCCTTAAACTTTCCTATTGGAAATTTAGTGGGTATGATTGAAACTGATGTTCAAAGTGTTGAATTACTCCCAGGAGCTTCTTCTGCATTATACGGTGCAAATGCCTTCAATGGTATTTTATTTATGCAAAGTAAAAATCCTTTTGATTACGCTGGTATAAGCACCTATTATAAACAAGGCATAACGTCTCAAAAAGCAGCCGGAGATAATACATACAGAGATTTTGGAGTTCGCGCAGCCTATAAGTTTAGCAATAAATTTGCAGCAAAAGTGAATTTTGGTTATCTAAAAGGAACCGATTGGGCCGCAAATAGTGAAGTAGATAAAAATTCAGATGGTGGCACAAGAGCAACAAATATAAATTATAATGGAGTTAATGTCTATGGAGATATTGTTTTTACTAATATTAGAGCTGCTGCTGGTGGATTGGGAGTTGTTCCAAATGTAAATGTTAGCAGAACTGGCTATGACGAAAAAGACTTAACAGATTATAATGCTGAAAGCATCAAAGCAGATTGGGGATTATACTATAGACCTTTTGAAAATGACTTTGAAATATCATATGTTGGCAAAGCAGGTACAGGCTCAACCATATACCAAGGAACCAACAGATATCATATTAACGGCTTTTTTCAAGAACAACATAAACTTGAAATAAAAAATAGAAATTTCTTTATAAGAGGTTACGTTGTTGGCGATAAAGCTGGGAAATCTTACGATATGGAAGCTACAGCTATTCAAATTAACCGTGCTTGGAAAAGCGATACACAATGGTTTGGAGATTATATTAGCAACTATGTTGGTGCTACTTTTGCAGGAGCTACAGAAGAGCAAGCTCATGCAGCAGCAAGAGCCGCTGCAGAAAACGGACGTTTTGAACCTGGTAGTCCAGAATTCATTGCAGCCTATAATAAAAGCATAAATGACCCCAATTTAGTGACAGGGTCTAAATTTCAGGATGCATCAAAATACTATCATGCTGATGGAAATTATAACTTTAGCCATTTAACAGATATCGCCGAAATTCAAATTGGTGGTTCTTACAGAAAATACAGTTTAAACTCTTCTGGCACTATTTACACAGATAGTGATGGTCCTATTAATTATTCAGAATATGGAGTATATTCCCAAATTCAGAAAAATCTAGAATTAAGTGATGCTCTTGATTTAAAATTAACAGGTTCTATTCGATATGATAAATCAGAATACTTTGATGGTTTCTTTTCTCCTAGAATATCAGCTGGTTTAACAGTAAACAAAAATCATAATTTCAGAGCTTCTGTTCAAACAGGATTTAGAAATCCAACAACACAAGATTTATTTATTGGTTTAGATACTGGTGCCTATGTTTTAGTAGGTTCTGCATCAGACAATTTAGACCGCTTTTCTAGAACTTATAATATTAGTGCATCAGGTCAATTATTAGGACAGCCAGCTACAGTGACACAAACAGGTGGGGCAGGTTATACTAATTCATATACTGCAGCTTCAGCACTTGCTGCTGCTGCTGCTGGAAATGCTGATCTTTTACAAGTTGCTAATCCTGGTCTAATAAAACCTGAACAAATAAGCACGGCAGAAGTTGGCTATAGAGGTAAGTTTAGCCACTTAATTGTAGATTTTAGTGCGTATTATAACAAGTACAAAGATTTCATTTCTCAAGGACGAGTTATTTCTCCATTTTATGGAACCGTTGGTGATGGCACTTTATCTTTTGAAGCTATAAAAAATAGAGACTATCAAATCTATGGTTCTTATACAAACGCCGAAGCAGATGTTAAATCTTATGGAGCTTCTATTGGTTTGTCAACAAAAGTATTAGGTAATTTTGATTTAAGTGGAAGTTATACCTATGCAAAACTTGACTTTGACCAGGCTAAATATCCTAGTTTTGTAACCAATTTCAATACACCAGAGCACAAATTTAAAGCATCTTTTGGTAATACTGAGTTGTTCAAAAACTTTGGCTTTAACGTATCGTACAGATTTAGTGATGATTATTTCTGGGAAGCTACTTTTGGAGATGGAGTTGTTCCAGAATATCATGTTTTAGATGCTCAAATTAATTTAATTGTACCTAGTTTAAAATCAACTTTTAAAGTTGGAGGCACCAACCTTACTGGTAAAGAATACACTACTGCTTTTGGTACAGGATTTATAGGCTCTATGTATTATGTGTCTTGGACAATAAATAACTTATAAAATGAAAAAGAAAATTATGAATACAAAATATATATGGCTGTTAATAATTCTTTTAGGATTTACAGCATGTAACACTATAGAAGATGTTGATAGAATTGACCCTGTAGCAGAAATACCTGCTTTAACTTCTGGGACAGCTGATTTTTCTAAATATATAGCCGTTGGAGCCTCATTCACCGCGGGATATACAGATGGTGCTGTTTTTATTGCAGGTCAAACAAATTCATTTCCAAATATATTAAACAACCAATTCATGTCTGTTGGTGGTGGTACTTTTACACAACCATTAACAAGTGATAATATTGGTGGATTGCTTTTAGGCGGAAATTTAGTTGCTAATCCTAGATTGTACTTTAACGGTTCTGGACCTGCTGTTTTACCAGCTACACCTACCACAGAAATAACCAATATTGTATCTGGCCCATTTAATAATATGGGTGTTCCAGGTGCTAAAAGCTTTCATTTTGTAGCTCCAGGGTACGGAAATGTTGCGGGTGTTTCTATTGGTGCCGCAAACCCATACTATGCAAGAATGGCTTCATCATCTAACGCAACAATAATTGGTGATGCAGTATCTCAAAACCCAACCTTCTTTACACTTTCTGAAGTAGGAGGAAATGATGTTTTGGGTTATGCAACATCTGGTGGAACTGGCATTGATCAAACAGGAAATTTAAACCCTGCAACTTATGGTGGTAATGATATTACTGATCCTAATGTGTTTGCTCAAGTATTTTCTAGTGAGGTTGCTGCATTAACTTCAAATGGAGCCAAAGGCGTGGTAACTAACGTTCCTTACATCACTAATCTACCTCATTTTACAACCGTTCCTTTTGCTCCTTTAAGCCCAACAAACCCAAGTTTTGGACCATTAATTCCTACTTTAAATGGTGTTTTTGGTCAATTAAATCAAGTGTATGCTTATTTAGAATCAGTAAGTGCTATTAATAATGCGGCCGAACGTTCTATTGTTTTTTCTACTTCTGCAGCAAGTGCCGTAGTTATTAAAGACGAAACATTAACTGATATATCAGCTCAAATTGCAGGTGTTTTATCTGCAAGCCCAACATTCCCTGCATTTGTACAAAGTTTTGGTTTACCTGTTCAAGCAGCACCACTTGTTGCTAATTTGTTAGGAAGCATTTATGGTCAAACAAGACAAGCAACTGCCGCAGATTTACTTGTTTTACCTAGTAGCTCTATAATTGGAACAGTTAATACAACAACCTATTCGTATCTTTTAAATCAAGGATTACCAGCTAATTTAGCCGGTCAATTTGCAGTAGAAGGCGTTACAAACCCTTTAGCCGACAAATGGGTGTTAATACCTAGCGAGCAACTGGCTATTAAAACTGCAACAGATGAATATAATGTTACGATTGCCAATGTTGCTGCTGCAAACGGTTTAGCTTTGGTTGATTTTAAAGGTATTTTAGAGGAAGCTTCAACTACAGGAATTTCTGATGGTAATTTTATACTTACAACTAAATTAGTTACAGGTGGACTTGTAAGTCTTGATGGCATACATTTAACAGCAAGAGGTTATGCTGTTATGGCTAATAAATTTTTAGAAGCTATTGATGCAACCTATGGGTCTAATTTTATCGCTGCTGGTGTAAAAGCAAATCCTGGAGATTATCCAACAAATTACTCTCCTTTATTACCATAATTTTAAATAAAAATATAGTTACAAAGCGCCTTCAACATGAAGGCGTTTTTTTATGACTAAAAAAGAAAAAAACCACTTTTATTTTAAATTAAAAAATCTATCTTTGCACGCGAAAACATAATACGTTTTCATTCAATTAAATCGCATAATATTAAACATATAAGCAATGGCTAAAGTTACAGGTAAAGTTGCACAAATCGTAGGTCCGGTTATCGATGTTGAATTCGGAGCTGGTTCAGAACTTCCAAAAATTTATGATTCGTTAGAAATTAAAAGACCTGATGGCTCTTTATTAGTATTAGAAGTACAATCTCACATTGGTGAAGACAGTGTTCGAACTATAGCAATGGATTCGTCTGATGGTTTAAGCAGAGGAACTGAAGTTACAGCAACTGGGGCTCCTATACAAATGCCAATTGGTGAAGATGTTTACGGGCGTTTATTTAACGTAATTGGAGATGCTATTGATGGTCTTGGTAATTTACCTAAAGCAGGAAAAGCTGGGTTGCCAATTCACCGTCAAGCTCCTAAATTTGAAGATTTATCAACTTCTACTGAAGTTTTATTTACAGGTATTAAAGTAATTGACCTTATTGAACCTTATGCAAAAGGTGGTAAAATTGGTTTATTTGGTGGTGCTGGTGTTGGTAAAACCGTATTGATTCAGGAGTTGATTAACAATATAGCAAAAGGTCACGGTGGACTTTCGGTTTTTGCCGGAGTTGGAGAAAGAACTCGTGAGGGGAATGACCTTTTAAGAGAAATGCTTGAATCTGGTATTATTAAATATGGTAAAGACTTTATGCATTCTATGGAAGAAGGCGGATGGGATTTAGCTAAAGTTGATAAAGCTGGTATGAAAGAATCTAAAGCAACGTTTGTTTTCGGACAGATGAACGAACCTCCTGGAGCTCGTGCTCGTGTGGCGCTTTCTGGTTTAACGATTGCTGAATATTTCCGTGATGGCGCTGGTGAAGGCCAAGGAAAAGACGTGCTTTTCTTCGTAGATAACATTTTCCGTTTTACACAAGCGGGTTCAGAGGTATCTGCATTATTGGGTCGTATGCCATCAGCAGTAGGTTACCAACCAACACTAGCAACAGAAATGGGTGCCATGCAAGAACGTATTACCTCAACAAAAAGAGGTTCTATTACATCGGTACAAGCGGTTTACGTACCTGCCGATGACTTAACGGATCCTGCGCCTGCTACTACATTTGCTCACTTAGATGCTACAACCGTATTATCTCGTAAAATTGCTGAGTTAGGTATTTATCCTGCGGTAGATCCGTTAGATTCTACATCACGTATTTTAACTGCTGATATTTTAGGTAATGAGCATTATGCTTGTGCGCAACGTGTTAAAGAGTTACTTCAAAAATATAAACAACTTCAAGATATTATTGCTATTCTTGGTATGGAAGAATTATCAGAAGAAGATAAATTAGCTGTATCTAGAGCAAGACGTGTGCAACGTTTCTTATCTCAACCATTCCATGTTGCTGAACAATTTACTGGTATTCCTGGTGTATTAGTTGATATTAAAGAAACCATTAAAGGGTTTAATATGATTATGGATGGTGAATTAGATCACTTACCAGAAGCGGCTTTTAACCTTAAAGGAACTATTGAAGAAGCTATTGAAGCAGGAGAAAAAATGTTAGCTGAAGCATAAAACTAGTAATCAGTTTCCAGTCTCTGTTTGCAGTTTTGCTACCGAGTACTGAATACTGAATACTGAATACTAAAAAACTATGTATTTAGAAATTGTATCACCAGAAGCAACTTTATTTAGTGGAGAAGTAGATTCTATTGCTGTTCCAGGTGTTAATGGAGACTTTGAAATGCTTAAAGATCACGCACCTATTGTATCTTTATTAAAAGAAGGTTTTGTTAAAATTTCTGGAAATATCTCTTTAAATGAAGCGGTTCAAGATAAGTTTACTAAAGGTGAAAAAAACACCACTTTATTAAAAATAAGTTCTGGAACTATTGAAATGAAAGACAATAAAGTTATTGTATTAGCAGATTAAATATCCTTATCTATATAAAACAAAAAAGCTTCAGGTTAAACTTGAAGCTTTTTTATTTCTACCCTATTTTTTAAACCATATGAATCAATATACTTTTTTAATAACATTAGTAACAATTCCCCAAATAACAAAGTTGTTTTCTTCAGTAATTTTAATAGGCTTGTAATTTGGGTTTTCAGGTTGTAACCATACACCATCTGCATCCAGCTTTAATCTTTTTACTGTGAATTCTCCATCAAGAAAACAAACAGCAATTTTATTGTGTGCCGGCTCTAAACTTCTGTCAATAACAAGTAAGTCATTATCATCAATTCCTGCTCCAACCATGGATTGTCCACTAACCCGCGCATAAAATGTGGAGAGTTTATTTTTAACAAGCATGTTGTCTAATGATAGCCGTTCTTGTTTAAAATCATCTGCTGGCGATGGAAATCCTGCCGAAATACCAGTTTCAAAATAAATAGTTCCTAAGTCTGTTGATACATCAGGAGTAAAAAACGTTAAATTCAGGGTCTCTTTTGTTAGCATTTTACTTTTATAATATCGTTTATATGCGTGGTATATCTAGGTGACAATCGTTCTTGTCGCATTTTCCAAGTGCGCTTTAAATCTTGATTTCCTAGTTTTATTTTATAGTCTTTATACTTCTTATTTAAGGTGTCTATAACCTGCATTAAGGGTTGGTGTTTTGGGTTTTCATGCTGAAACAAATCTAATTGATGATTGTTAGTTGGCACAATACCAGTTACAATAACACCTGCTCGTTTATATTTTATACCTGGTGTGAAAATAGAAGCCACTGCTTGTACAGCACACTTGCTTATTATTAACGATGAGCTTGTGGCATAAGGTAAACTTACCATGGTGCTTGCTCTATGTTGTTCTAAATCTTTTTTATGTCTGTCACTACTTAGTAAAACAATAATCATGTGGCAACTTGATTGTTGCTTTCTAAGTTTTTCGGCACAACTTGTTGCAAAGGTTGAAATACGTTCCTTAATGTTATCAATATCAGAAAATGTATACTCAAAACTTCGCGTCGTTGCTATAGCATGTTTGTTTTTAATGTCGTCTAATTTTAAGGTTGGAATACCTTCTAAATCTTTTTTTAATTTCCATTCTGTAATAGAAAAATTTTTTAAAACCCATGCATCTGAAAGCTGAACAAAATCAAAAGCGGTATGACAATTTTTAAGTTTTAAACGCTTACTTAATCTTCGGCCAATGCCCCAAACATCTTCAATTTTCATCCATTTTAAGGCTTTAAGACGCTTTTCTTCAGAATCAATTACATAGACACCTTTTGTTTTTTCTGGATACTTTCTGGCAATTTTATTGGCCACTTTACTTAATGCTTTTGTGGGAGCAATTCCCACACATGTTGGTATGCCTGTCCATTTTAAAATACGGGTTCTTATTTGAATACCATAATCTTCAAAATGATAGTTGTCAAAACCTTTAAAGTGCAAAAATGCTTCATCAATACTATACACTTCTATGTCTGGTGAAAATTGTTCTAAAATTTTCATAACTCGATTACTCATATCGCCATAGAGCGGATAATTTGAAGAAAATACTTGTATTTTATTAGCTTTACAAAACGTTTCCCATTTAAAAATAGGAGCTCCCATAGGCAAGCCAAGAGTTTTAGCTTCATCACTGCGTGAAATAACACAGCCATCATTATTGCTTAAAATGGCAATAGGTTGATTGCGTAAATTGGGATTAAAAACGCGTTCGCAAGACGCATAAAAGTTGTTACAATCTACTAAGGCATACATAAAAGTAAAGATACGAGAAAGGCATCAAAAAAAGGAAAAAGTAAGTATTAAAGAAATTGCCCCTTCTTCACAACAGTATGTCCGTTTCGCTTATAAGACACTTTGGTGCCATTAGCACAAAAATCGTAGGTTCCTTTAGCTTTATCTTCTGAAGCAGATAATAATATCACATCTTCTACTTGGCATTTATAATCTTTAGCTACTTTTTGTTTGATATGGGTTATGGTGGCTCGCCCTTTTTTTAATTGGGTTTGGATGTTGTTATCTAACTCTGGTTCTTCAAAACCTTGAGGCAGATTACATTCATTGGTTTCGGCTGTTTTTACTTGTTCTTCTATAGCATTGTTTAAAACAGGTACTTCTGCATCAATATATTCCCAAGTAAAATCGGCTTTTAGCAACACACGTTTGCCTTCATCAGTTTTTACAATGTAATTGTTTTGTGAAAACCCAATAAACGAGATAAAAAATACTAAGATTAAAAGAGTGGTTTTCATAAGCAAAAGAAATTAGAGGTTTGATGCTTCCAAAAATACATTTTTTAATGAGAAAAAGAAGAAACTAATCTTCTAAAAGAAAACGTATTAACTACTTAAAACCAAATCATAAGCCATTCTTAATTTCTTGACTATAATGTCAATTTCTTCTTCGTTTAAATCTCCAAATCCGAAACGAATACAACACATGTTTTTATCTTGATACAAAATTGTTTTTGGAAGAAATAAATCATTTTTATAGGCTTGATCTGCCAACTTGACTAAGGATATTTGTGGCTCAAAGCGCAACCATAAGGCCAATCCTCCCGAAGGTTTTTCCCAAAACACGTGTTGCTTAAAATTTTCAGCGAGGCATTCACATAAAAAATCACGTCGATGTTTATAAATGATGATGTTTTTCTTAATCAATCGGTGTATTTCACCTTCATAAATAAGCTCAGCCAACATTTGCTCTTGAATTAAATCGCCTTGTCTATCTAATAGCTTTAAATAGTTTTTAGCTTCTAAAATTAAATTTTCTGGTGCTATTACAAACCCTGTTTGAAAACTTGGAAACAACGATTGCCCCAACTTACCTAAATAAATAATAACGCCATTGGCGTCTGAACTCGCCATAGGTAACATGGCAGAACCATCAAACTGAAAGTCGTAATCGTAATCATCTTCAATAATGGCAAACTGATACTCTTTTGCAAGTTGCATGAGTTGTAAACGCCTTTCAGCACTAAGCGTTTTAGTAGTTGGATAATGCCTATGAGCACACACATAAATACAGCGAATGGTGTGTTTTGTAAAATGTTTCCTAATGTATTCTACATCTATACCATCATCATCTATTGGAATTGTTTTAATACTTGCACCCGATTGTTGAAAAATCATATTGGCAGCATAGTTGCTTAAATTACCCACTAAAATGGTGTCCTTAGGTTTTAATAGTAATTGGGAAACTATATACAAACTCATTTCTGTACTTCTTGTACTCATTAAATGATGCGATTTAATATGAAATCCGCGTGTGGCATTTAAATAGTTACATAATTGAATTTCAAAAACAGAATAAGAAGACAGCGATGCTTGATTCCATTTTGAAATTAAAGATTTTCGTTTCATGGTAGCACTATACCATTTTGAAAATTGATGTGTAGGATGCAATCTTAAATCTGGTTGCCCATCATTAATACTGTATTTACTTTGATTAAGTTCGTATGTAGAAGCCAAATTCAAAGAAGGTTGAAAAGAAAACCCTGTTGTTTTAGAATATTCGTGCACTTGGTCAATTGGGTGAGACGTTGCTTTAATAGCTGCTGTTTTTTGTTCTGGAACTAAAACAAAAGTCCCTTTATTGGGTATAATTTCTACCCAACCTTGCGAGGCTAATTCATCATAAATAGCAACAACAGTATTTCTATTTATATGAAATAATTGACTAAAAGGGCGCGTGCCTGGTAAACAAGTACCTTCTATTAAATATCCACGTTGAATGGCATTAATAATTTGTTGAGCAACTTGAATATAAACCGCTGTTGAATTAGATTTTTCTAGATATATTAATTGCTTTAAAAGCTCATTAACCGGACTATTCATTTTTTTAAAACTGGACTACTTAACTAGTCCAGAAAGTTACGAATTTTACGTTGTAAAAAACATTCAATCACTTATTATGAAAAACATCTATTTTTTAACTTTATCCTTTTTGGTTTCTGTAATAGTAAATGCTCAAAACGAACAAATTAATCAACAGGACACTTTACAAGAGCAACAGTTAAAAGAAATCATCATAAACTCAAGCAGAATTGATATCCCTTTCTCTCAAAACTCCAGGACCATCACCGTTATTTCTTCTGAAGATATTAAACAAAGTGCTGCAACAAACGTTGCTGATTTATTACAACAGTTTGCTGGGGTTGATATAAGACGACGCGGAACTTCTGGCATGCAAGCCGATTTATACATTCGTGGTGGCAGTTTTGATCAAACCTTGTTACTTATTGATGGCATTAAAGTGGAAGATGCACAAACTGGTCATCACACCATGAATATGGCTTTGCCCATTGAAGTTATTGAACGTATTGAAATTATTAAAGGTCCTGCAGCCAGAGTATTTGGACAAAATGCCTTTACCGGTGCTATTAATATAGTAACCAAAAAAAATCAAGACAACTTAGTGTCATTAGGCATTCAAGCGGGTTCATTTGGTCAAAAAAATGCCTCTGCTACGGTGGCAAGTAGTTTAGAAAATTCATCTCATTTGGTTCATGTGTCAAGAAACCTTTCTGACGGATACCGATTTAATACCGATTATGACAATCAAAATTATTTTATAAAAAGTACTTTTAATAAAAAAGCGCTTCCTGTTGAAATGATTTCCTCTTTTTCTGAGCGTAAATTTGGTGCTAACGGGTTTTATGCAAGTCCGAGTGCTATTAATCAATATGAAGAAACACAAACCAGTTTGATAGGTGTTTCAACAGAAATTAAAAATGAAAAACTTACTTTAAAACCGCGTATCTATTGGAGACGTAATCAGGACGAATATATTTACGTGCGTGAAAACCCATCTATTTACAGAAATTTACATCAAACCAATAAAGTTGGTGCTGAATTTAATGCCAAATATAATTCTAGTTTAGGTGTTACCGGATTTGGTGTTGACATCGCTAAAGTGTATTTATCAAGTAATAATTTGGGGCAACGAAACCGTTTTATGACTACCCTGTTTTTAGAGCATTTATTTAAACTTGCTGATGAAAAATTAGATATCACACCAGGTATTGCTGTAAACTATTTTTCTGATTTTAAAATTCATGCGTTTCCTGGCATTGATATAGGTTATAGATTAAACAACACCTTAAAAATCTACGGAAATATGGGTTATACCTACAGAATTCCAACATATACAGATTTGTATTATAGTGATCCAACCTCTGTTGGTGACGAAAACTTAAACCCTGAAGAGGCTATTGCTGAAGAACTTGGATTGAAATACAACGCCTTAAACTTTAGCGCATCAGTGGCATTTTTTAACAGAGATTCAAACAACCTTATTGATTACGTAAAAGAAAACGAAACCGACCGCTGGCAAGCCTCTAACATTATAGGATTAAACACCAAAGGTTTTGAGGCAAACGCCAATTATAATTTTAAAATAGGAACGTTCAATCAAGCTTTTAATATGTCATATACCTTTTTGGAAGATGATATTAAAAGTATAGATGTGAATTTTTCAAGGTATTCCATCAACTCACTAAAACATCAAGTAACCTCAAGATTAAGCACTAGTTTTATAAAAAATGTGTCTCAAAGTATTGTTTACAAATACGCTGAAAGAACTAGTGGAGATAGTTACACGGTAGTTGATGCAAGTATTAATTTAAGCCTTAAAGCTTTTGAAATTTCAATGATAGCTAATAATATTTTTAATACGGAATACACTGAAACTAATTTAGTGCCTATGCCAAAGGGTAATATGTTATTTGGACTTACTTATAGTTTTAAGTAGCGTTTACAGCACTTATTATTTACTTAACTTAAAAAATAAATACTATATTTCAATAAATATCTGTCCATGAGATTTCTTGTTTTAATAACTTTACTTTTTACCCTTAGCTGCGCACATAAAAGTGAAGACCCCATTTTAAAAGTGCTTTCTTCTGACAACTCAAAAATTAAAACGGTTGTTGACCAAATTCAAAATCATGAAGTACAAATTCTGTTTACAGAGATAGAAAGAAATGGTGACTCTGTTTCCTTTAAAGATTACAGTTATCAAGTAAATGATAGCAATTATTTTTATCCGGCAAGTACTGTAAAATTTCCTATTGCAATTCTAGCTTTGGAAAAAATGAATACCAACCCATTAATTAACAGAAACACGGTTTTTAATGTAGAAGGTGATAGCGTTAAAACCACGCTTTCTGACGACATAAAAAAAATATTTGCAGTAAGTGATAATGAAGCCTATAACAGATTATTTGAATATTTAGGAAAAGACTATATCAATTCAAAACTATCTGAAAGAGGTATCAATGCCAGAATTTCACACAGATTATCAGTTCCAAATTCTGATATAACCACCACAAAATCCTTGATTTTTTATGATCATGATTCTATAATTTTTAAAACAGATTCCATCATAAATAAACCCATTGAGCCACTACCATTACAGCATACCATAAAAGGTAAAGGTTATATGGTTAATGATAGTTTGGTTAATAGTCCTATGGATTTTTCACTAAAAAATTATTTACCCATTACGTCCTTACACAACATCATGAAACAGCTTATGTTTCCTGAATTATATCCTTATGAAAAGCAATTTCATGTATCACCAGATGACCGAGATTTTTTAATTAAAACCATGACCATTCTTCCGCAAGAAGCCGGTTACACATCAGATGAGTATTATGAAAGCTATGTAAAGTTTTTAGTGTTTGGAGATTCAAAACAACCACTTCCCAACTATATAAAAATTTACAATAAGGTAGGTGATGCTTATGGTTACTTAACAGATTGTGCTTACATCATTAATGAAAAAACCAACAAGGAATACATTATAACGGCAACAATTCATGTAAACAAAAATCAGATTTTTAATGATAACACGTATGAATATGATACCGTTGGATTTCCTTTTTTAGCTGAACTAGGAAGACAATTGATTAATTATTAATACTTTTTACTTGAGGGATTACCGCAACAGTTTTACTATCAAAATAAGTATCTTTACCAAAATTCCTCATTTATGAAACGTGTTATTTCATCATTTTATTTAATCCTATTTTTTATATCATTAAGTTCTTTTTCTCAAGTAGATCCAGATATTTTTAGCAAGTTTGATTCAAAATTTTACGTGATTGACGGCTACAAAATTAACGTAGAAGTTAAAGGAACTGGCGACCCAATTTTCTTTTTACCTGGCGGACCAGGAAATTCTCATGACTATATGCAGGCCAACTTTGGACAGTATTATAAAACCAATACGGTTGTGTTTTTTGATTTTTTAGGCAGAGGAAAAAGTGATGATGCTCAAAACAAAGAGGAGTATTCTGTTGAAAATGACACAGACCTTATAGAAAAACTGCGCATTATTTTAAAATTTGATAAAATATCGGTGGTTGGCCATTCGTACGGCACTGTTCCTGCGCAAGCATATGCTATAAAATATCCAGAACATTTAGACAAGTTATTGCTTATAAGTGGTTTTCATAGTGCTGAAATGTGGCAAGCCAATTGCGATAGTTATAACCATTATGCCAAAATACATTTTCCTGAAAAATGGAAACAAGTGGATTCTTTAAGAGCTTTGGGTTACGTGTCTAGTCAAGAACCTTTAAAATCGGTGTACGGTAGTATTCCAACAAAATATGTGTATTATCATAACACCTCAATTACCGGAAATTCGCCCAAAGAACCTTACAGAAACTGGGCCAATGATGTTTATGCGACCATTATTGGAAGAGATGGCGATTTTTTTGTGAGTGGCAGTATGATTAATCAAGATTACAGACAACAATTAAAACATGTAACTGCTAAAACTTTAATTGTTGCTGGCCGATATGATGGCGTTTCTACACCAGAATTTAACATGCAGTATAAAACCTTTATGCCGCAGGCACCATTTGTAATGTTTGAACAAAGTGGCCACAACCCATATTTAGAAGAACCCGAAAAATTCTTTGCCCTTTTTGAATCTTTTTTTGAAATTAAATAATTGTTCTTTTTTTAACCAATTTTGCGTTAGCGATTGCAACGATATCCTTTTTATGGTGCTTGGCATAGTTAAATGCCAAGCACCATAAAAAGATTTAGTGGAAAGCGCGACCTGTAAGGGAACGCCCAAATACTATTTTAAATTTGGTAACGTTTTCTTAACTTTGAAATAGCAATTTTGAGTTCATGACATTAAACCTACAAGACATTACGCGTGTAAAAACTCTTGATAAAGCTACCTTTATAAGAGACTATTTTAAGCCACAAAAGCCTGTGGTTATGGAGCATCAAATTGATGATTGGCCTGGTTACACGACATGGAATTTAGAGTATATGAAAACTGTGGCTGGCCATATTACCATTCCGTTGTACGATGACAGACCTGTTGATTATAAAGACGGTTTTAATGAGCCTCATGCTAAAATGAAAATGAGTGATTATATTGATTTGCTTAAGCGTGAGCCTACCAGATATCGTATTTTTTTATGGAATGCTTTAAAAGAAATTCCGCAATTGCAAAACGATTTTACGTTTCCAGATTTTGGTTTACGCCTTATGAAAGATATTCCTATGTTGTTTTTTGGTGGCACAGATTCTTATACTTTTATGCATTATGATATTGATTTAGCTAATATTTTTCATTTTCATTTTGAAGGCACTAAAGACATTATTTTGTTTGACCAAAAACAGAATGATTATTTATACAAAGTACCACACTCGTTAATAACCAGAGAAGATATTGATTTTGAAAACCCCGATTTTGAAAAATGGCCTTTATTAGCCAAAGCTACAGGTTATAAAACACAACTTAAACATGGTGAAGTTTTGTATATGCCCGAAGGCTACTGGCATTATATGCGATATATTACTCCTGGTTTTTCTATGAGTTTGCGTGCCATTGCCAGAAACCCAAAAAACCTATCAAAAGCCATTTACAATTTACTCATTATGCGCAATTTTGATAATGCAATGAGACGCCTAAAAGGGCAACAATGGATTGATTGGAAAAACAACCAAGCCATTATACAAACGCATAAACGACATGGGCTTATTTAATAAGCTCATTAGCTTTTTCATACACCAAATGAGATTCCCAACCACGGTATAAAAAGTAGTCGATAAACTTTTTTTTCTTTTTAAAACTGTTACTCTCTTTGATAGAATTTACCTTTTTATCGGCTAAAGAAGAGAAATACTCGATGTACTCCTCATTTGAAATGGTTGCAAGTGCCTGATTTATATTAACTTTGCTTACGTCTTTTTGCTTTAACTCAAAAGCTAAACGGCGTCGGCCCCAAGCCTTTATTTTGAACTTACCCCTTACAAATGTTTTGGCAAAACGTTCTTCGTTTAGAAAGTTATGCTGTATAAGATGTACCACAATTACATCAATAGCTTCGGGTATCATGTACATATCTGTAAGTTTCTGCACCACTTCTTTATGGCAACGTTCTTGGTACGCACAATAATGCTCTAGTTTTTTGGTAGCTTCTTGTAGTGTATAGGTTTTTTTGGTTTGCATGCTATAAAAGTAACAAAAGCATACTAACCATTAAAAAAATAAATTGTTATACTTCTCACATTTAAAAAAAAGGAATATGATTAAAAATATTACTTCTATAAAATTATTGTCTTTACTAGTTACTTGTTTTTGTACGGTTAATTTTGGGTTTGGGCAAACAACACTTGCTGCAGGTGATATTGTTATAACAGGTGTTAACTCTGACGATCCGGATCAATTAACATTTGTTATATTAACTGACGTATCAACTGGAACTACTATTAATTTTACAGATAATGGATGGCAAAGTCCTGGAAGTTTTAGAACTGGTGAAGGTACTATAACTTGGACTGCAACATCTGATTTATCTTGTGGTACAGAAATAACAATAACTGATAATAGTCCTTTTTCTGCTTCAATAGGAACAGTAACCGATTCTAATCTATTTCAATTAGCAGTTGGTGGCGATCAAATTTTGGCTTACCAAGGTTTACCTGCCTCACCAACATTTATTTACGCTGTACATTTTGCATCTGCTACAAGTTGGACAGATGCTACAACTGCAAATACTTCTGCCGTGCCAACTGGCTTAACAAATGGAACAAATGCTTTATATATAGGTAACTTTGACAATGGCAACTATAATTGTGCAGTGACTTCAAATCAATCTCTAATATTAGCTAGTGTATCAACACCAGGCAATTGGAATGGAGACAATGTTAGATTAGCTACTTTAGGTGGTTGCTCTTATACTTGTGTTGCATGTCCAACAAGTACAACTTATACTTCATTAGGTGGTTGGTCAAATGGTTTGCCAAACAGTTTAACAAAAGCCGTAATTATTTATGATAATTATGATACTAGCTCTGGAGATATTTCTGCTTGTAGCTTAACTGTTTCTAACAATGCTACATTAACTGTTTCAGATAATACCTTTGTAGAAGTTGAAAATGAAATTACCGTAGATGCAGGAAGTAGTTTTCTAGTGCAACCTAAAGCTGCTGTAGTTCAAATAAATGATGGTGCAACAAATAGTGGAACCATGACCGTTGTAAAAACAACAGCTCCTTTAAATGCATGGTATGAATACACATATTGGAGTTCTCCTGTTTCTGGTGAAACAATAGGAAATGCTTTATTCTTTTCTGACGCAGGGCGACGATTTAAATTTAATGGTCAAAACTCCTTAGATGCTTATGCTGAAACAAATAATAATAATGATGGGACTACCTTAGGTCAAGATGGCATTGATGATAATGGTGATGACTGGCAATGGGTAAATGGTTCAACAATAATGCTGCCAGGTGTTGGGTATGCTTCAACTCATTCTCAAGATTACTTTTTTGGTCCTGGTCCTTTTTCAACACCACCATATGAATTTGACTATATTTTCACTGGTCTTTTAAACAATGGTGTTTATGATGTGCCTGTTTACAGAAATGATTCTGAATTAAATGATGGTAATCCAAACTTTATAGGAAACCCTTATCCATCTGCAATAAGTGCTGATTTGTTTTTTGATGTAAACGCTTATGATGTTGTAACAAACCCTACGGGCGTTTTAGATGGTATTTTATATTTATGGTCTCAAAATACGCCTCCATCAAATACTGCAAACGGAAATGAACAACTTAATTTTTCAACTTCTGATTATGCCATTATTAATTTATCTGGCGAAACTCAAGGTGGAGACGATATAAATAAAGATGGTTTTGTAGATATATTAGATAAACCAAATCGCTTTATTCCTTCTGGTCAAGGCTTTTTTGTGTCTATGGCAAATAATGCTACAGCTTCTGTTTTTTCAGGTGATGTTATGACTGCAGACGTTACTTTTAATAATGCCATGCGCGTAAAAGGAGCCACAGATAATAGCCAGTTTTTCAAAAATTCTAACACAAAAACTACTACTTCAAACAGTAATAAACTTTGGGTAAACTTAACATCAGATAATGGTGTTTTTGGTCAAACACTTGTAAGTTACATTGATGGAGCTACCAATAATGATGATGGCTTGTCTTATGATGCTGTTAAAAATCTTTCTGCTGGTGCAGCTGCTATTTTATACTCAACCATTGAAGGTTCAAATAAAGTGTTTGCTATTCAAGGAAAAGCATCAAATAGCCTTAACAATGATGAAGTCATTAAACTTGGTTTTAATACCAATATTAATGTGGCTACTTTATATACTTTATCTATACCAAAAGTAGAAGGTGCTTTTTTAACTAGTAATACAGTGTATTTAAAAGATAATTTATTAAACACCTTACATGATTTATCAACTTCTGATTATTCGTTTACATCGCAAGTTGGTGAGTTTACAGACCGTTTTGAAATTGTGTTTAATGCTCAAGCATTGTCAACCAACCAATTTAATTTAGATGCCAATACCATAAAAATTTCTCAAGTTGATGATACGCATGTAACATTTAAAGCATCTAATAATTTAAACATTAAAACCATTGCTATTTTTGATTTATTAGGCAGACAGTTATATCAATTAAAAGGCACTCATAATGAGGAAACTTATAAGCTTTCTAACTTAAATAATGCTGTTTTTATTGCAAAAGTAGAACTTTCAAATGGTGCTGTAATTACTAAAAAGGCTGTTAAGAAATAAAGCTTAACTTACTAGGTTATTGTGAACGCGGTGAAGTAATTTTTTCAATTTGAGAGATTACTTCACCGCATTTCTTTTATTAATAACATTGTTTGTTATTGTAAAAAACGTGACTACCATTAATTGAAAACTTGGTTTAATACTTGTAATGATTTTAGTTTTTTAAAATCGCCCAAATGCAATTCATAGTAAAGCAACAATACATTTAAAAACGATTGTCTTTGCTTTGATGTAATTTTTATATCCGTTAAGGTGTCAAATTTTATATCTAAAAACTGTTTTAAAAGCAATATATTGTCACCCGAAATGGCATAATTTCCTTGTAATTTAGATTCAAATCTGCCATCTTGTAAATTAAAAAAATCATGCTCCAAATGAATTTTTTCAGGATAAAAACCCAAGTATTTAGTAAGGTTAAGCAAAAAGAGTAAATGAAAGTTTGAGCATTCTGAGTTGGTGTCTAACCAAAGTAGTGTGGTTTCTAAATAGCTAAAAAGCGTTTCGTTTTGTTCTTCTTCTTTTAAAGTATTGTTAAGCACTTCAGACAAAAACATCACAATAGAGCTTTTTAAAATATTAGAATGCAAACTGCTGTATAAATGATTGATTCTAGATTCTTTAATGGTGTGTAAAGACCTATTTGGATTGTAATCAATAACCAATTGTAATTGTGAAAGTAACTGAAAATAGGCTGTTTTAGTGAGTCCCTTTTTGCTTTTTAAAACACCTCGCAATAAAAAACTTAAAACGCCCAATTGCTGTGTATAACACTTTACAATTAAATCGTTATCACGGTATCTTATTTTTGAAAGAACTATGGCATTGGTGGTAATAACCATTATCTGACTACCATTAACTTTAAAACTCTGGTTTCAAAAGTATCTAAATCTGAAAGCATGACTAAATAAACGCCTGATGCCACTACATTATTAGCAAGGTTTTTTCCGTTCCAATACGCTGTTCCACCATCAATTTCAAGGTTATAACCTCTGTATCGTAAATTGGTTTTTGATTGCGCTTCGGCAACTAAATTTCCTTCAATATCGGTGATTTTAATATTTACATTTTCAGAAATGTCTTTAATTTTAACCTTTTCTTCAACGATATTAAAATTTGGTCTTACCGGATTTGGATACATATAAGCACTTAATAAATCGTCTTGCGGTCCAGAACTTCCTGAAAGGAAAGATACCATGCCATTATCTGTAGCTATATAAACAATGCCAGAAGTATCATCAATAGAAATATCAACTATATTATTAGAAGGCAATGGTGAGTTTGTTTTTGTAAAATGATAGATAGTATTTTGTCCGTCAGAAGACAGATAAAAAACCCCTGAGCCAACTGTTCCAATCCATTTATTATTTGAACCGTCAACTTCAATAGCAGAAACAAATTGCTCAAAAAGAAGTTCTTTAGCAATTCCATCTTCAAGTATAATAATTTCTTCAGCATTAACGTTATCATCAGTAAAAAAGCCTGAGGTATTATATAAAACTCTTAATCCTCTAAACGTCCCTATCCATAGTTGGTTACGTTTGTCTAAGGCTAATGCTGTAACATAATCATTTGGCATGTTATCATCATCTCCTTTTAAGTTTTTCATTTGTGAGGTTCCATTGCTTTCATTAAACCCAATTAACCCAAATCTATAGCTTGCCAGCCATTTTGTTTGATCATTTCCAATAACAATTTCTGAAAACCCAAAGTTGTCAAATGCTTCAGGAATTATGGCATCTAAAGTGTATGATTTCCATTGATTATTAGATGGATTATAAGACTTTAATTGATTATCGATATATCCAGATGTAATCCATAATAGGCCGTTTAAGTCAAATGCAGATGCTCCAACTCTAACATCAATATACGAAGGGTCATTTGGCAGTATTAAAGATTCTAAGCCGCTATTAGTTTCGTTGAAAAGATGTGTCGGGATTTCATCATTAACTTCTAACATGCCATCAAAAAAAGAGCTTATAAATATTTGATTAGTATTGTTTGGGTTTATAGAAATTGCATTTAAATTTTTTGCTTCAAAAACATCACTATAAGGTGTGTTTAACCATTCTTCATTTTTTAAATGACTAAACCCGTAACTATTTAATGGATATGGGTTAAAAAATACATCATAGTAGCCAAAAGTAACCCATAAATTATTGGGCGTTGCAGTAAGTGAAAATGGCTTATTTAATAGAGGTCCAGCTGGGTGAATTTCTTCAAAAATAGTTGGTGATGAAGATTCTGTTTTTAAAATTCCAAAATCTTTGGTGCCTATATATATTGCATCTGAAACCATAACGGCACTAGTATAAGATGTATTAAAATCTGGACTGATATCTGCCTGTGATACCAGTGCAAAACTAGAATTATATACATACACATTACTTTTTGTTGTAACAACTAAATGATTATCAACCGACTTAACGTCTAATGGAGGATTATTATACAAAAACAACTCATTTAATATATCATTATTTATTTGATATATCCTGTTGTTTGTTCTAACAGCATACAGATTGTTTTCAACCCTTTCAACGGCTAAAAAATTTCCAGTAGTCACAACTTGCCAATTTTGAAAATCTATTAAGTTTGGATTTGAAAGGAGTGCTTTTCTTAAACCACTTCCATCTTGGCAAGCTGCATAAATATAGTCTTCAAAAATAGTTGTTTGCAAAACTTTGGTTTGAATTCCGGAGTTTCCAATAAAATAGGTGTCACCAAACTCTAATTTGTCTAGATTAAAAACTGAAACACCAAAATTAGTAGCTATATAAACAAGATTGCCATTAGCATTAAAATGATTAATTCTTTTACTTGTAGGAGGTATTGTTGTTTTATCTATAATATCTACTATAGTAAGAATGCTCTCATCATTATCAAAAGCAATTTCAATGAGACCATTTTCATAACCAATCATTAAAAGTTGATAGGATTCATCATAATAAATAGTTGATATTTGTTCTCCAGAAAGACCATTAATAGTCGTAATTTCTTTGATATCTTTAGTTAAAATATCATAACTAAAAATAGCATTTTCTGAAGCAGCATAAATTTTATTATGGCCTTTTACAACATCTTTAATATTATAAAATGAGAAATAGCCTTTCCATAATGCCGAATAATCTTGTGCATTTTGAAAAAAAGACGAAAGAAAAATGATTAATACAAGTATTCTCTTAAACATAGTTTGCATTATAACTTTCAAATATATTTATATCTAACGAGTTTTACTTCAAAATGATATAAATAAAAACAAAAAAGCTTCCATAAAAGAAAGCTTTTTTAACTATTAAAATTTTATTTATTAAACAATACCTTGGTCTAACATAGCATCTGCCACTTTAATAAAACCGGCAATATTAGCCCCTTTTGCATAGTTTATATATCCATCATCTTCAGTACCAAATTTAATACATGCAGAATGAATTGATGACATCATTTGATGTAGTTTCGCATCTACTTCTTCAGTTGTCCAATTTAGTTTCATGGCATTTTGTGACATTTCTAATCCAGAAACACCAACGCCACCAGCATTTACTGCTTTTCCTGGTCCGAAAGGAATTTTAGCATTGTGTAATGCTTCAATAGCTTCTGGAGTACATCCCATATTAGAAACTTCAGCAACATATTTAACACCATTAGCAATTAATTTTGCTGCATCTTCTCCGTTTAATTCATTTTGAGTAGCACTTGGCATAGCGATATCACATTTTACTTCCCAAGGCTTTTTACCTGCAATAAATTTAGCTTCAGGAAACTCATCGGCATATGGAGAAACAATATCATTATTAGAAGCTCTAAGCGCTAATAAATAGTCAATTTTATCAGCATTTAATCCTTTTTCATCATAAATATAGCCATCTGGTCCAGAAATGGTAACCACTTTTCCTCCTAATTCTGTTACTTTAAGAGCAACTCCCCAAGCTACATTACCAAACCCAGAAACTGTTACTATTTTACCTTGAAATGAATCATTATTAGATGCTAACATTTCACTAGTAAAATAGGTAGCTCCAAAACCTGTAGCTTCGGGTCTAACCAAACTACCTCCCCAATTAAGTCCTTTGCCCGTAAATACACCAGTGTTTTCTACTTGAAGTTTTTTATACATGCCATACATATAGCCTATTTCTCTTCCGCCTGTACCAATATCGCCTGCTGGGACATCTGTATTTGGACCAATAACACGCCATAACTCAAGCATAAAAGCTTGACAGAAACGCATAATTTCGGCATCAGATTTACCTTTTGGGTTAAAATCTGAACCACCTTTGGCTCCGCCTAAAGGTAAAGTTGTTAGTGCATTTTTAAAAGTTTGTTCAAAACCTAAAAATTTTAAAATACTTAAATTTACACTAGGATGTAATCTAATACCTCCTTTATAAGGGCCAATAGCGTTGTTAAATTGTATTCTGTATCCTAAGTTAACATGAACTTGACCTTCATCATCTACCCAAGAAACTCTAAAGGTTAATATACGATCTGGTTCAACTAAACGTTCAATGATTTTAGCTGATTCATATTGTGGATTTTCGTTATAAATACTTTCAATGGATTCCAATACTTCATGTACTGCTTGTAAGTATTCCTTTTCACCCGGGTGCTTGGTTTCTAGGTTTGTTAAAATGTTTTTTACATTCATAATCTTTAAATATAAAAGTGTTTAAAATTTACTGCAAAAATACCAATATTAAATTCAATAATTCATAATTTATATCCGTATTTTTTGTTAATTCAATAAATTAGGTGGTAATTTTCTGGTTATAGCTTTTTACAGATTTTAAAAATATATGCGTTTAATTGTTTATAATTTGATGAAACTACATGAACCCTTCAGGAGGCAAATCATTAATTGAATTTTCTAATGATTCATGATGTCTATTAATTTTTAATCCTGGTTTATAAATGGCTGCTTTATTACTTTTTCCTTCAATAATAATGGTTAATGGGTTATTAAAGCAAATATGCCTTAAGTATTCATCTTCATAACAGGCCTCTTGCTTATTTAAATAATCTAAATCAAAAAAGCCGTCATTCATAAAAGGATTAATAGTAAAATATCCCACTTTAAATGAGGTTAAATTTTGAAAAAAATGGGTTCCTTGACTAGGGTCAATTCTAAAATCATTTAAGCCAGCCTCAACTATTATTTTTGCAGAAGAAATTTGTGGCCAAATTACAGGAATGCCTAACCACGGATCGCTTGAACCCCATCGTCCTGGGCCTACTAAAACATATTGTTCGTCTTGTTCTGAAAACTTTTTATTTATTTTCTCTACTGCTGAAGCTATTTGTCTTGTATTTGCTGGGTTAAATGTTTCTGGTTTTACATAAACAAAATTCTTTATATAGTCATAAGTGCCATTTCCTAAAGCAGATTCTGAATAAATAATGGTGTCTTCAATATTAAAATTTTTAGGCAATTCATTATTGGTAACAACACTTTCTATTATAGGTCTTATTTGTAAAAAACTAAATATTCTAGGTCTTCCTTTGGGAACATCTAGATTTATTGCAAACTCTATTTCAATAGGATTTCGCATTTCACGTTGACCTATGTGCAATAAATCTTTTAAAATTTCGGGCAATGGAAAGGTGTCATACTTTAAAATATTATCAAAAGTTAGTACTCGTATTCCATCATGTAAAACACCTGGTCTAATAACATTATTTTGCAAATCGTAGGTTGATGCAACAAATTTTAAAGAAGGATGGTCTTTAGCTTGCCTCATGGTTACCTTCTTTTTATTAATAGACTCACTGGTGGAAACTTTATAGCTTTTAGGGTCTAAATCTAAACCGTAAAAATACTGTTGTGTATCACGTTGAGTAGAATCTGGTGATGATAATTGTAGGACCTTTTTAGGATGATACGGTGAAAAACGTAAACTATGGCCACCACCTACAATTATTTCACCCAAACCTAAAGCAATATTTGCAATACCTTCATTTGGCTTTTCATTTCCTATAGGATAAAAATTGATAGATCTGGCAACTCCCGAAATATTTGGATAATAAATATCATCATATTGCTTACCCGTTAATTCCTGAAGAATGACTGCCATTTTATCTTCTTCTATAGTATGTGCCGTTGCTTTTAAATAGGCTTTACTTGCTTGAAAAAAAGCTGACGCCATAACAGATTTAATAGCATTAGATATCATTTCAAGCATGTCGCCATTGTTTGTATTTGGAATCATGTAAGTTGCAAATACTCCAGCAAAAGGCTGAAAATGTGAATCTTCTAAAACACTTGAAGAGCGAACCGCTATGGGTCTTTTAACAATATTTAAAAATACTTGAACATCATCTAAAACCCATTGAGGCAAGGGTTTTGAAATAAATTTATTTAATATTTCTTCATCATTGTTTGAATTTGCTGCAAATCTAATTAAATCGTGTTGCTCAATAAATTCATCAAAGACTTCAGTACTTATAACAACTGTTCTAGGAATAGAAATATAAACATCTTCATATTTTCTAAAAAGTTTATGTCGTTTTAAAAACGAATCTATAAAAGCTAATCCACGACCTTTACCTCCAAGTGACCCTTCACCTATTCTAGCAAATCCTAAGTACTCATCGTATTTATCTTTATCAAATTTTACAATAACACCTCTAGACCTATAAATACTATAAACCCTTATAGCTTCAATTAAGAATTCCCTAATTTGTTCTACATCTTCAAAATCGTCATACTCTACGTTACTAAACAGATTTGCTAATGGAAATAAGGCTCTTGATTTTAACCATTTTGAGTATTCACTACGTTTTGCATGATAGGCAATAGATTCTTGAGTAACCGTTTTTAATGCTTTTTGAAATTCGCTTAAATTTTTTACAACCTCTAAAACTTTCATTTGTTGTGGATCCCAAAACTCAAAATCACCAAATGAAAAATATTTAGTGATGTAGTTTTTTAAATCTGTCCCTAAAGTTTCTGAGTGTTTGTATAAAAATTTCCCTTTTAATTCAAGGGTTTTCTGTTCATTATTACTATCTGATGATTGAATTAAAAAAGGGAAATACCGTTGAGCGCTTCGTACATATTTTAAAAATTCAAAACCCGCTTCAGGATCTCTTTTTCCGTCTTTAAAATAATTAACATCTGAAATGACTCCTAATAAATTGCTTTTATATTTTTCAAAAAGTTCTAAACCTTCTTCATAAGTGGTAGCCAAAAGCATTTTTGGGCGTCCTCTCATAAGCATCATGCTTCTATGCTCGTTTAGCCCTTCTGACATAAAAGCATGGGTTTGTTTTAAAAGAATTTTATAGATAATTGGTAAATATCTTGAATAAAATTTTAAAGAATCTTCTACCATTAAGATTGCTTTTACACCAATTTGATTTATATCTCTTTTGGCGTTCATTCTATCTTCTGTTAATTTTATAATAGCTAGAAAAATATCAACATTTCCATTCCAATGAAACACAAAATCAATAATACCCTTATTGCTTTTTTCTAATTTATTTCTTAATTCTGAAGAGTAAAAACTTAAAGCAGCAATAGGAACCTCTGGAAAAGCCTCTTTTATTTCTTTTGAA
The DNA here is from genome assembly GCA_021739635.1 of Flavobacteriaceae bacterium. Taxonomy (GTDB): domain Bacteria; phylum Bacteroidota; class Bacteroidia; order Flavobacteriales; family Flavobacteriaceae; genus Yeosuana. Next base: position 5,760 of record JAIPBH010000017.1, on the reverse strand, counting down.
GTTTCAAAAGCGTTATAATTTCCAATATCAAGCCAGGTAATAACTAAATCAATTTTGACTTCGGCCATTAATTTTATGGCTCTTTTTGCAGAGTTCGCATGAACAAAACTTGGTGGATATCTTAAATTTAAATCTGTATATTCATTAAAAATTCGCTCATCTATTCGGCCATCTTCTTCTAACATGTAATAATCATAGTTAGAGCAAACTATAAGAATTTTATTAATTCTGTTTTGCATTAATTCACCAAATGCAACTTCTTCAAATTCGTAGTTTCTTAAATCAGGTAATGGTTTTTTATGCATTTTATATTTCAGTTTAAAGATATCTAGCCTTGAAAAATTTAAGCTAACATACTATCTTATACTTCATCTAAAGCTTTTAAAAACTTAGATTTGTTACTATTTTTACCACATAAAGACTAAAAATATTTTAATATCGTTTTATTCTATATAAATGGTGTTACCAATTTATAGATTATATTAAACAAAAACACCATGTATTTAAAAATTTTGCCGTTTTTTTTAAAATTTCGCAACATAAGTTTTTTTAAAAACGGGTGCATTTTTTTTAATCTTTGTTTCTTAACTCAGTTTTTATATATTTGTCTGGTAAATGCCTCCAAAAAACAACCCTTATTATGCTTAACTTGAAATATTTAGCTTTTGCTTTTTGTATGTTTGTTATAACTCAAACAGCATATTCTCAATTAGGTTTTTCGCATGAAATAGGTGTAGTGGCTGGTCCTGTAGAGTTTCGTTCAGATTTTGGCAGTAGAAATGAAGTTGAAACAAATTTTGGAAACTCTGGTTTTGGAGTAGGTATTGTTCATTATATCAATTTTACATATAGGGCAGACTGTAATTGTTACACAACGGACACCTATTTTAATGATCATTTTAAATTAAGAAATGAGATTTCGTATAACAAAACCAATCTTGATCATCATGGTGAATGGGTTAAACCTAGCCACATAAGTGTTGAGGCAGATCAACTTAGAGCACACAAAGGCGTTGCTGAGAATTTTGATATAGGAACTCAAATAGAGTTTTTCCCTTTAAGTATTCGTGATTTTCAAAGTTTTGCTTATAGAATTGCTCCCTACGTAAGTTTGGGGGTTCATTATACTTCTTTTAACCCTAAAGTTAGTACTACATTTGCTAATCCAAATACTAATGCAATTGGAGATATTTATGACCAATCAAATTTTTATTCTTATTGGTTTGAAAACTATACCCCTGGTGTAGACACTTACCCTATTAGTGAAAAAGGTGGGAGTACTTGGTCTACTGTAGCAAGTGTAGGGGTTAGATACAAACTTACTAAGCTTTCTGATTTAATGTTAGACTTAAGATGGCAATATTATTTTAACGATTGGGTTGATGGATTAAATCACAACTGGAGAGATTACAATAAAAACAACGATTGGCTGGTATGGCTTAACGTTGGTTATATTTATTATTTAAATTAATTTAAAGCCTGATTAAATCCTCAATACCAACACTTAATCTAGTTAAAGAATCAACTATTTCTTTTTTTCCCACATGCTTCTTTTAGAAAGCTAACTCGTGGTATGCTCTTGACCACCATGAATGGTTTTGTTTTTAATTTCATTACCTGATGGTTTTACACAAATAGTGGTTTTAATTGGTTGTATTCAATTGCTATAACTACCTTTAGGAGTCTTAAAACATTCCTCATGACAAACAACAAATATTTTTTTTTGGTAGGCTTTTTACTTTTCTTTTTAGCATGTAAAGAAGACTCAGAATTATTATTTTCTGAAGTTAATATTACTACAGATAACAATTCTTTGGTTGAAATTAATATTCCTAAAGCTTTTGGTGATGATGAAATCTCAAACAATATAAATACTGAAATAACTAATTTCTTAATAAGCCAATTAATCATTGGCGATGCTGACTCAAATACTTCAAAATCTGTAGAAGAAAGTATTACCACTTTTAATAATGAATACAACTCTTTTATTTCTAATTTTCCTGAAAGTACGCTGCCTTGGGAAGCACAAATTGATGGAGAAGTTATGTTTCAATCTGAACAAGTGATAAGCATTTCATTAAGTTCATACCTAAACACAGGTGGTGCTCATGGCATTTTACAAATTGCTTTTTTAAATTTTAATGCCATTACAGGAAAACCTGTTGAAAACAAAAACTTATTTAATAATTTAGATTCTTTTAAAAGTATTGCTAAAACCTATTTTGACAATACTGTAGAAGACAAAAACACCCTTTTTGAACCAGATAATTTTGTGCTTCCTGCAAATATTGGTTATAGTGAAGATGGTCTTATTTTGCTTTATAACGTTTATGAAATTGCTCCTTACTCAACTGGAACTATTGAATTTACGATTCCATATGAAGAAATAGATTCTGTTTTAGTTTTAGATAGCTCTAGATAAAGCCATAACATATCCTAAATGAATACCTTCATGAAATAATATAAACTGAAAGGCTTCATCAATGTTAGTCAACGTATTACCCGTTGTTGAAACGGTGTATTCTTTAAAATTGGTAAATAGATTATTTTTAAAATCTTCTTTGGTTTTTTCAATAGTTGAAAGTAATAAGCTTTTAATTTCATCAACTTCATTTTGAGACACAAACCCATTAGGCTTTGTTTCTTTCATATATTTAGAAATGAGTGTTTCACTAATCATCATTGGTAATCCAGAAAGTTTATAAGCTAATAATTGTTGTGTAACCAAAATGTGCCCAATATTCCAAATCATGTTATTATTATATCCTTGAGGTATTGTATTTAAATCTTCAAGAGTTGTTTTTTCTAAAAATTTAATAAAAAATTTTCTTGTATTGGTAAGTACTTCTAAAGTAAAATGCATATTGTTTTTTTTGATAAATATACTTTAAATGCTATAATTCTCTTATTTTGTTCTGTATTTTTATTAAAATTAAACGAATGAAAAAAGTATATTATTTAAAAACTTGTAGTACCTGCATAAGAATTTTAAAAGACCTGAATCTGCCTTCAGATTTTATATTGCAAGACATTAAAACAGAAGGCATCACTGTAAAACAATTAGAGCACATGAAAACTCTTGCAGGAAATTATGAGGCTTTATTTAGTAAAAAATCTAAACTTTATAAAGAAATGGATTTAAAAAATCAAACCTTAACAGAACGCGATTACAAACAATACATCCTTGAACATTATACCTTTTTAAGTCGCCCGGTAGTCATAGTAAATGATGTCATTTTTATAGGGAACTCTAAACAAGTGGTTGAAAACGCAAAAATGGCTGTTCATAATAATCCTTAAAAGTGATTTTTTAATTGTTCAAATCACCTTACTTTTACATTATATATAACTTGTTTTTCTATTGAATGTAAATAACCTCAATAGTCCTAATTAATATCTCATTAAAAATGAAAACTAAATTTTTTACATGTCTTTTGCTGGCCTTTTTAAACATTGGGTTTGCACAACAATTACTATCTCCAGATAAAAATTTATCAATGACTTTTGCCTTGCTACAAGATGGAACACCAACCTATAGCTTAAGCTACAAAGGAAAAGACGTTATTAAACCTAGTAAACTTGGTTTAGAATTAAAAAATGATAACAAATCACTTTTAAATGATTTTACTGTTGCTGATTTACAAACATCAACTTTTGATGAATCATGGAAACCAGTTTGGGGAGAAGTTTCAACCATTAGAAATCATTATAATGAGCTAGCTATTACCTTAAATCAACATGAAACAGATAGAATTATTATCATTCGTTTTAGATTGTTTAATGATGGGCTTGGTTTTAGGTATGAATTTCCAACACAAAAAAACCTGGTGTATTTCACTATAAAAGAAGAAAGAACACAATTTGCTATGACTGGCAACCATACTGCTTATTGGATAGCTGGAGATTATGACACACAAGAGTATGATTATACCACATCAAAGCTATCTGAAATACGAAGTTTAAGTAAAGATGCCGTATCATCAAACGCCTCACAAATGCAATTTTCTCCAACTGGTGTACAAACAGCTTTGATGATGAAAACAGATGATGGTTTATACATAAATTTACATGAAGCTGCCCTAATTAATTATGCTTGCATGCACTTAAATTTAGATGATAATAACATGGTTTTTGAGTCTTGGCTAACACCAAATTCAAATGGTGATAAAGGTAATATGCAAGCTGCTTGTCAATCCCCTTGGAGAACTATCATGGTTAGTGACGATGCCCGAGATATTTTAGCTTCAAAAATAACTTTAAACTTAAATGACCCTTGCAAAATAGACGATACTTCTTGGATTAAACCAGTAAAATATGTAGGTGTTTGGTGGGAAATGATTACAGGTAAAAGCTCATGGTCTTATACTAATGATTTCCCTTCTGTTCAATTAGGAATTACAGATTTTTCAAAAGCAAAACCTAATGGAACTCATGGAGCTAATACCAAACATGTAAAAGAATATATAGATTTTGCGGCTGATAATGGTTTTGATGCTGTTTTAGTTGAAGGTTGGAATGAAGGTTGGGAAGATTGGTTTGGCCATGCCAAAGACTATGTATTTGATTTTGTAACACCTTACCCAGATTTTGATGTTAAAGGAATACATGAGTATGCAAAATCTAAAGGTGTAAAAATGATAATGCATCATGAAACATCAGCATCAATTAGAAATTATGAACGTCATTTAGATACAGCCTTTCAGTTTATGAAAGACAATGGTTATGATGCTGTTAAAACTGGGTATGTTGGTAATATAGTTCCTGTTGGAGAACATCATTATAGCCAGTGGACCAATAATCATTATCAATATGTTTTAGAAAAGGCCGCAGAGTATCAAATTATGATAAATGGACATGAAGCTGTTAGGCCAACAGGAATTTGCAGAACGTATCCTAATTTAATTGGAAATGAATCAGCTAGAGGTACAGAATTTCAAGCTTTTGGTGGATCAAAACCAAACCATGTTACATTACTTCCTTTTACGCGTTTAATTGGTGGACCTATGGATTATACGCCTGGAATTTTTGAAATGAATATTAGTAAATTTAGTCCAAACAATGATTCGCATGTTAATAGCACGCTTGCTAACCAATTAGCTTTGTATCTTACCATGTATAGCCCTTTACAAATGGCTGCAGATTTACCTGAGAATTACAACCGTTTTACAGATGCTTTTCAGTTTATTAAAGAAGTTGCAATTGATTGGGATGATAGTAAGTATTTAGAAGCAGAACCAGGTCAATATATTACTGTTGCCAGAAAAGCTAAAGGCACAAACAATTGGTTTGTAGGAAACGTAAATGGAGAAAACTCACGTACTTCAACCATTACTTTTAACTTTTTAGAAAAAGGAAAAAAGTATGAAGCTACAATATACGCTGATGCTAAGGATGCTCATTATAAAACCAATCCACAAGCCTACACAATCAAGAAAATAAAAATCACTAACAAGTCCAAATTAACCCAATTCTCTGCTCCTGGCGGCGGCTTTGCCATCAGTATTATAGAAAAATAAGGTTATACAACTTAGGCTCCATAGTTCAAGGGATAGAACAAAAGTTTCCTAAACTTTAGATTCAGGTTCGAATCCTGGTGGAGTCACTCGAACCCTCAACCTAAAAAGTTGAGGGTTTTAATTTTTAGTTAAGAATTTTCAAGTTTAATTTTTTAAAAAACTCCAATATTTGATTTGAAGTCAGGTCTATCCCGTTCACTCGAACCCTCAACCTAAAAAGTTGAGGGTTTTAATTTTTAGTTAA
>JAIPBH010000027.1 GCA_021739635.1 Flavobacteriaceae bacterium | reverse complement strand
TCATTTTTCAGTTTATGAGTTCAATTCAAAATTTGAAATAACTTGTGAGGCATGCGATTTATTTGCAATATCTTTAAAAAACATCTTCATATAATTTAGAGAGTTTGATGAGTACAAAATTCTTTTTTCTTTGGAACTTAGGAGTTCTATAATCGATGAAGCTAATGCATTTGAATTGGCAATTGGAATTAATGAACAATTCTTTCCATTTATCATTGTACCGCTATACGTCTCTAAATCAGTAGCAATAATCGGCAATCCGAAAGTCATTGCTTCATAAAGAACCCTTGGAAATCCTTCATGATGGCTTGGGAATATGAAAACATCTGCACTTCTATAATAATTTTTTAATAACTCAATGTCATTTATTTTACCAACAAATTCAATATGCTTATCTAAATCAAAACGCAAAACCCGGTTTGTAATTTCAGCAACATAATCTCTTTCGCCCGAGCCAATAATCTTAAGATTAAATGGGGCTTCTTGTTTTTTCAGTAACCAACATGCCTCTATTAATTCCTCAATTCCTTTTTCCTTATCTATTCGACCAACATACAAAAGATTGCGATTTTGGCTAATGGATTTACTTTGTAATAAATCGGTTTCATTGACCGACATCATAGGAACCACAACCTCAGTTGCAGAATTAATCTTATTGATTTCATTCAACAAATAATTGCCTGTAACAATATTAAATCTTGCTTTCTTAATTGTATTGAAATAAAAGCGCTTAAATACTTTATAATTCCTTACTTTACCATTGAATCTGCTATGCTTAACTGCACCTCTAATATAAAGTCCATATTTCTTTTTGAACAATCTTAAAAACATAAGGCTGATAATGGAAATATTGGAAGGAATGTAAACGTAAAAGTTTTCCGCTTTAAAACAAACAAGAATTAACTTTATAGTAGCGTATAAATAATTAAGTACTCTGTGTACTAAATTCTTGGGACTTTTCCAAAAAGATAATGAAATTATTTGAATATCTTCTGAAAGGAATTGTTCAACATTAGATTCCTGAATGAGATTGCAATGACCTATTAAGCTAACATTTACATTACTTTTTGCTAAATCATTTATTAGGATATTTCCACCGTCAACAAGTGTGAATTTATCCTCTACAATCCTGATTGAATTATTAACAATAACATTAATTTTTGTCATATTTCAATATAATTGAATGATAACATGTGTTAACTTATTAGTCACAGAAATTCAAGTAACTTAACATGTAAGACTTAATCCTATTTCCGAGATTTAATCTTTTTTGCTGGGTTACCTCCAACAATAGCATAAGGTTCAACATCTTTAGTTACTACAGAGCCAGCTGCAATAATAGCACCTTGTCCAATACACCTGCCAGGCAGTATAATTGATCTTTGTCCAATCCAAACATCATCACCAATAATAGTTTGGTGCAATTCTGTGTTTCCTTGTAAACACATCGGTTTGTCTAAATCGCTATAGTTATGATTCGTTCCAAAAATAATAACTTCAGGAGCCATCATAACATATTTTCCAATAACAGTATTACTTGCTATTTTACACTTATATCCTATTCCACTATAGTCCCCAATTTTGATAGCTTTACCTGATCCAAAAAATGCATTACGTTCTACGTTTACATGCTTGCCACATAAATTAAAAATATTTTTGCAAATCCCATATCTTATTATTTTAAATGTTTTACCTAATACTGGTGAGGAAGATCTTGGTAAATAATATGCAAAGCCGTAGTATAGAAAAACAAAAAAAAGCTTTTTTAGATTCATGATTAAACGTTTAGTTTGTAATCCAGATAATTTAAAATTGAAAAACAAGCATTAGGATTATTTTTACTCAAATCAATTGTATTTACTGCTTAATTAATGCTAATCATTCTTTAATAGAAAATCTGCGATTAGATCTGTTTGTTTTTTATAGTCAAAGTTCTCTGCTACTTTACGACCAGACAGCCCAATTTTAAAGGCATTCGGATAATCTGAAAGAACCATATCCAAGCATTTAGCAAAACTTTCTGCATCATCAGAATCACTAAAAAAAACATTTTCCTTATGTCTCAAGTATAAATTCAATTCACCAACTTTTGTTACAACAACAGGTCTTCCAGTTGATAAGTACTCTGCAATTTTAGATGGGAAGCCTGCTTCAGCTTGTAGATTATATGGTCTGGCAAGTGCCAACAAACTTGCTTTCCCCAAAAACTCAGGCATTTTGTTATGTTCAATCATACCCATAAACCTAATTTTCTCTTCCAAACCTAATTCTGTTACTAATGCCATTAAATTTATCATCACTGATTTATCCTTGGCACCACCTGCAATTCTCAATTGATAATCACTATATTTAGTGGAAATTATCGAAAATGCATTGATTAAAGTAGGTATCCCATCTTTATTATTTCCGAAATCGCCACAATAAGCTATATATTTTTCACGATCAAATGGCTTACCTGCAAATTTATCAAAATCTAAAAGTAATGGTGATACTAAATACCTGGAATCCGGACTTGTATGCTTTTGGTGATAATCTTTTAGAATGTACGAACATGTAATGATACCTTCAGCGTATTGTAAGCTTTGCTGAAATTTATTTGATACTCTAATTCCTGCAGAAGACATAGAGTTTGAAATCAGGTATAAAGGATACTCATGCAACTCAGCAAATAATCTTGTTCTCTTGTGAAATAATTTGAACAGAAAAGAATATGGATTTTCACCATAAACGATAATGACATCCGATTTTTTCGATACAAAAAAAATAGTTAAGGTTTTTATAATACAATGTAAATGCCCAAAGTATCGTAGGTACTTGTTTTTTAACAATGTTGAATATATTCCATACATATCCGCTTCAAAACCCTTCAATCTGAGTCCGGCGCAAGTTAAACTAATTCTATTATAAGCAGCCCTCGAGTATGTAAAATCTTTTTGGAAGTTTCCTATTGCTATGTAACGTATTTTCATTTCTGCTAATTATTGAGCTTTCTTTGCAGTGGCATTTGAGGTTAATAAATTATAAAAATATCCACTTATACCACCGGCAAATATCAATACAATACTCCGAAAGGTAATATGAACATGTCCACCAACCATACCCGCTGCAATGAAAATTAGTACTAAATTCTGAAAAACTATCCAATATTCGTTCACATCAATTTTTCTTTCAAATAATTTTTTCCTAAAGAATGAAGTCATTTTGTAAATACTATAAAATAAATACAAATAAGCAAAAAGCCCAATTAAGCCATAAAGAAGAAGGTATTGAGCATATTGATTGTGAACTAACCAATCTGATTTTGAATGCAGTTGTGAGTTAATATCGATAGAGCGGCTATCCTGTTTACCAAAAAGAATTTCAAGGAGGGAACCACTAAAAACATCTTTTATCACATAGATAGGCTCATACAACCTAATGTCATCCTCAATAGCTTCAGATGAATAAACAGATTGTGCTCCTCTTGCCTGGTATTGATTAAGCATTAAACCACTAATAGTTGGGTTAAAAATCAATATCATACCAATAGTCGAAATCCCAACTAACAATCCTAACTTGTATTTTAAACTTACTGTTGATTTGGATATGTAGTTTAAAAATCCAAGAATTATTGTAATAAAAGCATATCTTTTTAAAGCCACTAACATAATCGTCAGTAAAAACCCACTTCCAAACAGTATTCCTATCTTCTTACTATAGGTTAAATATTTATAAACCAAGGGAACTAACAATAACATAAAACTTATGTATGTCATTGCACCTCTTGCAGCCATGTTGCCAAAATAAAACATTCCCGAACCAAAACCATACACACCAAGACCTTCTCTCGCCTCACCAGTAATATCAATTTTCAAAAAAGTAAAAACTATTACTACCAACATCCAGATTAAGATAAAATAATAAACAGAACGAACAAGGTTTAATATCTTTCCTTTTATTGAATAGTAATGAAAAGAAATGGGCAATATAATTATTGAAGAATAATTTCTTAAAAAATTAGCTATAACCAATTTAAGAGATTCGCCACCTAATATTGGGACAATAGAAATAAGTATTAAGAAGAAAAATGAAGCATACAATAATTTTTTGTAATATTTATTTTTTACTTTTACTTTATAAATAAAATAATAAACCGAAAAAAACAGCATCAGAAAATTCTGAGAAAAATAGATTGGCAGTATAGTAAAAACATTTGTAACATCAAAATACAAACAGTATAATAAAAATAGATCAATAAAAGAGATTCTTCCTTTTGTAAACGAAGGATATACAAAGAAAAATATAGCCCCAAGAAATATTACCAGACTCATATAGTGTAAGTTTTCTTATTCATGGTCAATGATACTTTGCTAATTTATTTCCTATAAATAGTAGTCTTATTGGATACTTTTTTCAAAATAATATTTCGCCCTTTCAGTAATTCCTCTTTTTTGATAATCCCTGAGAAATATATTACAACAACAAACATTGCAAGTAATAATATTTTAAGTAAAATACTTGGGAAAATTGCAAACAATACAAAAGTACCGACATAATTAAATATTAACATAGCAAACAAAATCTTTATGAAATTGAAATACTCAAGTTTAACGGGATAAACCTTGTGCAATGCATACAAATAAAGAACATTGATTAATATAACCGACAGCATTGTAGCAGTAGCTGCACCCATTCTTCCGTAAATCGGGATAAGCCAAATATTAAACAGAATACTTGCGACAGCAGAGATGAGCCAAACAATCGTAATAATCCAGGTTTTTCTGGTTATATGGATGCCTAATACAATAATACCTGCAAGCCCTAAAAAAAGATACGATATAGATAAAATGAAAACAATATTATTACTGCCTGCATAGCTATTGTCAGCCATCAGTAAAACAACCTCACGTGAAAACAATGAAACAGATAACGCAACAATTGAAAGGCCTGCGAAAAAAATCCGTGTGAAATTCACAAGAGTTCTTTTACATTCAATAGGATTGTCAATTTGGCCAAATAAATGTGGGCCAAAAGCTTGTTTTACCGGTTCGGTGAAAAGAAAGGGAATAATACCTGCAAGTTTAGCCCCAAGCGAATAAAGGCCAACATCTTCAAGATTTTGATACTCCTGAAGAAAATACCTGTTGCTCATGTTTAAAATTAATGCGGATAAATTTGAAGGTATTAAGAAAATAGAAAATCCTAGCATTAATTTTAGTTGTAGGAAAGAAAACCCAAGTTGAAATTCATTTCGTGTTATATAAAAAAGTAGTGTGACGGTTAATAAACTTCCTAAAATTTTCGCATAAAACACACCGGCAACACCTTTACCGGCAAAAGCTACAAAATAAATTGTAAAACCAGTGGTAACAATTAAATTGACCAAGCTTACCACCACAAAGATTTTTGCCTTTTCACGAATACGTAAATTGTTCAGGGGAATTTGTATTAAAACCTCTATAAGGGTAACCAATGTAACTAATTTAATAAAATAAACACCCTCGGGAAAGTCAAATATTTTTGCGGCAAACCATTTTGCATTTACAAATAAAAAGGAGGCAAAAGCCAAGGAACAAAATAAAGTAAATGCTTGCCCGGTTGCAAAAAGTTTTTTTCGGAAAACATCATTTTTGTCATAAAAATACATTCGATTATATCCATTTGAAATTCGAATTCCAAATAAAATTACCATAATTGAACCCGTTAGGTAAACCAACTCAAGTTTTCCATAATCAGTGGGTTGCAAAACACGAGTATATAAAGGAAGTAAAAGAAAAGATATCCCTCGCGACACAACATTTCCAAAAGAATAAATGGATATGTTTCTAATTAGTTTTAGCATCGAAAAATAGCTTATTGATAAGTAAATTAAAATAAAATGAGAAACTTCCCTTTTTGTAATAAAAACTTTTTGTAATAGACTTATACCCTAATTCAATTGGTATCTTTGTAAGATGTGGAATAAAACACCTTATAACCATGTAAACATACCTTATCTCAGTATTTCTTTTAATCCATTGAAGCATAAAAACATTCATTTTTAGATGCAGTCCTTTCTTTCGATAATCTGGATGTGAATAACTGTCTAGAGTTAGTGCTTCATTTTCTGAGAAACTCAATTGTCGTCTCATTGTTTCACTATAGAAACTGTTTTTACAAATCCACCTTACATATGCTAAATGACCAAGAATATTATCTCTGTATGCAAAACATAAATAATCATCGCTTCCAAACCGCCTTTCAATTAGTTCGATTTTAACAGAGTTACTAGCATACAATCTTTCAATTAACGGCATCTCAGTTTTTCCTGGCATAAAAAAGCTGAAGTTATCAAAACTTTCAAAATCTGTTGTACTTTCAAAATTATGCAGGTCTATCCGGTACAATTTAGCACATTCACAAATACGACCTAATGTGTAGTAATAAATTTTAGAAATTTTATTTTTTATTCCTTTCATAGCTCATTACTTATTTTGCTAATGCCATCCTAATGTTACTATACTTTGCTAATAGTTTCAATTTACTACTTTCCGGTTTTATATAACGAAGTTGATACAATAAGTTAAAATCGGATGTCCACTCGAATTTCCATGGATAACGGCCACATCCAGCATCAAAAGCATCCCATAGTGGGTTTATAAAGTTTTCACGAAGGATTTCAAGAATAAGTATTTTGCCAACCCTATAGTCTTTATATTCTGGCTGATAGGCAGTATTAAATGAATAGTACCTGTTATTAAAAATAATACCAGTGCGGTATGTAATTATTTTATCTTGTTTATTGTCCTGTAAAAAATATGATAGAACAAGTTTATTTTTCATAAGCTTTTCAATGAATTTTTTTTTCAAAGCATCTTCAAATATAGAATGTCGTTTCAAATTACCATGACTTTGCAGATGATTTTTTTCATCGATATGAATTTGAGCAATTTCCTCAACAAGATTTTCGGATGTGATGTGAATCGAATAATTAGTATCTCTTTTAAGCTTTTTTGCATACTGATTAACTTTTGACGGCAAATGTTTAGTTTTGAAAACATCAAAATCCTTAAACTTTGT
>JAIPBH010000026.1 GCA_021739635.1 Flavobacteriaceae bacterium | reverse complement strand
CTTCTTCGTTGGTAGAAGATAATTTAATTCTTTCACGGTTACTTGGATTAACAAAAATTGCAGATAACCTTGCTTCAGGAGCAACCTCGGCAAATGCCTCTCCAAATAATGTTACGTAATCTTTTTGACTAGTTTTCATGCGCTCACGAGCAAGTTCAACCGCTTGTCCAAATTTTGGATCAGGGTTATTATTTGATAAACCTCTAACCAAATCGGAAAGAGAAACTTCCAGTGTTACGTTCATCCCACCTTGCAAATCCAGTCCAAGATTTAACTCTCTTTCCTTGCATTGTAAGTAGGTGAATTTTTTTAAACCTAAGAAATTGTAAACCGTTAAACGGGAAACTGAATCTAGGTAATTGCGCTCTAATTCTGCATTGCCATTGGCAAATTCTTTTGCATCGTTTTCAATCTGGTGAGTTTTCCAGGTGAATGATAACTGGAAAATACTTACCAGTACCAAGGCGATTGCAAAAAACTTAACTGCTCCTTTACTTTTCATTGTATATGTCTGATTCTATTTAAAATTTTATTTTTTACACCTTATTTATGTGATTTACATTCCTCAGAAAAAATGCACCTCATATAAATTCAAAGGCTGGCAAATATAAGGGGTGCCATCAGTAAATGCAAAAAACATTAAAAAGTCTGATAATCAGTTTAAAAGCTATTTTTTGACCACTTTTTTTGAATTTATGACGTCACTTTATACAATCTGTGGGTAAGTGGAAGGGATAAATACTGAACATAATTTTAGTTTCGTTAACATAACTGTTAGCTAAATTTTATGGAAAATCAAGGATTGAGTTTGTTCGATTTAATTATTAAAGGTGGAGTAATCATGATACCAATTGTGGTGCTCTCTATTTTGAGTATTTATTTTATTGTGGAGCGTTTTGTTTATATCACTCAATCTTTCAAATTAGATAAAGATTTTATTCCTAATTTAAAGGATTTGCTAAATAAAGGTGATTTAAAAGCTGCTCGTGCGTATTGCCAAAGGTTAAATACTCCAATTAGTCGTGTAATTGAAAAAGGAATTATTCGTATAGGAAAACCAATAAAAGATATAGAAAGCGCAATGGAAAGTGTTGCTGGATTGGAACTAGATAAATTAGAAAAAAACATGAGTTTTTTAGGTTTAACTGCGGGTGTAGCTCCAATGCTAGGCTTTATTGGTACTATTTCAGGGATTATCAAGATTTTTTATGATATCGCCCAGAGTAACAATATTTCCATTGACGTTATTGCAGGTGGTTTATATGTAAAAATGATTACATCTGGTGCAGGTTTAATTGTAGGGGTTTTGGCCTACAGTGGATACCATTTTTTAAATAGTAGGATTGATAAATTTAACCATAAACTGCAAGCTACAGCTGTAGATTTTGTTGATATTTTAGAAAGTTAAGGAGCCATTATGAACTTTAGACGGAAAAAAAGATTTGAAGCGGAAGTAGCTACTTCCTCTTTAAATGACATCATGTTTTTCTTACTCTTATTCTTCCTAATTATTTCTACCTTGGCCAATCCAAGTGTAATCAAGGTTTTGTTGCCTAAATCAAAGCCTACACAAGGAGTTGTTAAGGATCAAGTTAACTTAACAATTAATAAGGAGAAGGAATATTACTTAAATGATAAATTAGTTGTTCCAGCCGATTTGGAGACTGCCATTCTAAAATTAGTCGCTGATAAACCCGATATGAGTGTGGTACTAAGAATGGATGCAACACTAACAATACAGGATTTGGTTGATGTTTTAGCTATAGGTACTAAGTTGAAAATTAGAATTGTAATGGCCACACAAGCCGTTTAAATACTAAGTTTCGAAAAGTTATTTAGGTAATCCGAAATTACTTTTAAGCTATTATTAAAGTGGGTATTATTATTTATTATCAAATCGGCTTGTGCCATAAAAGGTAATAGAAATTGTCGATAGGAGGGTAAAACATGGTTTTTCCATTGGTACAATACGAAATCTTCGCTAATATTCCTTTCTGCAACATCTCTTTTAATTCTTCTTTGTAATGCTAATTCCTCCTCAGCATTAATGAATATTTTTAGGTCAAATTGATTAAAAATTCTTTCGTAGTAGAATATAAATAAACCTTCACAAACAATAATTGGCGCTGGTTCAAAAGTTAATAATGGACCTTGCTGATTTTCATGTTGGAATCGATATTCATGTCTTTGAATGGACTCTCCATGGTGCAGTTTAGATAAATCTTCCGCAAAGGCATCTAAATCCACGCAATCTGGCAAATCAAAATTGATATGGCCATTTTCGTCTTTTTTATGCTCGTAGGCCAACTTGTAATAATTATCCTGGGAAACTATACATAATTGTTTTTCTGAAAATTGTTCCTTTAAAGCCTTTAAAAAGGAGGTTTTGCCACTAGCGCTTCCACCTGAGATTCCTACCAAATAGGGTTTGTTTTTCATTCGGGCTGTAAAATTAAGTTTTCAAAGTACCCTAAACAAATTCATAGGAAAAAAATTTATCCTTTCATTTTCAGTAACATATAAAACTATGGAAACTTTAGAGTTGTTAAAAGTTTCCATAGTACATTTTGTTTTTACCTTTGTGACGAAAAATAATTTTTGAGAATGTCAGAAGAAGTAAAGATTAAGATTCTCAATGGTGCAGAAGCGTTGTTCCTTAAATATGGTTTCAAAAGCATCACCATGGATGATATCGCGAGGGAATTAGGGATTTCTAAGAAAACCTTATACCAGTTTTTTGAGGATAAAATAAGTCTAGTAGACCAAACCGTGCTTAGGCATATTGAACATGAAGAAAATGCATGTTTTGAAATGTGTAAAAACATTAAAAATCCTGTGGAATACATGTTACTTATTACTGAATCATTTAGTGACATTAAAAAACAGATTAACCAAACTATCCTTTTTGATTTAAAAAAGTATTTCAAAGAAACATGGGACAAATTAAATCAATTTAGAATTGAATTTATTTTCAATCAAGTTTTGGAGAATCTCAAACAAGGAAAGGATCAAGGCTATTACCATGAAGATATTAATGAGGTAATAACAGCTAGATTCTATATTCATTTAGTGGATTATTTAATCAATCCAGATAATGTAAGTTCCTCAGAATTTGAATTTAAAACCGTGCATAATGAAATGATGCGTTACCATTTAAGGTCGATTTGCACAGAAAAAGGGATTAAATATTTACACAAAAGTACTATTTATCAAAATTTAAAATAATATCTATAATTATATGAATTCTAAAAACGGAATTTTGTTTTGTCTATTGATTCTTTCTTTTCAAATAGGCCATTCACAGCAAAGTCAACCGCAATCTTTTAGTATTAAAGAGGCTGTTGAATACGCAAAAAAGAATAACTATTCTCTCCAAAACAATAAGTTGGATGTAATATCGAGCCAGAAAAAGGTAAATGAAATTTTATCGAATGGATTACCTCAAATTAGTGCATCTGCCAATGTTATTAATAATGTACAAATTCCTGTTCAAGTAATACCAAATTTTACGGGTCAAGGGCCAGAGTTTTTGGAACTAAAATTTGGTCGTCCATTTACGAGTAATATTACTGTAAGCGCCAATCAATTATTATTTGATGGAACGTTCTTCTTAGGAGTAAAAGCTTCCAAGGAATTTGTGAATTTAGCCAAACTAAATTTTTCAAGAAATGAAATTGAAACTGAAGTAAATGTTTCTAAAGCATATTATTTAGTGCTTTTATTGGAAGCAAATGAAAAAATGATGCTAAAAAATATTGAGAGTTTAGAAAAAACTAAATCTGATGTAACTCAATTTTATAAGAACGGTTTTTCAGAAAAAATAGATGTCGATAGATTAGCACTTCAGCTTTCGAACCTTACATTGCAAAAGGATAAAATTCACGACCAAAAGGAAGTTTCCAAAATGGTTTTAAAACTTCAAATGGGAATGTTAGTTTCTGATAGTATTATTTTAACCGATGATTTAGATAATTTATATGATGCTTCTAAACTTTCTGCAATTGACGATAAGGTAAGCTATTTGAACCGAGTTGAGTACAAGATGTTGCAACAACAATTATCATTGAATTACTTAGACAAAAAAAGATATTCAGCGGGGTATTTCCCTTCAATATTTGCCTTTGCTAATCACGTTGAAAACGCTTTTGGAGATCAGTTTAGTGGTTTGTATAATCAATTGTATCCAGGTACGAGTATAGGGTTAAGTGCAACGATTCCTATTTTTGATGGTTTGAAAAAGAATGCCCAAACTCAGCAAGCAAAGATTGGAATAGCAAAAACTGAAAATGATATCAAAAATTTTGAGAATCTTTTAAACCAACAAGTTTATCAGGCAAAGGCTAGTTATTTAAGATCAAGCCAGCAACTTGAAATTCAAAAGGGAAACCTAAAATTAGCTCAAGAAATTTATGAAAAAATAGATTTAAAATACAAGAATGGGGTTAGCTCTAGTTTAGAATTAACAACCGCCCAAACAGATTTAGAAAATGCCAGAACAAATTATCTAACTACTGTTTACGAATATTTTGTTGCAGAAATGGAATTGAAAAAGGCTTTAGGTCTAATTAAATAATACAAAGAAAAATAATAAATAATAAAATGAAAAAAATAATTAATGGTTTAGTCTTGATCCTATTTGTAGGAGTTATTGCTAGCTGCGGAGGTGACGCTTTGCAAAAGAAAAAGGATAAATTGGAAAAATTGAAGACAAAGCAAGCCGAAATAATTTCTGAAATTAAAACCATGGAAGAAGAAATTTTGGCCTTGGGTGATACCTCATCTAATAAAAATGAAAGAATGAAATATGTAGTGGTTACTCAGATCCAACGTACAAATTTCAATCACTATATCGATGTTCAAGGAAGAGTAGATGGAGATCAAAATACTACCATTAGTGCAAGGGCAATGGGGCCAGTGGTTAAGGTATATGTAAAAAGCGGAGCTTCTGTTAAAAAAGACCAAATTCTTGCTGAATTGGATGCTGAAATAGTTAGAAGACAAATTGATGATTTGAAGGTTAGTTTAAATTTTGCAACCGATGTTTTTAATAAACAAAAAGCATTGTGGGAAAAGCAAGTTGGTACAGAAATTCAGTATTTGAGTGCAAAAAATAACATGGAATCTCTGCAGCAAAAATTGGCTACTCTAAATGAAAATTTGGACATGTATAAAATTAAATCACCAATTAATGGAACGGTTGACGAAGTGTTTGTGAAAATTGGTCAGAATATTGCTCCAGGTGTGCCATGTTTTAGAGTAGTTAATTTCAATAACCTTAAGGCAAAAGCAGATGTTGCAGAAACATATGCAAGCAAAATTCATGAAGGAAATCAAACCAAATTATTGTTTCCTGATTTAAATAATAGAGAATTAAATTCTACAATTTCATTTACATCAAGGGTAATTAACCAACAAAATAGAACATTTACAATTGAAGCATATTTGCCTGCAGAAAAGGATTTCTTTCCAAACATGATTTGCGTTTTTAAAGTTATGGATTACCAAGCAAAAAATGCGATTGTAGTTCCAGTAAACACAATCCAAAAAACAGATGGTATTGCACACCTTATTGTTGCAGAAATGAAAAATGGTCGTCAAGTAGCTATTAAGAAAGAAGTTGTTGTTGGTCAAATTTATAATGATAAAGCAGAAATATTATCTGGGTTATCTGAGGGTGATCAACTAATTACTACTGGTTTCCAAGATTTAAACGACAATGAATTGGTTAAGTATTAATTCTTTCTATTATTCCACTTAATCAAACTAGTTATGTTAGATAAAATAAAAGAATTTAAACCATCGAGCTGGGCAATTAATAATAAAACCAGCGTATATATTATGACCATCATAATAACCTTAGCAGGTTTGATGAGTTATAATAGTTTACCCAAAGAACAATTCCCAGAAGTAGTTTTTCCTCAAATTTTGGTTAATACAATTTATGCTGGAACTTCTCCAAAGGATATGGAAAATTTGGTAACTAAACACATTGAAAAACAAGTTAAATCAATCAATGGTGTAAAGCAAGTTACCAGTTCTTCAATTCAAGATTTCTCGATGATCAATATTGAGTTTAATACTGATGTTGATGTACCGGTTGCAAAACAAAGGGTGAAAGATGCGGTAGATAAGGCAAAGAAAGATTTGCCAAATGATTTAACGCGTGAACCTGAAGTAATTGATATTGATGTTTCCCAAATGCCTATCATGAATGTGCATCTTTCTGGTGATTATCCTTTGGATAAATTAAAAGATTATGCAGATAATATGAAAGATAGGATTGAAGGTCTTAAGGAAATAACCCGCTGTGATATTGTTGGTGCTTTAGATCGTGAAATCCAGATTGATGTAGACATGTACAAGATGCAGGTTGCAGATGTTACCATGAGAGATATTGAGAATGCTGTTAAATATGAAAACATGACTATCTCTGGAGGCCAAATTAAGATGGATGGCCTTAAGCGTAGTATTAATGTTATCGGACAATACACAGAGGCAAACAAAATAGGAGATATTATTATTAGATCAGGAAGTGGGGCTACAATTTACCTTAAAGACATTGCAACAATTACGGATGGTTTTAAGGAAAAAGAAAGCTATGCTCGATTGGATCACGAAAATGTAGTTACCTTAAATGTAATTAAGAAAAGTGGGCAAAACCTGATTGACGCTTCCGATAAGATTAAGGAGATTACTAAGGAAATGGAGGATGGTCAGTTGCCACAAGGGTTAAAAGTTACAATAACGGGCGACCAATCAGATAAAACCAAAGTAACCTTAGATGATTTGATTAATACAATCATTATTGGATTTATGTTGGTGACTTTAATTCTCATGTTTTTCATGGGAACTACCAATGCCATATTTGTGGCTATGTCTGTGCCTCTTTCCATGTTTGTTGCCTTCCTGATAATGCCAGTAATTGGCTTTACACTAAATATGATTGTTTTATTTTCATTCTTATTGGCCTTAGGAATAGTAGTAGATGATGCAATTGTAGTGATTGAGAATACACATAGGATATATGATAATGGTAAAGTCCCAATTGTAAAGGCGGCTAAACTTGCGGCGGGTGAAGTATTTATGCCGGTATTATCTGGTACATTAACAAC
>JAIPBH010000009.1 GCA_021739635.1 Flavobacteriaceae bacterium | reverse complement strand
GCTATAATACTAAAAGACCACATTTGAGTTTAAATATGAAAACACCTAACTTTGTACATGAAAAAACCAGTGAAGTTAGTTCCACTGGTTCTAATTAATTTATTGTAAAACTTGTCAACCTATTTTAGGACGACTCAATGGTAATTCATTAAATTTAAAACTAAATAAAACTAAATTAAAATGATAAAAACCATCTTTTTTGGAATGGTGTGTCTACTTTCTACCTTAAGCTATAGCCAAAAAGAAATTTATGAACTCAGAACGTATCAATTAAATTTTGGTAAACCAGCAAGTATTTTATATAATTATTTTGAGAATGCCTTAATACCAGCATTAAACAAACAAGAGATTTATAATATTGGTGTGTTTGAAGAAATTGGTGACGCCATGCCTAAAAAGATTTATGTGTTTATTCCTTATAAGGATATGAATGCATTTTATCAAACCAACGAAAGTTTAAAACTTAATACATATTATGAAAAGGCATCAAATACTTATATGAAAACATCTCCGTCAGATTTCCCTTATTTAAGATATGAAACTTCTTTGTTCATTGCTTTTGATGGACTTCCTAAAATGATAAAACCTGCTGAAGGCTCGACTGTTTTTGAGTTAAGAACCTATGAAGGCTATAATGAAGACGCGTTGAAGCGAAAAATAAAAATGTTTAATGAAAGTGAATTACAAATTTTTAATGATGTAGGATTGCATTCAGTCTTTTTTGGAGAAAAAATATTGGGTTCACAAATGCCTTGTTTAACGTATATGATAGCGTTTAAAGACATGAAAGAACGTGACGATAATTGGAATAAATTCGGAATGCATCCAGAATGGAAACGTATTTCTCAACTTCCAGAATATGAAAATACAGTTTCTAATATTTACCGCGTGTTTTTAAAACCCATGTCATTTTCAAAATTATAATGAGTGCCCTTTAATTTTTAAAACAGTAATTAATTAGAATGCTATACTGCTTTCTAATAATATTTTTTTTCAATGAAAAATCATGAACAAAATTTTAATTTTATTGATGTTTTCTTTCGTGTATTCTTGCAACACTGCAAAGTTCAATGAAACAAAAAAAAATGAAACGGATGCCTACGTTCTAAAAATTAATAATAATAAAACCTTAGAAGAATCTTTTGTTGAAGGAGTTTTAACAGATGTTAGTGGTAATCTTGATCAAGGACATTTTGAATACAATGCTTTTTTTGAGAATAAAACAAATGAATTATATCGAATAAAAAATACCGAAATAACAAATAATACAGTTACTGAAAACTTCTACTTCAACAATAACAAATTAGTTTTTATCACAACAAAAACAGAGAATGCATCGCCAATAAAAATGTATATTCTTAATGGAAAAGTGGTTAATAATAAAACAGGGCATTCTCAATATGAAGAGGTGCTTTTAAATAAAGCAAGGTTGTTTCAAAAAGAATTTATTAAAACGCATTAAATTCAGTTCTATATACAATTTTGGTTGTTAGTTTTTGCTGCATAAAAGCTTCTGTTTTATCAAAATTCCTTAATTTCGCACCTCGATTAGAATTTTGATATAATGAGTGCTAAATTTCCTGAATATAAAGGACTTGACTTACCAAAAGTTGCAGAAGAAATTCTCAACTATTGGCAAGAACATAAGGTGTTTGAAAAAAGTATCACCACGCGTGAAAGCCATGAACCATTTGTGTTTTTTGAAGGGCCACCTTCTGCAAACGGATTACCTGGAGTACACCACGTTTTAGCACGTGCTATAAAAGATATTTTTCCACGTTATAAAACGATGAAAGGTTACCAAGTGAAGCGTAAAGCTGGCTGGGATACACATGGTTTGCCGATTGAATTAGGCGTAGAAAAGGAACTGGGAATTACTAAAGAAGACATAGGTAAAACCATTTCTGTTGAAGATTATAATGCTGCTTGCCGTAAAGCCGTGATGCGCTATACCGATGTATGGAATGACCTAACTCAAAAAATGGGTTATTGGGTAGACATGGATGACCCATATATTACCTATGAGCCAAAGTATATGGAATCTGTTTGGTGGTTATTAAAGCAGATTTATGATAAAAAGTTGATGTATAAAGGTTATACTATTCAGCCGTATTCACCAAAAGCAGGAACCGGTTTAAGCTCGCATGAGTTAAATCAACCAGGAACCTATCAAGATGTAACCGATACGACCATTGTTGCTCAGTTTAAGGCAAAAGAATCATCATTGCCAGATTTTTTACAAAACGAAGGAACTATTTTCTTTTTAGCTTGGACAACTACACCATGGACATTGCCAAGTAATACCGCCTTAACGGTTGGACCAAAAATTGAGTATGTGTTGGTGGAAACTTTTAATCAATACACCTTTGAACCTATAAAAGTGGTGCTCGCTAAAAAATTGGTTAGCTATCAATTTGCTGGAAAATTTAATCAAGTAGAAGATAAATCAGAATTATTATCTTATAAATCAGATGATAAAAAGATTCCGTTTTATGTTATTAAAGAATTTATTGGTAAAGATTTAGTAGGGATTACTTATGAGCAATTAATGCCATATGCCTTACCAAATGATCATCCAAAAAATGCTTTTAGAGTTATTTCTGGAGATTTTGTAACCACTGAAGATGGTACAGGAATTGTTCATACAGCACCAACCTTTGGAGCTGATGATGCTATGGTAGCAAAACAGGCATCACCTGAAGTGCCACCTATGTTGGTAAAAGACGAAAATGGAAATCTGGTGCCGTTGGTAGATTTACAAGGAAAATTCAGACTAGAAATGGCTGAATATGCTGGTAAATATGTAAAGAATGAATATTATAATGATGGAGAAGCTCCTGAACGTTCGGTGGATGTTGAGATTGCCATTCAATTAAAAGAAGAAAATAAAGCCTTTAAGGTTGAAAAATATAAACACAGTTATCCAAACTGTTGGAGAACCGATAAACCAATACTTTACTATCCGTTAGATTCTTGGTTTATTAAAGTAACCGATGTTAAGGACAGAATGTTCGAGCTTAACGAAACCATAAACTGGAAACCAAAAGCCACAGGAACTGGTCGTTTTGGTAACTGGTTAGCCAATGCTAACGATTGGAATTTATCACGTTCACGTTATTGGGGAATTCCATTACCAATCTGGAGAACTGAAGATGGTAAGGAAGAAATTTGCATCGGTTCAGTTGAAGAATTAAAGTCAGAAATGACAAAAGCAGTTTCAGCAGGTGTTTTAGAAAATGATATTTTTGAAAGCTTTGAAGTAGGAAACAATTCTGAAGAAAACTATGCTCAAATAGATTTACATAAAAATATTGTTGATGCGATTGTTTTGGTATCACCATCAGGCAAAGCCATGAAACGTGAAAGTGATTTGATTGATGTATGGTTTGACTCTGGTTCTATGCCTTATGCACAATGGCATTATCCTTTTGAAAACAAAGAATTGATTGATGATCACAAATCATATCCAGCAGATTTTATTGCTGAAGGAGTAGACCAAACACGTGGTTGGTTTTATACACTTCATGCTATTGCTACGATGGTTTTTGATTCTGTTGCTTATAAAAATGTAGTGTCTAATGGTTTGGTATTAGACAAGAATGGGCAAAAAATGTCTAAACGTTTAGGGAATGCTGTCGATCCGTTTGAAACCTTATCAACCTATGGCGCAGATGCCACACGTTGGTACATGATTGCTAATGCAAATCCTTGGGATAATTTAAAGTTTGATTTAGAAGGTATTGAAGAAGTAAAACGTAAGTTTTTCGGAACACTTTATAATACGTATTCGTTTTTCGCTTTATATTCAAATCTTGATAAATTCAACTATTCTGAAGCTGAAATTCCTTTAGAAGAACGACCTGAAATTGATAGATGGATTCTTTCAGAATTAAATACATTAATTCAAAAAGTTGATGAATATTATGCTGAATACGAACCTACAAAAGCGGCAAGAGCTATTTCAGATTTTACTCAAGACCACTTAAGTAACTGGTATGTTCGTTTAAGCAGAAGACGTTTCTGGAAAGGAGATTATCAACAAGATAAAATTTCGGCTTACCAAACACTATATACATGTATGTTAACCATTTCAAAGTTAGGAGCACCAATAGCGCCATTCTTTATGGATAAATTGTATATGGATTTGAATTCCGTTACTAATAAAGAAGCTTTTGAAAGTGTACATTTAGCAGATTTCCCGGTATTTAATGCCTCTTTTGTTGATACCTCATTAGAGCGTAAAATGGAAAATGCGCAAACAATATCATCATTAGTTTTGTCGTTAAGAGCTAAAGAAAAAATAAAAGTGCGTCAACCACTTCAAAAAATAATGATTCCTATAAGTAATGCGCAACAAAAAGAAGAGATTTTAGCGGTTTCAGAGTTAATAAAACACGAAGTAAATATTAAAGAAATTGAACTTTTAGAAGACGCTTCAGATATTCTAGTAAAACAAATAAAACCTAACTTTAAAACATTAGGTCCACGTTTTGGAAAGGATATGAAAGCCGTTGCTAATGCAGTAATTAACTTTAATTCAGAAGATATTAACAAAATAGAACAAAATGGTGTTTTAGATATTGTTATTAATGGAAAAAATATAACTTTAGCTCTTGATGATGTAGAAATTACATCGCAGGATATTGAAGGATGGCTAGTTGCAAATGAAGGTTCTTTAACAGTAGCATTAGATGTTACAATTACTGAAGATTTGCGAAAAGAAGGGATAGCACGTGAGTTGGTAAACAGAATACAAAACTTGCGTAAAGACTCAGGATTTGAAGTTACAGATAGAATTGACGTACTACTTCAAAAAGATGATAAAATTGTTAAGGCTGTAGAAGCAAATTTAGCGTATATTAAAGCAGAAACATTAACAGAAACATTAGAAATTATAGATCACATAGATAGCGGTATAGAAATTGCTTTTGATGATGTAAATACCAAATTGTCTATTAACAAACATTAAAATTATGAGTACAGATACAGTAAGATATTCAGATAAAGATTTAGCAGAATTTAAAGAGCTAATCAAAGATAAAATACAAAAAGCACAGAATGATTTAGAGCTTATTAGAAGTGCCTATATGAATGATCATAACAATGGTACAGAAGACACCTCACCAACATTTAAAGCTTTTGATGAAGGAAGTGAAGTAATGAGTAAAGAATCAAACTCACAACTTGCTATAAGACAAGAAAAATTTATTCGTGATTTAAAAAATGCTTTAATTCGAATTGAAAACAAAACCTATGGTGTTTGTAGAGTAACAGGTAAACTTATTAATAAAGAACGTTTGAAACTTGTGCCTCATGCAACATTGAGTATTGAAGCAAAAAACATGCAGTAATAAAATATTTAAATGATATATTTGAAACGTCTCAAATTTTGAGACGTTTTTATTTTTTAAAATAGTATGTCCTTAAAAAAGTCAGTTATCATCATCATTTTAATTTTACTTATTGACCAGATAAGTAAAATTTACATAAAAACTCATTTTGCATTAGGTGATGAGTATAGAGTATTTCATTGGTTTCGTATTTATTTTGTTGAAAATGATGGGATGGCTTGGGGAACCAAAATCAGTGATTTTGTGTCCTTTATTTCTGAAAGAACAGCCAAAATATCATTAACCATTTTTAGAATTGTCGCCATCATTGGTATTGGTTATTGGTTAATTGATGTTACCAGAAAAAAAAGCCCAACAGTTTTAATTTTAGCTATTGCCTTAATTTTTGCTGGAGCATTGGGAAATATTATAGATTCTGTATTTTATGGTGTTTTTTTTAATGATAGCCACGGCCAAGTAGCAACCTTTTTATCAAATGAAGGTGGTTATGATGGATTACTTCATGGAAAAGTAGTTGATATGCTTTATTTTCCAATTTGGAAAGGTTACTTGCCAGAATGGTTACCGCTATATGGAGGCAAGTTTTTTACCTTTTTTGAGCCTGTTTTTAATGTAGCAGATATGGCTATAAGCACAGGATTTATTATGCTTTTATTATTTAATAAAAAGGCGTTTCCTAAAAAAGATATTTAAAAAGAATAGGTTTTGTTTGGTGTCACACAATAATCTAGTTTTACATCACTTTTAAAAACATCGGTAATTTTGGTTTCAGCTTCAAAAAAACTTAATCCTATTTTAATGGTTTCAGGTTTGCATTCAGAAAGAAATCGGTCATAAAATCCTTTGCCATAGCCTACACGATTTCCTTGTTTATCGAATGCCAAAAGTGGAATAAAAACAACCTCTATTTTGTTGTTTAAAATTTCAATACCATCAATAGGTTCAGGAATATTGTAATGGGTTTTCTTAATTTTTGTATTATCAGTTAGTAAAAAATGAGTCATGGTTCCTAACTTAAAATCACTTTTTGAAATGACAATATGTTTGTCTTTTCCAGAAAGAATATTCAAAATATATTCTGTGTTAACCTCTTTTTGCTCTTCTATAGCCAAAAAAATATGATAAAAATTATAATCCCATACAGGTAATTTTAATAGTTGATTTGCTATAGACATACTTAAATCCTCAACTTGAGCAATAGACAAAGCATCACGAAGCATTTTATATTTTTTTCGTAATTCTGATTTTGTCATAACCTTAAAATTAACTTTTAAGTTTGGTGGTTATATGAAACAAGGCATCACCTTGATATACTAAAGAGGCCTCATTAACATTAATAATATAACCTTCAATAGTTGATTTAACGTTGTAATGCACTTTTCCATAAGGATCTGTAATTTGCCCTAAAACGTCATTAACAGATACTTTGGTATGCATTGCAACTTTAGATTTAAACATGCCCGAATGTTTAGCTCTCAACCATTTGCTTTCATCAACAAAAACGGTAGGTTCTTTAGGCGGACTTGTTTTTTTCTTTACATTCAACATATCAAAATGGTTCAAAATACGTTTCACTCCTTTTATGCCAATTTTTGAAATAGCATCATCAACAAAAAATGATTTTCCACCTTCAAATAATAATATGGGTTTACCTAATTGATGACATGCATTTCTGAATGATTTTCCAATATTGCCGGAATACAATGTGAATGGCGCTCCAAAAACAGAAGCTAATGCTTCTAGTTGAGGTTCATCTTTAACTATTCTAATTTGAGCCGCATTAAATCTACTTGCACCACCAGTATGAAAGTCTATAACCAAATCTACATCTGGAATAATTTCAGTCATTAATCTGTTAGCAACTCTACTTGCCAAAGAACCATTTGGTGAACCCGGAAATACTCTGTTTAAATCACGGCCATCGGGAAAACTTCTGGAGCTATTCAAAAACCCAAAAACATTTAAAATAGGCATGCAAATAATGGTACCTTTTTTTGGTTTATTGATTTTTTTTGAAATGATTTGACGCACAATATCAACCCCATTAATTTCATCACCATGAATACCAGCTGTAAATAAAATGGTTGGGCCAAGTTTTTTTGAACGCTCAATAATTACCGGAACTTCAATAATGGTAGCCGTATGGAGTTTAGCAATGTTAAAATTGATTTCTTTTGAAGTACCTAAAGGAATATCTTGTCCTAAAATTGAAATGTTTCGTTTAAAATTATTAGCCATAAATAAAATTACACATTACGTTCAATATATCTAATAATACTTTTAGCAATATCTTTTTTAGTGGCAAATTCAATACCTTCAAGACCAGGAGACGAATTAACTTCTAAGATAAGTGGTCCACGAGCAGATTGCAACATATCAACACCACAAATCCCCAATCCCAAAGCTTTGGCAGCTTTTAAAGCAGCATTTTCTTCTTCTTCACTTAATTGAATAATTGAAGCAGTGCCTCCTCTATGCAAATTAGATCTGAATTCACCTTCTTTTCCCTGACGTTTCATGGCGCCAACTACAGTGCCATCAACAACAAATGCACGAATATCTGCTCCTTTTGATTCTTTAATAAATTCTTGAACAATAACTCGGGCTTGCAACCCATTAAAGGCTTCTAAAACAGACTCAGCAGCATTGTTTGTTTCGGCTAAAACAACACCTAATCCTTGTGTGCCTTCTAATAATTTAATAACTAAAGGAGCACCACCAACATAGTTTATAACTTCGGCAACATCTTTTGTGTAGTTTGAAAACACCGTTTTTGGCATACCTAAACCTGCACGAGATAATACTTGTAAGCTTCTTAGTTTATCGCGTGATCTTACTAAAGCTTGTGATTCAACGGTTGAAAAAACTTTCATCATTTCAAACTGTCTAACAACAGCCGTTCCATAAAAAGTTACAGAAGCTCCAATTCTTGGAATTATGGCGTCAATATGCTCTAAATGCTTTCCTTTATAAATAACAGCAGGATTCTTTTTTTCAATAATAATTTCGCACATTAAGGGGTCAATTACCTCTACATGGTGTTTGCGTTGTGTTGCAGCTTCAACCAATCTTTTAGTTGAATATAATTTAGGATTTCTAGATAAAATTACAATATTCATTGGGTAATTGTTTGGTCTTTAATATCAAAAGATAAGTTTTTTAAATGCACATCTACAATAAACTTATTATTTAAAAAGCGTCTGCCAATTAAAATAGGATATTTCATGTCATTTCTAGTGCTTAAGGTTAAATTTATTTTATACTTTTTATTAAATAAAAGCATAGTAGTTTTAACCTTATAACGTTCTTGTACCATACCATTACTACTTTTTACTTTAGTAAGCGCATAGTTTTTAAAAGTAATTTCTTTGCCGTTATAAAGAGGATGACCTTTGTCATAAAACTTGCATTTTAGCATGCCTTCTTCAACTTTTACTTTATGGCAATGAATAGAAGAGGTGTAAGCACCTGTGTCAATTTTTATATCAATATCAAATAAACCAAGCAAAGGGAAATCAGCTTTATCTATTCTTCCTATGACTTTTTTAGGCATTGTTAAATTTAAAATAGTGATGCAAGGTAACAAAAAATAGAATGTTAAATTATATTCAAACAGCTCATAACACTGAAATGTTTTTGGATAAGTATTATCTTTGGTTTTATGAGTAAACTTGCTTTAGAACTTCAACTACAAACTTTACCGCATCTGCCAGGTGTTTATCAATATTTTGATGCCGAAGGAACGCTTATTTATGTGGGAAAAGCTAAAGATTTAAAAAAAAGGGTAAGTTCTTACTTTACAAAAACGCATGATAACGGAAAAACCAGAGTTTTAGTAAAAAAAATTGAAACCATAAAGCATATTGTAGTTGCTACAGAAACCGATGCTTTGTTACTTGAAAATAATTTAATTAAAAAACACCAACCGCGTTATAATGTTTTGCTGAAAGATGACAAATCGTATCCTTGGATTTGTATAAAAAAAGAGCGTTTTCCAAGAGTGTTTTCTACTAGACGCGTTATTAAAGATGGTAGTGAGTATTTTGGACCTTATACTAGCATGAAAACCGTTACCACGTTCCTTGATTTAATAAAAGGCTTGTATCAATTACGAAACTGTAATTATGATTTGTCTGAAGAAAAAATACAAAACGGAAAATATTCGGTGTGTTTAGAATATCATTTAGGAAACTGTAAAGGAGCTTGCGAAGGGTATGAAACCGAAATAGAATACAATGAAAACATAAAAGCTATTAAGGAAATTTTAAAAGGCAACTTCAAAGATTCTTTATCACAATTTAAAATCCAGATGAAGAAATGTGCAGAAGATATGCACTTTGAGGAAGCTCAAAAAATTAAAGAAAAAATTGAAATTCTTGAAAATTATCAAGCAAAATCTACCGTTGTAAATCCAAAAATTAGTAATGTAGATGTGTTTTCCATCATTAGTGATGAAAGTTATGGTTATGTAAACTTTTTGCAATTGTCCTATGGTTCTATTATTCGGTCGCATACACTTGAAATAAAAAAGAAATTAGACGAAACAGACCAAGAGTTATTAGAACTAGCCATTACTGAAATAAGGCAAAGATTCCATTCAAATTCAAAAGAAATATACGTTCCTTTTCAAGTAGATTTAGGTGAAGATGTTAAAGTAACCATTCCAAAACTTGGCGATAAAAAACACATTTTAGAATTATCACTTCGAAATGCGAAATACTACCGAATGGAACGCTTTAAGCAAATAAAAATCACCGATCCAGACAGACATGTTAATAGAATTATGGCGCAAATGATGTCAGATTTGCGTTTACCTTTAGAACCCAGACATATCGAGTGTTTTGATAATTCAAATATTCAAGGAACTAATCCGGTAGCTGCGTGTGTAGTTTTTAAAAACGGCAAACCAAGTAAAAAAGATTACCGTCATTTTAATATAAAAACGGTTGAAGGGCCAAATGATTTTGCCTCTATGGAAGAAGTTGTTTACAGGCGTTACAAACGCTTGATAGATGAAAATCAAGAGTTACCACAGTTAATAATTATTGATGGAGGAAAAGGGCAATTATCGTCAGCTTTAAAAATTTTAGACGACTTAAAACTAAGAGGAAAAATTGCCATTATAGGAATTGCAAAACGTTTAGAAGAATTATTCTATCCAAATGATCCAATTCCCTTATATTTAGATAAGAAAAGTGAAACGCTAAAAATAATACAACAATTGCGGAATGAGGCACATCGTTTTGGGATTGAACATCACAGAAACAGGCGCAGTAAAAATGCATTAAATACAGAATTGGAAACTATTCCAGGGATAGGAGAAAAAACAGTAGTTGATTTATTAAAACAATTTAAATCAGCAAAACGTGTGGCTAATGCAAAATTAGATGAATTGGAGTCTGTAGTTGGTGTTTCAAGAGCGGAAAAAATTTATAATTATTACCATAACTAATGAAACAACACTTTATACTTCTTGCCTTTTTAGTTTGTTTTCATGGGTTTTCTCAAGACTTAAAAGAAGATGATGTTAAGGTAGGATTGGTTTTAAGTGGCGGCGGTGCTAAAGGATTAGCTCACATAGGTGTTCTTAAAGTATTAGACAGTTTAGGAGTAAGGGTTGATTATGTAGCAGGCACAAGTATGGGAGCCATAATAGGGTCCTTATATGCATCAGGATATTCAGGAAATGAACTTGATTCTATTTTTAGAGCTTTAGATTTTGATAAGTTGATAAATGATGATTTACCAAGAGCTTCAAAAGCATTTTACGAACGAACTAATTCAGAACGTTATGCAGTAACCTTACCTTTTGAAAAATTTAAAATTAAATTACCGTCAGCACTTTCAAGAGGGCAAAACGTGTATGGATTAATTTCTAAGCTAACATTAAACGTAAATGATATTGAAGATTTCAGTAAACTACCAATTCCGTTTTTTTGTATTGCTACAAATGCAGAAACGGGTAAAGAAGTTATACTTGACAAAGGTGTATTAGCTCAAGCTGTTATGGCAAGCGGGGCATTGCCATCATTATTTCAGCCTGTTATGATTAACAATGAAATGCTTATTGATGGAGGTGTTGTAAATAATTATCCTATTGATGAATTAAGAGAAAAAGGGGTTGATGTTATTATTGGAGTAGATGTTCAAGATGGGTTATCAACTAGAGAAGAGTTGACATCTGCACCAGATGTATTAATGCAAATAAATAATTTTAGAACTATTAATGATATGAAAACAAAGGTTAAAAAAACCGATATTTATATCAAACCAAATATTAAAGACTTTAATGTAGTTTCTTTTAGTGAAGGAGATCAAATTATTGCAAAAGGCGCAGAAGCAGCAATTTCTTGTTTAAATTCTTTAGATAGTCTTGTTTCTAAACAAATAAAAAAGCCCAATGAACAAATAAAAAAACCTACTCATGATAGTATAAATATTAATGCCATTATTTTAAAGGGAAATGAAAAATACTCAAGAGCTTATATTTTAGGAAAATTAAAACTTAAAGGAAACGAAAAAATAAGCTATAAAAAATTTAATGAAGGTGTTAATAATTTAATTGCCACTAACAATTTTGATTATTTTCAGTATGAATTAAAAAAAGCAGAAAATAAGGAAGAATACAATCTTATAACTCAATTAACCGAAACTGAAATCAATACTTTTTTAAAATTAGGAATACACTATGATGAATTATATAAAAGCGCAGCACTTATCAACCTCACTAAAAAGAGATTGTTTTTAAACAATGACATAGCAACTTTAGATATTATTTTAGGTGATAATGTAAGATATAACTTTGAATATTTTATAGATAAAGGATTCTATTGGAGTATTGGAGTAAAGTCCAGATATAATCAGTTTAATAAAAACATTAACGCACAATTTTTATTAAATGACCAGCAAAATGTTTTAGGATTAAATAAAGCTGATACACAGTTACAAGACCAAACCAACCAAATTTATTTACAAACCTTATTCAGAAAAGATTTTGCCCTTAGTCTTGGGTTAGAACACAAACGTTTAGAAATAAAATCAGAAACCTTTAGCCTAAATTCATCAACAGATGAGTTTATTTTTGAAAAAACAGACTATGTAAGTGCTTTTGGAAACTTAAAATTAGATACTTACGACAATAAATATTTTCCAAAAAGAGGCCTTTATTTTAATGGTGATATTCAAACTTATTTTTATGCTTCAAGTTTTAATACCACTTTCAAAAACTTCTCAATAGTAAAAGCAGACATGGGTTACACCTTTAGTTTTTCTGATAAGTTGGCATTTAATCTACAAACAAGTGGAGGTTTTAAAATAGGTGATAATTCAACAAAAACTTTAGATTTTGCTTTAGGTGGTTATGGCAATAATTTAATCAATAATTTTATTCCTTTTTTAGGATATGATTTTATTTCGCTTGTAGGAAATAGTTTTGTTAAAGCGTCCTTAATTGCTGATTATGAAATTTTCAAAAAAAACTACATTACTTTAGAAGGAAACTGGGCTAATATTGATGACAATATTTTTGAAACAGGAGAATGGTTTACATTACCAGATTACAGAGGCTATGCTTTAGGCTATGCCATTGATACATTTATTGGTCCCGTACAAGTCAAATACAGTTATTCAACAGAACAAAGAAAAAGTGTTTGGTTTTTTAATGTTGGATTTTGGTTTTAGCTAATAAAATTCAATCCTTTTAAATAGTATTAGGCTAAAAACACCTAATAATTTACTTTTGTTTTGTAAAAAAGTTATAATTATAAGAATGAAACATGCAATCTTAAACTTTAAATATATTGGATTATGTTTATTAAGGATGTTTCATGTAGTCAATAAAAAAGAAATATTATAGGCACATGAAAGTATCTAAAAAAATAAATAAGCTAAGGATGCGATTCATGCATCAGTTAACAAAAAACATTGGAAATTCTCACTCTGAAGCTAACCTAAATTCAGGTGTTAAACCAGAAATTAAAAGAGTATTAATTTCAAGACCAAACCACAGACTTGGTAACCAATTATTACTAACACCTCTTGTTCAAGAAGTTATTGAAACTTTTCCAAGCTGCAAAATTGATCTCTTTGTAAAAGGAGGCGTAGCACATGTTGTTTTTGAAAATTATGAAAATGTAGACAGAATTATTCAGCTTCCTAAAAAACCTTTTAGTGAGTTGTTTAAGTATATAAAGTGCTGGTTTAAGTTAAAAGAGCATGATTATGATTTAGTAATTAATGGCGATAAAGACTCATCATCAGGAAGGTTATCTACACAATTGACAAAGGCAAAATTTAAAGTTTTTGGAGAAGCAAATGAAAGTATTCAGCAAAAGTTTGATGACTATGAGCACATATCAAAATATCCAATTTATAATTTAAGAGATTATTTAAATAAAATAGGTTACCCTGAAAACAATAAACCTATTCCAACATTAAATATTAAATTAAGTAAAGCTGAAATAGAAAAGGGAAAGACAATTTTAAAAGATATAGTAAAAAATGAAAATCCAACCATTTGTATTTATACCAATGCAACAGGAGATAAAATTTATGATGAAGATTGGTGGGCAATTTTATACGAACGTTTAAAAAGTGAATTTCCAAAGCATAATGTAATTGAATTATTGCCTATAGAAAATATTTCTAAAATTAATTTTAAAGCACCAACGCTTTACAGTAAAGATGTAAGAGAAATGTGCGCGCTTTTGGCTAATACAAGTATTTTTATTGCACCAGACAATGGTGTGATGCATTTAGCAAGTGCAGCTCAAATTCCAGTGGTTGGATTTTTTAAAGTCACTAAACTTGAAAAGTACAGACCTTACGGAAATGGTAGTTTAGCTTTTAATACCAATGAAACAAATATTAACGATTGGTTAAAAGGAATTACAGATATTCTTAGTTAGCAAATTTTTACGATTTTTGTTAGCATATGACCCTTTTTTGGCAAGATTTAATACAATTTCTACATTACCTCATCAAGAGAAATCCTGAATGAGAAGGCTTTTATCATAATTTTACGTATCTTTTTAAAGTTTAAGGACTTACATTTTTAAGCTTTAATGTCTAATCTTAAAATTTAAAAAAATGCCATTTTATCATAAATTAGGAAACATTCCACATAAAAGACATACACAATTCAGAAAGCCAGATGGTAGTTTGTATTCTGAACAACTATTTGGTACCATAGGTTTTGATGGTATGTCCACCAATAGTTATCACGAACAGCGTCCAACTCAAGTTAAGGAAATTAAGCGACAATACAATGTTGCACCAAAAATAGCTAAAGCAAATCATATGCAATCTTACAGATTTCTTGGGTTTCAGGTCAAACCGGAGAATGATTATTTAGAAAGTAGAAAAACCGTTTTAACTAACAGTGATTGTTCCATCATATTAGCAGCACCAAAGCATTCAACCAAAGATTATTTTTATAAAAATACAGATGCAGATGAGTTAATTTTTATCCACAAAGGAACAGGAAAACTAAGAACTCATCTAGGAAATCTCGATTTTAAATATGGAGATTATCTGTTAATTCCAAGAGGGATTATTTATAAAATTGATTTTGATACTCAAGATAACAGACTCTTTATTGTAGAGTCACACAGACCCATTTATACACCAAAACGCTACCGAAACTGGTTTGGTCAACTTTTAGAACATTCACCATTTTGTGAACGCGATATTCGGCAGCCTCAAGAATTGGAAACTTATAATGAGAGCGGAGACTTTTTAATAAAAGTTAAAAAGCAGAATGATATTTTTGATATGGTGTATGCTTCACATCCATTTGATGTGGTTGGATATGATGGTTACAACTATCCGTACGCGTTGTCTATCCATGATTTTGAACCCATAACAGGACGCATTCACCAACCGCCACCAGTACATCAAACCTTTGAAACAGATGCCTTTGTGGTGTGCAGTTTTGTGCCAAGGTTGTACGACTATCATCCGCAATCCATTCCAGCACCTTACAATCATAGCAATATTGATAGTGATGAGGTTTTATATTATGTAGATGGCGATTTTATGAGCAGAAATGATATTGCCGCCGGACATATTTCTTTGCATCCCGCAGGCATTCCACATGGACCACATCCAGGTGCTACAGAACGCAGTATTGGTCAAACCAAAACAGATGAACTTGCGGTTATGGTTGACACCTTTAAACCGTTACAAATTACAGAAGAAGCTATGAAAATTGCTGATGAAGAGTATTATAAATCTTGGTTAGAATAATTTAATTTGAAGCTAATTCCTGCTTTTAGCTGTATCTTTTTTGAGGAAAATCAAAAAAGGATGCCGCTGCAATCAGGGCTAAAATATTATTAAAATGAGTAAAAAAGTAAAATCAGTAAACTACGGTTTAGAAAAAATATTTGAAGGCGCTCAAGATTTTTTGCCGCTTTTAGGGACCGATTATGTAGAATTTTATGTGGGTAACGCTAAACAATCTGCTCACTTTTATAAAACAGCATTTGGGTTTCAATCTCATGCCTATAAAGGATTAGAAACAGGGTCAAAAGACGCTGTGAGTTATGTGTTAATTCAAGATAAAATAAAGCTGGTATTAACAACACCTTTAAATAGTCAATCACCCATTAATAATCATATAGTTAAACACGGAGATGGTGTAAAAGTCATAGCTCTTTTGGTGGAAGATGCCAGAAGTGCTTATAAAGAAACCACAAAACGAGGCGCCAAATCATACATGGAACCTGTTGTTGAAAAAGATGAGTTCGGTGAAGTTGTTTGTGCGGGTATTTATACTTATGGAGAAACCGTTCATATGTTTGTAGAGCGTAAAAACTATCAAGGCACTTTTTTGCCAGGTTTCAAAAAATGGGAATCTGAGTATAATCCAACGTCGGTTGGCCTTAAGTTTATAGACCATATGGTTGGGAATGTAGGTTGGGGACAAATGAATACTTGGGTAAAATGGTATGAAGATGTTATGGGTTTTGAGAATTTCTTATCGTTTGATGACAAACAAATTCATACCGAATATTCTGCCTTAATGAGTAAAGTAATGAGCAACGGCAACGGGCGCATCAAATTCCCAATTAACGAACCAGCAAAAGGCAAAAAGAAATCTCAAATTGAAGAGTATTTAGATTTTTATGAAGACTCCGGCGTACAACACATCGCCGTAGCTACAGATGATATTATTACAACGGTTTCACAACTAAAAGCAAGAGGTGTTGAATTTTTGCCACCACCACCACTAGCCTATTATGATGACATTCCAAGAAGATTGGGAAAGCACAAAAGCATGATGAAAGAAGATATGAACGAACTTCAAAAATTATCCATTATGGTCGATGCCGACGAAGAAGGCTATTTATTACAAATTTTCACAAAACCAGTAGAAGATCGCCCAACATTGTTCTTTGAAATCATTCAACGCATGGGAGCTAAAGGTTTTGGAGCAGGTAATTTTAAAGCACTTTTTGAGTCCATTGAACGAGAACAAGCCAACAGAGGCACACTTTAACGATTATTTAATAATAAAATACTAAAACTTCATCATTAATTTTTGATGGAGTTTTTTTGTTTTAATACTTTTGGAACAGTAATTGTATTTTCTTGTATATTGAAACAACAGATATGTATTATAATAAATGAACAATTACCCAAATAGATGAAAAAAACACTACTTATATTTTTTACCTTACTTAGTATGCAACTATCCGTTGCACAAAACAATTCCTCATTTGGTGATGGAGAGTGGTTTAAATTCAATATGAGTTATAGCGGTTGGTTAAAAGCAGGAAATGCAACCCTTTCGGTTAAAGAATTAAAACTTGATGGTAAAGACGTATATCATGTTACAGGAAAAGGCTGGACAACAGGTATGATAAAATGGTTTTTCAAAGTAAAAGACAGGTATGAAAGTTTTTTTGATACAAAAACTTTATTGCCATATAAATTTATTAGAGATATAGACGAAGGAGGTCATACAAAAAATTTAGAAATTAAATTTGACCAGCTTAATAATAAGGCGTATGTAAGTGATAAAAAGAACAATACTGAAAAAGTATTTGATACATCACCAAATATTCAAGATATGGTGTCAACATACTATTATTTAAGAAATAAATTAGATGTTGATAAGTTAAAGGTTGGTGATGAAGTTAGGGTAGATATGTTTTTTGATGAAGAAAATTACGGCTTTAAACTGCAATACCTTGGAGAAGAAACCATAAGTACTAGTTTTGGAGATATTGAAACTTTAAAATTCAGACCATACGTTATGTCTGGACGTGTTTTTAAAGCAGAAGAAAGTTTAACGCTTTGGGTATCAAAAGATAAAAATAAAGTACCTTTGCGCATCAAAGCAGATTTAAGAGTGGGTTCGTTAAGAGCTGATCTTGAAGCTTTTAAAGGATTAAAATATCCATTTAGAATTGTTGTAAAAAATTAATGTCTGTTGGAAACAAAAACAACAAATCAACTTAAAGAGAAATACCAAAAAATAGGGCAGGATTTAGATGTACATTTAGAAGGTTTATTGTATAGTAAACCTATAACTTATTGGGACTATATTCATACAGACTCTTTATTAAATCTTCAATTACCTCGTACAACCTTACCAGATGAGATGGTGTTTATTATGTATCATCAAATCAATGAGTTATTATTCAAAATGATTCTTGGAGAAATTGAGCAAATTGCTACAACTGAAAATGTTGATGCCGTCATGTTTTCTTCAAAATTAATGAGGATAAGTAGGTATTTTGACATGCTTACATCTTCTTTCAGTATTATGAAAGATGGAATGCATGTTGAACAGTACAACAAATTTAGAACTGCTTTAACACCTGCAAGTGGTTTTCAAAGTGCCCAATACAGGAAAATTGAATTTGCATCTACAGAACTTATTAATTTAATTGATAAACGATTTAGAGAAACAATAGATAGAAATTCTTCTTATGAAAATGCTTTTGAGCATTTATATTGGCAGGCAGCTGGGAAAGATTATAAAACTGGTAAAAAAAGTTACACATTAACAGTTTTTGAAGAGAAATACAAAGAGGAATTTATTAGATTTACGCAATTTTATAACACACACAATTTGTGGACAAAATTTAAGTCTCTACCACAAGTTGAAAAAGAAAATAAAGACTTAATAAAAGCCATGCGTCATTATGATTATACGGTAAACATAAAATGGGTAATGGCACATTATAACACAGCAAATCATTATTTAAATATAGGTGGTAAAACCACTGAAGCAACAGGAGGAAGTGAATGGGTAAAATATATGCATCCAAAGTATCAAAAAAGAATATTTTTTCCAGACTTATGGACAGAAAAAGAATTACAAGATTGGGGAACAATGGTTTAATACTCTGGTTAGTAGCCTTAAGCTTAGCCGCTTGTAAAAACAATCAAGAATCAAATTTAGAAGAGTCATTTGAAGAACTAGAGGTGGTTGAGCCAGATATTTATGAATTTGGTTTTAATTTAAATGATTTTGTTGTTAAAAGAGACACCATTCGTCGAGGAGATAGTTTTGGAGTCATATTAGAACGAAACAAAATAGGCTATCCAAAAATATTTACAATTGCAGAAAAAGCCAAAGACACCTTTGATATTAGAAAACTTCAAGTTGGGAAACCATATACTTTATTGTGCTCAAAAGATTCATTAGAAATTCCTAGTTGTTTTATTTATCAACCTACTATTGAAGAGTATGTAGTAGTTAATTTCCAGGATTCAATACATGCTTATACTAGTAGAAAACCAATTAAGTATGTTGAAAGAGTTGCTACAGGTGTCGTTACAACCAATATTTCAAATGCTTTCGTAGATCAAGGATTAAGTGTTCGACTTGCGTATAAAATGGCTGATGAAATTTATGCTTGGACCATTGATTTTAACAGACTTCAAAAAGGAGATAGATTTAAAGTTATTTATACCGATAAATATATTGATGATACTATTTATGCAGGCGTTCAAAGCGTGAAAGCTGCCTACATGGAATATAATAAAGAACCATTTTATGCCTTTAAATTTGAAACGGATTCTGTTAGAAAATTTACAGACTTTTTTAATGAGGAAGCAAAAAATTTAAGACGTGCTTTTTTAAAAGCTCCAGTTCAATTCAGTAGAATCTCTTCAAGATATAATTTAAACAGAAGAATTGCTTATTATGGCTTTGCTTTGAAGCCTCATAAAGGAACAGATTTTGCAGCTGCCATTGGAACACCAATTATGGCAACTGCTAACGGAACTGTAATAGAATCTCAATATAAAGGAGGCAATGGTAATTATGTAAAAATAAGACATAATGGAACCTATGAGACACAATATCTCCACATGCAAAAACGAAAAGTAAAGGTTGGTCAATTTGTTAAGCAAGGTGATGTAATAGGTTGGGTTGGAATGACAGGTAATACAGGTGGTCCACATGTGTGTTATCGTTTCTGGAAAAACAAAAAACAAGTCGATCCTCTTAGAGAAAAGTTGCCTGAAGCAGAACCAATCTCAGAAAATCTTAAAGCAAAATACTTTGAGTTTATAAAACCTATAAAAGCCAAGTTAGATAGTATTTCAATTAAAGATGAAAAGAAAAAAGACCCCGTTCAGAATAATTTAATTTCACAAGTAAAATAATGAAACTCCCTAGTATAAACCCAACAAAAACTAATTCTTGGAAGCATCTTCAAGAACATTTTCATAAATTGCAAAATGTGCACATGAAAGATTTATTTGCTCAAGACAAAGAGAGAGCCAATAAATTAACCATTAAATGGGATGATTTTTATGTGGATTTTTCAAAAAACAGAATTACTGAAGAGACATTAAAATATTTACTTCAATTAACAGAAGAAGTTAAGTTAAAAGAAGCTATTGAGTCACAGTTTTCAGGAGAAATTATCAATCAAACTGAAGGAAGAGCCGTTTTACATACGGCATTACGTGCACCAAAATCAGCTACTTTCATGGTTGATGGCGTTAATGTAATGCCCGAAGTTTATGCTGTTAAACAAAAAATAGAGACTTTTACAAATGAAGTGGTTAATGGTGAAAGAAAAGGGTTTACAGGTAAAACTTTTACAGACATTGTAAATATTGGTATTGGTGGTTCAGATTTAGGCCCGGCCATGGTTGTTGAGGCATTACAGTATTATAAAAATCATTTAACTACACATTTTGTAAGTAATGTCGATGGAGACCATGTTAATGAAGTCATTAAAAAGTTAAATCCAGAGACTACGCTTTTTGTAATAGTTTCAAAAACATTTACAACTCAAGAAACACTTTCAAATGCAAACACCATTAAAGAGTGGTTTTTAAAATCTGCTTCTCAAGATGCCATTGCAAAACATTTTGTAGCAGTTTCTACCAATATTCAACACGTAAAGTCTTTTGGAATTGATGAAAACAACATTTTTCCAATGTGGGATTGGGTTGGAGGTCGTTTTTCACTTTGGAGTGCGGTTGGGTTATCAATAAGTTTAGCGGTTGGTTACCCAAATTTTGATAGGCTGCTTCAAGGCGCTCATAAAATGGATACCCATTTTAAGAATGAAGATTTTAAAAGTAATATCCCTGTTATTCTAGCCTTAATAAGTGTATGGTACAACAACTTTTTTAATGCTGAAAGTGAAGCTGTAATACCTTATTCACAATATTTAAGTCAGTTTGCAACCTATTTGCAACAAGGTATTATGGAAAGTAATGGTAAAAGTGTTGATAGAAACGGCAACGCCATAGATTACCAAACCGGAACCATTATTTGGGGAGAACCAGGAACCAATTCACAACACGCATTTTTTCAATTGATTCATCAAGGCACCAAATTAATACCTGCAGATTTTATTGGATTTGTTAAGTCACTTCACGGCAATCAAGACCATCAAGATAAATTAATGTCCAATTTTTTTGCGCAAACCGAAGCATTATTAAATGGGAAAACCAAAGAAGAAGTCATAGCTGAAGGAGCTAATGAAACTTTAGTGCCTTTTAAAGTTTTTGCAGGTAATAAACCTACCAATACCATATTTATTAACAAACTAACTCCTGAAAGTTTAGGAAAACTTATTGCTATGTATGAACATAAAATATTT
Organism: Flavobacteriaceae bacterium; assembly: GCA_021739635.1. GTDB lineage: Bacteria > Bacteroidota > Bacteroidia > Flavobacteriales > Flavobacteriaceae > Yeosuana. The sequence continues at coordinate 167,236 of JAIPBH010000009.1, read as the reverse complement.
GTTCAAGGCATTATTTGGAATATTTTTAGTTATGACCAGTTTGGAGTGGAATTAGGAAAGCAATTAGCCAGTAAAATTTTAAAAGAATTTAAATCTACCACAATTAATAATCATGATTCTTCAACCGCAAATCTTTTAGAATTCTACAAAAAATTAACATAGTTTTTATTGAATTATTAGCAAACCTATTTTTTTGTTTTTTTTATAAACAATAAACAATCTATGGTTAATAATTAAAGGCAAATTTGTTAACAATAAGTTAATAAATAATACATTTTTATGCTTAATTTTGCGGCACTAATAAAAGTAATTTAATCTTTATTAAAATTATGAAAAAAACTACTCAATTTTTATTACTAACTGTAGCACTTATTTTCTCTACAGTTGCAATGGCACAAAGCACTGTTACAGGAATAGTAATGGATGCAGAATTAAATGCGCCTCTACCAGGTGCAAATATTATTGAAAAAGGAACTACTAACGGAGTCTCTTCAGACTTTGATGGTAAGTTTTCTTTAACAACACAAGCTACTTCTGGACAAATAGTGGTGTCTTATGTTGGGTACGGAACTGTAACTTTATCTTTTAGCGGAAGCAAAGACTTAGGAAAAATCACTTTAGTTTCTGACAATTCTTTAGATGAGATTGTTGTAATTGGAACTGGTGTTATTGATTTAGCAGAAGGCAGACAAACTCCTATTGCTGTTTCTACTATTAAAGCGAAAGAAATCCAAGAAAAAATTGGAACTCAAGACATCACAGCTACATTGGTTAACACACCATCTGTATATGTTGCAGGGCAAGCTGGTGGATTTGGTGATTCAAGAATGGCAGTTCGTGGTTTCGGACAAGATAACACAGCATTCTTGTTAAACGGTCAACCTATAAACGGTATGGAAGATGGTTTGATGTATTGGTCAAACTGGTCTGGTATGGCCGATGTTGCTAACGGAATTCAAATCCAAAGAGGTTTAGGTTCTTCTAAATTAGCTATTTCTTCTGTTGGTGGTACTGTTAACTTTGTTACTAAAGCTACTGATAAAAAAGAAGGTGGGTTTGTTCAAACAAGTATTGCAAATGATGACTTCATTAAAAATACTGTTGGGTATAGCTCAGGAATGTTAGAAAATGGTTGGGGAGTTACCGCTATGTTAACACATTGGCAAGGTGATGGTTATAATGATGGTACTTTTGGACAAGGGCAAGTTTATTTCGTGTCTATTGGATACAAAGCAAACGATAATCACAACTTTAACTTTTTAATTACTGGTGCTCCACAATGGCATGATCAAAACTTCACAAAAAGTATTGCTAAATATTTACAATATGGAAGAAGATATAATGACAATCAAGGAACTTTAAATGGTCAGTATATGAATGAAAGAAGAAATTTCTATCATAAACCAGTTGCTAACTTAAACTGGGACTGGAAAATAAGTGATGAATCTTCTTTGTCAACTGTATTATACGCTTCTTGGGGTCGTGGTGGTGGAACTGGTAACTACGGTTCAAGACCTAGAACAGCAGACGGATACGTAGATTTTGATCAAATTGTTGCAAACAATGCAGCTGCTAGCGGAGAAGGAATGTTTGGTAATGGTACTTATGCTATAAGATCATCAATGAATTTACATAGCTGGTATGGTTTAGTAACAAACTACGAAACTAAATTATCAGAAAATGTAACTTTAAATGCTGGAGCTGATTTGAGAACTTACTATGGTACTCATTTTAGACAAATTGAAAACTTTTTAGGTTTAGATAGCTGGACTGAAAGCAGAAGCTTAAGAGATAATACACATTTAACTACTGGTTCTCCAATATCAAATACTGTAACAGAAGATATGTCTGCTAATCCTTGGTTAGCTACATTTAATACCATGGCTGAAGATCAACGTATTGATTATGATAACAGTGAACGTATTTCTTATCTTGGTGTTTTTGGTCAGTTAGAGTATGCCAATGATAATTTATCTGCCTTTTTCCAAGGAGCCGTTTCTAATCAATCACATCAAAGATTTGATAGATATGACTATTTACCACAATACAAAGATTCAGAGAAAGTAAACAATTTAGGTTACAATCTTAAAGCTGGTTTAGGTTATATGATAAATGAAGACAATAAATTTTATGTAAATGCTGGGTATTATTCACGTCAACCTTACCATGATAACATTTATTTAAATTTCACTAATGAAATAAACCCACTTACTTCTAACGAAAAAATATTAGGTTTAGAAGCTGGATATGCATTCAAAAGCGAATTTTTTAATGCAAACTTAAACCTATACAGAACTTCTTGGAAAGATAGAGTTACAACAACTTCAAGAATTTTAAGTGCTGATGCAACTGTTGGTACTACGCCTTTATTAGCTGGAGACCAAGTATTTAAAACAAATGAAGGTGTTGAGCAATTACATACTGGTGTTGAATTAGATATTATATTAAAACCAGTTTCTAGTATAGATGTTAAAGGTTTTGCTTCTGTAGGTAATTGGGAATATGTAGGTGAAGTTGTTACAACTGAAAGAGATGAAGATAGAAATGTTTTAACTTCAACTGCTCAAGATGTTGATGGTGGAAAAGTTGGTGATGCTGCTCAATTTACAATTGGTGCTGGTTTAGTTTATAGAGTTTGTGATAACTTTTCATTTGATGCTGATTGGAGATCATATGATAAATTATACGCAACTGTTGGTGCTGTAAAAGAAAATTTAGAATTACCTAACTTCGATTTAGTAGATATGGGAGTATCTTTTAAATTCCCATTAGGATTAAATAAAACTAATTCTTTAAATCTTAGATTAAATGTAAACAACGTTTTTGACGAAGTTTATTTATCAGAATTAAGAAATGCCAATGTTGCTAATCCTGGTGATACAACTTACAAAGGAATCAATGTTAGTAATACTGGTTACTTTGGTTTAGGTAGAACATGGAGTTTAAGTGCACGTTTCAATTTCTAATTGAAAACAAATAATAATAAGAAACCGCTTTTAATGAAGCGGTTTTTTTATGCATTAATCTTACGTGTTATTTTAAATAAAGTAATATTTATTTAATTACTACATTTGTAACAAATCAATAACAATAAAATTATTATGTACAGTACAGTTAAAGTAATACATTCCTATTGGGCATACTTAGTTCTTATTATTTTAGTAATAGCTACTATAAATGCACTAATAAAGACTTTTGGTGGAAAAGAATATGAAGCAAGAGATTTTAGAATATCGTTGTTTACATTAATCGTTTCTCACATTCAATTACTAATAGGCTTAGTATTATATTTTGTGTCACCAAGATTTGATTTGTTTGGTGAATTAGGTATGGGTGGTGTTATGAAAGATGCTGTAAATAGGCTTTATTTAGTTGAACATCCTTTAATAAATATTATTGCAGTTGCTTTAATTACTATTGGATATTCTAAGCATAAAAAGAAACTCACATCAAAATCAAAACTAAAACTAATAGCTATTTTTTATACCATAGCATTGGTATTGTTTTTATCAAGAATTCCATGGTCAGTTTGGCCAAATTAATGGTTTGACCAAAAATAGGTTGACACTTATAAAATAACAAAAAACCTGTGAAGTGAAGTTCGCAGGTTTTTTTATTGTGTCAATGGGAGGTTTTTACTAGTTAAGACTTAAAATAAGGTCTTTTGCTGCGATAAGTTTTTTAAAAGACTATTATTTATACTGGCACAAATAAGATGTTTGTAAAGCCACTTTTACCAAAAACATTTTATTAGCTTCTACTTCATAAGCTTCACCAGCTTTGTAAGTAATCCATTCAGTAGTTTCAGGTAATTTAACGGTCATTTCACCTTCAATAACTTGCATGGTTTCATGAGTTGAGGTTCCAAATTCATAATCACCAGGATTCATAACCCCTAAAGTAGATTTGCCGTTTTCGGTTGCATAACCTAAAGATTTTACATTACCATTAAAGTATTCGTTTATTGAAATCATCTTGTATTTTTTAAATTTTAGGTAAAAATAGATAACTCCAATCAATATTTTATAAAACAAAAAGCCATCTTTTATAAGATGGCTTTTACATATTGTTTTTTTAGACTAATATATTTTTATTCCTCTGCTTCAGGAGTTTTTAAAGTAGCAGGTTTTACAGAACGATCATGTGCACCATTATATTCTTCTAAAAGATTCATGACGGCATTTAATAAATCTTTAGTTTCTAATAATATACTAAAATATAAAGTCGTATTTTTTGGACTTTGTTCTTCTGTACGAGTACGTTCAACTTGTTTTTGAATTTTTGAGGATACTAAACCCAAAATTTCTTGTTTTCTACCCAAAATAATACCAATTTGTTCAAAAGATCTGGATTCGAAAGCATTTTGAGTATTATTAAAGAATTTTTCAAAACGCTCATCAACTTCTTTTAATTCTTTTATTTGGTTAAATTTTAATTTCTTATGGTTATTTTGAACATGTTTGTAACTAACTTTAGTAATGTATTCTAATGATTGGGTCATATCTTGTAAATAACCTAAAATATGAATATAAAAATTACTCGCACCAAGACTAGATTCATCTAAATTTTTAATAAAGTAGAAAATATTATCTCGTAATTCATCTACTTCATCAGAAAGTTTTACAATCTGTTTTTTATTCTTTTTAAGCAATGATAAATCTTGTTTAGCTAAACCATTGATAGCATTAGTGTAAATTCTGTTTCCTCTTTTAACAACATTAGCTATGTTATTTGCACTCTCATGAATAACACCTTGTATAGAACTACTTTCTGCTTTAGTTAAACTATCTTCAGCTTTAACTTCTTTCGATTTTTTATTATAGGCTATTGAGCTTTTTATTATTAAAGCAAAGGCTGTTACCAATAATATTGGAAACATAATAGTTACATTCAAGTTTAGTAAGTAAGCAACTATGGCTGCTGCAATAAAGGCACTAAATGCTGTAAAAAACCAACCACCTATAACATTTATTACGCCAGCTACTCTGTAAACGGCACTTTCTGCGCCCCAAGCTCTATCTGCTAATGAGGTACCCATAGCAACCATAAAGGTTACATAAGTTGTAGATAATGGTAATTTCATAGAAGTTGCTAATGAAATTAATATGGCTGCCACCATTAAATTTACAGCTGCTCTTACTAAATCAAAAGCAGGAAGTTCATAGGTTTTATCTTTATTTAATGCAATTACAGGTTTTTCAAATTGTTTGTCAATTTTAGCTTGCCAAGATTTTGGTAATACATACGATGATATTTGCGATGATAATATAGCAAATCTTACAAAAGCACGAGATAAAAAGTTAGGTTGAAAGCGCTCTTTTGTCTCTTCTTGACTTGATAAATCTAATGAAGTTTTTACCACATTTTTAGCTTTTGCAGAAAACCAAAGTGTTAAAACCATAACTAAACCAGCAATAAGTAATAAGATAGTGGGTGTAGATGCCTTAGCTCCTAAGCTTTGCATAGAAAACTCATTAGCTGCTAAACCAAGTGTGTTAACCTCTGGATTCATAAAATCTAAATAAGATTGATATGCTCCTATTGATGGGCCTATGAAGTTTACAAGGTCGTTTCCAGCAAAAGCTAATGCCAAAGAAAAAGTTCCTATAAGGATTACTAATTTATAAATATTAGTTTTTGCAAACTTCATTAAAGCAAATGATATTAAAAACCAGAAAACAAAGCTTATGACTAATATGGTTAATGCTTGGTGTTTTAAAAATTCTTTAATGGTTTCTCCACCTGTAAATTCATACGATTGTTTTGCAAAATTAGTACCACCTATACCTTTCATAAATATGAAATATACAATGGATGTAATTGCAATACCTCCAAATAAAGCGCCAACCCATTTAGCTTTCTTTTCAAAATTATATGAAAGCAAAAGCCTTGAAACCCATTGAACAAAAGCTCCAAGTGAAAAAGATAGTATTACTGATAGTAAAATGCTTGATACGATTTCGGTTGCTTTTGAGGTGTTGATATAGTTAACAAGATCTCCAAAACTACCGCCATTATGACCTATTTTAATAAGAGCAATAGCTACTGAAGCTCCTAATAATTCAAACACAATAGACACTGTGGTTGAAGTAGGCATGCCAAATGTATTGAAAAAATCCAGTAATAAAATGTCGGTTATCATAACCGCCATAAAAATGATCATGATTTCATCAAACATGAATTCGCCTGGATTGAAAATACCATTACGGGCAACTTCCATCATACCACTTGAAAACAAAGCACCAACAGCAATACCTAAACTGGCAACTATCATAATGGTTCTAAAAGAAATAGCTCTTGATCCAATGGCTGAATTTAAAAAGTTTACTGCATCGTTACTTACACCTACTACCAAATCAGCAATGGCTAAAATGGCTAGGGCAATAATCATATATAAGTATATATTTTCCATAATTAATTAGAAATAGTTTGCAAATATCTATAGTGTTTTATTTAACTGTGTTATGTAATTGTTATATTTTAAAAATGTAATTCACATTGTAATCTAAACATTAATTCATTATGGTCATTTTTAATTTGTAAATGACTTATGTCTGATTGTACTTTTAAATTATGACCTACAATATATTTTGAAACACCTAATGTATATTGATTTTCAGGATTCTTTCCTGTAATATCCTTGTCTAATTCTACATTTGTGTACCTGCCAGATACTTCCCAGTTATTTTTAAATAAATATCCAGATTGCAAGTTTAAACCATGTCCAACTTGAACTTTATCACCAGTAATTTCTCCATCAGAATTTTTAGCAATTGAATCTGTGGCGTCTCTTTTAGCATATTCTGCCATAAACGAAAACCCATCATATTTAAACATGGCATCAACAAACAAGGTATTTATATTGGTTTCAAAAAAACCATTATCAGTAACCATATATGAACCTTGATTACCTCTATTTCTTACAGCATTGTTATTAAAATCATATGCGGCACCTAAAGAGAATTTTGGTTTTTGTTCTCTACTTAAATCGCCGCCTAGATAATCGCCTTTATTACTAAAGTTTCCAAAAGGTAAAAGTTCAATTCTACCAGTATATTGATGACCACCTAAATTTCCTGTTGTGACGTTTCTGCCTTCACCTTGGGAGAATGAAAGTATTTCTTGTACAATAAATTTTTCGGAAAGATTAAAGTGGTGTCTAAGTTGCATTCCCATATCTCTATCAATATTGAACCTGCTATTTAATAGTGAACGATCTACCAGTTGAAGATTAGAAGATGAAATGACTCGTTCCCTATTTCCTGGTAGTTTTGTTTGTCCAACCCATAATTCAAAATTTTCATAAAAATTCCATTGAAGTACGGCATCCATAATAATGCGAGGACTATTACTGGTATATGCTGAAGTTCCTGAATTATCTAGGTTTGATAAACCAAGCTCTATTTTATATTTTAATTTTTGGCTATATGCATAACCATCAAACTTTAAACGAGATCGTCTAATAAGCATATCAGATTCATTGCTTTCTCCTTTTTGCCAAGTAGAAGTTCCTAGAAATTGGGCTCTAAATCCAATTTTCATGGTCCATGAACTATCTTTTCCAACTAGGTTAAAAAGTCCTTTTCCAAATTTAGGGGATTTAATTTCTTGAGAATGCAAAATATTTATAGCTAAAAGGAGCATAGCTACAATTGTAAACTTTAGTTTCATTTAGTTATTAGTTTTTGTCGCTGCAAAGGACTAAAACTAATGTTAACTTAATGTTTCCTTAACATTATTTTATAAACAAAAAACTGCCTTGGCCAAAGGCAGTCATTAGATTCATGATAATGTAGTCGACAAAAACTAATATATTATATGAAAAACTAATTTGTATTTTAAAATACAAGCAAATATCACTTATTAAAATAACCTGATTGTAATGTGAATATTAATTAATCATTAACTTAATGGATATTAATTCATTATTGAATTTTTTACATCAACAAATAATATACCCAATGTTAAATTTACATTATATTTTTGTTTGTAACTAATTGAATAACAGTTAATTAAAATTACAATGTTAACTTAACGTTATGTAAATGTTTTTTTAGTGTAAAATAATGGATATATTTGTTATATAATTATTAATTTAAATTCAAAACGGTTATGAAAAATATACTCTTAGTGTTCGCAATGTTATTAGCTAGTTATAGCTTTTCTCAAGATAATTTAAATAAAGTAACAACAGTTCAAAAAGGTGACTTAGTTGAAGCTACCTATTATAGTGCCAATGGAAACATTGAGCAACAAGGAACTTTTAATAAAGAAGGCAAACTTCATGGATTATGGGTTAGCTATAATGCTGATGGAGAAAAAGTTGCTTCTGGAAATTATGAAAACGGTAAAAAAGTTGGTAAATGGCTTTTTTGGAACGAGGATACTTTAAAAGAAGTAGATTACGAAAATTCTCAAATTAGTAGTGTGGTTGAGAAAGATAAGAATTCAAAAATTGTTTACTAGATAAATACAATATCTATAATTAAAAAAGCTCCTAATCATTTTAGGAGCTTTTTGTATTTTATATAAATGTGTCTTCTAAAATTTAAAACTGTATCCTAATGAAAATTCTCTACCAGGTTGTCTTAAAGAGTACAATTGATTGGTTGCTTGAAAAGATTCAAATTCGCTAAGTTTGTCATCATCTAAAAGATTGGTAACTTTAAAATCTATTGATGAATTCTTTTTTTCACCAAAGGCTTTACTAAAGGTAAAATTTAAACTATTAAAAGGCTGTGTGTAAACATCTGGCACAAGACCAATACCTACAATTTCTAAGGTTGATCCTTGTACATTATAGAATATACCTGCTTGTAATCCAGAATCTGAATTATTGTAGTCAAATCCAACGTTAATTAAATGAGGAGCTTGACCTTGTAAGTCTCTAACTCTATCAATAACTTCACCATCTCTTTTTGCGCTATTTCTACCTTGAAACTCGTCTTCAGACATGGTAAGTTCTGATTTTATAATAGAGGCGTTTACATTAAGTTTTAAGTTGTTTAATCCTTCTGAAATAAATCCTAAACGTTGTCTGAATTCTATTTCGGCACCATATACTTTAGCATTTCCTAAGTTGTCTACAGTAAGCTGTGTTGGGGCTTCTAAAAAGAATGCCTGTTCAATAGGGTCTTTAAAGTCTTTATAAAAACCGCTTACAGCAAACATTTGACTATCATCTCCAAAAAATTCATATCTTAAATCAAAGTTATTCACGTAAGTTGGAACTAAGTTAAGATTTCCAATAAAGAGTCTGTTTGTTATTGGGTCAAAAATTTGTGCTAAAGAGGCTTCTTTAAATGATGGTCTTGCTGTAGTTCTAGAATAAGACGTTCTTAGGTTGGAATTATCATTTAAGGCGTAGATAAGGTTTGCCGATGGGAATAAATCAAATTTATCTATAATAAGTTCTCGGTTAAATTGAGATACGTTATTTTGGCCTGTATAATAAGAATTAAACAACTCTGTTCTTAAACCCAAAACAGTTTTAAAGTTTTCTGTTACGTTAAATTCAGCAGACACATACGTTGCTCCAATGCGGTGCTCACCTTCATAAGCATCATTTGCATTAAATTGATCACCAAATACTAAATGTGAACCGCTTTTAGTGGTAGGTGTCCATACATTTTCAGAAGCTAATAAATTGTTAGGGTTACCATCTGCAATAAAATTGTCTTCACCTGTAATGGTAAACGTATAATCATCTGTACTAAAATCACGATATTTATAGGTATAAGCTCCTCCAAACTTTAAGTTGGCAGGCCTTTGAAATAAGTTAAATTTCTTACTGAAATCTGCTTTACCAGACCAGTTTTCTTCTATTAAGTTTCTCCAAATTTGAATAGGGTAGGTTGTTGAACTTGGGCTAATAATATAATCACCTGTTTGGGACAGTCGTAACGGTGTTACACGATGTGCTTTATCCATCACTTTTGCAAATGTTGGTGCGATAATCCAATCAAAATCTAGAGCATTACTTCCTTGTCCTAATTTATGATTACCTCCAATTTGTAAATTGGTAATCGAGCGCTCTGTATAAGTTAATGAATTTTTTTCTAAAGGTTCAAAACCACCACCAACAGCGTCTTCTGAAATACCTTGGTTAAAAAACCCTGCTCCAGATTCACCATTTTGAATATGTAAAAAGTTTGCTTTATATTTTGATAAGCCAGTTTTATAAGTTAAACCAACTAAACCATTTAAGATAATATTGTTAATACCTTCAGATCCTTCTGAAGTTAATACAGGTGCTAATTCTGTGATTGCAGAGTTATCAAATCGTTTCAAATAAGCAGCATCGTTTCTGTTTTTATAAAAAATAGTTTCGTTCTTGTAAGAAAATGATGCTTGGTAGCCTAACTTATCGTCACCAACATTATATTGGTTTCCTAGAGTAAAACCAAAATTAAAGTTCATATTACTTGTTTCTTGTTTGGCTTGTAACTCTTTTTGAAACCTATTTGTAAGAGATGTTAATAATAATCTATCTTCAAAAGCTCCTGGAATGGGTTGATATCTATTGATTGGAAGATTTCTTGTGCCATCGTCAAAACCAAAAAAATCGGTATCGCTTCCAGTGTATGATAAAAATTTATCATTAAAGTGCATGTCAGGATTATATCCGGCACCTAAAGATATGGTATACTCTGGTTGTGATGGAAAGTCTTTTGTTACAACATTAACAATACCACCAGTAAAATCTGCTGGATATTCGGCTGATGCCGATTTTAAAACAATCACATTATCTAGAATGTTTGTTGGAAATAAATCCATTTGTATCGTGTTTCTATCAGGGTCTAATCCAGGAATATCTACGCCATTTAAAATGGATTTTGTATAACGGTCTCCGAGCCCACGCACATAGACGTATTTTCCACCTTGTATTGAGACACCAGGAACACTTTTTATAGCACTGGCAACATTACTAGCTCCAGAACTTTTAATAGCCTGTGAAGAAAGGCCATCTAAAACAACAACCGATTTTTTTTGGATGTTTAACACCGAATTTTCTGTGTCTCTTTTTGTCGATGTTGTAATGACAACGGTATCCAACGAGTTGGTTTCAAGAACAACGTCTATAGTAACAACTTCGTTAGGTTTAACAACAACATCAATTATTTCTTGAGATTTATAGCCTACAAAAGAAAAAACGATAGTGTAAGTTCCTGCTTCTAGCTCTAAATCATATTTCCCATCAAAGTCTGAGGAAGTTCCTTTTGTAGTTCCTTTAACCAAAATGTTTGCAAAAGCCAATGGTTCGTTAAAGTCACCGTCCATAACGGTTCCTACAATTTTACTTTGTGCCGATGAAATATAAGTTATGAGAATAAAAACAAAAGTTAAAACGTTTTGTATATTTTTCATATTAAGAATTATATAACCCATCACTAAATAGGTAAGTGATGGGTTTAATGTATTATTAAGTGAATATTAGAAACCTAAACTTCCTGCTGTATTAGCATAAGTCCAACTAAGATTTGATGTGTTTGCACCTATGGTTTGAGCACCTTGAGTTACCGCTGTTGCAAAATCGCCAAAACCAGTAACTGTAACTGTAGCAGCCTTATTAGCGAAAATTGTTTTAACATCTGTTACTCCACTTGGAAGAACAATTTCCCAAGCACCAAAGGTTAATAAATTATCGTTGTAATTTGTTGCAACACCATCATTATCTAATTCTACATCATGAACAGCAGAAAAACCATAAGCATAAATGTTTTCAGTATGACCTTGAGCACCACTTCTATAATCTGCATACTCACCATTTGAAGTAACTGTATTACCTATTAAAGTACAGTTTTTAATTGTAAAAGCACCGTTTGCAGAACCTTCTGGACCATCAATTTCAAAAGCATGGTCAGAGATATCTCCTTGAACGACTACCACATTGTCAATAGTTCCTGAATATGCTTGGTCTACATCAATCGCATCATCACCAACAGACCACACTAATAGGTTTGAAGCATCTACAGTTCCACCAAAAAACTCAATACCATCATCTGTATTACCTATAACTTCAATATTGTCAATAGTAGTACCAGAGCCAACAGCACCAAGTGTAAGTCCGTTAATTTCGTTTCCTTCACCAATTAAAGCACCACCGTGTCTAATAGAAATATAACGTAATGTACCAGAATTATCTAAAGGATCTGTTCCGCCAAACAACCCAAAAGCATCATCAGCTGGAATACCTTCTATTTGAGCGGCTTCAATATCGCCAGAGAAAGAAGCAGGAGCTTTTCCTAACACGATTAAACCACCCCAAAGACCTCTGTCATTTTGTGTAAGATTTGTTCCTTGAGTTTGTCCACAAGTAATGTTATCGCTAGCAGATGTAAAAATGATTGGTTGTGTTGCTGTACCTTGAGCATTTATTTTACCTCCTCTTGCTACAATTAGCGCAGATGCTAATGATCCTGTACCAGAAGCACCTTTTACAATGGTGCCTGGGTTAATGGTTAAAATAACGCCATCAGACACAACAACTTTGCCTAAGAGTTGGTAAATGTTTTCTGAAGACCAAGTAGTGTTTGAAGTGATTAGACCAGACACAAAAACGGTTGGACAAGTTGGTGTAGTATCACCTCCACCATCGTTAATTATTATGGTTCTTTCTTCTATGATGATAGGAGTATCATCATTTTGAAAACACCCTGTAAATATCAAAGAAGATAAAATTAAAGAGGATAAAAGTATTTTTTTCATGGTAATTAATTTTAGATAATATTTTTTTAAATTTCTTGCAGCAAAGAAAGCATGTTAATGTAAAGATGAGGTTACCTAAGGATTAAACAACTGTAATATAAGCGTTATGCTTACGTTAATTAAAACCTCTTAAAAAGACGTTTAAGAAACCTTTCATTAACATTAGAATTATGTAAAAAGGATTTCGTTTATTTTAAATTCAACCAAGAGATATCAGCGGAAAGATTTACCCATAAAATCTTGAAATACTACAATAGGAATAATTGTAGAAAAACACATAAAAATCACAATGTCTTGGTTAAGAAGGATTCTTTATAGAAGCTAGTTCGTTTAAAGAGATGGTTTTGGCAGCTAGAGCTAATTTAATATCAGGGGTATAAGCGCCATTAACTTGAATTTCAATTTCTTTGGTTTCATAACCTGGAAAACTACAAACTAAGGTGTATTGACCATCTTGAAGGTTTTCAATATAAAAAAGACCTGTAACGTCTGAAGTAGACTTTATTGAAGAGCCTTTTATTGAAATACTGGCAAACATTAAAGGCTCGTTATTTAATTCTTTATCAAGCACTTTACCAACAATTATTCCTGAATTTTGAGCAAAACCAAAGCTGGTAAAAGCAAGTAATAATAAAGTTATGAAGTTTTTCATGTGAGCCATTATAATAATGTAGCAAATTAAGTGCATTACTTTAATTGAGATGTTATGTAAATATTAAACAACTGTCATTAAAATGTTATCTTAATGTTACCAAATTATGGGTCTGTTTTTTACTTAATTTAAGTATCTTGCCTACGTTTAAATTTATATAATGAACTGGGAACAACTACTATCCTTAAAACGATTTGGGGACACTAATAAACGATTAAGAAAAGAGCAAGATGAAACGCGTCTTGGGTTTGAAGTAGATTATGATAGAGTTATTTTTTCTTCAGAATTTAGGAGCCTTCAAGATAAAACACAAGTTATTCCACTTTCACAAACAGATTTTGTGCATACACGCTTAACCCATAGTTTAGAGGTAAGCGTTGTTGGACGTTCTATAGGAAGAAAGGTTGGACAAAAATTATTAGAAAAGCATCCGCATTTACAAACTGTTCATGGCTATCAGGCTAATGATTTTGGAGCCATTGTAGCCGCAGCAGCTTTAGCACATGATATTGGAAATCCGCCTTTTGGACATTCGGGAGAAAAAGCTATTGGCGAATTTTTTAAAACAGGTGAAGGTGTGCAATATAAAAACCAATTAACAGCTAAAGAATATCAAGATTTATGTGATTTTGAAGGCAATGCAAACGGATTTAAAATTTTAACAGAAAGTAGAGAAGGACGCGAAGGTGGATTAAGACTTAGCTATGCAACGCTTGGTGCTTTTATGAAGTACCCAAAAGAATCCTTACCAAAAAAACCAACAAAGCATATTGCAGATAAAAAGTATGGTTTTTTTCAAAGTGAAACAGACTCTTTTTCACAAGTGGCAAATGAATTAGGTTTAACAAAAAGAAGTCATAAAGACCTTAGTTTTTCTCGGCATCCGTTAGCTTATTTGGTTGAAGCGGCAGATGATATTTGTTATACGATTATTGATTTTGAAGATGGTATTAACCTTGGCTTAATTCAAGAAGAATTTGCTTTAGAATACTTGATTAATTTGGTACGTGATACCATAAACACAAAAAAATATCACCAGTTGCAAAACACTCAAGATAGAGTGAGTTACCTTCGTGCTTTAGCAATAAACTCCTTAATTAATGAAGTGGTTTCTATTTTTATTAATAATGAGGAAGCTATTTTAAAAGGCGATTTTCAAACGGCGTTATTAGATAAGAGCAAATATGAAGCACAAATAAATGATATTATTAAAATAAGTGTTGAGAATATTTATAAATCTGATGAGGTTGTTGATAAGGAAATTGCAGGTTATGAAATTTTAAAAAGCCTTTTAAGTGCCTACACAAAGGCAATTAATAATAACCATAATGGGAATGCTTCAAACTATGATAAACTTATATTAAACAGATTGCCAAAAACTATGAACCTTGAAAATGAGAGTTTGTATGTTAGGTTGTTATCAGTGTGCAACTACGTGTCTTTACTTTCTGATAGTCATGCGATTCTTAACTACAAGAAAATAAAAGGCACTCATTTTTAAGATATAAGTTTAGAAAAGATAACAGATAAACTTTCAGAATCTAATCCAACAGATTGCTGTAATTCATCAATACTACCATGTTCAATAAAGGTGTCTGGTATTCCTAATATTTTTATTGGGTTGTTATAATTATTTGCAGAAGCAAACTCAAGAATAGCAGAACCAAAACCACCAGCTATAGCATTATCTTCTAGTGTTACAATCTGATTGAATTTTTCAAAAATCTGATGTAATAAAGCTTCGTCTAAAGGTTTTATAAAACGCATATCATAATGTGCAATAGCGTTTTGGTTATCAAAATTTTTGATAGCTTCTGTAACATTTTTTGAAATAGTTCCAATGCTTAAAACAGCTATATTTTTACCTTCTTTAAGCCGAACACCTGTTCCTATTTCTATTTTTTCAAAAGGTTGTTTCCAATCAATGGTTATACCTCTACCACGAGGATATCTAATCGCTATAGGTTGTTTTAATCCAAATTGTGCCGTGTACATCATGTTACGCAATTCTATTTCATTTCTGGGTGCAAAAATGATAAGATTAGGAATACATCTTAAATACGATACATCAAAAACACCATGATGCGTTGCGCCATCTTCGCCAACCAAACCAGCGCGGTCTAAACAAAAAATCACCGGTAATTTTTGCAAGGCTACATCATGAATAACTTGGTCATAAGCCCGTTGTAAAAACGTGGAGTAAATATTACAAAAAGGTATCAATCCTTGCGTTGCCATACCAGCAGCAAGCGTTACGGCATGTTGCTCGGCAATACCCACATCAAAAGCACGGTCTGGTATTTGTTCCATCATGTATTTTAATGAACTGCCTGTTGGCATGGCTGGTGTAATACCAACAATGTTTTTGTTTGCTTTAGCAAGTTCAACTAGTGTAATACCAAAAACATCTTGATATTTTGGAGGAATGTTTTCATCAGATTTTGAAAAAACATCTCCAGTTTCAGCATCAAATTTACCTGGCGCATGATATTTTACTTGATTTTCTTCAGCTTGTTTTAGCCCTTTGCCTTTGGTAGTGATGACATGCAAAAATTTGGGGCCATTGACTGTTTTTAGTCGTTCAAGTTCTGAAATTACTTTAAAAATATCATGGCCATCTATAGGCCCGGAATAATCAAAATTTAAAGCTTCAAAAATATTGTCCTGTTTTTGAGTTCCTTTTTTAACGTTGGTTAAATATTGTTTTAAAGCACCAACGCTTGGGTCGATACCTATGGCATTATCATTTAAAATTACTAATAAGTTAGCATTGGTAACACCAGCATGGTTTAAACCTTCAAAAGCCATGCCGCTGGCAATGGAAGCATCACCAATAACCGCAATATGGTGTTTCTCAAAATGACCATGAAGTTGAGATGCAATAGCCATTCCTAAAGCAGCTGAAATAGAGGTTGACGCATGACCTACACCAAAAGCATCGTAGATACTTTCATCGCGTTTAGGAAAGCCACTTAAGCCACCCATTTGTCTGTTAGTGTGAAATTCATCACGTCTGCCAGTTAAAATTTTGTGTCCGTAAGCTTGATGACCAACATCCCAAATCAATTGGTCATCAGGAGTATTAAAAACGTAATGAAGTGCTATAGTTAGTTCTACAACACCAAGACTAGCTCCTAAATGCCCTTCTTTGGCAGCAACTATATTGATGATAAATTCTCGTAATTCTTTGGCAAGATGAGGCAGTTCATCTTTAGAAAGATGTCTTAAATCTGCCGGAGAATTTATGGTAGTTAATATTTTTTTCATCAGGTTACAAATGTACCATTTGAAATTGTATTTTTGAAAACATAGTGACATTCAATTAAGAATTTATAACCTGTAGTTTTAATTTTGATATGCTAAATCCATTTGACGATACGTATTTTATGAAAAAAGCTCTTTTAGAAGCTGAAATAGCTTTTGAAAAAGGCGAAATTCCTGTTGGTGCTGTGATTGTGATTGAAAATAGAATTATTGCTAAAGGGCATAATTTAACAGAAACCCTAAATGATGTTACAGCTCATGCAGAAATGCAGGCTATTACTGCAGCAGCTAATTTTTTAGGTGGTAAGTATTTACAAAATTGTACACTTTATGTGACTTTAGAACCTTGCCAGATGTGTGCAGGTGCTTTGTATTGGAGCCAGATATCAAATATTGTGTATGGCGCTAGAGATTTAGAGCGTGGTTGTATTCATTTAAAAACCAAATTGCATCCTAAAACCATTATGCGAGGTGGTGTTTTAGAAGAAGAAGCATCTGAACTTTTAAAGCGGTTTTTTATTGAAAGACGAAATTTGAATTAGACCTGGATTGCGTTAGGGATGGCAGTGGAAAGCCCACAGCGAGGTACGAGCGAGGACTTGCAACGAACAGCCCGACCCTTGTGGTAACGCTCAAAATAAAATTATTTTCTGGTGTGTTTTTCGCGGTCGCGCATTTTATCTAAATTTTCTTTGGTAAGCATGTAATCTTTAACGTCTTTATCTTTCCATCGGTGATAAGAAAATAAAGGAAAAACAATAAAAAAAAGCCCTAAAACCCCAAAGCCAATGAATTTTTCTGAGTTTTGAAAACCAGCGAAATATCCTATTAGGATACTTCCAATAGATAGGATTGATAATAGAACAATTAAATACTTCATGTTATTTAGTAAAATTAATTAACTGCCTTCTGTAAGCTGTTAAAAGCTTAGATTTTGACACGAATCCTATATAAACATCATTTTTTACGACGGGCAAATTCCAAGCACTACTATCTTGAAATTTCTTCATGATATCGGTCATTTTATCTTTGTCTACGTCAATAATCTCAGGAGCGGGTTGCATAATATCGTGCGCTCTTATTTCTCCGTATAAATCTTGATCGAACATAATAGGTCTTAAATCATCTAACAGGATGATGCCAACTAAAGCTTTTGTTTTTGCATCAATTACTGGGAAAATATTTCTTTTAGATTGGATTACGGCGGTATTGATTATTTCACCTAAGTTCATATTTGAGGTTATACTCACAAAATTGGTTTCAATAACTTTATCAATATTCATAAACGTTAATACCGCATGATCTTTGTCGTGGGTAATCAATTCGCCTTTTCTGCCCAATTGCATGTTATAAACAGAATGTGGACTGAAATATTTAGTTAAACCAAAAGAAATGGTAGCAGTTAGCATTAGCGGAATAAAAAGTTCGTAACCTCCAGTAAGTTCGGCAATTAAGAAAATAGCCGTTAAGGGCGCATGCAAAACACCGGCTAATAAGCCAGCCATGCCTACCAGTGTAAAATTACTTTCGGAGATGGGCGAACTAAACAGCCCGCAATGATTGATGATTTTAGCAATGCAATTGCCCATAATGCTGCCCATAAAAAGGGTTGGAGCAAAAATACCACCAACACCACCAGCACCAAAAGTTAATGAACTGGCTATAATTTTAAAAAAAACAAGACCAGCTAAAAGCAAAATAACAATCCAAATATTCGTTAAGTCCATTTGCATTAAGTTATTTTCAAGAGCTTTTTCAGCGTTTCCTGCAATTAGATTATTGATAACATCAAAGCCTTCACCATATAGTGGCGGAATGAAATAAATTAATAAACCCAAACCAACACCACCAACTATTAATCGTTTTATGGGCGTGCCAATTTTGTCGAAAAACTTTTGGATTTTGTCGTAAACCTGGGCAAAATAAATAGACGTTATTGCGGCGAATACCCCAAGAATAATATAAAAAGGCGCATCAGACAGTACAAATTCATCTTCAATTCTAAAGGGTAATAAAATATCATTTCCAAAGAAAAAATACGACGTTAAAATAGCTGAAAGCGATGCTAACAAAAGCGGCAACATAGAGGCGATAGTTAAATCTAAACTAAAGACTTCAATAGCAAAAATAATGGCAGCAATAGGTGCTTTAAATATGGAACTCATGGCTCCAGCAGCGGCACAACCAATTAATAAATTCCTGGTATTTTGGTTCATATGAAACATTCTGGAAATGTTTGAACCTATGGCCGCACCAGTAGCAACGGTAGGGCCTTCCAATCCAACCGAACCACCAAAACCTACGGTAAGTGGCGCTGTTAAAATAGAACCAAACATTTGATATTGTTTCATGATTCCTTTTCGCTTTGAAATAGCATAAAGGGTTGAAGGAATACCATGACTTACTTTATTTCTTATGACATATTTTATAGCTAGGTAAACTAATGTGAGTCCAATAATTGGAAATAAAAAGTAAAAAGCATGATAGTAATATTTTATTAAATTACCTTCAAGCAAATGTTGAATAAAATGCGTTAAGTTTTTTAAAACAACGGCACCAACACCAGAAGTAAAGCCAATGACTACACTTAAAATATATACAAACTGTCTGTGAGAGATGTATTTTGCTCTCCAGATAAGTATTTGTTTAAGAATGGTTTGTTTTGGCATAATCAAAGCTACTAAAAAATCCTGCATGAGCAGGATTTAGTATTATGGTTTAATGTTAAGTTTTAAACATAGTTCTTCAAGTTGCTTATCATCTATAGGCGCAGGCGCATCAATCATAACATCACGTCCGGAATTGTTTTTTGGAAACGCAATAAAATCTCGAATAATTTCTTGACCTGCTAAAATGGCAACCAATCGGTCTAAACCAAAAGCTAAACCTCCATGTGGTGGTGCGCCATACTGAAACGCGTCCATTAAGAAACCAA
Organism: Flavobacteriaceae bacterium; assembly: GCA_021739635.1. Lineage (GTDB taxonomy): Bacteria > Bacteroidota > Bacteroidia > Flavobacteriales > Flavobacteriaceae > Yeosuana. The sequence continues at coordinate 147,677 of JAIPBH010000009.1, read as the reverse complement.
ATTGTGCTTTAGCTTCTTCGGGAGTAAAGCCCAAATAATTAAACATTAAGGCTTGTGTTTTTTTATCATGAATTCTAATAGAACCACCACCAATTTCGTTTCCATTCAAAACTAAATCATAAGCGTTGGCTTTAACGTCTCCAGGATTTGTGGCCAATAATTCTATTTGTCCAGGTTTTGGCGAGGTAAAAGGATGATGCATGGCATGGTAACGTTTAGTATCTTCATCCCATTCTAAAAGAGGGAAATCAATTACCCAAAGCGGAGCAAATTCATGTGGTTTACGCAACCCTAAACGCGTAGCAAGTTCCATTCTTAAAGCGCTTAACTGGCCTCTTACTTTGTTTGCTTCACCTGAAAGAACACACATTAAATCACCGGCTTTAGCACCTGTAATTTCTGCCCATTTTGCTAAATCAGTTTCGTCATAAAATTTATCTACCGACGATTTAAAAGTACCGTCTTCGTTACAACGGCAATATACCATTCCTAAAGCACCAATTTGTGGACGTTTTATCCAATCGATTAATTGGTCAATGTCTTTTCTAGTAAAATTATTGCCACCAGGAACGGCAATACCAACAACGAGTTCGGCAGTATTAAAAACTCCAAAGTCTTTATGTTGAGTTACACTATTTAATTCTCCAAACTGCATTCCAAAACGAATGTCTGGTTTATCGTTTCCGTATAACCGCATGGCGTCATCATAGAGCATTCTAGGGAATTTTTCTATTTCGATTCCATTTATTTCTTTTAGTAAGTGACGTGTTAAGCCTTCAAAAGCATTTAAAATATCTTCTTGCTCAACAAAGGCCATTTCGCAGTCTATTTGTGTAAATTCTGGTTGTCTGTCGGCACGTAAATCTTCATCTCTAAAACATTTTACAATTTGAAAATACTTATCCATGCCACCAACCATAAGCAATTGCTTAAAGGTTTGAGGTGATTGTGGAAGCGCATAAAATTGTCCTGCATTCATTCGGCTTGGAACCACAAAATCGCGAGCGCCTTCGGGAGTAGATTTGATTAAATAAGGCGTTTCAACCTCAATAAAACCTTCTTTAGATAAATAATTTCTAACGGCTTGCGCTACTTTATGTCTAAAAATCAAACTGTTTTTTACAGGATTGCGACGAATGTCTAAATAACGGTATTTCATACGTAATTCTTCGCCACCATCAGTTTCATCTTCAATAGTAAAAGGCGGAAGTAATGCTTTGTTTAGCACCGTTAATTCTGAAACTAAAATTTCAATATCACCGGTAGAAAGGTTAGGATTTTTTGAAGCACGCTCAATGACGGTTCCTTTAACCTGAATAACAAATTCTCTACCAAGAGTTTTAGCTTCTTGAATGATATTTTTTGAAGTACGCTCTTCATCAAAAATAAGTTGAGTAATTCCATAACGATCACGAAGATCTACCCAAATCATGAATCCTTTATCACGTGATTTTTGTACCCAACCTGCAAGTACCACCTCTTTATTTATATGTGATGCGTTTAATTCACCACAATTATGACTTCTGTACATATTAAGAAATTTGAAGTGCAAATTTAAGGAAGTTTAATGATTATGAATAAAAAAAGCCTTAACAATTGTTAAGGCAATTTTTTAATTAATTTCTAAATTTTAATTTATTCAGTTACAAGATTCTTTTTACTAGAAACTCTATCATTATATAACCACATTTTAAACCTAGTTATTAAGTAAAATAATATAGGAACTACTACTAGAGTTAAAAACGTGGCTACAAATAAGCCGTAAATAACGGTCCAAGCTAATGGTCCCCAGAAAATAACGTTATCACCGCCCATATAAATATTGGCATTAAAATCACTAAAAAAGGTAAAGAAATTTATATTTAAACCAATAGCAAGTGGTATTAAACCTAAAATAGTTGTTATAGCTGTTAATAATACAGGTCTTAAACGTGCTTTTCCAGCTTTAACAATAGCTTCAAAAAGGTCTTCTTTACTTATGTATTGACTGTCATCTAAATCATATTCAATCTTTTTTCGGTCAATTAATAATTGGGTATAATCTAAAAGAACCACACCATTATTTACTACGATACCAGCGAGTGATATAATACCCATCATGGTCATCATAATTACAAAAGAACTACCAGTTATTACCATTCCTCCAAAGACTCCGATAAAACTTAAGAAAACAGCCAACATGATAATACCAGGTTTTGAAACTGAATTAAACTGGAATATTAATATGAAGAAAATTAGCCCTAAACCTATAAAGAACGCACTCATTAAAAATGCCATTTGTTTATTTTGCTCTTCAATTTGACCTGTATAATCAATTTTTATAGTATCAGGTTTTTCAGTAAAGGATTGCATTTCATGTTGAATTTTAGAAACGATAGCTCCTGCATCTGTAAACCCAGGAGATAATGCAGAGTATAAGGTTACTACACGTTTTACATCTCTATGTTTTATTGCGCTAAAACCAGATGTGTTATTTTGTTTTGCCACAGCTGATACAGGAATTTCTTTTATTTGGCCAGATGCCATATCTCTAAAAGTAATTTTCTGGTTAAAAATAGCGCTTGTATTATACCTATTTTCTTCATTAAACCTAACATAAATATCATAATCATCTCCATTTTCTTTGTAAATACCAGCTTTAGCTCCAAAAATAGAATTACGCAATTGTTGGCCTACTTGACCTGATGAAACTCCTAACTCACCAGCTTTTTTTCTATCAACCTGAACTTGCATGGCAGGTTTTGATTTATTGACATCAATTTTCAATTCATCAATCCCTTGGATATTTTTGGTGTTTAAGAAGTTTCTCATTTTTTCTGCTGTATTAATTAATTCAGCATAATCATCACCTTCTAATTCAATATTTATTGGATAACCTGCTGGTGGACCTGCGGCATCTTTTTCAACAGAAATGGCAACTCCTGGATAAATGTCTTTGAGAGCTTCTTGAACTTTTTTAAGAAGTTCTTTACTGTCTGCGCCTCTTCTGTATTTAAACTCGCGCATGGTTGCTGTAATTTTTCCTCGATGTGGCATTTCGGCAGCTGAACCTCCATCTGTTTGTGGGTTTCCTGCGCCTTCACCAACTTGAGAAACAGCACTTTCAGCTAAGAAATTATAATCACCATCCATAAAAATGGGGTCATTAATTATTTTGTAAACACGTTTCTCGATATCTTCTGTAAGAGCATTAGTTTTTTTAATATCAGTGCCTTCAGGGTATTCTATATATACTATAATTTGATTAGGCGTATTATCTGGGAAAAACTCTACTTTAGTTCTTTGACTACCAATAGAAGCGCCAAACCCCATAAACGCAAGTACAAGTAATACAAATGTGGCAATGACAATAAAAACTGGCCTTTTACCTTTTAAGGCAGCACGAAGTGTGCGTTCATATAAAAGTTCATAACGTGGTAAAATGTTATTTTGAAAATGATTTGACCATTTTCTTAAGAACAATCTGTAAACCCATAACAATATGGATGTGATAACCATAAGTGTTCCTAAGCCTCTATAGCTCCCACCAAAGATAAAAATGAGAATTCCTATGATGGCGATAGTACCAGATAATTTAATAATTTGTTTTAGTGGTAAGTTTTTGTCTTCTGTAGTCATAAACTGAGACACCATCACAGAGTTAAAGAAGATAGCAACAAACAATGACGAACCTAAAACAACTGATAGTGTTATTGGAAAATATTTCATGAATTCTCCCATGATACCTGGCCACAAGCCTAAAGGAATAAATGCTGCAACTGTTGTGGCGGTAGAAATAATGATAGGAAAGGCAATTTCACCAATGCCTTTTTTAGCTGCTTCGGTTCTGCTTAATCCTTCTTCACTCATTAATCTGTATACGTTTTCAACAACCACAATACCGTTATCAACAAGCATACCTAGACCCATAATTAAACCAAATAGAATCATGGTATTCATGGTATATCCTAAAAGATTTAATATCATGAGTGACATAAACATGGACATAGGAATTGCAAAACCTACGAATAGGGCATTTTTAAATCCTAAGAAGAACATAAGTACCGTTACTACGAGAATTATTCCAAAAAAGATATTGTTAACCAAGTCGTCAACTTGTCCGATGGTTTGTGATGATTGGTCATTAGCAATAGTTACTTTTAAATCTGGAGGAAATACATTAGCAACAGCATTATCAACAATGGTTCTAATTTGTTCAGAAGCGGCAACCATATTTTTTCCAGAACGTTTTTTAACATCTAACATCACAACAGGTTTGCCAAACTCTCTAGCATATGTTGTTTTGTCTTCATCTTTAAAAGTAACTGTAGCAATATCTTTTAAATAAATAGGGTTGTTGTGTTCAGATTTTACAACAAAATTTTCTAGGTCACTAGGTTTATCTATTTCACCAATAATTCTAATAGTACGACGTTGTCCACTTGTAATTAAATTACCTGCAGACATGGTCATATTTTCACCATTAATGGTATTTATAATATCATTAAAACTAACTTGAGCAGCCATCATTTTGTAAATATCTACTGCTACTTCAACTTCTTTATCCTGTGCTCCGCGAATATCAACCTGTTTAATTTCTTGTAAGCTTTCTATTTCATCTTCTAGATATTCTCCATATGCTTTTAATTTCTCAATAGGATAATCACCAGATATATTAATGTTTAGAATTGGCATTTCTTCAGAAAGACTTAAATCAAAAACATTAGGTTCTACTTTTGCACCATTAAACGTTGGCCAATCTTCACCAGAGGTTTCAGAATCTACTTCGTCTTTTACTTTTTGTTTTGCAGCTTCTACAGAAATGTTTTCATCAAATTCAACAATAATTATTGAATAATCTTCTTGTGAGGTTGAGGTAATTTCAACCACATTACTTACCGTTTTTAATTTATCTTCAATAGGGTCAGTGATTAGTTTTTCAATGTCTTCAGCAGTGTTTCCTGGATATATGGAGCTAATGTAAATTTTGGTTTCTTTTACTTCAGGAAAACTTTCACGAGGCATACTATAATAAGCTCCGGCACCAAGAATAAGTATCAGTACAATTAAAACATACATAGTTGTTTTATTATTGATAGCCCAAGATGATAATCCAAATTCCTTATGCGCTTCTTTTTTCTTTTTAGTCATTTTTTAAAACTTTTTAGGGTTGAATTATTTCTTATCTTCTATAACAAGAATTTTTATTTCTTGTCCGTCTTTTACACTTCGTGCACCCTCATCAATTATTTCGTCTTCATGTTCTAAACCAGAAAGAATTTCAATATAATCGCCTTGTGTTTTACCAGTTTCAACAATGATTTGTTTTGCAATTCCTTTGTCTCCATTTTTATTGGTGATAATATAAACGTACTGGTCTCCTTCAGCATTTTCAGATATAATACTTTGTGGAATTAAAATGGCTTTATTATTTGTGTAATCGTTAATTTTAAGTTTAGCTGTAAGGTTTGGTTTTATTTGTCCATCATAATTTGGTACAGCAACTTCAACTTTAAAAGTTCTGTTGGAAGGATTAATAAAACTACCTGCTTGACGCACTTTTGAATCTACGGTTTTTCCTAAAATTGGAAATTCAACCATAACTTCTTTGCCAGATGTAACCTCAGAAATATAACGTTCTGGCACATCAGTTTCAATATACATATCTTTTAGATTTACAATTCTGAATAATTGTGATTGACCAGGAGCAACTACACTACCTTGATCTGTAATAACATCATCAATACTTCCTGAAAATGGCGCTCTAACTATTGTTTTTTCAATTTGTTGAGTCAATTGATTTACGGCTCTTGATTGTGCCTCGTATGATGATTTTGCTTGCAAATATTGAATTTCACTACCAATTTTTTGATTCCATAGTCTTTCTTGACGGTCAAATGTTGTTTTGGCCAAATCTGCTTGTATTTGTAATTGTGCTAATTGTTGACTTAAGCCACCATCATCTATTTTTGCTAAAATTTGACCTTTGCTTACTAGCTGTCCTTCTTTAACATATACTTGAGTTAAAACACCTGAAAATTCTGGATAAATAATTAAATTTTGCTTGGTGCTAACATTTCCTTGTAGTTCTAAATAATGTGTAAAAACAACTTCTTTGGCAGCAAATGTGGTAACCAATGGAATTTTTTCTAATGGATCTAATTCTTTTATTTTTGCATCAAGTAGTTTTAATTCTGAACTTATAAGTTGTTGTTGTTCATCTAATAGATTTTTCTTTGCTCTAATTTTTTCTAAATTATTTGTTGCAATAACTTCTTCTACAGATTGTTTTTTCTCGCTACTACATGATGTCAATACAAATACAAGTGCTAGAATGGATATAATATGTTTCATGGTTTGATTGATTTTATTGATTGTTGATTGTATTTAATACGGTTTCTAATTCAGCTTTTTTGTTAATAACATCAAGCATAGCTTGTAAGTATTCTTGTTGTGCTGTATATAATTGAGTTTGTGCTTGTCTTAAATCAAAACTAGAGGCAATGCCTTCAAAAAATTTAATTTGATTTTTTTGTTCAATACGTTCTGCTAGTTGAAGGTTTTGTTTTTTATTATCATAATCTTCAACAGAGAATTGATAATTACTTTTTGCAGAAGCAATTTGAAGTTGTAATTTTTGTTCGGTTTCAATTAAATCATCTTGAGATTTTGATAAATTAATTCTTGCTCTTTGTGTGGCTGCGCTTCTTCCTAAAGAACTAAAAATGGGAATATTCATATTGACACCAAATAATGAAGAACCAAACCATTGTTGTTGTTTTTTAGCAAACTCAAATGAATTTCCAAAGCCAGAATAGCCGCCATTTAGGAACGCATTTACAGTTGGTAAAGCTTTACTTTTTTCTAGTTTAAGTAATAGTTCTTTTGATTTTTTGTCGTTCTCTGCAATGAGGTAATCAATATTTTTTTCAATATTTGATTCTTTTTGAAGCAGTTCAAGAGACATGTTTTGGATGGTTAAATTTTCTAAACTATCTGTAAGTTTTGTGTTATTATAAACATCAAGCCCCATAGTTATATTAAGCATTTGGTAGGCTAGTGTTTTTAAACGCATGGTGTTTTTTAGAGAACTTTCAACACTAGATAAGGTGATTTGCAATTGCTCTACACTTTCTTCTTCTTCTAAACCATTTTCATATATTTTGGTTAACTCGTATAAATTCTTTTCAAGAACCGTTTTATTACGTTCTAGAATTTGAATACTTTGTTCTGCAAGTAATACATTTCCATAGGCATTAATAACCGCTTTTCTAACTTCTAAATCGGTTTTTGTTTTGGCATTTTTTGAAATTTCTAAATATACCTTTGCCGATTGTAATCCTACTAAATAGGAACCATCAAATATTTTTTGACTTAAAGTAGCGGTTGCAGACATATTTTGTTTGGTTCCAAAGGTTACTTCAGCAAATTCTCCAGGATTTCCTCCAAAAAATTCTGCAGGAATTAAAGATATTTGCTGTTTTAAAAAATTTTGATAATCTATGGAGGCGCTTATTTGTGGCAATCCTGTTGAAATGGTTTCCCATTTTTGTTTTTTAGCGGCCTCAATATCTCTTAAAGCATTTTTAGCCGTTCTGTTATGCTCTAAGGCATAGTCTATAGCTTGTTGTAAACTAAAACTCTGAATGGTTTCTTGTGAAAACATTACAGATGTGAGCATAAAAATTAATAAAAATAGTTTTTTGTTTATCATGTTTTATGATTGATTGTTGATAAATTTATTTAATGTTAATAGTCCTTTTTCTGTACAAATGCCTCTTAAATGATATTCTAAATAATATTCCATAAGCGTATTCATTGAGAAATTATTTAAGGGAAACATTTCTTTGTCTTTTAAAGTTACCATGCAGTTAAAATAAATTCTTGAAATAAATTCAATATTTAAATTTGATCTGTAAAGTCCTTGTTCAACACCTCTTGAAAGGTTGTCTTTAACACACTTTTGCATTACTTCAAACTGTTTCTTTTTAAGGGTATTGAATATTTTTGGATAATATTTTTGTAATTGATATTGAGGTGAAGATTTTTCATCTTTTAAATGCTCCATTACAAATTGTTTAATGTCGTAAATCTCTTCAATAGGATTCTTTTTTAAAGAACATATGCCACTAATACCGCAAGAAATATTTTCAAATACATACAAACTTACAGCCTCTACAAGAGATATTTTGTTTTCAAAGTGCTGATAAATGGTTTTTTTTGAGATTCCTAAATGATTAGAAATATCATCCATAGTGATACTTTTAAAACCATAGTTTAAAAACAATTCTGTAGCGTTACTTAATATTTTTTCTCTCATAATGGGTGCAAATGTACAATAGGAAACTTTAAAAACAAAAAAAGTTTCCTAAGTATTAATAATTTTTTAACATATAATTTACAATGAGACTTTTAAATATCATGAATTGCTTTATTTTTGTTTTATGCTATCAATAGAAACATACCAACATAAGTTTATTGAATATCTTGAAGCATATTCAATAGTAAAAGAGCCCAAAAATCTTTATGAACCCATTCAATATATTTTAAAATTAGGCGGAAAAAGACTGCGACCAGTTTTAACTTTAATGACTTCTGAAATTTTTAATGGCGATTATAAAGAAGCCTTAGATGCCGCTTTAAGTATTGAAGTTTTTCATAATTTCTCTTTAGTGCATGATGATATTATGGATGACGCACCTTTGCGAAGAGGCAACCAAACAGTTCATGAAAAATGGGATATCAATACTGGAATTCTTTCTGGCGATGCTATGCTCATTATGGCGTATCAATTATTTGAGAATTATGATAACAAAACTTTCAGGGCTTTAGCTGAATTGTTTAGTAAAACGGCTTTAGAAGTTTGCGAAGGCCAACAATATGATGTAGATTTTGAAAGCAGAGAGGATGTTACAATTGATGAGTATTTAAAAATGATTGAGTATAAAACAGCGGTTTTAGTAGGCGCAGCTATGAAAATGGGAGCGATTGTTGCCAATGCTTCAGCAGAAAATCAAAATAGAATATACCAATTTGGCAAGAATTTAGGAATTGCGTTTCAATTACAAGACGATTATTTAGATGCTTTTGGCGACCCAAAAACCTTTGGAAAACAAGTTGGAGGCGATATTATTGAAAATAAAAAAACATTTTTATATATCAATGCATTAAAAGGGTCTAACGCTGAAGATCGTCTACAATTGCAACATTTATTTAGTGTAAGCCCAAGTAATCCTGAAGAAAAAATTAAAATTGGCAAACAAATTTTTATTGAAAGCGGCTCAACAAAAGCAACAAAAAACGCTATTAAAGAATATACTCAAAAAGCTTTTGCTATTTTAGAAACCATAAACATTTCTGAAGATAAAAAGTTGGTTTTAAAACAGTTTGGAGAACAGTTAATGTACAGAAATCTATAATGCAATTTCCTGCAACATTTGATGATTTAATTAATGAAGCCAATCAGCTTAATTTGTATAAAAAGCTTATAGAACAACTTAATAAGGATTTTTTATTAGCAAACATTAGCATTGATTTTCATGAAGAAGTTTTGCCTACAAGCTTAAAATTAATTCTTCAAGAAACTATTTATAATCTCATTCAAAATAAGTTTACAGAGTATCTTAATTTACTTTACATTATTGATGTATCTGAAAAACAAATAAAACAATTAGACGGAGAAGACATCTTGCTACTTTCAGAACAAGTATCATTTTTAATTTTAAAAAGAGAATGGCAAAAGGTTTGGTATAGAAATTATTATTAACAAAGTAAAGTTGGCTTTCAGCTTTATATTTTGAAAGCCAACTTTAAATAATGCCTATATGTTAATTAACTTAATTTCTAGTTCTTTAGCTTTTGGATGTAAAATATTATTCTCTAAATGAATGTGCTGATGCAAATCTTGTTCAAATTCATCCAAAGCGGCATAAAGCGCTTTAAAGGTATTACAAGCGTCTTCTGGTGGTGTATAGTTGTTGCTTAATTTAGCGATTTCCTTAAAAATATCACCTACAGCCTCATGTTCAGATTCCATCATGGCAATAGGGTTTTTAACCGTACCAAATGGAGGAAGATTTAATGGTTTGTTTTCATTTTCATGAAGCAATAGGCTTTTAATATATGGGAATAAAACCATTTCTTCTTTTTTCATGTGAGATGTTAATTCGTTAGCAACCTCATTGAACATTTTATTAATCTCTTTAACTTCAGAATAATGATGGCCATGAACCTCTGCAACTCTGTTTGCATATTGCAGAATTAAAGGAATGGTTTCTACAACATAAGCGTGATGGACATTTAAAATATGGTCGATTAGAAAATCCAGATTCCAAGCATTATAATTATAGGCTTTTGGGGCTTCATCTACGTTTAATAATTCTTCTTTTAATTTGAAATAATCCAAGTTCTTTTTTTCACAGGCTTTGTCGATGGTAACGCCGCCACCACAACAAAAATCTATACCATATTTTTTGAAAACATGTGCTGTTTTAATGTTTTCTGCAACTACTTCTGCGACTGTTTTGTTATCTATTGTATTCATAATAATTTATTTTAATTAATTATTTTATTTAAGTTGATTATATTCTAAAAGTCTTTCCTCTTTGATTTATAAACCATTCTAAAAACTGGAAATATGACCCAAAATGTTAACATAATAAACGAGACCATTAATCCGAAATTTGTTCCAAAAAACTGTTTAAAAACAGCTCCTGTATAGCCCAATAAGGCAGAGATGTCTAATTTTAATAAGATGAGTGTACGCGATAAATCGATAGGGTTTAACATGGTGCCAATTAAAGAAAACTTATCTAATGGATAATCTTCAAAAAGGATAAGAGACATTAAAAATACGCCGTCATATATAATAGCAAGTAATAACCAAACTAAAATGGCATAGCCAAAACCTTTTATTTTGTTTTCATTTGATAAGGCTATATTAAACGCTAATGCTGTAAAAATGAAGGTAAGAAATGAGCCTGTAATAATTAATAAAGAAAAATTCCAGATGGCGTTAGATTTGAACAAGCCATAAAACAAAAAGGGAATGCCTAAACCTAAAATCAAACTCATACTTAATGATAAAGCCACACCTAAATATTGTCCTAAAAAAATAGACGAACGTTTTAAAGGCTGTGCCAATAAAAGCTCTGTAAACTCTTTAGAGTTGTAATAATACATAACGCCAAATATGGTTCCAATTAAAGGCACCAAAACTATGATGATGTTCATTAAGGTTATGACTGCTTTTGATATATCATTATTTAAGAATAACAGCACCATACCTAGCAAAAAATAAAAGACAAAGTACACGTAATTCCAGCGACTCCGCATTAAATCGTAAAAACTGTATTTTAATATTTTAAGCATGATTCTCTGTTAAAATGGACGCTATAGCGTGTTCAAAATTAGGTTGATTGGTTTTAGTTTTAAGCTCGTTTATGGTGCCTTTAAAATAAATTTGCCCTTCTAATAAAAAAACAATTTCATCAGAGACTTCCTCAACAAAACTCATAATATGAGATGTAATTAAAATAGTTTTTCCATTCGCTTTTTCTGTTTGAATCAAATCTTTTAAACGTAATAAAGAAATAGGGTCTAAGCCTGAGGTTGGTTCGTCTAAAATAATAAGTGGGCTATTAAACATAAATGTTAGTACAATATTTACTTTTTGTTTGGTGCCACCAGACAGGTTTCCTAATTTTTTGTCTAGATAAGGTTCAAGCTTAAATTGTTTTATAAGCTGGTTATCATTGGCTGCTCGTCCCCTTAAATCCTTAATCATTTTTATTAGTTCTTTTACTTTAAGATTGCTTGGAAAATTGGCAATTTGTGGTAAATAGTCAATGTTATTTCTGTAAGCCGATTGGTTTTTAATATTTTTTTCGAACAAGTGGATGGTTCCTTTATCAGGGATTACCATGCCTAAAATAGCTTTAATTAAGGTGGTTTTTCCAGAACCATTCGGGCCGAGTACGGCAAAAATGCCACCTTCTTTAATGTCAAGATTCAAACCGCTTAACACCTTGTTTTGGCCAAACTTTTTATGAAGGTTTTGAATAGTTACCATGACATTTTTTTAATTAAAGGATGATTGTCTAATAGATTATCTGGCGTAAAAACAGGAGACACTTTTTCAGAAAAATCAATAATATCAATAAAAAGGCTTCTCAGTAAAATAATGGTTTCTGGTGTTCTGTTAACTATGTAAGAAAACAGTTTTACGGGTCTGTATGGCACATCGCCAATCCCATTTTTATCAAGATCATAACCTGTGTAATTACTCCAATAATTTTTGTCGAATACGTTATCATTAACATGACTGTTATAAGATATATCAAAGGAATTGTATAAGAAATTATTTTCTGTAAAGCTGTTGGTATAGCAAGCACCGCGTACTTTTATGGCCCAACCATTACTAATAAAATGATTATTTTTATAGATAATCCTGTTAGAGCCTTCTATATTAATGCCTATGGTGTTTTGTTCAAAGGTGTTTCCTTTAATTTCAGCATCATTAATTTCTTTAAGCAACAATCCATACGAAGCTGTTCCCCAATTTTCTTTAAATGTGTTATTGCACATTTTTATTTTTTTTGAAAACATAACGGCCACGCCCGCACCATTGTTTTCGAAGGTATTATCTTGATACATGTCGTTATTGGAAAACATAAAATGCAACCCATATCTTAAATTGTTGGCACTGACATTGTTTTTAATAATACAGTCGTCTGAAAATTCCAAATAAATACCATCGCGTACATGCTCAACATAATTATGTTCAATGTCTATATGATTGCTATACCACAATTGTATGCCATTCCCGGAGTTGTATTCTTCAACAGCATCGCCAATTATTTTATTATGATAGACTTTGCCATAACTTGATTTTTCGAGATAAATACCAAAAAACAATCGTTCTAATACCACATTTTGAATTACAAAATATTTGCTTTTTCTCACTCTAATGGCAGCATAATCTTCAGTATAACTAGTGCCAACATTAATGATAAACAAGCCATCAACCGAGACATTATCTGAAACAATCGTGATGATTTCTCCTTTTGATTCGCCATCAATGACCGGATAATTTTCACCAATAATGGTTAGTGGTTTATCTATAATAATGTCATGTTCCTTATAAGTTCCTTTTTTAATAGTAATGGTATCATAATCTTTGGCTTGAGCAATGGCTGCGGTTATTGTTGAAACAGCACAGGCATTACACACCTCAATATTTTGAGCATGGCTGGTGATAATTAAAGAAATAATTATTAAAAAAGTAACCCAATTATTCATGAAACTAATCGTTTAAATGCGTTAGCAGTTCACTCCAAGTATAAAGCGTTCCCCCTTTTTCTTTTTGCGTTTTTTCAGCATCTGCCTTGTTTTTGAACGCCGACAGAAAAGCTCCCATGGGGCTTGGAATTTTTTTACTGATTAAAAAAGTAGCTTGTGAAGAATTTATAAGAGCTTCTGGTTCTGTATAATTATTGGATACGTATAAAGCAATATCAGAAGTGTTAAATTCTTTGATAAAATGAACCATACATTCTGTAGCGTCAAACTTATAAACTTTCCCTTTTTTAGTAACAATTTCGGCTGCATGAACCTTATCAACTATCGTCATTTTGCAAAAATGACAACCATCGGTTCCATAGACTATAGGTTTTGGAGAAACATTACAACTAACAACCCATAGCAGTAATGCCATTATTAAATAAATTTTTAAGGTTTGCATCTTTTTAGTGTTTTAGTGTGTTGCGCTTTATAAATCCGCAGTTTTTTTATGATGTTTTTTTTCCTGTTAAATACGCGATAAGCGCCATTGTAATGCCAAGTCCTAAAAAGTAAGCACCTAGTCTTGGATAAGAATGCGCCGTAAAGTTTAAAATATGCCTTGTGCCAAATAAAGGTGGCTGAAAGCCCATGACACTGCCATCAGGATTTGTAAATTTCATAATCGCTTTTGGATCTAAATTATGTCCATAATCATGTTCCCATAAATAAAAGTCATAGAGTCCGGTAGCACTTAACACCATCATTAAAATAAACCATGCCAAAAACCACTTATAGTTTCCTTTAAATGCAAAGATGAGTCCTATAATGGAAGTAATAATGATTCCTATTGGAAATATTTTAAACTCTGGAATGGCATCGGGAATATATTTCATACCTACATAATGATTCATTAAGTTGATGTTTTTTATGTCGTACGGATTCGCATCGGCAAAATCGTTGATATAAATATTCATTCCCAAAGGAATTGGATATTGTGGTGCTTCAAGGGTTATATTCCATAACGGAAAAACAAACAATGCTAAAGGAAAGATAGCAGCAAGTAGCATAATAATATTTGATTTTTTCATGACTTTGTTTTAAGAACATTTTTTAATAATAATTTGAGAAGAATGGCGAGAGCGACAAACTCTCGCCATTCATTGAAAAAAACAATTAAATGAGTATTTCCAATAGTAATTTTAAAAAACTTCTCCTAAAGACCAAGACAATTCAATGTTTGAAGCTGATGGAGAAACGCGCACATATCCTTGCATTTCTTGGTGCAAAGCCGAACAGAAATCAGTACAATAAAATGGCCAAACTCCAACTTGTTTTGGTTCCCAAACAAATGTTTCTGTTTGTCCGGGCATGATTAACAATTCTGAGGTATTGGCTCCAATCATAGCAACGCCATGAGGTACATCATAATCTTGTTCTAAATTGGTAATATGGAAATATACTTTGTCGCCAACTTTAATGCCTTCAATATTATCTGGTGAGAAGTGGCTTCTAATCATGGTCATTTGTACATGCACTTCATTGCCCTTTCTTACAACTTTGGTATCGGCATCACTTTTAGCAGCATATGGATGTTTGTTGTCTTCGAGTTTATATAATTTTTTTGAATTGGCTTCAATTAACGATGCAGGACAACCTGCGGCATAATGTGGTTCTCCTATGGTTGGAAAATCTAATAACAATTCCATTTTATCGCCTGAAATATCATAAAGTTGAGCCGATTGTGTTACTTCTGGTCCTGTTGGCAAATAACGGTCTTTGGTAATTTTGTTCATGGCAACCACATATTTTCCAAATGGTTTTGCTGAGTTTCCACCGGGAATCATTAAATGTCCAACAGAGTAATAGGTTGGTTTTCTGTCTAAAACTTCCCAAGTGCCTAATTTCCATTTTACAACTTCAGAAGATATAAAAAATGTGGTGTAAGCATTTCCTTTACCGTCAAACTCTGTGTGTAATGGGCCTAACCCTGGTTGTTCAACAGAACCAGCTAATACGTCTTCAAATTTTAAAATAGGAATTCCGTAGGCTTCGCCATCAAATTTTTTATTTTCTATGGCATCTACCATTTTTGTGAAAGAATGTACCGTTAAATTGGCCGATAATTTGCCGTTTCCAACAATATATTCGCCAGAAGGATCTACATCACAGCCGTGAGGAGATTTTGGGGTTGGCAATAAATATACCGCACCAGGAACTTCTAAAGGATTTACGGTTAATACTTCATTTATCATGGTTGATGTGGCAGTATGCGTTTCATCACTATAAATATTGTGAGCATATTTTGTAGGCATTTTTGTGCCACCACCGTTGTTAACGTATTCTTCAATTTTTTTCCAATTAATGGCTGCAATAAAATCTTTATCGTTTTGTGAAGCATTGACTTCTAAAAGAGAATTGGCTTCTTCTGTATTATAAGTGGTAAAAAAGAACCATCCATGAGATTTTCCTCTTCCAGGATGGGATAAATCATAATTGAAACCTGGCATTAATAATTGAAATTTAATAGTCATTTCGCCATTGTCTGGATTTACTTTTAGAAACGATAAAGACCCTTTAAAATTTCCTTTGTAATCTTTAATAGACATATCTCTTTGTGGAATTGGTACCGAAAAACGTGTTCCTGCTACTACATATTCTGTGTTTTCTGTAACAAAAGAAGAGCTGTGGTTTCCTGCACTGTTAGGAATTTCAATAATCTCTGTAGTTTCAAACGTGGTTAAATCTATTTTAGCTATTCTAGGTGTATTGTTGGCATTAATATAAACATATCTGCCATCAATTTCCCCTGCTGTTTGTGAAATATCTGGATGGTGAGCATCGTCCCAAGGAATAAATCCGTGTGAAGTGTTTAACATGGGTTTGGTTTCTTCGTTATAACCCCAAGCTTTTTCGGCATCTTGAGAAAATACTGGAATAACTTTAAACAAGCGTCCGGAAGGCAATCCGTAAACAGATAATTGTCCGCTAAATCCGCCAGAGATAAACGCATAGAATTCATCATGCTCGCCTGGAGCTACATATACTTTTTCTGCCGCACTTGAACTTAGCGCACTATTAGATTTTGATTCTCCATTATTGCAACTGGTAAATGCCAAAGCAATCATTAAAAATCCTGTTGAGATTTTAAGAATTTGTTTCATTATATTTAGTTTTTAGTTTTTTAATTTTTTGGTAATATCACCTTATCTACTACGTGAACAATCCCATTTCCTGCTGGAAAACTTGCAATAATTTTTGCGCCTCCTATATACACGTCATCGCCCTTAACTTCAACACTAACATTCTCGTTACTGGCTTGACCTAAGTGTTTAAATTTTTTTAAAAAGTCTTTTGAATAATTTCCGGGCGTTACGTGGTGTTTTAAAATTAAAGCAAGCTTGGCTTTATTTTCTGGCTTTAACAAGTTTTCAACGGTTCCTTCTGGTAGAGCTGCAAAGGCTTCGTTTGTTGGGGCAAACACCATTAATGGCCCTGCATTAACTAAAGCGTTTTCCAGTTCGGCTGCTTGTACCGCAGCTACCAATGTGGTGTGGTCTTTAGAGCCGATGGCTATACCTAAAACAGTTGGTTTACTTTCGTCGTTTTTAATGAAGGCTTGCCCTTGTTTTTCATTAGATTTAGTACTTACGGTTGTTAGTGGAGCGTCTTTTGTTTGAAGTTTTTTGTTGTCTTTACATTGATAAAAACTTAAAGCAAGCAAAACACATAATACGATGGTTTGTTTGGTTTTCATATGCTTGTTATTTTAAGGTTCTAAAGTATTCCAATACTGCCCTAGCTTCTTCTTGGGTTAGATTTTGATTGGCCATTGGAGCACCGTTAAATTCTGCTAATAAATCTTTTGCTAATGGGTCTTTTTGCAACATTTCTTCCGGATTTAAAATCATATTCATAACCCATTCTGGAGTTCTTCTCTCTAAAATATTAAGAGGTGCTGGACCAATAAATTTCTTGGTAGGTCTATGGCAAGCGGTACACATTTTTTTATAAATGTCTTCGCCTTTTAAGGCCATTTCTTGACTTACTTCAGTATTTATTTCTATTGAAGTAATAGGCCCAATACCTTTATTGGTTAAATCTACTCTTTCTGAAGGCAAAACAGTTTTGAGTTTTGCTGGAGCAGTACTTTCTGGTTTAGATTTTTGTTCATACGAAAAACCTTCTTTCTTTTTTTCTTCTTTACTTCCACAACTCATAAGGCTAATGGATAGTAAAACACTTAAAATGATAACTATTGATTTCATGTTTTATAATTTTATGGGTCAAAATTAATATCTTGCCAACTTAATAAATATGATATAAATCATATTTAAGACAAAAAAGTCTTTTTTAATTTGAATAAAATAAAATAAGTTATAAAATGATTTCAAATTCATCAAAATACACCATAAAAGCCGTTTTGTTTTTAGCAATAAACTCTAGTGAAGAAAAAAAAATTATGGTTAAAGATATTTCAGAACCTATTAATGTTCCTCAAGCCTATATTGCCAAATTATTACAAGAATTGGCTAAGCAAAAATTAATTTCCTCTACAAGAGGCCCAAAAGGAGGTTTTTTTTTAAGTGATATAGATAAAAACAGAAGTGTTTTAGATATTGTTGCAGTTATTGAAGGTGAAAGAAATTTAAACGCCTGCTTGTTAAGTTTAGAAAAGTGCGATAAAAACAATCCCTGCCCAATACATTACTTAACCAGTAATTCAAGAAATATTTTGATGAAAAACTTAAAACAAAAGACTATTAATGAACTGGCTTTAGATGTAAAAAACGGAAAATCTAGCTTACCGCTTTAGGCATGAGTTAAGTTAAATTTTTAGATTGTATTAAAATCTTAACAAATTAGTTAAGCGTTCTATAATATTCTAAAATAGCTCTAGCATCCTCTTGAGTGATGTTTTGTTTAATCATAGGAGCATAATTAAATTCTACAAGCAATTCTTTTGCTAATGGGTCTTTTCTTAACATTTCTTCCGGATTTAAAATCATATTCATAATCCATTCAGGTGTTCTGGTATTTATTATGCCTTTTGCTGCAGGGCCAATAAATTTTTTATCTGGTCTGTGGCAGGCAGTACACATTTTTTTAAAAATGGCTTCACCATGTTTAGCTAAAGTAAAATCAATTTCTTTGGGTAATTCTATATTTGAAATGGGCCCAATACCTTTATTAGTTAAATCAATTTTTTCAGATGCTAAAACTTTTGCTTCAATAGAAATTTTATTGTTTGAAGATGGCATATTTTCATAAGAAAAACCTGGTTTTTTTTCAGCCTCTGCTTTTCCACAACTAGAGAAAGTTAAAATGAGAACAGATAAGATTAAAAAATATAATTTAAACATGCCTTTTTAATTTTTTTAAAAAAGCAAAATTAAGAAAAAAATATTTAGTGAAATATTTGATTTACGAAGCCAGACAAGGAGTTTTTATTATTTTGATATTGAGTAAAAAATGTTTGTTATAAAAATTGTAAAACAATATCTAGTTTTGTTAAAAGTTGTATTTTTGGAAAAATTTTCTTTAAATAAAAGATTGTCTGACAAACTATAATGGATAAATATTCCTTTCTTAACGCAGCTCACACATCTTATTTTGCTGAGCTTTATGATCAATATTTACAAAACCCAGATTCTGTTGAACCAAGTTGGCGCGCATTTTTTCAGGGATATGATTTTGGTTCTGAAAATTACGGACTTAATGGAGAAATAGTCGAAGGTGTTTCTACACAAATTCCTGAATATGTTCAAAAAGAATTTCAAGTTATAAGACTTATTGATGGCTACAGAACGAGAGGTCATTTATTTACAAGAACTAATCCAGTAAGAACCAGAAGAACCTATGAACCAACATTAGATATTGAAAATTTTGGGCTATCTGAAAATGATTTAGATACCGTTTTTAATGCAGGAGAGGTTTTGGGTATTGGAGCACAAACATTACGCGAAATTTTAGTTCACTTAAATAGAATTTATTGCAGCTCAATTGGTGTTGAGTATATGTATATTAGAAATCCTGATGTAATAAAGTGGTTTCAAAACAAGCTTAATGTTAATGATAATCACCCAAGTTATTCAGAAAGTGCCAAAAAATATATTCTTTCTAAATTAAATCAAGCAGTAACTTTTGAAAACTTTTTGCAAACAAAATATGTTGGACAAAAACGATTTTCCCTTGAAGGTGGAGAAAGTTTAATTCCGGCTATAAGTGTTGCACTTATTAATGCTGCAGAATTATATGATGTAAAAGAATGTGTATTAGGCATGGCGCATCGTGGACGTTTAAATACACTTGTAAATATTTTTAGAAAACCAATTAAAGAACTTTTTAGTGAGTTTGATGGTAAAGATTTTGAAGATGAAGATATTGATGGTGATGTAAAATATCACTTAGGCTTAACCCTTGAAAAAACCTATCAAAACGGAAAAACCATCAGAATGAATTTGGTGCCTAATCCTTCACACCTTGAAACTGTAGCCTCAGTTGCTGAAGGTATTACACGTGCCAAAATTGATAATGATTATGATGGTGATGATTCAAAAATATTACCAATTGTTGTACATGGTGACGCTGCTATTGCTGGGCAAGGTATTGTTTATGAAGTTGCTCAAATGAGCCAGTTAAAAGGCTATAAAACAGGCGGAACCATTCATATTGTAGTTAACAATCAAATTGGATTCACAACTAATTATCTAGATGCGCGTTCAAGCACCTATTGTACAGATGTAGCAAAGGTTACTTTATCACCAGTATTACACGTAAATGCTGATGATGCAGAAGCCGTTGTTCATGCTGTTGAATTAGCTTTGGATTATAGAATGCGTTATAAACGTGATGTTTATATAGATTTATTGGGTTACAGAAAGTATGGTCATAATGAAGGTGATGAACCTCGTTTTACACAACCAAAACTTTATAAAGAAATAGCAAAACATCCAAACCCTTTTGATATTTACTCAGATAAATTAATTTCAGAGAATACCGTTGATAAAGCTTATACCAATTCAATTGTTGAAGAGTTTAAAGATATGCTTGAGAGAGAATATGCCAAATCAAAAGAGGAGCATAATTCAATTGTAAGAGAATTTATGGAAGAGCGTTGGACAGGTTTTCAACGAAAAGGCATTGAAGAAATGCTTGAAACAGTTGATACAAGCTATCCAAAAGATAAACTTGAAAATATTGCTAAGGTAGTTTCTACAGTTCCAGAAGGTGTTAAGTTTTTAAGAAAAGCTGAAAAAATACTAGACGGTAGAGCTTCTATGGTATTTGAAAGTGATTCATTAGATTGGGGAATGGCTGAAACATTAGCCTATGGTAGTTTGTTAGAAGAAGGGTTTAATGTACGTATGTCTGGTCAAGACGTTGAACGTGGAACATTTAGTCATCGCCATGCCATATTAAGAGATGAAATATCTGAAGAACGAATAAATTTATTAAACACCAACCCAGCTAACAAAGGAGAAATGTATATTTATAACTCCTTGTTGTCAGAATATGCGGTACTTGGTTTTGATTACGGTTATGCTATGGCAAATCCAAATACTTTGACACTATGGGAAGCACAATTTGGTGATTTTAGTAATGGTGCTCAAATTATTTTTGATCAATATTTGTCAGCAGCTGAAGATAAATGGAAATCACAAAATGGAATTGTTGTTTTATTACCTCATGGTTATGAAGGACAAGGTTCAGAACATTCTTCAGCTAGAATGGAACGTTACTTACAATTGTGTGGTGATGATAATATGACTGTTGCTGATTGTACTACACCAGCAAATATCTTTCATTTATTACGCCGACAAATGAAACGTGATTTTAGAAAGCCATTAATTGTATTCACACCAAAAAGTTTATTACGCCATCCTAAAGCGGTATCATCATTAAATGAATTGGTAAATGAGCAATTCAAAGAAGTTATTGATGATACAATAAATCCAGAACAAGTAAAACGATTAGTTTTCTGCACAGGAAAATTCTATTATGATTTATTAGCTGAACGCGAAAAATTGAACAGAGAAGATGTTGCGCTAGTAAGAATAGAACAATTATTTCCATTACATTTAGATAAAATTCAAGAAGTAATAAATCGCTATCCAAATGTTAAGGAATATGTTTGGGCTCAAGAAGAACCAAAAAATATGGGTGCATGGTCTTTTATGGCTCAACGAATGAATTTAGTTAAATTAAATGTCATATCAAGGCCATACAATTCTGTGCCTGCACCAGGCTCTGGTACCAGAGACAAAAGAAGACAGCAGCGAGTGATTGATACTGTTTTTGAAATACTTTAAAAATATAAATAGGATTGAACTACGAAAAATTAAAATTTAAAGAATGATTTTAGAAATGAAAGTCCCATCGCCAGGGGAATCTATAAAAGAGGTAGAAATTGCTACTTGGTTAGTACAAGATGGTGATTATGTAGAAAAAGACCAAGCAATTGCTGAGGTAGATAGTGATAAGGCAACTCTGGAACTTCCTGCAGAAGCAAGTGGAATCATTACATTAAAAGCTGAAGAAGGAGATGCAGTTGCTGTTGGAGCTATTGTTTGTTTAATTGACACTAGTGCTGAAAAACCAGAAGGAGATTCTCCAAAGGAAGAAAAGAAACAAGAAGTATCAAAAATTGAAACTCCAAAACCAGTTCAAGCAGAAACTGAGTCTAAAACGTACGCAACAGGAAGCGCAAGTCCTGCTGCTAAAAAGATTTTAGCTGAAAAAGGAATCCCTTCTTCAGAAGTTAAAGGAACTGGTAAAGACGGAAGAGTTACTAAAGAAGATGCTATAAATGCTACACCTTCAATGGGAACACCAACAGGAGGAAACAGAGGAACTTCAAGAACTAAATTATCAATGTTGCGTCGTAAAGTAGCAGAACGTTTGGTAGAAGCTAAAAATACTACAGCCATGTTAACTACCTTTAATGAGGTTGATATGTCTGCCATTTACACTTTGAGAAATGAGTATAAAGACACTTTTAAGAACAAACACAATGTAGGTTTAGGCTTTATGAGTTTCTTCTCATTAGCAGTTGTAAGAGCATTAAAAATGTATCCAGCTGTGAATTCAATGATCGATGAAAAAGAAATGATTACCTATGATTTTTGTGATATTAGCATTGCTGTTTCTGGCCCAAAAGGCTTGATGGTTCCAGTTATGAGAAACGTAGAAAACATGACTTTTAGAGGCGTAGAAGCCGAAGTAAAAAGACTAGCGCTTCGTGCTCGTGATGGTCAAATAACGGTTGATGAAATGACAGGAGGAACTTTTACCATTTCCAATGGAGGCGTTTTTGGAAGTATGTTATCAACACCAATTATCAATCCACCACAAAGTGGCATTTTAGGAATGCATAATATTGTTGATCGTCCTGTTGCTATTCATGGTAAAGTTGAAATCCGTCCAATAATGTATGTTGCCTTATCTTATGATCATAGAATTATTGATGGTAAAGAAAGTGTTGGATTTTTAGTAGCGGTTAAAGAAGCTTTAGAAAACCCTGTTGAGTTGTTAATGGGTAATGACATTAAAAAAGCTTTAGAATTATGATAATAAAATTTCTTGCAATAAAAAAGGAGAGCTTTATATAAAGCTCTCCTTTTTTTTCCTTATAACTAATTAAAACTAATAAAAATTAACAATAATATTAATTGCAATAACAAGAATAACTATTACAACTAAGCTAATTACAAAGTATTTATCTAAACTATTACTAGTATTATTCATTACCATTGAGTTTATTTGGGGTTTAATAAATTTTTAAACTTTTAATTGAAAACTCTGTGTCATTACAACACAGAGTCTTCGTAAATTCTCCCTAAGAATTAATTAATAGCACGGTAAAGGTATATCTAAACTTCGTAAAAAAAAATACGCACTTATGCGTATTTTTCAAAATAAATCATGGTGAAGATTTGCCCAAATAGTGAGTGAGGTTGGTTTATTGTCTAAATCAAGTTTGGCAATAATATGGCTTCTGTGTTTATGGATAGTTTTAATAGCTACAGATAATTGACTTGCTATTTCTTGACTTGTTTTGTTTTCTGCTATTAAAGAAAGAATTTTTAATTCTGTTTTTGTCAACGTTTCTATGATATCTAAATTAGGTTTAGCAGCTTCTAGAAAATCTTTTAAGTCTTCGCTAAAATATGGTTTCCCTTTTAAAACATTTTTAATACAAATTTCAATCTCTTCAATGGCAAATTCTTTTAAAATATAGCCATAAACATTAAATTCTTTCGCCTTATGAAATAATTCTTCCTCTTTATCAAATGTTATTAATATAATCTTAGTATTTATATTGTTTTTCTTGCAACTTTCAGCTATTTCTAAACCCGTTTTATAAGGCATTCTTATATCTAAAATGGCGATTTCTGGCTTTAATTTTACTATTAAATTATAAGCGCTATTTCCATCTTCAGCAATTCCTACAATGTTAAAACCTTTAGACGTTAAAAAGTCTTTTAAACCTCTTAACATTAAAGGATGATCATCTGCTATTACTATATTTGGAATCATTAATTTATTTGAAGGTTAACTAAAAATATTGATAAACTTAATTATAAATAAGAAACATTTCACTCTTTTAGGTATAAGTATTTCTTTTCGTAGTCAATAATTGCCTTAGCTTTTTTTAAGATGTCAGCACCAATTATTCCATCTACAGGTTTTGATTTATGATTAATTAAGGCAGTATTTACATGAGTTAGATTAAATAAAATAAGAGCCACATTTGTTTCTTTCCATGAACCAATTTTCAAATTATTTTTTTTTGAAACTTGTGTTTCCATATCTGTGGCGCCTGCACCTGTAGCTTTTATTAAAGACTCTTCAGCTACCAGTTTAAAAGTATCAATAGCTTCAAATCCAACACATGAACTTGATGCTCCAGTATCTAAAATAAATAAACCTTTAACACCATTTATGGTGGCTTTTAATTCAAAATGATTGGTTTTAGCAAGTTTAAGTTTTACTTTGGTATAACCTTTTTCAAGAAGGAATTGGTTAAGCGACTGCATCTAATTAATTTTAAACAAATATACTCATGTAAAACAATTATTTTTGTAACAATGAAATCGTTTATAAATTTTTAACAAAACCTTTGTGATTATAACAGACACACATACACATTTATATAGTGAAGCTTTTGATGATGATAGAAAACAAATGATTGAAAGAGCCATTCAATCAAATGTGTCACGATTTTTTATACCAGCAATAGATTCAGCGTATACAGAAGCCATGTTGCAGTTGGAAAAAGAGTATCCAGAACATATTTTTTTAATGATTGGTTTGCATCCAACGCATGTGAAAGAGAATTATAAAGAGGAGTTGAATCATGTTGAAGACATGCTTGAAAAGAGAAAGTTTTACGCCGTTGGTGAGATTGGAATTGATTTGTATTGGGATAAAACTACTTTAGAGATTCAGCAAAAAGCTTTCAAGCATCAAATAAAATTAGCAAAACAATATAAGCTTCCCATTGTAATTCATTGTAGAGAAGCTTTTGATGAAATTTTTGAGATTCTTGAACAAGAAAAAGACGCCGATTTATTTGGGATTTTTCATTGCTTTTCTGGAAATTTTCATCAAGCGCTTAAAGCAATATCCTATAATATGAAATTAGGTATTGGTGGCGTGGTAACTTTTAAAAATGGACAAATTGACCAGTTTTTAAATCAAATTGAATTAAATCATATTGTTTTAGAAACAGATTCGCCTTATTTAGCACCCGCACCTTTTAGAGGAAAAAGAAATGAAAGTGCTTATATAACTAAAGTATTAGAAAAATTATCAGTAATTTATAATGTTTCAGAAGAGCACATAGCTAAAGTAACAACGCAAAACTCAAAAGATATTTTTAATATATAAGCATGAATAAATCAAGACCAAACATACTCCTTATATATACCGGTGGAACTATTGGGATGATTAAAGACCCTAAAACTGGAGTTTTACGAGCATTTGATTTTAAAAATCTTTTAAAAAGAATACCAGAAATTGAACTTTTAGATTGCAAAATTGATACAATCTCTTTTAAAAAGCCTATTGACTCAAGTAACATGAATCCTGATTATTGGGTTCAAATAGCAGAAATTATTGAATCAAATTATGAGATGTTTGATGGGTTTGTTGTACTTCATGGTAGCGACACTATGAGTTATACCGCATCTGCATTAAGTTTTATGCTAGAAAACTTGGCTAAACCAGTAGTTTTTACAGGTTCTCAACTACCCATTGGAGATTTGCGTACCGATGCCAAGGAAAATTTAATAACATCAATTCAAGTTGCCTCATTACAACATTTAAACAAACCAGTTATTAAAGAAGTTTGCCTCTATTTTGAATATAAACTTTACAGAGCTAATAGAACCACCAAAATTAATGCAGAACACTTTGAAGCTTTTGCGTCGTTAAATTATCCAGATTTAGCAGAATCAGGAGTGCATTTAAAAGTTAATCAAGAGCACTTGTTTAAACCAAATTTAAAGAAGAAACTCATAGTTCATAAACATTTAGACACAAACATTGCCCTAATAAAATTATTTCCAGGAATTTCAGAATCCTTATTAAAAAGTATTTTCAATACCCCAAAATTAAAAGGTGTCATTTTAGAAACGTATGGTGCAGGAAACTGCACAACAGAAAAGTGGTTTATTAATTTAGTTGATGAAACAATAAAAAAAGGAATACATATTATTAATATAACTCAATGTTCTGGAGGAAGTGTTATCATGGGACACTATCAAACCAGCGAAAAGCTAGTAAAAATAGGAGTTATTTCTGGAAAAGATATTACAACAGAAGCAGCTGTAAGTAAATTAATGTACTTATTAGGGCATAATATTTCATCTAAAATGTTCAAAACCATGTATGAAGCATCCTTACGTGGAGAAATGACTTAAAATTAACGAATAAAGTTTTAGCAATTAACAAATTTTTTGTTATTTGAGCCCTTGTAATTAAGCTAATTAAAATACAGAGAGGTGGCCGAGTGGTCGAAGGCGCACGCCTGGAAAGTGTGTATACGCCAAAAGCGTATCGAGGGTTCGAATCCCTTCCTCTCTGCTGGATTTTTTATTTTTAATTACTATTTTTTTTATATCTTTAACACTTTAACTAATAAAATTAAGATTTAGAACATGAAAAGATTATTTTCTATCCTAGCCATCACTGGAATGATGACTTTCGGAACTGTTAATGCAACTACAAATGCAAACACAACGGCTGCAACAACTGTAGCAAGTATGACTCAAGATGAAGCAGCACCTGCTGAAGAACTTGGATTTCATCAAGAATTAAAAAAGCGTTTTATTGAAGGAGGTCCAGGCTTCATGGGAATTGTATTATTATGTTTAATACTTGGATTAGCAATTGCAATTGAAAGAATTATCTTTTTAAATCTTTCTACAACAAACACAAAAAAATTAACATCTGATGTTGAAGAAGCTTTAGCTTCTGGTGGTGTAGATGCTGCAAAAGAAGTTTGCAGAAATACAAAAGGACCTGTTGCCTCTATTTACTATCAAGGATTAGACAGAACAGATGAAGGATTAGAAGCTGTTGAAAAAGCTGTTGTAGCTTATGGTGGCGTTCAAATGGGTCAATTAGAGAAAAATGTTTCTTGGATTTCATTATTTATCGCTTTAGCACCAATGTTAGGTTTCATGGGAACTGTAATTGGTATGATTCAAGCATTTGATAAAATTGAAGCAGCTGGAGACATGCAACCATCACTTGTTGCTGGAGGTATTAAAGTAGCACTTTTAACAACTGTATTTGGTTTAGTAGTAGCTATTATACTTCAAATTTTCTATAATTATATTATTGCTAAAATTGATAGTATTGTTAATGATATGGAAGATGCTTCTATTACATTAATGGATTTACTAATCAGACAAAAAAAGTAATAATTTAAAACAAAATAATAATGAAAAAATTATCAACTATATTAGTTGGAATTGTAGGCATTCTTTCAATTATCTTTCTTGTTGTTATAATAGGAGCAGGTGATGATGCTATCAAAGCTGGCGAATCTAGCGGAGCTGTTAATACATTTATGTATATAGCTTATGCTATTTTAATTGTTACTATTGCTTTAGTGCTTGTATTTACTTTGAAAGGTTTGTTTACAAATACAGCTTCATTAAAAAGCGCCTTGATAGGAATTGGTGCTTTTCTGGCAGTATTAATCATATCATATGCTGTATCTGGTGGAGACACTAGAGAATATTTGTATGGAGGTGCACCTGCAACTGATGGGGAATCTCATTTGGTAGGAGCAGGTATTGTAGCTTTCTATATTTTAATGGCTGGTACTATTGTTGCAATGTTATTAGCTGGAGTAAAAAAACTTTTTAATAAATAATAATTATGGCAAAAAGAGCAGCACCAGAAGTTAATGCAGGCTCCATGGCCGACATTGCGTTTTTACTATTAATATTTTTCTTAGTAACTACTACCATAGAAACAGATACGGGAATAAACCGTAAACTTCCTCCTATGGAAGAATCTGAAGATGATGTAATTATTAAGCAAAAAAATATTTTTACAGTTTTGCTTAATAATAAAGATCAATTGATGGTAGAAGATGAATTGATGGAACTAAAGGATTTAAGAAAAGCGGCCGTTGAATTTTTAGATAATGGCGGTATTCCTAATGGACAAGAAGGCTATTGTGATTATTGTCATGGTAAAAGAAGTCCAAGTTCTTCTGATAATCCAGATAAAGCCATTATTTCACTTAAAAACGAAAGAGAAACATCTTATAAGATGTATATATCAGTTCAAAACGAATTAGTGGCAGCTTACAATGAGTTAAGAAATAAACGTGCTCAGGCATTATATGGCAAGTCTTTTCTTGAAATGCAAGCGGATTACGATAATGTAAACTGGGTAGGAAATAAAACAAAGTTAAAGGAACAACTTGAAAAAATAAAAGTTGAGTATCCTCAAAAACTTTCAGAAGTACAATAAATTGAAATTTAACACATTCATATATGGGTAAATTTAATAAGAAAAAAGGAGGCGAATTGCCAGCAATTTCAACAGCGTCATTGCCTGATATTGTATTCATGTTGTTATTCTTTTTCATGGTTGCAACGGTTATGAGAGAGAATACTTTAATGATTAAGAATAACTTACCTTATGCTGATCAAGTTGAAAAACTTGATAAGAAAGATTTAGTAATGTATATATATGCAGGGAAACCAAGTGATGCATACAAGCAATATGGTACAGAAGCTAGAATACAGCTTAATGATAAGTTCGCTAGTGTTGAAGAAATCGCTGCATTTATAGCGGCAGAACGTGCTTCAAAAAGAGAAGAATTGGTTCCGTTTTTAACAACATCTTTAAAAGTAGATTCTGAAGCTAACATGGGCTTAATTGGTGATATTAAACAAGAATTACGAAAAGTAAATGCTTTAAAAATTAATTATACTACTAAAAAAGGTAATGTTTTTGATAAGCATTAAATTTTAAATCTTAATTTATATTAGAAAAAAGGCGTTTTGATATTTCAAAACGCCTTTTTTTATACTTTTATAATTCTAATTTAATTTATGAAAACTTCCATACTTATATTTTTTTTAATAACTATTTCACTATGTTCTTTTTCACAAGAAGAAGATACTAAAATAGTAGATTCTTTGTATAAAGAAGACCAGTTTTATGCCGGAATTACGTATAATATATTAGGTAAAAGACCTTCAAATTTATCTCAAAGTGGTTTCTCGCTTGGGTTTCATTTAGGATTCATTAAAGATATACCATTTAATAAAAACAGAAATATAGGAATAGGTATTGGGCTAGGATATTCTGCTAACTCTTTCAATCAAAATCTTCAAATAACTAAAGTGAGCTCTGGTGTTTATAATTATTCTATTTTAGAAGATGCAAACGCGTATTCTAGGAATAAGTTTTCAGAGCATTTAATTGAATTACCAATTGAGTTTAGGTGGAGAACATCAAATGCTACAAAATATGATTTTTGGCGTATTTATACAGGTTTTAAAATAGGGTATGTAATTGCTAATACTAGCAAGTATATTGATAGTTCAGAATCGTTAAAAAATAGCGGTATCAGTAGCTTAAATGAATTTCAATATGGACTTACATTTTGTGCTGGCTATAATACATGGAATTTTTATGTATATTATGCTTTAAACCCTATATTTTCAAATGAAGTAATTATAAATGAACAACCTTTAGATATGAATGCCATTAAAATTGGGTTGATGTTTTATATTCTATAACCAATATTTCAATAGAATAAGTTGAGGTATAAAACCTATAAAAAAGCCTATAATAAGTTCAATATTTGAATGTGCCTTTAAATGCAACCTTGATGTTGCAATAGCACCTGTAATAATACACATGATTGCTAAGGTGCCATTAATATTAATACTAAAATGAACACTTATGGCAATAAAAAACATAAATAATCCTGCTATAGATATCATATGAATACTTGCTTTAAATTTCATAATAGCAAGAAATAAACAAGCTAGTGTTGAAATTAAAATTCCAATAAAAAAGTAGTATAATTCTATGATTTGGTTTGGGGTTAAAATTCTATTTATAACTAAAAGTATTACTAAACAATTAACAATTAATGGAAGAATGCGTTCATCAGTAGTTTCTAGATAAATAGATTTAGCTTTACCTAAGGTTTTTAATAAAAAATACAACAAAACAGGAAGCACAACAGTAAGAATAAGTAGTGAAATTAGCTTAGCTTGAATGATTTGAAGAGGAATATATCGTGGAGATTTGCTAAAATAAAAGAGAACTCCTAGAAGCGGAATTATTAATGGATGAAAAATAAACGAGATACTCTTTAAAATATGATTCATTACATTTTTTTACGTAATCTAGCTACAGGAATATCTAATTGTTCTCTATATTTTGCAACAGTTCTTCTAGCAATTGGATACCCTTTTTCTTTTAAAATTAGCGCTAAAGCTTCATCAGTTATTGGCTTTCTTTTGTCTTCTTCTTCAATAACTGTTTCAAGAATTTTTTTAATTTCTTTCGTTGAAACATCTTCACCTTGGTCATTCTTCATAGATTCTGAAAAGAATTCTTTTATAAGTTTGGTGCCATAAGGCGTATCAACGTATTTACTATTTGCAACTCTAGATATTGTAGAAACGTCCATGTCAATGTCATCTGCAATATCCTTTAAAATCATGGGTCTTAAGTTACGCTCATCACCAGTTAAAAAATAATCACTTTGGTAATGCATAATGGCACTCATGGTAATGAATAATGTTTGCTGACGCTGTTTAATGGCTTCAATAAACCATTTAGCAGCGTCTAACTTTTGCTTTATAAAAATTACGGCATCTTTAGCGCCGGATTTGTCTTTAGAGTCTTTATAGGTTTTAAGCATATTATGATACTCTCTAGACACATGAAGTTCAGGTGCATTTCTTCCATTAAGGGTAAGTTCTAATTCTCCATCAATAATTTTAATGGCAAAATCTGGTACAATGTGTTCAACAATTCTGTTATTACCAGAAAATGATCCACCTGGTTTTGGATTTAAGTGTTCTATTTCTGAAATAGCATCTTTTAATTGAATTTCAGAAACATCAAATTTTTGAATAAGCTTGTCATAATGCTTCTTTGTAAATTGTTCAAAAGCTTGATCAATGATATTTATTGCTAATTCAATATCTAAGGTTTTTTCTTTTCTGTGTAACTGAATGCTTAAACACTCTTGAAGGTTTCTTGCACCAACACCAGCAGGATCTAATTGATGAACAAGTTTTAATACGTGTTCAATTTTATCTTCAGTGGTATAGATGCTTTGTGTAAAAGCCAAATCGTCCATAATGTCTGATAAAGATCTGCGTATATAACCACTGTCATCAACACTACCAACTAAAAATTCTGCAATATCATGTTCTTCTTCAGAAAGTCGATACGTGTTTAATTGGTCAATTAATGATTGTGTAAATGAAGTTCCTGCGGCATATGGAACGGTTTTCTCTTCATCATCGGCACTGTAATTATTTGCTTGAGTTCTATAGTCTGGTACTTCATCATCACTTAAATATTCATCTACATTAATATCATCAGTATTTATAGAGTCTCCATCATTAAAATCGTCAGTTGAGTTGTCTAAATCTGAATCATAATCTGTTTCTATATCTTCTTTACCACTTTCAAGCGCAGGATTTTCTTCTAATTCTTGCTTTAAGCGCTGTTCAAAAGCTTGCGTAGGCAACTGAATCAATTTCATTAATTGAATTTGTTGTGGCGACAATTTTTGAGATAGTTTAAACTGTAAGTGTTGCTTAAGCATATTTAAAAAACTAGTTTAGATAAAAGTATAAAAACGATATTAAAAACCCTATTTGTAAAAATAAAATACGGTAATGATTTTAAAATTCGGCGTTTTGCGGTGTTCTTGGAAATGGAATAACATCTCTAATATTTGTCATTCCTGTGGCAAACATAACTAAACGCTCAAACCCTAGTCCAAAGCCTGAATGTACGGCGGTTCCATATTTACGAAGATCTAAATACCACCATAATTCTTTTTCATCTATATGAAGAGCAGCAATTTTTTCTTTAAGGACGTCTAAACGTTCTTCACGTTGAGAACCACCAACCATTTCTCCAATACCTGGAAATAAAATATCCATAGCTCTAACGGTTTTTCCGTCATCATTTAAACGCATATAAAAGGCTTTGATGTTGGCTGGATAATCAAATAAAATGACTGGGCAATTAAAGTGTTTTTCTACAAGAAAACGCTCGTGTTCACTTTGCAAATCTGTACCCCATTCATCAATAATATATTTAAATTTCTTTTTCTTGTTTGGAGTACTATTGCGTAGAATATCAATAGCCTCAGTGTAGCTTACACGTTTAAAATTATTTTCAATAACGAAGTTTAATTTTTCAATTAAACTCATTTCGCTACGTTCAGCTTGTGGTTTTGATTTTTCTTCTTCTAATAATCTGCTTTCTAAAAAATCTAAATCTTCACGATGGTTTGTTAAAACATATTTTAAAACATACTTTAAAAAGTCTTCAGCTAAATCCATATTTCCGGCTAAATCCATAAAAGCTACTTCAGGTTCAATCATCCAGAATTCAGCTAAATGGCGAGATGTATTAGAGTTTTCAGCTCTAAATGTAGGTCCAAATGTGTACACTTTACCCAATGACATGGCAAAGGTTTCTGCTTCCAATTGGCCAGAAACGGTAAGATTGGTTTCTTTTCCAAAAAAGTCTTTAGAAAAATCAACGTTTCCATCATCTGTTAATGGCGGATTTTTAGCATCTAGACTACTAACCCTAAACATTTCTCCGGCTCCTTCAGCATCACTTCCAGTAATAATTGGTGCGTGCATATAAAAAAAGCCATGCTCATTAAAGTATTTATGGATAGCAAACGAAAGTGCAGAACGCAACCTCATAACAGCGCTAAACGTATTAGTACGCGTACGTAAATGGGCATTTTCTCTTAAAAATTCAAAAGAATGTTTTTTGGGTTGGATTGGATAGGTTTCAGGATCTGAATCACCTAAAATTTTAATGGTTTTTACATTAATTTCAACCTTTTGCCCTTTACCCAAACTTTCAACTAATTCACCAACAATATGAACAGCAGCACCGGTAGTGATGCGTTTTAAAATAGCTTCATCGGTATTTTCAAAATCTACAACACACTGAATATTATTTATGGTTGAACCATCATTTAATGCTATAAAACGATTGGCTCTAAATGTTCTTACCCAACCTTTAATATCTACTTCTGGAAGTATGGTGTTATTTGATAATAATTCTGAAACAGTATGTGATGTCATTTGTGTTTAATTTTAAAGTACAAATATAAAGGTTTCATGTATCAAAATTTAAATATCAAATTCCAAAATGGATACAAATTGTATTTAAAATCTAAAAAATTTACTTTTCTGTATCTTCTTCCTCTTCTTCAGGAATAATATTTATAGCAGGTTCTCTTAACACATCTTTATTAGCAATGCTTCGCTCTAGTGATAGTAATAATGATGGTAGTAATATTAAGTTTGATAGCATGGCAAATAAAAGGGTTATAGATACTAATCCACCTAAGGCAACAGTGCCACCAAAACTTGATATGGTAAATACTGAAAACCCAAAAAACAACACGATAGATGTGTAGAACATACTCACACCAGTCTCACGAAGTGCCGCATAAACAGATTTATTAATTCGCCAATGATTGGCTTGAAGTTCTTGCCTGTATTTAGCTAAAAAGTGAATGGTATCATCAACAGATATTCCAAAAGCAATACTAAAAACTAAAATTGTTGAAGGTTTTATAGGGACTCCTAAATATCCCATTAAACCAGCTGTGATTAATAATGGTAATAAGTTTGGAATTAAAGACACAATAATCATTTTAAACGACCTAAATAAATATGCCATAAATAATGATATTAAAAATATTGCAAGTGTTAATGAAACGGCTAGGTTTTTAACTAAATATTTGGTGCCTTTTTGGAATACTAATGCCTTTCCAGTCATGATAACATTGTACTGATCTTTTGGAAAAACGTTGTTTATTTTATTTTGAATATTTTCTTCTATGTACTCCATTTTATCGGTACCGATATCTTTCATGAAGGTGGTAATTCTGGCATATTGACCAGTACTATCCACAAAATTTCTAAATAAATCTACATTGGAAGTTGAGTTTTTAGCGTATGATAAAATAAAACTGTTTTCTTGTGATGTTGGTAACTGATAATGTTTTGGATTGCCATTATAGTAAGCCTGTTTTGAATATTTTACTAAGCTAACTACTGAAATTGGTTTTGATAATTCTGGTGTTTCAATAATTAAATCTTCAAGTTCGTTCATACGTTTTAAGGTGGATAATTTCATAACACCTTTTTTACGCTTCGTATCTACCATAATTTCTAATGGCATGATACCATTAAACTCTTCTTCAAAAAACTTGATATCATTATAAAACTCAGTTTTTTTAGGCATATCTTCAATGAGGCTTCCAGAAATTTTTATTTGATAAATACCAATAAAACTTAAAATAAGTAGTAACACAGATATGCCATAAATAGCTATTCGTCTTTGTTTTACTATACGTTCAATCCAACTCACAAAATAACCAACCCAACGTCTGTTTAAATGCTCTAAATGACGCTCTTTTGGATACGGTAAAAATGAGTATAAAATAGGAATAATGAGTATGCATAAAATAAAAATAGCTAAAATACTTAAGGATGCAACGGTACCGAATTCTTTTAACAATGTGCTTTCGGTTAAAATAAATGTAGCAAAACCCGATGCCGTTGTTACATTTGTCATTAAGGTGGCATTTCCTATTTTGGTAATAACACGTTGTAATGATTTTACTTTGTTACCATGTAATTTAACTTCATGTTGATATTTATTAATTAAGAAAATACAGTTTGGTATTCCAATAACAATAATTAATGGCGGAATAAGTGCCGTTAAAACAGTAATTTCATAGTTTAATAAACCCAAAATACCAAAAGTCCACATAACACCTGTACAAACTACAATAAGTGAAATTAAAGTGGCTCTAAACGATCTGAAAAAGAAAAAGAAAATGAGTGAAGTCACTAATAATGCAGCAACAATAAACAAGCCTATTTCATCAACTATATTTTGCGAATTTAGTGTACGAATGTAGGGCATTCCAGAAACCCTGACATCTAAATTATTAGCCGCTTCAAAAGCTTCAATTTTAGGTTGCAATACTGAAATTACAAAGTCTTTTCTAACGCCTGTGTTTACAATATCTTTTTTTAAGTAAATGGCAGTTCTAATCGTTTTTGTTTCTTTATTAAACAAAAAGTTATCATAAAAAGGGTATTTTTTGAAAAGATCATCTTCCAATCTTTCAATTTGTTGCGTTGAGGAAATAGAATCCTTTATAAAAGGTTCTAGAACAAATTTTTCATTTATGGTGTCTTTTACAAGCTTTTGTAAATCTTTTATAGATACAACGGTTTCTACTTCTTTGTATTTCTTGAAGGCGTCTGATAAATTATTCCAAGCGTTTAATTTTTCAACCGTAAAAAGTGTAGAATCTTTTACTCCAAGAACGATAAGATTTCCTTCTTCACCAAATATTTTTAAAAAGTTGTTATAGGTGATATTTACTTCGTTGTCATCGGGTAATAAATTGGCTTCAGTATATGTAAAACGCATATTCTTCCATTGGAAGCTGAAGAAAATGGTAATAATAACTAGGACAACAAGAATGGCTATTTTATTTCGTAAAATGACTCTAGCAATAATGTCCCAAAAATCTTTTGTAAATAGTTTAAACATGCTTTATCTAAAAGATTGGCAAAGGTAGAAAAAACTATGTATTTGATGTGTTTATAGTGTTATAATGTTAAGTTAAAAGTAAATTTAAAGGCAACATTATCACCAATATCGGGAAGGTGATATGCACCGTAACGGTAGGTAAAACTTAATCCAAAACCAAATAATAGTTTATTAATTTCAAAACCAGACTCAGTATATCCTTTATTTAATGTATTAAAGTTTACGTTTTCATGTCTTTCAATGTAATTTATATTTCCTAATGCATATCTTGAAATTAAAACGAGTTGTGGTTTAAATCTTGGAGCAATATTAAAAGGGTTAAAAGAATGTTTTAATTGAGCTGTAACAAGTCTGTCTGAAAAAAACTCATTAAAAAACATAGTTTCAAAACTAGAAATACCTGCTACAGAAAAACGTTGCATAATAGTTTCTTTGTTGATATTGTTGGGATAAGCGTGATATAAATGGGTTAAAGGCGTTTCTCCTTTTGTAATACCTGAGACTAATATTAGTTCAGAAAGTGCATTGTTTGAATGTTTTATTTGGTGAATGGTTCTAAAATCTAATTTATGAAAATTGAAGTCGCCTTTAGCTAAGTCTTTTATGCTTTTAGTAAATTGAAATGTAAATTTAGGATACCCATTTTTCACCTCTTTATAGCTGTTATCGGTTATTTCATATTTGCTAAATGGACTCCATTGAAATGAAGTTTTTATAGTACTTAAATGAAATGTATTAAAATTATTACCATTTATTGCAAATGTATAATCATAAGTAGGCACAATATAACTTAGGGCTAATTGTGTTTCTGTTTGAAGGGTTGAACTAAACTGATGTTCTATTGAAACGGCTCTTGTAGTATGTTTATGAAATAAACTGATGTTTAACAAACGAGGCTCAAACAACTGAAAAAGGCGTTTGTCTGTCAAAAATATATAGCTTCCAGATTCTTGCAAATCATCAGTATAAGAGGTGTTTAGCCAAGTGTTAGTCTTTTCGTTTAATCTTAAACCAGCACCAAAACTATATTTAAATCTATGGTCTCTAAAACCATAAACCACATAGGTGTTTAATCTTAATTTTTCTGAAAAAGCATTATTGGTAATGCCACCAATACCAGTTCTTAAGGCTTCATATTGGTTGTATTTTACTAAATATTTTAAATCAAAATTAAAGTATTTAGTTGGAAAGTAACCATTGCCTAATTCTTTAAAAAAGGCACTTTGCTTTAAGGTATCTTTTTGTTTTAAAGAAGAATTTATGGAGTCATTTTGAGAATACAGCACACTTGAAAATAAAACAAAAAATACAATTGTGCCTATTCTTACCATTTCTAAAACGAAAAATTTAATATTTAAAAAAGAAGCGACTTTAATGTCGCTTCTTAATTTATACTGTCATGATTTCTCTTTCTTTGAGTTCAAGAATATCATCAATTTTTTTAACGTATTTATCTGTTAAATGTTGGATGTCTATTTCTGCATTCTTTTTAAGATCTTCAGAGACATCATCAGCTTTTTTAATGTCATTGTTGGCATCTTTTCTAGCACTTCTAACGCCAATTTTAGCATCTTCAGCTTCAGCTTTAGCTTGCTTTGCAAGATCTCTACGTCGTTCTTCTGTTAGTGGAGGAACGTTTATAATGATTGTTTCTCCATTATTCATAGGGTTGAATCCTAAATTGGCAATCATAATGCCTTTTTCAATTTCTTGAAGCATACTTCTTTCCCAAGGTTGAACCGTAATGGTTCTTCCGTCAGGAGTATTAACATTTGAAACTTGACTTAAAGGTGTTTGAGAGCCATAATAATTAACCATAACACTTCCCAACATTGCTGGACTTGCTTTACCAGCTCTAATATTTGCTAATTGTTTTTCTAAATGCTTAAGGGCATTATCCATAGACTCTTTTGCTGAGTCTAAAATGAATTGTATGTCTTCATTCATTATTTTAAAACTTTAAATTTCAATTAATATAAAAAACGTGGTATTTAACAATTAACTTCTGTACCAATATTTTCGCCAGAAACCACTTTAAATAGGTTCCCTTTTTTATTCATATCAAATACAATAATTGGTAATTCGTTTTCTTGACTTAATGTAAAGGCTGTTGTATCCATAACTTTTAATCCTTTTCTAATAACTTCGTCAAAAGTGATGGTGTCAAATTTTATTGCTTTTGAGTCTTTTTCTGGATCTACATTATAAATACCATCAACACGTGTTCCCTTTAGAATAACGTCTGCTTCAATTTCAATAGCTCTTAATACTGCTGCAGAATCTGTGGTGAAATAAGGGTTTCCGGTACCACCACCAAAAATGACAACACGTCCTTTTTCTAAGTGACGTATAGCTCTTCTCCTTATAAATGGTTCAGCTACTTCATTAATTTTAATAGCAGATTGTAGTCTTGTTTCAATTCCAGCATTTTCTAAGGCACTTTGTAAGGCTAAACCATTGATAACAGTTGCAAGCATGCCCATGTGGTCTCCTTGCACTCTATCCATGCCTTTGCTAGCACCAGATACACCTCTAAAAATATTTCCACCACCAATAACTATGGCTACTTCTACGCCTAAATTGGTAATGGTTTTAATGTCTTCAGCATATTCTGATAAGCGCTCTGGATCTATTCCGTATTGACGATTTCCCATTAAGGCTTCACCAGATAATTTAAGCAGGATTCTTTTGTACTTCATAATGTCTTTAAAAGTTTAACAAAATTACATATTTTTTTTGTTTTTAGTTATAAAAAAAGCTTCTCAAAACAATGAGAAGCTTTTTAAAATATTGTTAAGCGTTTTACGATTAACCTAAGGTAACTCTTTTAAAGTTTACAACTTTTACATCTTTACCAATTGATTTTACATAATCAGCTACGCTTAATTTGCTATCTTTAATAAAATCTTGATTTACTAGTGTATTGTCTTTAAAGAAACGGTTTAATTTCCCTTTAGCGATATTATCTAACATAGCCTCTGGTTTTCCTTCTTGACGTAATTGGTCTTTAGCTATTTCTATTTCTTTATCAATAATAGAAGCATCTACACCATCTTGGTCTAAAGCAATAGGATTCATTGCGGCAGCTTGCATAGCAACATCTTTAGCTACAGTTTCAGAACCGTCAACACTAGCAGATAAGCCTACTAAGGTTGCAATTTTATTACCAGAATGTATATAAGAACCAACAAAAGGCGCTTGAATTTTTTCAAATGCAGTGATTTCTAATTTTTCACCAATAACACCTGTCTGTTCAATTAATTTTTCAGCAACAGAAATTCCACCAAAATCAGCAGATAAAAATTCTTCTTTTGTAGAGTAGTTGAAGGCTAATTCAGCTAATTCGTTTGCTAAATTTACAAAGCTTTCGTTTTTACCAACAAAGTCTGTTTCACAGCCTAATACAATAGCAACGCCAACAGTTTTATCATCACTTACTTTTGCAATTGCAGCACCTTCAGTTGATGCTCTGTCTGCTCTGTTTGCAGCAACTTTTTGTCCTTTTTTACGTAAAATTTCAATAGCTGTTTCAAAATCACCTTCAGCTTCAACTAAAGCTTTTTTACAGTCCATCATGCCTGCACCGGTAGTTTGTCTTAATTTGTTTACTTCAGCAGCGGTTATATTTGCCATAAATTTATGTTTTAAAATTTAAAAAGTCGTTTAATTTGTTTCCCTAAAGAAAAGAATTAAACGACTTAATGTATGTTATATTAATATGATTTATTCTTCTTCTTCAGCAACAAATTTCTTAGCTTTTGCTAAGGCATTTGCTTTTTCAGTTGCAACTACTTCATCGTTAAAAGTATCATCGCCTTCTTCTGAAGCATCTTTTTCAGCCTTACGTTCTGATAACCCTTCGCTGATTGAGCTTGTAATATGAGATAAAATTTTCTCAATTGATTTTGAAGCGTCATCATTTGCAGGGATTACATAATCAACTTGACGTGGATCAGAGTTGGTATCTACCATTGCAAAAATTGGAATGTTTAATTTTTGTGCTTCTTTAATTGCTATGTGCTCACGTTTGATGTCAACAACAAATAATGCCCCTGGTAAACGTGTCATATCACTAATAGAACCTAAGTTTTTTTCTAACTTAGCTCTTAAACGATCTACTTGTAAACGTTCTTTTTTAGAAAGCGTCATAAATGTACCGTCTTTCTTCATTCTATCAATTGAAGCCATTTTTTTAACAGCTTTTCTAATAGTAATAAAGTTAGTTAACATACCACCTGGCCATCTTTCAGTGATGTAAGGCATGTTGATAGATGTTGCTTTTTCGGCAACTATATCTTTTGCTTGTTTTTTTGTTGCAACAAATAAAATTTTACGGCCAGAGTTAGCAATTTTGCTTAATGCAGCACCTGCTTCTTCTATTTTTACCGCTGTTTTATATAAGTTGATAATATGGATACCGTTACGTTCCATATATACGTAAGGAGCCATATTTGGATCCCACTTACGTGTGAGGTGACCGAAGTGTACACCTGCTTCAAGTAATTCTTTTACTTCTACTTTTGCCATTTTGTAATAGTTTACGTTCTGTTGATTAGCAATGTTCCATTTAGCTGTTAGCTGTTAGCTTTTTGGCTGTTGGCTTCATTTAGATGCTTAACTAAATCCTGACTTTTAGGTCATGGACAACAATAACTGGTTTAATTTTTTCTTTGTGCTGAATACTATATAAAGTATAGCAGCTAATTTGATATTAACGTTTAGAGAATTGGAATTTCTTACGCGCTTTTTTCTGACCGAATTTTTTACGCTCAACCATTCTTGGGTCTCTTGTTAATAATCCTTCTGGTTTAAGAGTCAATCTGTTTTCAGCATCTACTTCGCACATAGCACGAGATATTGCTAAACGAACTGCTTCTGCTTGACCAGTAATACCACCTCCTAATACGTTTACTGTAATATCAAAGTTACCTTCATTATTAGTCATAGCTAATGGTTGGTTTACTTTGTATTGTAACGTAGACGTAGTGAAGTAAGCATTCAATTCTTTTTTGTTTACTGTGATGTTACCTTTACCTGGAGCAACATAAACACGAGCAACAGCCGTTTTTCTACGACCAATTTTGTGAATTACTTCCATTTACTTGAATTCGTTTAAGTTAATTGTTTTTGGTTTTTGAGCATCATGAGTATGAGCTGTACCAACAACAACATTTAAATTACGGAATAAATCTGCACCTAATTTGTTTTTAGGTAACATTCCTTTAACTGACTTTTCTACTAATCTTGCTGGATCTTTTCCAAACATTTCTGTAGCAGATAAGCTTCTTTGACCACCTGGATAACCTGTGTGACGAATGTACGTTTTATCGTTCCACTTGTTTCCTGTTAAGTTGATTTTCTCGGCATTGATAACAATAACATTATCTCCGCAATCAGCATGTGGTGTGAAGTTAGGTTTGTGTTTACCTCTTAAAAGTTTTGCAACTTTTGAAGCTAAACGACCTAAGCTTTGCGATTCAGCATCAACCAATAACCACTCCTTGTTTGCAGTAGCTTTGTTGCCTGAAATTGTTTTGTAGCTTAATGTATCCACACTTATTATTTTTTCTAATTAAACATTCCTCTTTCAAAAAGAGTTTGCAAATTTACGATAATCTATTTGATTACCAAATAGTATGCTATAATTTTTATAAGCTATTTTAATGTTTAAATATTCAAAGGTATAAGCAATACTTTTTCCTTTTTTTACCGAAAGGAGAAAAGCAAAAGGTATAAAGAATTATTTATTTATTTTTTACCGCATGTTTAGCCAATAATGAATCTTATTTATAGCTGTTTTATTGTAGTTTTACATAAACGAATAAAAAATAATAACATGAAAAGAGGTGCATATTTAGCTTGTTGTATATTGTTTCCTTTATTTAATTTTCCTCAACAAAATCAAATCATTATTAATGGAGAAGCACAAGGGTCAACGTATCATATTGTTTATTTTGATGAGCATGACAGAAATTTTAAACCCGAAATTGAGCAGATTCTAAAAGACTTTGATTTGTCATTGTCAACCTATATTCCCAATTCTATTATATCAAGAATCAATTCTAATCAGGAAGATGTTATTGTTGATAAATACTTTATAGCCTGTTTTAATAAGGCTAAAGAGGTTTGGAAAAACACTAATGGCGCTTTTGACCCAACGGTATATCCATTATCAAATGCATGGGGTTTTGGACCTGAAAAGAAGCAAAAAATTGAAAAGGCAAAGATTGACAGTATTCTGCAATTTGTTGGGTTTCAATTAATCAAACTGAAAGGTAATAAGGTAATTAAAAAAGACCCGCGAGTTGCCCTAGATTTTAATGCTTTTGCTCAAGGATATTCTGTTGATGTTGTTTCAGAATTTTTAAATTCAAAGGGAATTAAGGGGTTTATTGTTGAAATTGGAGGAGAAGTTTATGCTAAAGGAATAAACTTAAATGGGGAGCATTGGAAAATAGGAATTGAAAAACCTATTGACAATAAGGAATCTGAAAACCCATTAAAAGCGATTGTGAAACTCGAAAATTTAGCAGTAGCTACTTCAGGAAATAACCGTAGATACTTTATTGAAGATGGCATAAAATACGTACACCATATTGATCCAAAATCTGGCTATCCTACTAAAAATAATTTATTGAGCGCTTCGCTCTTTGCTAAAGAATGTATTTCGGCTGATGCTAATGCCACTGGTGTTTTAGTGCTTGGATTAGAAAAAGCCAAAGTGTATTTGAAAAAACATCCAGAACTGCAAGCTTATTTGATTTATTCTAATGAAAAAGGCAATTATCAAGTTTATGAAACACCGGGAATAAAAGATATTGTCTCTGAAGTTGAAGAATAAAAAAGCATCCTGACAATGCAGGATGCTTCATATTTGAATTAAAAGCGTTATTTATTTAAAACCACTTTATAACTAGAAGATGTTTCGTTTGTTGAAACATTAATAATATAAATACCATTAGTATGATTTGACAAATCAATCTTTTCACTAGTTTGAGATTTTGATGGATCTAATTTTATTGATTTCACTACTTGCCCTAAAATGTTTACTACATCTATTTTACTAACAGAAATATCATTGTACAATACATTAATAATGCCGTTACTTGGATTAGGGTATAGTGCCACCTTAGATTTGTAAACGCTATCTAAACTTAAAGCTGAAGGCGTCCAGGTAATAGTCATTGCTGATAAAGGCCCCTCGTTAGGAGGATTTGAGGTAAACATTGCAGGACCTTTTGTAAAATTAAAACCAGAATTAACAAAATTACTTCCATTTCTTGGGTCTTCCCATGTAACTTCATACCATAAAGTATAAATACCATCAGCTACCAAAGTACTGGCAACATTGGTACCGTTCCATTCAACCAAATAAGAATCTAAAGCAGCAGGTGTTGTACTGGTTTTGCGCGTTGTTCCTGTAACAGCATCTACAGCATTAGCGGTTCTTGCATCATTTACAACGGTCCAACCAGCTTTTGCGCCATACGTAGGTAAATGGTCTTTGGTTCCAGAACCTACATAACGTATCTTTGTTTTGGTAAATGTGGTTCCGCTTTGAATCCATAAAGCCATAACACAACCACCTTCAATGGAAGTATCTATAGGAGATCCTTGAGTAAAAGTAAAAGTCATGTTTCCATCTGTTTGGGCTTGCATCATGCTAGTTAATCCTATTAATAAGCCTAAAAAAAGGAGTATTTTTGTTTTAATAATTGTCAAAATTTAGAATTTCTTCAAATTGACAAAATTTTTATGAACCTAAATATGATATTGGTCATGAAAGCTAATTAAAAATACTGATATTCAATTAATTAAAATGAATTTATTTACTGCCGTACCATGTAGCTTTATGCCATATAGTTTCAAATGGACCTTGTTTGTGACTTTTTGCCCACCATTTACAAAATATGCCCATAATTACAGTAAGAGTTAATCCTATTAAAATTCCATATGTAGCTCCTGTATATTTGTAAAGACCTAAGCCCCAACCATAATATATGCTTGACCCAATAATAGATTGAATGATATAATTGGAGAGACTCATACGCCCAAAATATGAGAAATACATAAGTTTTTTTTGCAAATAATTACTTTGAAATAACATGGTAAGACCGGAAACAAGTATAAGCATAAAAGCAAAATTGGTCCATGCTGATTCAATAGTCATTACAGACCTTAGAATAATGTCACTTTGAATTAATAAATCCAGATATTTTTGTATTAAAAATAAAGGGATAAAAGCAATAATGGCTATTTTGAATAATCTTTTCCAGAAAGGCGCACTTGTTTCGCTCCAAACAAACAATTTTCGTTTACCTAAAATAAAACCAAATAAAAATAGCCCTAAAATGGTAAAGAATCTGCCGTTCTCCCAATTCCAAAGTAGCACGCCTATTTTTCCATTGGTTAAATTTCCTATTACGGTATTAATAAAGGATTCATTAGGAATGTATTCCATCATCTTTCCAAAATAAGTCCATGATACAGGATCATTTATTTTTTCTAATGGATGTTTTAATGCATAAAATAAATTAAGCCATTCAAATGGTAATAGCATTAAAATAGCCCCAATCCATAACAATGTTTTTTCAGATAATTTTGTTAGAGGTATAAGCAACAATCCAATAACGGCATAAATAGTTAAAATATCTCCTTGAAAAAACGCTGAATTTAATACTCCAAACCCAAATAATAATAATAATCGCCATGCAAAACGTGCGCGGAAAGGTTTCCCTTTTTGTTCTTGGTTTGTTAATTGAATTGCAAATGTAACGCCAAACATCAGGGCGAAAATGGCATATGATTTGCCTCCAAACATAAAAAACAGGCTGTCCCAAATCAACTTATCTAAAGGCACCATCCAAGATGGTAATTGGTCTGAGAAATAGTAAACATCAAAATGTTCAATGTTGTGCAAAAGCATGATGGAAACAATAGCAAATCCTCTAATAACATCAAGGATATCAATTCTGGTTTTAGTTTTTTCAAGTTGCATAAATTTTCTTCAATCTAATTCATATAGTAATTTTCAATTTCGACCCAAATTTGTTAATTAAGTTATGCTTATCAGCAGTATATATAGGGTTTAATGCGCCTCTAACCAATCGTTCCCAACACCTAAATCAACATCAAGAGGAACAGAAAGTGTATAAGCATGTTCCATTTCTGTTTTCACCAAGGC
Source organism: Flavobacteriaceae bacterium (assembly GCA_021739635.1). GTDB lineage: Bacteria > Bacteroidota > Bacteroidia > Flavobacteriales > Flavobacteriaceae > Yeosuana. The sequence goes on along the minus strand of JAIPBH010000009.1, from coordinate 102,892 downwards.
TTTAATGGTTTCAAGCTCTGGTTTATAAACATCAAACACCAATTCATCATGTACTTGCAATAGCATTTTGGTTTTGTAGTTTCCATCTTCTAGCTTATCATGAATGTTTATCATGGCAATTTTAATAATGTCAGCAGCACTACCTTGTATTGGTGCATTTACGGCATTTCGCTCTGCAGCACCACGAACAACTGCATTTCTGGAATTGATATCGTTTAAATAACGCCTTCTGCCTAAGACCGTTTGAACATAGCCGTGTTCTCTGGCAAAATGAATTTGATCATTTATATATTTTCTTAATTTAGGATAGGTTTCATAATACGTGTCAATCAGTTCTTTCGATTCGCCTCTGGATAAATCGGTTTGATTACTCAATCCAAATGCCGATACACCATAAATAATCCCAAAATTAACGGTTTTAGCTTGGCTTCGTTGCTCACGGGTCACCTCACTTAAAGGCACATTAAAGACTTTGGAAGCGGTTGAGGCATGAATGTCTTCGCCGTGTTTAAACGCTTGAATCATGGTTTCTTCATGGCTCAATGATGCAATAATACGCAATTCTATTTGAGAATAATCCGCGGCCAGCAATATATAATCGTCATCTCTTGGAATAAACGCTTTTCTTACCTGTTTACCGCGCTCGGTTCTTATAGGAATGTTTTGTAAGTTAGGGTTATTACTGCTTAAACGCCCTGTAGCCGCAACGGTTTGCATATAATCTGTATGAACACGACCTGTTTTTTGTTCGACTTGCAACGGTAAAGCATCTACATAAGTACTTTTAAGTTTTGATAAGCCTCTATATTCTAAGATATCTTGAATTATTTTATGTTCTTTCGCTAAATAAGAAAGGATATCTTCACCAGTGGCGTATTGACCTGTTTTGGTTTTTTTAGGTTTATCAACCAGTTTTAGTTTATCAAATAAAATATCTCCCAACTGTTTTGGCGATGCAATATTAAATTCTTCACCCGCTTCTTTATAAATGGTTGTTTCTAGCGTTTTAATGTCAATATCTAATTGTTCAGATAGTGAATTTAGAAAGGCTTCATCTAGATTAATACCTTCTAATTCCATATCGGCTAAAACACGTAACAACGGAATTTCAATCTCATCAAACAGCTTTTGGGTATTGGCTTCGCCCAATTCTTTTTCAAAATGTTCTTTTAATTGTAAAGTGATATCGGCATCTTCAACGGCATACTCCGTTTGCTTTTCTAATGGGACCTCTCTCATGTTCAGTTGATTTTTTCCTTTTTTACCGATTAGGGTTTCAATAGATATCGGTGAATAATTTAAATAGGTTTCTGCCAAAACATCCATATTATGCCGCATATCCGGATTGATGAGGTAATGGGCCAGCATGGTATCAAAGAGCGTTCCTTTAACCTTGATGTTGTATTTACTAAGCACTTTAATGTCATACTTTAAATTCTGACCAATTTTCTGAATGGATTCGTTTTCAAAAAACGGCCGTAATTGTTCTATCAATGCTTGGGCATCGTCTCGGTTTTCAGGAAAGGGTACATAAAACCCTTTGCCAGCTTCCCAAGAGAAAGCAATACCAACTAACTCCGCAGTAATAGGGTTAATACCTGTGGTTTCAGTATCAAAGCAAACGCTAGTTTGTTTTAGTAAATTTTGAATAAAAAGTTTAGTAGCCATTCCTGATGCAACGCTCTGATAAAAATGCGCCGTGGTTTCTGAAGTATTTCGAGAGTTGTGATTTATGATAGTTTCATTGTCACTATCATCACCTCCAAACAGTGAAAATTGTCCGGCACCAGCTTTGGTAGAGGTAGGTTTAGCTTCTTGTTTTGGTTTCTCTGATGATAAGGTTTCCTCTTTTTTTTCTATTGAAATGGATGGTGCTTCAAATGAAAATGTTTTTTGAAAATTGGCTAATAATTGTCTGAATTCTAGTTCTTCAAAAATTTCAGTGACTTTACCTAAATCAGGTTGGTCTAGTTCAAAATCTTTGGCATCAAACACCACAGGAACATCAAGCATAATGGTGGCTAGCTTTTTTGAAAGCATTCCCAAATCTTTATTGGCTTCAATGTTTTCTCTCATTTTGCCTTTTAGCTCATGGGTATTGGCCAAAAGGTTTTCCATACTACCATAATCCGCCAACAATTTTTTGGCTGTTTTTTCTCCAACACCTGGAAGCCCTGGAATATTATCACTAGAGTCACCCATCATGCCCAAAAAGTCAATCACTTGCAAAGGATCTTCAATCTCAAATTTTTTCTTTACTTCTTCAATACCCCAAGTTTCATAACCACCACCAAAAACCGGGCGATACATAAATATATTCTCACTTACAAGTTGCGCAAAATCCTTATCTGGGGTTACCATAAAAGTTTTATAGCCTTCTTTTTCAGCTTGTTTTGAAAGTGTTCCAATCACATCATCTGCCTCAAAGCCTTCTTTAACCATAATAGGGATATGCATGGCTTTCAAAATATCTTCAATATATGGCACTGCTATTTTAATAGCTTCAGGTGTAGCATCTCTGTTAGCTTTATAGGCTTCAAACATTTCCACACGGTCAACGCTGCCACCTCTATCAAAACAAACAGCTAAGTGGTCTGGACGCTCACGTTTAATCACGTCAAGTAGTGAATTCATAAAGCCCATGATAGCTGACGTGTCAAGGCCTTTTGAATTGATTCTAGGGTTTTTTATAAAAGCATAATACCCACGAAAAATAAGGGCGTAAGCATCAACTAAGAATAGGCGTTTTTGTTCAGACATTAGACTAATTAATTTTGTTTTTTATAAAAAGATTCAACTTGATTTTCTGTTTGACCAGTATTTGTGAATTGACTATAGGTAAACCCAGGATGTACACAATAACCTCCAGTTTCTCCATTTTTGTTAATGGCTAAAAAACCTATTTGAAAATCGGTTCTACCTTTATTTTTTTTCATAATACGCTTTACGCCTTCTTCACAGGCTTCCTGCGGAGATTTGCCTTGACGCATGAGTTCTACAATTAAGAAACTTCCAACAGTTTTAATAACTTCTTCACCCACACCTGTAGCTGTTGCACCTCCAACTTCATTATCTATATAAAGTCCGGCACCAATAATTGGTGAATCTCCAACTCGGCCAGCTACTTTATAAGCCATACCGCTAGTAGTACAAGCACCGGCAATATCTCCATTATTATCAATAGCTAACATGCCTATAGTATCATGGTTTTCAATATTAATAATGGTTTCATATTTTGAGGTTTTTTTCCATTCTTCATATTGTTTTTTGGTGCTTTCTGTTAATAAATCAGTTTTTTTAAACCCATTTTCATAAGCAAATTGCTCGGCTCCTTTGCCTGCTAAGATGATATGTGGCGTATTTTCCATTACTTTTCTAGCCACAGATATGGGATGAACTATATTTTGAAGATAGACTACTGAACCACAATTCCCGTCTTTATCCATTATGCAAGCATCTAAAGTGACGTTTCCGTCTCTATCAGGTCTTCCTCCTAGACCAACCGTTTCGTTTGTTGGGTCAGCCTCTTCTACCATAACACCTTGTTCAACGGCATCAAGTGAGTTGCCATCAGTACTTAAAATCTCCCAAGCCTTTGAGGTTGCTTTATTGAAATTCCAGGTACAAACTACTATAGGTTTATTTGATGTACTTGCAATTTTTGAAGGTTTTTTTTCCTTTTGTTCATTATTATTTGAAGCCAGTAACGAAGCAGATATTAAACCAGCTGCGCTAAAAGTTGAATTTTTTATAAACGTTCTCCGTTTCATAGTAAATGTTTCAATTGTGTAAATTATTTAAAGTAATTAATTACTTTTCAAAAAGGTATTTTAGTTTGCTTTTTTTAACAAGCAACTAAAATAGAAAGATAAGGATAATTAATTATTAATATTATTAGAATATTAGTAGTTTTAACACAAATGAGTTCATGATTTATCCATTTTACTAACTTATTAACTAAGTATAATATCTTTTATGATTATAGAGATTTGTGCAAATTCTTACCAATCTGCGGTAAATGCTGAAGAAGCAGGAGCGCATCGTATTGAACTATGTTCAGAATTAGGTGTTGGTGGAATTACTCCAAGTTATGGATTAATAAAGCAAGTGACAGATGCTTTAACCATACCTGTTTATGTTTTAATTAGACCCAGAAGTGGCCATTTTGTCTATTCTGAAATGGAGTTGGATATTATGAAAAAAGATATTCAGTTATGTAAAGATTTAGGGTGTTTTGGTATTGTGTCTGGAGTACTACACAGTGATAATTCTATTGATATTGAAAAAACAAATGAACTTATTGAATTGGCAAAACCATTAAGCTTTACCTTTCACAGAGCTTTTGATTGTACTCCAAACCCAATGATTTCATTAAATCAATTAATAGATTTAGGAGTTGATACCATTTTAACTTCTGGTCAACAAGCTACTGCCGAAAAAGGGTTGGATTTGCTAAAAAAATTAAAAGAAAAAGCGTTACAAACAATTATAATTCTTCCTGGTTCAGGTATTCATCCTAATAATATTCATTTATTTAAAAAAGCAGGATTTAAAGGCATTCATACCTCAGCCTCTAAACCCATAGATTGCAAAAATAAAAACGATTATTTTGGTATTGAGAATCAAACAGAATCTGATATAAGCATTATAAAAGCGATATTAGATATTTCTCAAGCGTAAATCAAATAGTTCTTTAAAATTTTAATGATAATAAATTGTTAATCTTCCACTAAATACATGTCATTGTATTGTTAACTTTATAAATTTGAAAAAAAAATATCTATGTCTAGATTTTTTGTTGCGCTTATTATTTTTTCAGTAGTCTTTTTTTTAGTGGAGTTTTACGCCTTTCAAGCCATTAAAACCATTACAAAAAACAGATATGTAAAAATGGTTTGGATACTTATAGCTTTAGCTATTTATTTAAACTTGTTTTATACACTATATTCAAGTCCCAGAAGCGCTGGCCAAACAAAGGGTTTTCAATTAGCAATAGGTCTTTTATTAACATTTTTTATACCTAAGTTAGTGATAGTACTAACCATGTTTGGTGAGGATGTTGTTAGGTTTTTTCAAAAGATACTATCTTATTTTTCAAATGAACTTACACAACCAATTCCTAGTAGAAGATTGTTTATATCACAATTAGCTTTAGGTCTTGCTGCCATACCATTTGCATCATTTTTATATGGAATTTTTCAAGGAAGATATAATTATAAGGTCTTAAAATATCAATTATCTTTTGAAGATTTGCCAGAAGCTTTTGATGGGTTTACCATCACACAAATTTCTGATATTCACTCAGGAAGCTTTACAAATCCGGAGAAAATTCAGTATGGAATTGATTTAATTAATGAACAACAGTCTGATTTAATTCTATTTACAGGCGATATAGTTAATAACAAGGCTAATGAAATGGATTCTTGGATTGATACGTTTAAAAATTTTAAAGCTCCCTATGGAAAATTATCTATTTTAGGAAACCATGATTATGGAGATTATGTAGATTGGCCTTCTAAAGAAGATAAAGCAAAAAACTTTCAGGCTGTTAAAGATGTGCATCCCAAAATTGGTTTTGATTTATTGTTAAATGAGCACCGATATATTGAAAAAGACGGACAAAAAATAGCTGTAATTGGTATAGAAAACTGGGGAAAAGGCTTTAATCAGGCTGGAGATTTAGAGAAAGCATCTTTAGGTGTTCAAAAAGAAGATTTTAAAATACTCATGTCGCATGATCCATCACATTGGGAATATAAAGTAAAACATGATGATTTTAATTATCATTTAACGTTAAGTGGCCATACCCACGGACTTCAAATGGGTATAGAAATACCAGGTTTTTTTAGATGGAGTCCATCGCAGTATGTGTACAAACAATGGGCTGGTTTATACTCAGAATTTGGAAGGTTTATTAATGTAAACAGAGGTTTTGGATACCATGCATTTCCAGGAAGAGTTGGCATTTGGCCAGAAATTACAGTTATTGAGCTTAAAAAAGGTTTAAATAATGCCTAATGATCGCATTTTGTGCCAAATTTTGGTTTAAAATGTTACAATTATAATGAAATTGTTTATTTTTAATTTGTTAAGGAATTAAACCTATTTCATAACGAATAATGGTAATATCAAAAAAATACGTAGGTTTGTATAAGTACATTTGACTCATAAATAATATAGTATGTCAAAATTTGGGGAACTAATAGATATAGACATTCCTGTTTTGTTAGATTTTTTTACCGAATGGAATGATCAATCTACAGCTATGCATCCTGTTTTAAGAGATGTAGCTGCTGCACTTGGTGATAAAGCTAAAGTGATAAAGATTGATGTTGAAAAGAACCAAGAGCTTGCCGAAGCACTTAGAGTAAAAGGATTGCCAACATTAATTATTTATAAAAACGGTGAAATGAAGTGGCGACAAAGTGGCGAGCAAGATGCTAACACCTTAATAGGTATTATTAAACAATACCTGTAAAATCCAACGATTTAAAAGTAAATCCTAATTTACTATAATAGTCTAGTACTTTGGGTAACGTATTCATCATATTTTTTGAAGCTTTTAAGCTGTCATGAAATACGATGATACTTCCTTTTTCAGTGTTTTTAATCACGTTTTCTAGGCATTTTTCACTGGTAACATCTTTATCCCAATCAAATGATAACACATCCCACATTATTATTTGATATCCTAATGCTTGGAGTTGTTTAGCTTGTTTTGGTTTTATTCTTCCGTAAGGTGGACGAAATAAATTGACGCTTGATGCTTGACTATTGGCAATTGATAATTGATAATTGATAACCTGTTGCGCCTTTGACGCATTTTCAAGATAATCATTGGTTTGGGTTTTCCAGCCTTTTAAATGATTGTGTGTGTGATTACCTATGGCATGACCATGATTGATAATTTTTTGAAAAACAACTGGATATTTTTCAACGTTATTGCCAATACAAAAAAATGTAGCTTTTGCATGAAATTTTTTTAACTGCTGTAAAGTCCATTCTGTAATTTCAGGAGTTGGGCCATCATCAAAAGTAAGGTAAATAACAGCTTCAGTAGTTGAGATGCTCCAAACATACTTTGGAAACATTTTTTTAACTACTGAAGGTGTTTTTGTAGGAATTAAAGACATGCTTAGTTTGCTTCTAAACTTGAATCAACAGGGATATCTATATCAGAGCGTTTATCATCAGCAGATTCTTCTTCATAAAAATGATTGAAAAGTTTTAAATATGAATTAAATACATCGCTTTCAGTTTTTGCAAATTCTTTATCATAGGTCATCAAAACATCCACAAGGCTTTTATAGCGTTGAATATCTGTGTAAATATCTTCAAACATATGCTCTTGATTATCTTTTGTTAATCCACTGTAGTACGTTAAATTTTCTTGATATTTTTTAGCAACATCTTTAAAAAGCTTCTTTGCTTTTTCTTTGTTTCCAACTTCATAATACGCACTTATATAGGGTTCTAAAAGGGTGTAGTAACCATAGTAATCTACAGGCATATTTATCATCGCTATATCAGCTATTTCTTCAGCTTTGCTTAGCTTGTCTTCATTTATTAATTGCTCCACTAAACGTGCTAAATTACCTCTGTATGAGATGGCGTTTTTGCGAGTTTCTGGATCGTGATAAATATCTGGACTACCGCTATTTCCCCAATCCCATTTTTTAACTTTTTCATACATCAAATCACTATCTACTCGTCCCATATCAAAAGGGTTTGCTTTATCAACTGGCGTTTTAATAGGCACTAATTTGTAACACATGCCATCTAATTGTAAATAGTCTTTCATCCAAATATAATCATCATCACCAAAACTTCCGCCAGTAAAATAAATAGGGCGTTTCCAGTCATTATTTGCAACAATGTCAAGCATTAATAACCGGTTTTTGTAAAGCGCACTTTCTTTAATTTTAATATCAATGTAAGGCACTATTTTATCGGCATCTTTTTGTTTTACAATGCCATATTTTAAAGCATTTTCTTTATTAACAGGAATTCTTAAAAACTCAGTTGGCAAGTATTTTGCGTTTAAATCTTGGTTTCTTATCCCGCTAATATCTACACCTTGTTGTAGTAAAATGTGTTTGTATTTGGTAACATCATCATTTCTTGTAATAAAATTCAAGAAATCTTTTACTTCAATAGTGTCGTTAAATATGGGTTCTTTAATTATATAATCATTGGTACCATATTTATACTGATCATGTGTAAGTTGCGATGGTACAGGATCACTATCATAAGCACGGCGTTTCATTTGGTCAATATACCAATCTGTTTGAAATAAACTGGTATTAACTACGCGAACATCGGTTCTATAGCCTTCAATTTCTTGAGCATACCAAAGAGCAAACGTATCATTATCACCAATTGAAAATAAAATGGCGTCTTTTCCACAAGAATCTAAATACATTTTAGCCATTGATTTAGCGGTGTATTTATCAGATCTGTCATGGTCATCCCAATTGTTTGCAGCTAAAATTCCGGGAACTAAAACTAAGCAAACAATGGTAATAGCAGGTGCTAAATATTTTGAAGATGAGTATTTTTTTAGGGCGTTAAAAATGGCAAATACGCCAAACCCAATCCAAATGGCAAACACATAAAAAGAACCAACTACTGAGTAATCACGTTCTCTAGGTTCAAAAGGGCGAACATTGGTGTAAAATTGTATGGCAAGCCCAGTAAACAAGAAAAATACCAGCATGACCCAAAAGAGTTTTTTGTCTTTATTGAATAAAAAGAATAACCCAATAAGACCAAGTATGAGTGGTAAAAAATAGTAGGTATTTCTTGCTTTATTATTTTTTATATCACTTGGTAAGTTGTCTTGTGACAAACCTAAATGCCACTCGTCAATAGGTTTAATACCGCTAATCCAATTTCCGTGATTATCCAATCTACCTTGAATATCGTCTTGTCTTCCAGTAAAATTCCACATAAAATAACGCCAGTACATGTAACCTAATTGATATTGTATCATGTAAACAATGTTGCTTGCTAATGAAGGTTTTTCAATGTCTATATAACTTTTGTATCGTTTTAGAAAATTGTTGTAATCTTCATAATCAACATTACCTTTAGCAACATCATTTTTAAAATTTGTTACAAGTGTTCTAAGTTCGTTTTGCATTTGGTAATCAGGTTTTAATTTAAAATCCAAATACCCTGAAAACATCATGTAATTTTCGGCATGTTCTGCACTCCACATTCTTGGAAGTATGGAAGCATGGTTTGAATTGTAATTTTGTTTGGCGTTTTTGTAATCATTTACAATCACGTATTTGCCTTTAGCTTCATCTTTTTCGTATTTAGGTTTGTCATCTACATACGGATTGTTTTCATCAAGATAAGCATATTGGTCTGTAAATTGAGGTCCGTAAAACAAATGCGTTTCTGGATACTGCTCTAAATTGTAGTAGGCCAATAATTCTCTAGCACTTGACGGATTATTTTCATTAATCACCACATTGGCATTGGCTCTAATTGGTAATAATAACCAAGACGAAAAACCAATGATAATAAAACTAACACAAAGGATACCTGTGTTAAGATAGATACAATTTTTTTTGTAAGTATATTTTAATCCAAAATAAATAACGGCCACCAAAAGTAACCCAGCAATGATGGAGCCTGAATTAAAAGGAAGTCCTAAAGAATTTACAAAGAAGATTTCAAAATCACTAAAAAGCCTTAAAAGGTTTGGCGCCAAAAGTTTGAAAACAAACAGTAATACAGCAACAGAAACCAAATTGGCAATAATGAAGTTTTTAACGGTAACTGTTTTATAATTTTTAAAATAATAAACAAGCCCAATAGCAGGAATAGTTAATAATCCCATAAAGTGAACTCCAAATGATAGCCCAATAACAAACGATATTAAAATAAGCCAACGGTTGCCTCTTGGTTTATGCATATCTTGTTCCCAACGTAAGCCTAACCAAAATAAAATGGACATGATAAGGGTTGCCATAGCATAAACCTCTGTTTCAACGGCGTTAAACCAAAAAGAATCAGTAAACGTAAAGGCTAAACTTCCAACCAAGCCACTGCCAAGAATAGCAATGGCCTTTTGTTGAGACAATTCTTTGTTTTTAATAACTAGTTTTTTAAGTAAAAGTGTGATGGTCCAGAACATAAAAAGAATAGTAAATGCACTAGCCACGGCACTCATCATATTTAGCATCATTCCTACAAGTTGGTTATTTCCAAAGGTAAACATGGAAAAAAATGCCCCAAACATTTGAAATAATGGTGCTCCTGGAGGATGTCCTACTTGAAGTTTTGATGATGTTAAAATATATTCACCTGCATCCCAAAAACTTACAGTTGGCTCAATAGTTAAGCCATAAGTTATAAAAGCAATTAAAAAAGTGAACCAACCCATTATGGTGTTCCATTTTTTAAAGTTGAAATATGTCATTTGATTTTTTTATTTATTTATGATGGCGAATTTAAGAATAAATATGTAAAGCTATATAAGTATTTAGTTTGTGTTAACATAATTGATTTATTGCATGAATATAAGAAATGATAACATATTAATAAGTATTTAAAATAATAGCTATTTCAAATTCTAAGAAACTGCAATAACATTTGATTATTTTTCAAAAAAATACTTGTGAAAATAAAACTTTGTACTAAATTTGCACCCTCAATTACACATTGGCTTATGGTGTAACTGGCAACACGTCTGGTTTTGGTCCAGAAGAGTCTAGGTTCGAGCCCTAGTAAGCCAACATAATTGTAAACCCTAATCTAATTTAAGATTAGGGTTTTTTATTTTTTAGAAATAATAAGTTATTGAACTTTAAAGGTAATCACTGGTCTTTTAGCATTATTTAATAAATCTTCACTTATGCTACCATTAAAAAAGCTTGAAAGCCCTTGTCGGCCATGTGTGCACATACCAATTAAATCTGCAGAAATAGATTGAGAAAAATTCATAATTCCTTTTTCAACAGTTATGTCATTATAAATATTAGTTGTAAAATTATCAAAATCAGCACATTTGGCAAATTCAAGCATACGTTCTTGAGCATCATGTGTTGTTATAAAATGACCTGCAGTATTAACTATTAGAAGATGCATTTTTGCATTAAATAATTTAGCAAATTCAGTGGCTTTAATGTATGGGGCTTTGTAATGGTCTTTAAAATTTGAAGCAAAAACAAAATTATTAACCTTAAATACAGGATGCTCTTTTTTAACTACTAAAACAGGTATTTCAGATGTTCTAACCACTTTTTCAGTATTTGATCCAATCAGCATTTCTTTAAAACTATTTGTGCCACTAGATCCCATTACAATCAAATCAATATCATGTTTTTTGCAAACTTGATAAACTCCTCTAAATGGCTCGTAAAATTCTACTATTTCATGCACGTTTAATCCTTCTAAGTAATTTTTTTCTAATAAGCCTTCAAAATGTTTATGGGCTAGTTGCATGAAATACATGGCCTCAGGCAAATTTTGGTTTGTACTTAAAGGATCAATTTTTTGCAGAGGCAACTCTAAAGTGTGAAGCAAATAAATTTCTGCTTTTTGTTTTTTAGCTAATTGTGCAGCTACTTTTAAAGCGTTTTCAGCTTGCTCAGAAAAATCAGTAGGTATTAATATTTTTTTCATATTCTGTTTATGTTAAGTAAGCTTTAATCCTTATAAATTTATGAATATTACTTTAGAAATCAATTAAAAAATTATATATTTGCGCCGTTGTAAGGCAAATCAAAGAAATGAGGGGACGGAAAGTCCCCTCTTTTTATAATAAAAATGTTTAAAGATACCGTCAAAGAATTACTTGAAAAAGCATTGTCTGAAAGAACAGATTTGTTTCTTATTGGCATGACTATTTCTGATGATAATAGAATAAATATTGTTATTGATGGTGATCATGGTGTAAGTGTAGAAGACTGCATGTTTGTAAGCAGAGCCATTGAGCACAATCTAGATAGGGAAGAAGTTGATTTTGCATTAGAAGTCGCTTCAGCAGGAGCAACATCTCCAATAGTTAACCAAAGACAGTATAATAAAAATATCGGAAGAGAACTTGAGGTTAAAACAACTTCAGGAAAATTGGAAGCTATTCTGAAAGGAATATCAGAAGAAGGTATTTTGTTAGAATGGAAAGTTAGAGAACCAAAACCGCAAGGAAAAGGTAAAGTAACAGTAGTAAAACAAGCTATTATAGCTTATAGTGATATTGTAGAAGCAAAAGTGATGATTAAATTTTAATTCAAAAGAGTTATGGAGAATATTGCATTAATTGAATCGTTTTCAGAGTTTAAAGACGATAAATTAATTGATCGTGTAACGTTAATGGCTATTTTAGAAGATGTTTTTAGAAGTGCCTTAAAAAAGAAATTTGGTGATGATGATAATTTTGACATTATTGTTAACCCAGATAAAGGCGATTTAGAAATTTGGAGAAACCGTATTGTAGTAGCTGATGGTGAAGTAGAAGAACCAAACCAAGAAATTTCTTTGTCTGAAGCACGTAAAATTGAACCCGATTTTGAAGTTGGTGAAGATGTATCAGAAGAAGTAAAATTAGTAGATTTAGGAAGAAGAGCTATTTTAGCGTTACGCCAAAATTTAATATCAAAAATTCACGAACACGATAACACCATTGTTTACAAACAGTTTAAAGATTTAGTAGGAGAAATATATACTGCTGAGGTTCATCATATTCGTCACAGAGCAGTTATTTTATTAGATGATGAAGGCAATGAAATCATTCTTCCAAAAGAAAAACAAATTCCTTCAGACTTTTTTAGAAAAGGAGATAACGTAAGAGGTGTTATTGATAGTGTAGAGCTTAAAGGAGCAAAACCAACCATTATCATGTCTAGAAGTTCACCAGCATTTTTAGAAAAATTATTTGAACAAGAAATCCCTGAAGTTTTTGATGGTTTAATCACTATTAAAAATGTAGTTAGAATTCCAGGCGAAAAAGCAAAAGTAGCTGTAGATTCTTATGATGATAGAATTGATCCTGTAGGAGCATGCGTTGGCATGAAAGGATCAAGAATACATGGTATTGTACGTGAGTTAGGAAATGAAAATATTGATGTTATTAACTACACTAATAATTTACAATTATACATCACTAGAGCTTTAAGCCCTGCACGAGTAACTTCAATAAAAATTAATGAAGAAACCAAACGTGCAGAAGTTATTTTAAAACCAGAAGAAGTAAGCAAAGCTATTGGTAGAGGCGGACATAACATTCGTTTAGCTGGTCAATTAACTGGTTATGAAATAGATGTGTTTAGAGAAGGCGCAGAAGAAGATGTTGAATTATCAGAATTCACCGATGAAATTGAAGGATGGATTATTCAAGAATTTAGTAAAGCTGGACTTGATACTGCAAAAAGCATCTTAGAACAAGATGTTGAAGACTTAGTAAAAAGAACAGATTTAGAAGAAGAAACAATTAGAGATGTTATTAGAATTCTAAGAGAAGAATTTGAAGAATAACATAAATTTGGTATATTAAAGGCAATTTATGGCTGACACAGTAAGATTAAATAAAGTATTAAGGGAATTAAATATCTCTATAGATCGTGCAGTAGATTTTTTAGAATCTAAAGGCATTGATGTAGAGAAAAGTCCCAATACTAAAATATCAGAAGACGTACATGCAATTCTTTCAAACGAATTTCAAACAGATGCTAGCAAAAAAGTAGCATCTCAAGAAGTTAGTGAAGCAAAAATTAAGGAGAAAGAGGTATTACGTGAACAACGCGAAAGAGAACTTGAAGAAAAACAAAAAGAGGTTGCTAGAAAAGAAGAGATTATTAGAGCTTCTACTATTATTTCAAGACCAAAAGCCGTTGGAAAAATTGATTTAGAGCCAAAAAAGAAAGAAGAAGCTTCAGCACCTCAAATAGAGGAAGTTAAAGAAGTTATTCAAGAAACTCCAAAAAAAGAAGAGCCAGCTCCAGTAATTGCCAAAGAAGAACCTGTTGTTGAAACACCAAAAGCTGAAACAATTCAAAAGCCTGTAGAAACAAAACCTGCAGAACCAAAGCGTGAAATATTGAATAGCGAAGGCATTCTTGTTCCAGATGAAAAAGTAGAAACACAATATCAAAAACTTACTGGTCCAAAAATTTCTGGAGATAAAATAGACTTATCACAATTTAATAAGCCTAAGAAAAAGAAAGAAGAAAAGAAACCCGAGGCTAGACCAAGTAATGATAATGCTAATAAAAAGAAGCGTCGTCGTATTAGTAAAGTTGGAGGACAACCCGGAACTGGTGGTGATCAAAATAAACCCAATTTACCACAATCTGGTGGACCAAACAGACCTGGTGGACCAAATAAACCTAGCGGAAATGATAGGTTTAAAGGAAACAATAATCAAGGTCCAAGACGCCCAATTTTAAAAGAAGAACCTAGCGAGGAAGATGTTCAAAAACAAGTTAGAGAAACGCTTGAAAAACTTCAAGGTAAATCTAATAAAGGAAAGGGAGCAAAATATCGTAGAGAAAAAAGAGATCACCATAGAGAACAATCAGAAAAGAGTTTAGAGCTAGAAGCAGCAGAAAGTAAAATTCTTAAAGTAACTGAATTTGTTACTGCAAGTGAAGTTGCAACTATGATGGATGTTCCAGTAACTCAAATTATTTCAGCTTGTATGTCGCTTGGTATGATGGTAACCATGAACCAACGATTAGATGCAGAAACACTTAGTATTGTTGCTGAAGAATTTGGTTATGAAGTAGAATTTGTTACTGCCAATATTGAAGAATCTATAGAGACTTATGAAGATACTGAAGACGATTTAAAACCACGTGCTCCCATTGTAACAGTGATGGGTCACGTAGATCATGGTAAAACATCGCTTCTCGATTATATTCGTAAAGAAAATGTTATTGCAGGAGAATCGGGTGGAATTACTCAACATATTGGAGCTTATGGCGTTGTACTTGATAATGGACAAAAAATAGCATTTTTAGATACACCTGGTCATGAAGCGTTTACCGCTATGCGTGCTCGTGGTGCTCAAGTAACAGATTTAGCTATTATAGTTGTAGCAGCTGATGATGATATCATGCCACAAACTAAAGAAGCTATTTCTCATGCTCAAGCTGCTGGTGTACCAATTATATTTGCTATCAATAAAATTGATAAACAAGATGCAAATCCTGAAAAAATTAAAGAAGGATTGGCTCAAATGAATTTATTAGTTGAAGATTGGGGAGGAAAAATTCAATCACATGATATTTCAGCAAAAAAAGGAACTGGTGTTAAAGAATTACTTGAAAAAGTACTACTTGAAGCCGAATTACTAGAACTTAAAGCAAACCCAGATAAACAAGCTAATGGAACTGTAGTTGAAGCGTTCTTAGATAAAGGACGTGGTTATGTATCAACAATTTTGGTACAGGCAGGAACTTTAAGAGTTGGTGATTATGTGTTAGCAGGGAAAAACAGTGGCAAGGTTAAAGCTATGCAAGATGAACGTGGCAACAATGTTGTTGAAGCTGGTCCATCAACACCTGTGTCAATTTTAGGTTTAGATGGAGCGCCTCAAGCTGGAGATAAATTTAATGTTTTCCAAGATGAGCGTGAAGCCAAGCAAATTGCGGCAAAACGAGCACAATTGCAACGTGAACAATCTGTTAGAACACAACGTCATATCACACTTGATGAAATTGGTCGTCGTATTGCTTTAGGGGATTTCCAAGAATTAAACATTATTCTTAAAGGTGATGTTGATGGTTCTGTTGAAGCGTTAACAGATTCATTCCAAAAATTATCTACAGAAGAGATTCAAGTTAATATTTTACATAAAGGAGTAGGAGCGATTACTGAAAGTGATGTATTATTAGCTTCGGCTTCTGATGCAATCATCATAGGATTCAATGTGCGTCCTGTTGGAAATGCAAGAATGATTGCTGATAAAGAAGAAATTGATATCAGAACATACTCAATTATTTATGATGCTATCAATGACCTTAAAGACGCTATGGAAGGTATGTTATCTCCAGAGTTTAAAGAAGAGATTACTGGTACTGCAGAAATAAGAGAAATATTTAAAGTTACTAAAATTGGTAGTATAGCTGGTTGCATGGTGACCAATGGAAAAATTCTTAGGAATTCAAAAGTTCGTTTAATCAGAGATGGAGTTGTTGTGTTTACTGGCGAATTGACATCATTAAAACGATTTAAGGATGACGCTAAAGAGGTAACTAAAGGATTTGATTGCGGTATGCAAATTAAAAACTATAACGACATTAAAGAAGGAGACATTATTGAAGCCTTCCATCAAGTTGAGGTTAAGAAAAAGCTTAAATAATATCAATAAGAGTGTATTCATAAAAAAGCGCTTTCATTAATAATGAAAGCGCTTTTTGGTTTTTAAATTATCAGAAATTATTTTATTTCCTTCTTAGGTTTAAATATAAACGCATTTGAGAATTTTTGTTTCACTTCTTTCAAAACTCTGTCCGCTTCCAATCGAGTTGTAAAACTTCCAACCCAAATTTTAAAGTTTGGGTATTCATATACCAAATTAGATTTCCATGTATCAAAAGAAGAGTTAAATTTACTTTGTATCGATTCTGCTGCAGAGCGATTACCAGAATAAACTTGAATTTTATATCTTTCAGTTGAACTATCCGTTTTATTTATTTCTTTTTTTAAATCTAGCAAAATGTCAATATTTTTATCTTGATTTAAAGTTATGTTTCCTTGTTGTGCAAACGCGCTAGTTGCTAAAATAAAATAACTAGCACATGCTAAAAGGCTAATTTTCAAATGCAATGTTTTCATTTTTATTTATATTTACTACAAATGTATAAGTTATAAACTTAATTAGACCATAATTTATTATTTAGAATCCCTCTAAATTATTATTTATAGACATTCTACGTTTCTAAAATCGAGTTTAAATATTACTTTTGCCTACGTTTAAAATATGATTTTATCTATTTTGTATATAGAAAAAACCATACCAAAGATTAGAAGTTAATTCAACCAATAATATGAGACAGGTGATTCACTGTAAATTAAGTAAGGACTTTTTATGTTTAGGCTTAATTATTCTATTAGCGTTTTCAACCTCACTTTCTGCTCAAGAAGGTGATCCAGTAACAGGAAAAACATTATTTAATGCAAATTGTGCGGCTTGCCACCAATTAGATAAAAAGATGACTGGTCCTGCATTAAGAAATGTTGAGATTCGATTGTCAAATGATCAAGGTTTAGATAGAGCATGGATTTATGCCTGGATTCGTAACAGTGCTGGACTTATAAAATCTGGTGATGCTTATGCCAATAAGGTTTATAATGACTATGGCGGTACAGCAATGACGGCTTTTCCACAATTATCAGACCAAGATATTGATAATATTTTAGCCTACACGGCTGAAGTAAAGGTAGAGCCAGTTGCTCAAGCAACAACAACTAAAACTTCAACAGAAACAACATCAAGTATTTCAAATGAACTTATTTTAGGTGCTTTAGCAATTTTATTTGTCTTATTGGCTTCTGGGCTGTTTTTAGTAAACAAAACATTACGTCGTTTTGCAATTGCTAAAGATATTGATTTACCTGAAACAAAAAGAACGCCTTTATGGAAAGCATTTGTACAAAATCAATTTTTAGTTTTAGTTACAGCTATATTTTTACTATTATCTAGTGCTTATTTTGTATATGGATATTTAATGCAAATTGGAGTAGACCAAGGATATCAACCAATACAACCCATTCATTTCTCTCACAAAATACATGCAGGTGATAATGCTATAGATTGTAAATATTGTCACTCTTCGGCTCGAGTAAGTAAAACATCTGGAATACCTTCTTTAAATGTATGTATGAACTGTCATAAATCTATTTATGAATACAAAGGAGAAACTACTCCAGAATATTCTAAAGAATTTTATGATGGCGAAATCAAAAAGTTATATGCCGCTGCTGGATGGGATGATGCTGCTCAACAATATACCGGTAATTCTCAACCTGTTAAATGGGTAAGAATTCATAATCTACCAGATTTTGTTTATTTTAATCACTCACAGCACGTAAGTGTTGCTGGTATAGAATGTCAAACATGTCATGGCCCAGTTCAAGAAATGGAAATTGCAAGTCAGTTTGCACCACTTACTATGGGTTGGTGTATAGACTGTCACCGAACTACTAATGTAAAAGTAGAAGATAACGCATATTACACTAAAATACATGAGGAATTATCTAAAAAGTATGGTGTCGATAAGTTGACTGCTGCTCAAATGGGTGGTTTAGAATGTGGTAAGTGTCATTATTAATTTATTAAGAAGTAATTCAATTATATAATATGTCATCAAACAAGAAATACTGGAAAAGTGTTGAAGAGCTAAACGAAAATAGTTCTATTGTTGAGACGCTAAAACAAAACGAGTTTGTAGAAGAAATTCCTACTGACGAATTTTTAGGCAATAAAGATTCTTTAGAAGCTTCTTCAACAACACGTCGCGATTTCTTAAAATATGTAGGTTTTAGTACAGCTGCAGCAACATTAGCAGCCTGTGAAGGACCTGTTATTAAATCAATACCATATGTTGTTCAACCAGAGGAAATTATTCCTGGAGTTGCCAATTATTATGCTACAACAATAGCAGATGGGTATGATTTTGCAAGTGTTTTAGTTAAAACTCGAGAAGGACGTCCAATTAAAATAGAAAATAATGCTTTGGCTTCTGCTAATGGAAATGCAAATGCTAGAGTAAATGCTTCTGTTTTAGGATTGTATGACAGTTTAAGAGTTCAAAGTCCTAGAAAAAATGGAACCGCCATTTCTTGGGATGAGTTAGATGCTGAAGTTGTTCAAAAATTAACAGCATTAAAAGATTCTGGTAAAGATATTGTATTATTAACTCAAACTTTTGCCAGCCCTTCTTCAAGTAAATTAATTGCTGAGTTTAAAGAAAAATATGGTAATGTTCGTCATGTAGTTTATGATTCTATCTCAGAATCTTCTTCATTGGACGCATACCAAGCAAAATACGGAGAGCGTGGTTTAGCTAATTACGATTTTTCAAAAGCCATGACTATTGTGTCGGTTGGTGCAGATTTCTTAGGAGATTGGCAAGGTGGCGGATTTGATTCAGGATATTCAAAAAACAGAATTCCACAAAATGGTAAAATGTCTAGGCATATTCAGTTTGAATCCAATATGTCATTAACAGGTGCAAATGCTGATAAAAGAGTTCCATTAACACCAAGCCAGCAAAAAGTAGCTTTAGCTAAGTTATATAGTTATGTAGTTGGAGGTTCTGTATCAGCAAATTTACCTGAAGCTATTGAAGATGCCGTTAAAAAAGCTGGTTCTCAATTAAAGAAAGCCGGAAGCAACGGTTTAGTAGTAACAGGAATTCAAGATGTAAATGCACAAACAGTTGCTCTTGAAATTAATGAATACTTAAATAGTAAAGCTTTTGATAAAGCAACTCCTATAAAAACAAGACAAGGTAGTGATAAAGAAGTCATGACTTTAATTGCTGATATGAAAGCAGGAAAAGTTGGTGCTATTATTATGAGTGGTGTCAATCCATTATATACATTGCCAAATGCTACAGACTTTTCTGAAGGATTAAAAAATACGGAGTTATCAGTTGCGTTTTCAATGAAAGAAGATGAAACTTCTTCAAAAACACAATTCATTGCATCAGCACCACATTATCTAGAATCTTGGGGTGATGTTGAAATTAAAAAAGGGCATTATGCCTTAACACAACCAGCTATTCGACCATTATTTAATACAAGACAATTTCAAGAAGGATTGTTAAAATGGATGGGTAATGATGTTTCTTACCATGATTATATTAAAGATGCTTGGGGTTCAAGTATTTTAAATGGTAGTTCATTTAACCAAGCTTTGCACGATGGTATATTTGTTGGAACCATTGCTACAGAAACTATTGATACAACTAATAATACTTCTAATTCTGTTGAAATACCTTCAGGTGATGCAGCCAGAGCTTTAGCAGCTTCAGCAAAATCAAGTGCATTAGAGTTAGTATTATACCCAAAAACAGGTATGGGAGATGGCCAACAAGCTAACAACCCATGGCTACAGGAGTTTCCAGATCCAATTACTAGAGTGTCTTGGGATAATTATTTAACAGTTTCTAAATATGATGCTACAGCTTTAGGTTTAGTAAATATTCATGTAGCAAACGGTGCATTAAACGGAAGTTATGCTAAAGTTACTGTAAACGGTACATCACTAACTGTTCCTGTAATTATTCAGCCAGGTCAAGCAAAAGGTTCTGTTGGATTATCATTTGGTTATGGCAAAACGCTTGGTTTAAAACAAGAAATGCAAACAGGTGTTAATGCCTATGCTTTATATAAAGATTTTAGTAGCGTACAAGATGTAACGGTTGAATTAGCTTCAGGCGAGCATGAATTTGCAAGTGTTCAGTTACATAATACCTTAATGGGTCGTGGTAGTATTATTAAAGAAACGACTTTAGAAATTTTCAACACTAAAGATAAAGAGCATTGGAATGCAGTTCCTGTAGTTTCTTTAAATCACGTTGAAACCCTAGTTACCTCACCAGAAGTTGATTTATGGGATTCGTTTGACCGTTCAATAGGTCATCATTTCAACTTATCAATCGATTTAAATGCTTGTACAGGTTGTGGTGCTTGTGTTATTGCATGTCATGCAGAAAACAATGTACCAGTAGTTGGTAAAACAGAAGTTCGTCGTAGCCGTGATATGCATTGGTTGCGTATTGATAGATATTATTCTTCTGAAGAAACATTTTCAGGAGATATTGAAAAGAAAGAAAACATATCTGGTTTATCAAGTTCATTAAGTGAATTTGGTGAAATGGAAAGTGCTTCTGAGAATCCTCAGGTATCTTTCCAACCCGTAATGTGTCAACATTGCAATCATGCACCTTGTGAAACGGTTTGTCCAGTAGCAGCAACATCGCATGGTCGTCAAGGTCAAAACCACATGGCGTATAATCGTTGCGTAGGAACACGTTACTGTGCAAACAACTGTCCTTATAAAGTACGTCGTTTCAACTGGTTCTTGTATAATGAAAATAAAGAGTTTGATTATCATATGAATGACGATTTAGGGCGTATGGTATTAAACCCAGATGTTGTTGTACGTTCTCGTGGTGTGATGGAAAAATGTTCTATGTGTATTCAAAAAACACAAAAAACAATTCTTGACGCAAAACGTGACGGACGTGTTATTAAAGATGGAGAATTCCAAACAGCTTGTTCTGCAGCATGTAGCAACGGGGCGATGGTTTTCGGTGATATCAATGATAAAGAAAGTCAAGTTGCAAAACTTAAAGAAGATAACCGTATGTATCACTTGTTAGAAAGCGTTGGGACAAAACCAAACGTGATGTATCAAACAAAAGTGGTTAATACAACGGAAGCATAATAGATTAATTAAGAATAATTAAAAAAGGATTATGGCGTCTCATTACGAAGCACCTATTAGAAGACCTTTAGTTACAGGAGAAAAATCATATCACGATGTATCGGTTGATGTGGCTAGACCTGTTGAAGGAAAAGCCAATAAATCTTGGTGGATAGTTTTTTCTATATCACTAGCCGCTTTTCTTTGGGGAATTGGATGTATTATTTATACAATATCTACAGGTATTGGAACTTGGGGTTTAAATAAAACCGTAGGTTGGGCTTGGGATATTACAAACTTTGTTTGGTGGGTAGGTATTGGTCACGCAGGGACACTTATTTCGGCGGTACTATTATTATTCCGTCAAAAATGGAGAATGGCTATTAACCGTTCTGCAGAAGCGATGACTATTTTCTCTGTTGTTCAAGCAGGATTATTTCCAATCATTCACATGGGTCGTCCTTGGTTAGGATATTGGGTATTACCTATTCCAAACCAATTTGGGTCTTTGTGGGTAAACTTTAACTCGCCATTACTTTGGGACGTTTTCGCTATTTCAACGTATTTATCAGTGTCATTAGTATTCTGGTGGACAGGTTTATTACCAGATTTTGCAATGATACGTGATAGAGCAGTAAAACCTTTTCAAAAGAAAATATATTCATTATTAAGCTTTGGATGGTCTGGAAGAGCTAAAGATTGGCAACGTTTTGAAGAAGTATCACTGGTACTTGCAGGTTTAGCAACACCACTTGTGCTTTCTGTACATACTATTGTATCATTTGACTTTGCTACATCGGTAATTCCTGGCTGGCATACTACTATTTTCCCTCCATACTTTGTTGCTGGAGCTGTATTCTCAGGTTTCGCTATGGTAAATACACTTCTTATCATTATGAGAAAAGTGTGCAACCTTGAAGATTATATCACGGTTCAACATATTGAACTTATGAACATCGTAATTATGATTACCGGTTCTATTGTTGGAGTAGCTTATATTACAGAGTTATTCATTGCTTGGTATTCTGGGGTAGAATATGAACAATACGCATTCTTAAACAGAGCAACCGGACCTTATTGGTGGGCATATTGGTCTATGATGACTTGTAACGTGTTTTCACCACAATTTATGTGGTTTAAAAAACTTAGAACAAGTATTATGTTCTCATTCTTTATAAGTATTGTAGTAAATATAGGAATGTGGTTTGAGCGTTTTGTAATTATAGTAACATCATTACACAGAGATTATTTACCATCATCTTGGACTATGTTTTCTCCAACATTTGTTGATATAGGCATTTTCATAGGAACTATTGGATTCTTCTTCGTGTTATTTTTATTATACTCAAGAACCTTCCCAGTAATAGCTCAAGCAGAAGTGAAAACAATATTAAAGTCTTCTGGAGAAAAATATAAAAGATTAAGAGAAGCAGGTCAAAGTTTAGTAGGAACTGGTGTTGATGCTAGAACTTCTGGAAAACATGCTTTAGAAGACGATGCAAACCAAACAAAAAATAACGAGTAGCATATGGAAACTTCAAAAGTAATTCACGCTATTTATACTGATGATGATGTCTTAATGGATGCTGTTAAGAAAGTTAAGGCAGAACGATATCATATAGAAGAAATATACACACCTTTTCCGGTTCACGGATTAGATAAAGCCATGGGCTTAGCGCCAACACGTATTGCCATTGCATCTTTCATTTATGGTTTAATAGGATTATCTGTAGCAATTACAATGATGAATTTTATTATGATTAAAGATTGGCCACAAGACATTGGTGGAAAACCAAGCTTTAGTTATATAGAAAACATGCCAGCATTTGTACCCATTATGTTTGAATTAACTGTATTTTTTGCTGCGCATTTAATGGTTATTACATTTTATTTAAGGAGCAGAATGTGGCCATTTAAAAAATCAGAAAATCCTGATCCAAGAACAACAGATGACCATTTTTTAATGGAAATTGCTGTTGATGGTAATGAAAAAGAGTTAACGACATTGTTAAAACAATCAGGTGCAGTTGAGATTAATTTAGTTGATAAAGCCCATTAATGAATCATATGAAAAGCTTAATTAAAATATCAGTAATTTTTGTCGTTTTAATAACCATGACATCTTGTAGAAAGGACACTGCTCCTAACTACCAATTCATGCCTAATATGTACACACCAATAAGTTATGAAACTTATGGTGAGTCAACGGCATTTGCCAATGGAGTTGAAGCTCAATTATCGGCTGAAGGAACAATTTCAAGAGGTCACAGTCTTTTTGAATATGAAAATTCATTAGAAGGGTATGCATTAGCTAAGGAAACTTTAAAAAGCCCTTTAGATTCTACCCAAGTTAATGTTAATAATGCTAAAATATTATATGATATATATTGCGGTATTTGTCATGGTGTTAAAGGTGATGGACAAGGAAATCTTGTAAAAAGAGAAAAAATTCTTGGTATTCCAAGATATGATGATCCAGCAAGAGCCATCAATGAGGGTAGTATTTACCATACTATTTATTATGGAAAAAATGCTATGGGCTCATATGCAAACCTATTAAATGAAAAAGAACGTTGGGAAGTAGTATCCTATGTGCTTCAATTAAAAGCAGATTTAGAAAAGTAAGATTATATAGATATGTATACATTTTCAAATAAATTAAGAACATTTTCTTTCGCTCTAATAATTCTAGGGTTGTTAGGTGTTGGATATGGTTTTATGACATCTCATAAATCTTTAGAAGAAGTAAAAACGATGTTGGCTGAAGAAGCATCAGAACACGGTGGCACACATGCTGTTGTTGAGAATAATCATGCAACAACTGCTCACGATGTAACTGCTGAAGAAGCACATCATGGTGATGAACATGCAGAACATGTACAACATCAATTAGCAAATAGACCTTGGTCCGCGCTATATGTTGCAGCATTTTTCTTTATGATGATTTCTTTAGGAATTTTAGCATTTTACGCTATTCAAATTGCAGCTCAAGCAGGTTGGTCTCCAGTATTGTTTAGAGTTATGGAAGGCATGACAGCCTATTTGTTGCCTGGCGCATTAATAGTTGTCGGTATTGCTGTAGCTTCAGGTACTATAGGGCACTATAACTTGTTTGTTTGGATGGATCCAGAAGTTGTGGCTCATGATAAATTAATTCAAGGTAAATCTGGGTGGTTAAATTTACCTTGGTTTGTTATTAGAGGATTGATTTTTATCACAGGTTGGAGTTTATACCGCTATTTCTCACGCAAATTTTCAATAGCTCAAGATACAGCAGAAGACACAAGCAATTTCAAAAAATCGTTCCGTATTTCTGCCGCGTTTTTAGTATTCTTTATTTATACTGAATCTATGATGTCTTGGGATTGGATTATGAGTGTTGATCCTCATTGGTTTAGTACATTGTTTGGATGGTATGTTTTTGCAAGTATGTTTGTAAGTGGAATAACCGTTTTATCTTTAATTACTATATACTTAAAATCTAGAAATTACTTGGAATTTGTAAATGAAAACCATTTACATGATGTAGCTAAGTTTATGTTTGCATTCAGTATTTTCTGGACTTACTTATGGTTTTCACAATTTATGCTTATATGGTATTCAAATATACCAGAAGAAGTAACCTATTTTGTAACACGATTTGGAGATTATAAATTACCATTCTTAGGTATGGTAGTTATGAATTTTGTTTTTCCTATACTCATGTTAATGAATGCAGACTTCAAGAGAGTTCCTTGGTTTGTTGTTATGACTGGCTTAGTAATTTTAGCAGGTCATTATATTGATATTTTCAATATGATAATGCCTGCAACAGTTGGAGACAGATGGTTTATTGGAATCCCTGAAATTAGTTCAGTATTACTTTTTGCGGGATTATTTATATTTGTTGTATTTACTGCTTTAACAAAAGCGCCATTACTTGTAAAAGGATATCCTTTTAGAAAAGAAAGTGAACATTTCCATTATTAATTAAGAAATAAATAAAGACGAACGATAACAATGACTGCTTTATTAACAATTATAGTTTTAGTATTTATTTTAGTTGCCATTTGGCAAATGGTGAAGATTTTTGATTTAGCGCAAGCCAAAGTTGAAAACTCTCAAGTTGCCAATGATAGTGACAACAAAATGAATGGATATTTAATGATGGGCTTTTTGGCTTTCATTTATATAATCACAATAGTTTGTTTTGTTAAATATGGTAATTTACCGTTATTATCTAATTCAGCATCACAACATGGTCCTCAAATTGATAATTTAATGATTATTTCATTAACGCTAATATTTGTTGTCCAAACAATTACACAGTTTTTACTTCACTACTTTGCTTTTAAATACAAAGGAGAAAAAGGTAAAAAAGCATTATTTTTTGCTGACAATAATAAATTAGAGTTCATTTGGACTATTATTCCAGTAATTGTTTTAGCAGGATTAATCATATATGGTTTAAGTACTTGGATAAACATTACTAGTGTTGATGAATCTGAAGATCCATTGGTAGTTGAATTATATGCTCAGCAGTTTAACTGGAAAGCAAGATATGCTGGAGAAGATAATACATTAGGAAAAGCCAACGTGCGTTTAATTGATATTGATAGGGCTAATATTCTAGGTCTTGATGAAGCAGATCCAAATGCTCAAGATGATATTATTACTACAGAATTGCATTTACCAGTTGGAAAGCCTGTATTATTTAAAATGCGTTCTCAAGATGTATTGCACTCTGCATACATGCCGCATTTTAGAGCTCAAATGAACTGTGTACCAGGAATGATAACACAATTTGGATTTACACCAACAGTTACCACTTCTGAAATGCGCCAAAGACCTGAAATTACAGAGAAGGTTCAAAACATTAATAATATTAGAGTTGAAAAAAGTAAAGCTTTAATTGAAAAAGGAGAAGCCGCTTTAGATCGTTATGAATTTGATTATTTATTATTATGTAACAAAATTTGTGGTAAGTCACATTACAACATGCAAATGAAAATAATAGTAGAAACTCAAGAAGAATATAATGCTTGGATTAAAGAGCAAAAAGTATTCAAAAACTCTCTAATTAATTAAATTTAAAAAGATAAATACGATATAAGATTATGTCAGCACACGAAGATACTCACGCTCACGACGACCACGGACATCATCACAAAGAAACCTTTGTTACTAAATATATTTTTAGCCAAGACCATAAAATGATTGCTAAACAGTATCTAATTACAGGTACTATTATGGGAGTTATAGGTGTTTTAATGTCTATGATGTTTCGTATGCAATTAGCATGGCCTGAAGAACCAAATGTTTTATTTGAAGCATTATTAGGTAAATGGGCTCCAAACGGTGTTATGGATGCTGATATTTATTTAGCTTTGGTTACTATTCATGGTACTATTATGGTATTCTTTGTATTAACAGCAGGCTTAAGTGGTACTTTCAGTAACTTATTAATTCCATTGCAAATTGGAGCTCGTGATATGGCTTCAGGGTTTTTAAATATGATATCTTACTGGTTATTCTTTTTATCAAGTGTTATCATGGTTATCTCTTTATTTGTAGAAGCTGGACCAGCTGCTGCAGGATGGACTATTTATCCGCCATTAAGTGCTTTACCAATGGCACAAGGTGGTTCTGGTTTAGGAATGACATTATGGCTAGTGTCTATGGCAATATTTATTGCTTCAAGTTTAATGGGCTCATTAAATTATATTGTTACTGTAATTAATTTACGTACCAAAGGTATGTCAATGACAAGACTACCATTAACTATTTGGACATTTTTTATTACGGCTGTTATTGGTGTTATTTCATTTCCAGTGTTATTATCAGCAGCTTTACTCTTAATCATGGATAGAAGTTTTGGAACGTCATTCTTCTTGTCAGATATTTTCATTCAAGGTGAAGTATTACATTATCAAGGAGGTTCTCCAGTATTATTTGAACACTTATTCTGGTTTTTAGGTCATCCTGAAGTTTATATTGTAATATTACCTGCCATGGGATTGGTTTCAGAGATTATGGCGTCAAACTCTCGTAAGCCAATTTTTGGTTACAGAGCTATGATAGCGTCTATATTAGCTATAGCCTTTTTGTCAACAATTGTTTGGGGACATCATATGTTTGTTTCTGGAATGAATCCATTTTTAGGGTCTGTATTTACATTTACAACGTTATTAATTGCAATTCCATCAGCTGTAAAAGCTTTTAACTGGATAACAACATTATGGAAAGGAAATCTACAAATGAACCCAGCCATGTTATTCTCTATAGGTTTTGTTTCAACATTTATTACTGGTGGTTTAACAGGTATTATTCTTGGTGATAGCGCTTTAGATATAAATGTTCACGATACATACTTTGTTGTAGCTCACTTCCATTTAGTAATGGGTATATCTGCTTTATATGGTATGTTTGCTGGTATTTATCATTGGTATCCAAAAATGTTTGGTAGAATGTTAAACAAGAACTTGGGATATATTCATTTTTGGGTAACCGCAGTTTGTGCCTATGGTGTATTTTTTCCAATGCATTTTATTGGAATGGCTGGATTGCCAAGACGTTATTATACTAACACAAATTTCCCATTATTTGATGATTTGGCCAATGTAAATGTTATCATTACCATCTTTGCTTTAATTGGAGGAGTTGTTCAAATAGTTTATTTATATAATTTCTTCAGTAGTATATTCTACGGAAAAAAGGCAGAACAAAATCCATGGAAATCTAATACATTAGAATGGACTACACCTGTTGAACATATCCACGGAAACTGGCCTGGTGAAATACCACATGTATACCGTTGGTCTTATGACTATAGTAAACCAGGACATGATCAAGATTTTGTGCCGCAAAACATTCCTTTAATGGAAGGTGAAGAAGAACTTCAGCATTAAAATACAATCTATATAATAGTAAAAGCTCACTTTTTAAGTGGGCTTTTTTATTTTATGTAAGTATTTTCGAAAAAAAAATTAAAAAAATTCGATGAAATACAAAAAAAAACGTTAAATTGCGCAACGTTAGAAAAATATGTTAAATTTTAGTAGTGATAAATTCTAAATTTTAATTAAAACTAACATAACCAATTAACCGAATCTATGAAAACAAAATCCCTTTTTTGGTATGCATTAAAATATGCTGCTTATTGTTTTGTATTTTTTTGGACTATTTTATCTGCAAATGCGCAGTGTCCAACAATTAATGACCCAAACCCAATAATTTGTGACGCATCTGGATATACTTTATCCGATTTAAGTGTCGATTACGCTACAGATACAGGTGGTGGTATTGTGTGGTATAGCGTTTTAACTGGAGGTATTCCATTAAGTTCAGCTCAATTAGTTTCTGAGGGAACATATTATGCTGATAATACTTCTGGTTCT
The DNA here is from genome assembly GCA_021739635.1 of Flavobacteriaceae bacterium. Taxonomy (GTDB): domain Bacteria; phylum Bacteroidota; class Bacteroidia; order Flavobacteriales; family Flavobacteriaceae; genus Yeosuana. Next base: position 74,125 of record JAIPBH010000009.1, on the reverse strand, counting down.
TGTAGTGGATCAAGACAATCTATTGTTGTTGATTTTCAAGTTAATAAATCAGGGCAAAATCTAGATGGTATTTATTGTAGTAATGAAAATGCAACAGTACAAACTTATATTGATGATGTTTTATCACCAAATATTCCATTGGGAGGCTCTGTTGAAGTTTATAATGACTTTAATTTAACAGATCTAGCAAGTACTTTAGATTTACTTCCAGCTGGGGCCAACAACTATTTCATTGTATTTGTAGATAACCTTGGTTGTAAAAGTCAAACAGAAATAGGCACAACAGCTATTTTTAGCGCTCCAACCGATCCTACACCAACAACGCCTCAATTATTTTGTTCAGATGCAAATCCTACCATTGCAGATTTAGATGCAGGCACTTTGGCGTCAGTTACTTGGTATCAAAATATAGATGGTAGTGGAAACCCAATTCTTCCAGCATTATCCTTGTCAACAGCTTTAGTTAATGGAAACACCTATTATGTACAAGTAGATGGTGTTTTTTGTAATAGTCATGCCATTCCAGTTACGGTTACTATTGATGATCCAAACGAACCTGGCTTATCAGGTAGTTTAGAATATTGTCAGGATAGTATTCCAATCAGTGATTTTGATTTATTCAACGAACTTGGAGGAGCACCAGATACTACGGGAATTTGGGCCGGACCATTAACAACGTCTAATGGCTTTCAAGGAACGGTTAATATTTCAACCTTAACAACACCAGGTGTTTATACCTTTATATATACCGTTCCGTCTAATGGCGTTTGTCCTGAAAGTAGTGCCAATGTTGTTATAACAATTTATGAAACATTTACTTCGGGAATTGTGTCTGCTATAAATCCTGCTTCTTTTTGTGAGTCAGGATTGCCTACAAGCTTTGATTTATTTAGTTTAATAGAAAATGAAGATTTAAATGGACAATGGACAGAAGGAACTTTAAGTTCTGATCCTATAATAACATCACCAATAGATTTATCGACGTTAACACCAGGAACCTATAATTTTACATATACACAGAACTTGCTACCAAATCCTTGTCCTGAAGAATCTACAACAGTTCAAGTCATTGTTTTGGCAGACCCAAATGCAGGTCTTGCAGTTAATCAAACATTCTGTGAGAATGATTTATTAGCAAATTCTCCTTTTGATTTATTCAATGCTTTAGATGGTAGTCAAGATAATAATACTGGAACTTGGACAGATTCAAATTCTACTATTATTTCAAACAATTTGGATATTACAACTTTGACAGTAGCAGGTAGTCCATATCAATTTACTTATACCTTGTCAAATGGAATATGTGAGGATACGGAGACTATTTCAATTATAGTAGAACCTGCACCTGAGTCAGGAAATGCTTTAGCTCCTTTTGAAGTTTGCGAAGAGGATACAGCAGCAAATTCACCATTTGATTTATTTTCTTTATTAGATGGTACTCAAGACACAAATGGTACTTGGTATCAAGGAACAGATACATCAGGAACTATAGTTACAAATTCAATAGACCTTACAGGTTTTGCAGATGGAACCTATAATTACACATATTCTGTACCAGCCATAGGAAGTTGTACAGACGTTGATGTAACGGTTCAAATTATTGTAAATCCACAACCAAATACAGGCACACCAAGCACAGCAGTAATTTGTGAGAATGATTTAGCAGCAAATTCACCATTAGATTTATTCGGACAATTATCAGGGAATGATATAGGAGGAACATGGTCAGACAATAATTCTACAGGAGCTTTAACAGGAAGTAATGTAGATTTAACTTTATTGACAACGGTTGGCTCATATAATTTCACATATAGTATTACTAGCCCAAATGGATGTTCAAACAATAGTACAGTAGTAGTTACAATTGTACCAGCACCAGATTCTGGAACTATAAATCCACCAGCTGAGTTTTGTATTACAGAAATATCTACAGCTCAAACATTTGATTTGTTTACCTTATTAGAAGGAGAAAATCAGTCTGGTGTTTGGAGTGATGATGATTCAACTGGAGCTTTAAGTGGAAATTTATTAACACTTGATGGTCTTTCTGCAGGAACTTATAATTTTACTTATGATGTTAATGCCATTGGTTCATGTGATGATGTACTTGTTACGGTATCAGTTATTATAAATGATACACCAGCACCAGCGGCTTCTTCGCCACAAGAGTTTTGTGATTCAGCATTAGTTTCAGACTTATTGGCAACAGGAACTGACATAAAATGGTATGATGTTGCTTCAGGTGGAACGCCACTAGCAGATACAACGCCTTTAGTAGATGGTCAAATATATTATGCTTCGCAAACTATAGATTGTGAATCTTCAATTAGAGCTTCTGTAACGGCAACAATATATCAGTCGCCAAATTCCGGAAATCCAAGTTTAACACCAATCACGGCATGTGATAATAATAGTGCTATTGATTTATTTTCAGGATTAGATGGAACCCAAGATTTAGGTGGTGTTTGGCAAGATACAGATGCAACAGGTGCGTTAACAGAAAATATTTTTGATGCTTCAGGAATTTCACCAGGAACCTATCAATTCACTTATTATGTAACAGCAAATGCACCTTGTATAGATTCAAGCACAACCATTTCAGTAACTATTGAGACTCCGTTAAGCGCTGGAACAGATAACGTTTTAGAGGTTTGTAGTACAGATATAACAACCGATTTATTCTCACTTATTGGAAGTGCAAATATTGGCGGAACATGGTCACCAGCTTTAACTAGTGGAACAGGAATATTTGATCCATTAGTAGATGCTTCTGGAACTTACACCTATACAGTAACTAATGCCTGTGGTACAGATTCAAGCAATGTAGTAGTAACAGTTACTCAAGCACCAAATGCTGGAACTGGTAATAACATTTCAATTTGTGTCATTGATGGCACCATAGATTTATTTACACAATTAGGAGGAACACCAGATATAGGAGGCACATGGTCACCAGTCTTGACAAGTGGAACTGGAGTTTTTGACCCATTAGTTGATGCTCCTGGAGTTTATACCTATTTAGTAGCTTCAACTTTACCATGTAGAGCAGACGCGACTTCTCAAATTACTGTTACAGTTAATGACAGTTCAGCACCTGTTGTAGTTGACCCAAATCCAACATTCTGTTTGGTTGATAATCCTACAGTTGCCGATTTAGATGCCTCATTAAGCGCAACAGGAACAATTACTTGGTATTCAGATGCTGCTTTAACTACCGTTTTAAATTCAACAGATGTTTTAATTGATGGTCAAGATTATTTTGCAACCCAAACAAATAGTTCAGGTTGTGAATCATCACAAAACGTTCAGGTTAGTGTAACGGTTAATGATTCGTCTACACCAACATTAATTGATTCTAATCAAGAGTTATGTATTAATGATAATCCAACCATTATGGATTTAATGTTGAACATTTCAGAATATGATTCAAACTTAAACAATATTATTTGGTATGATACTGCAACAGGAGGTACTCCATTGTCAAGTAGTTTAATATTAAGTAATGGAGTTACTTATTATGCCTCATTATTTAATGCAACAACTGGTTGTGAGAGTAGTGTTAGGTTGGCTGTTAATCCAGATTTAACATCATGTGGAAAAATAGTATTACCAGACGGATTTTCTCCAAATGGTGATGGTGTAAATGACACATACAGTTATAATAATTTAGAGATATTATATCCAAAATTTGAAATTGAGATATTTAACAGATACGGAAATGTAGTTTATAAAGGAACTGCTGCAACCCCTCGATTTGATGGAACATCAAATCAATCGGGTCTGGGTAATGGCAAGCTTCCGGTAGGTGTTTATTTCTATATTTTCAAATTTAATGATGGACAAAATAAACCAGAACAAGGACGCTTATACTTAAGCAGATAATTTTTAGATAAATCAAAATTCAAGAAAAAATGAAAAATTTAAATATATATCATAAAATAGCTGCCTTGTTAAGTTTGACTCTTTGGTCTATACAAGGTTTTGCACAACAAGATCCTCAGTTTACACAATATATGTATAACATGAGTGTAATAAATCCAGCTTATGCAACAGCAGAAGAAGGTATTTTAAACTTAGGAGGACTTTACAGAACACAATGGGTTGGATTAGAAGGCGCGCCAAAAACAGGAACCTTTTTTGCCCATACACCAGTAAATGATAAAATTGAATTAGGACTTTCATTTACTAATGATAACATTGGAGATATTGTTAACGAAAACAATATATATGCAGATTTTGCGTATGTATTGCCAGTTGGATTAGAAAGTAAATTATCACTGGGTTTAAAAGCTGGGTTTACATTTTTTAACGCCAACTTTGACGGATTCGTTTTACAATCGGGTAATGTAAGTACAGATATTGCTTTTAATGAAAATATTAGTAAAACATTTCCAAACTTAGGAATAGGAGCTTTCTTTTTCACAGATACGTATTATTTAGGCTTGTCAGCGCCAAATATGTTATCAACAAAACATTTAGAAAACGAAAATGGTATAAATGCCACCGGCGTTCAAAATGTTCACTATTTTTTCACTGGAGGATATGTGTTTGATATCAATGAAAACTTGAAACTAAAGCCAGCCTTTATGGGTAAAGCTGTAAAAGGAGCACCTTTAGCACTTGATATTACTGCAAACGTTCTCATCAATGAAAAGTTAGAAGCTGGATTAGGTTACAGACTTGGAGATGCTATAAGTGCCTTAGTTAATTTTAGAGTAACTCCAGAATTAAGAATAGGTTATGCGTATGATTATACTACATCTAATTTAAGTACGTACAATTCAGGGTCTCATGAAATATTTATTCTCTTTGATGTTGATTTATTTAACTTCAAAGGTGGTTATGACCGTTCACCAAGATTCTTCTAATTAATAATGATTACAATTATGAAAACAAATAGATACATACTTGCAAGCCTTTTACTAGTTAGTGGAATTGCATTAGCACAAAAAGGAAATCTAAAACACGTGAATAAGCTTTTTGAAATGAGAGCTTATAATCAAGCGGCTGAAATTTATGAAACCAAAGAACGCACTCAAGAAGTGCTTCAAAATTTGGCAGATTGTTATTACTATAACACGCATTTACAGAATGCCATTAAAACATATCGAGAATTGTTTGTGACTTACGGCGATTCTATAGATATAGAATTCCATTTCAGATATGCACAAGCCTTAAAAGGTGTTAAAGATTATAAAGAAGCCGATAAACAATTAAGTCGATATTACAATAAACCTATAAATACAAATGCGTTTATTGAGGCTTTAGAAAAAACAACACCACATACATTTAAGTTGAAGGAAATTGATAACCCTAATGTGGGAAGTGATTTCGGTTTGTCTTTTTATGGTGATGATAAAGTAGCTTTTGCTTCTTCAAGAAATACTGAAAATCCATCATATTCATGGAATGATTTACCCTACTTAGACTTGTATTACGCTACAATGAATACCAATGCTGTTATGGAAAATATCACACCGTTTTCTGATGCTATTAATACAGATTCACATGAGAGCAATGCTGTTTTCTCTAAAGATGGAAAAACCATGTATTTTAACAGAACAAACACTACTCGTAAAAGGACAGATGAAGATCGTATAGCACATATCAAAATTTATAAAGCGGAATTATTAGATGGTAATTGGACAAATGTTACAGCGTTACCTTTTACATCAAATTCATATAGTACAGAACATCCATCGTTAAGCAAAGATGGTAAAACTCTTTATTTTGCTAGTGATATGCCAGGAACTTTAGGTAGTTTTGATATTTATAAAGTTGCTATTAATGACGATGGAACTTATGGAGAACCAGAAAATTTAGGCGCAACAATTAACACAAAACACAGAGAACAATTTCCATTTATAAGCGATTATAACGTGTTGTATTTTTCTTCAGAAGAACATGAAGGTTTTGGTGGTTTAGATGTGTTTAGAAGTAATTTGGTAAACGGTATATTTGATAAACCTGTTAACCTAGGAAGCACCATAAACAGCAATGTTGATGATTTTGCTTATGTGATAAGAGAAAAAGACGATAAAGGCTTTGTGTCTTCAAACAGAACAGGTTACGACAGGATTTATGGTTTTGCAAGAGAGGAAAATATTTTAACCAAATATCAAGTAGAAGGTATTGTACAAGATAAAAACAGCAAAGCACTATTAGCGGGCTCTTTAGTAACCTTATTTAATGAATCAGGAAACGTTATTCAAGACTCAATTGTGGGTGATGATGCATATTATTTATTCAAAATTGAACCTAATAAAAAGTATAAAGTACGCGGAACACGAAAATCGTATATTCCTCAAGATGTTGAGTTTTCAACAGATAGTCAAGGAAAAATTCAGCACAATATCTATTTATCTTTAGAATCTTTTGCTGATGCTGAAGAACGTGTAAAAGAAAATGAAAAAGGAGATGTTCAAGTAGAATTGGATAAGATTTTCTTTGATTTTGATAAATCTGAAATTCGTGATGATGCTGCCGTAACATTAAATGTTTTGGTAGATTTAATGAAAAAATATCCAACTATGGAAGTGGAAGTTTCAGCACATACAGATGCTCGAGGAAAAGACCAATACAATTTAGAGTTATCTAAACGTCGTGCGGCTTCTACTTTAGAATATTTAGTAAGTCAAGGCATAGAAAGAAACCGATTGAAAAGTATAGGTTATGGAGAAATGCAACCTCTAAATGATTGTGTTAAAGAAGGCATTTGTAAAGAGGAAGAATATGATATTAACAGACGTTGTGAGTTCACCATTTTAAATTAATCTATCACTCTGAGCATAGTCGAAGAGTCTCAATAAAATCTATAAAGCCTTTCTATTTTTAGAAAGGCTTTTTCTTTATATTTGTTTGTTATGAATGAAAACCTAGACCCAACAAAAAATAATTTTTCTCCTGATGAAATTGATGTAGAAAGAAAGTTAAGACCTTTCACTTTTGAAGATTTTACTGGGCAAGATCAGGTTTTAGAAAACCTTAAAATTTTTGTTCAAGCAGCTAATTTGCGTAGTGAAGCTTTAGACCATACCTTATTCCATGGTCCTCCAGGATTAGGTAAAACAACCTTGGCTCATATTTTAGCAAACGAATTGAATGTTGGCATTAAAGTAACTTCTGGTCCTGTTTTAGATAAACCTGGAGATTTAGCAGGCTTACTTACCAATCTTGAAGAACGAGATGTCTTGTTTATCGATGAGATTCATCGTTTAAGTCCTATTGTTGAAGAATACTTGTATTCTGCCATGGAAGATTACAAGATTGATATCATGATTGAATCTGGACCTAATGCCAGAACAGTTCAAATCAATTTAAATCCATTTACACTCATTGGTGCCACAACACGGTCAGGATTATTAACAGCTCCCATGCGTGCTCGTTTTGGTATTCAAAGTAGGTTACAATATTATAATACTGAATTATTAACCACTATACTACAACGTAGTGCATCTATTTTAGAGGTTCCTATTTCTATGGAAGCCGCTATAGAAATTGCAGGAAGAAGCAGAGGAACACCAAGAATAGCCAACGCTTTATTACGCCGCGTTCGAGATTTCGCGCAAATAAAAGGCAACGGAAAAATCGATATAAAAATCGCCAAATTTGCCCTAGAAGCTTTAAACGTTGATGCACATGGATTAGATGAAATGGACAACAAAATCTTAGCCACAATCATCGACAAATTTAAAGGAGGCCCAGTTGGTATTTCTACAATAGCTACAGCGGTTAGTGAGAGCACAGAGACCATTGAAGAAGTGTATGAACCTTTTTTAATTCAACAAGGGTTTATTATGCGAACACCTCGAGGACGCGAAGTTACCGAATTAGCTTATAAACATTTAGGCAAAATAAAAGGAAATATTCAAGGCGGATTGTTTTAAACAATTGTCATTCTGAACTTGTTTTCAGAATCTAATAAATATGGGAAATAAGCAAAATAATACCCAAATAATTAAAACCGAAGCCAAACGCCTCGGTTTTTTATCTTGCGGCATTAGCAAGGCACAGTTTTTAGAAGACGAAGCACCACGATTGGAAAAGTGGTTAAATAACAATATGCATGGACAAATGCAGTACATGGAAAACCATTTTGACAAACGCTTAGACCCAACCAAGTTGGTTGAAGATTCCAAAAGTGTTATTTCCCTATTACTCAATTATTATCCAAGCCAAGAGCAAACAGCTAACAGCTATAAGCTATCAAAATACGCTTATGGATATGACTATCATTCAGTAATAAAAGACAAACTAAAATCACTTTTAAATTTTATTCAAGAAGAAATTGGCGAAGTTCATGGTCGTGCATTTGTAGATTCTGCACCAGTTCTCGATAAAGCTTGGGCAGCAAAAAGCGGCTTAGGCTGGATTGGTAAAAACAGTAACTTATTAACCCAACAAGTTGGTTCATTTTATTTTATAGCAGAATTAATAGTTGACCTAGAATTAGAATACGATTTGCCAACTACAGACCATTGTGGTACATGCACAGCTTGTATTGATGCCTGCCCAACTCAAGCTATCGTAAAACCATATGTTGTTGATGGAAGTAAGTGTATTTCGTATTTTACCATAGAGTTAAAAGAAAATATTCCATCAGAATTTAAAGGAAAAATGGACGATTGGATGTTTGGTTGTGATGTATGTCAAGATGTGTGCCCATGGAATAAATTTTCAAAAGCACATAACGAACCATTATTTAATCCGCATCCAGAATTATTATCTATAACCAAAAAAGATTGGGAAGAAATCACAGAGGATGTTTTCAATAAAATTTTCAAAAATTCTGCCGTAAAGCGCACTAAATTTTTAGGCTTAAAAAGAAACATCAATTTTCTAAAAGAATAGTGTAATCCGTATTGATATTCTTATCTTTGTTATTCAGATTTTTTAAATAAAAATAAAATGAGTAAGCAAAGTAAAAGGAGAGAAGCTCTTGTATATCACGCCAAGCCAACTCCAGGTAAAATAAAGGTTGTTCCAACCAAAAAATATGCAACACAAAGAGATTTATCACTAGCCTATTCTCCCGGCGTTGCAGAACCTTGCTTAGAAATTGAAAAAGACATCAATAACGTTTATAAATATACAGCCAAAGGAAACTTAGTTGCCGTAATATCTAATGGAACAGCTGTTTTGGGTTTAGGAAATATAGGACCTGAAGCTTCAAAACCTGTTATGGAAGGAAAAGGGCTATTGTTCAAGATTTTTGCCGATATCGATGTGTTTGATATAGAAGTTGGCACTGAAGATGTAGAACAGTTTATTCAAACAGTAAAAAATATAGCTCCTACTTTTGGTGGAATTAATTTAGAAGACATTAAAGCACCTGAAGCTTTTGAAATTGAAAGACGTTTAAAAGAAGAATTAGATATTCCATTAATGCATGATGACCAACATGGAACAGCCATTATATCTGCTGCTGCCTTGTTAAATGCTTTAGAACTTTCAAAAAAGAAAATTGAAAAGGCTAAAATTGTTATTAATGGCGCAGGAGCTGCCGCCATATCATGTACTCGTTTGTACCAAGCATTTGGGGCAAAACGAGAAAATATTGTCATGTTAGATAGTAAAGGGGTTATTAGAAACGACCGTGAAAATTTAACCTCAGAAAAAGCAGAATTTTCAACAGGAAGAAATATAAACACATTAGAAGAAGCTATGAAAGATGCCGATGTATTCATTGGCTTATCAAAAGCGGATACTGTGTTGCCAGAAATGTTAGTTTCCATGGCAAAAAACCCCATTGTGTTTGCCATGGCAAATCCAGATCCAGAAATTGCTTATGATGTTGCTATAGCAACTCGTAAAGATATTATTATGGCAACTGGTAGAAGTGATCATCCTAATCAGGTAAATAATGTTCTTGGATTCCCTTATATTTTTAGAGGAGCACTTGATGTAAGGGCAACAAAAATAAATGAAGCCATGAAAATGGCGGCAGTAAAAGCGTTAGCCAATTTAGCAAAAGAACATGTTCCAGAACAGGTTAATATAGCCTATGGAGAAACAAAATTAACTTTTGGAAAAGAATACATCATTCCAAAACCTTTTGATCCTCGTTTAATTGCTGAAGTTCCTCCGGCAGTTGCCAAAGCTGCTATGGAAAGCGGAGTTGCAAAAGAGCCTATAACAGATTGGGATAAATACAGAGAATCTCTTCTTGAGCGTATGGGTTCTGATAATAAAATAGTAAGGCTTCTAATGAATAGGGCTAAATTAAACCCTAAACGTGTAGTGTATGCTGAAGCAGATCAACTTTCGGTACTTAAAGCGGCTCAGATAGCTCATGATGAAGGGATTGCAAAACCAATTCTATTAGGTAGAAGAGAAACTATTAAACGTTTGATGATTGAAATAGAATTTGATGCTGCAGACGTAACAATTATAGACCCAAAATCTGAAAAAGAAGATGCTCGAAAAAACAAGTATGCTAAAGTATATTGGCAGCAACGTAAACGCAGAGGAGTAACTTATTATGCAGCTCAAAGACTCATGAGAGAGCGTAACTATTTTGCGGCTATGATGGTTAACGAAGGTGATGCTGATGCTTTAATATCTGGATATTCAAGAAATTATCCTTCAGTTGTAAAACCTATGCTAGAGCTAATAGGTTTGGCACCAGGCGCCACCAGAATTGCAACAACAAACATTATGATGACCAAACGTGGTCCAATGTTTTTAAGTGATACATCAATAAACATTGATCCTTCAGCAAAAGACTTAGCCAAAATTGCTCAAATGACTTCTAAAGTTATTAAAATGTTTGGTATGGAACCCGTTATGGCAATGATTTCGTTTTCAAATTTTGGGTCTTCAAATAACGAAAGAGCTTCAAAGGTAAGAGATGCTGTATCGTTTTTGCATCGCCATTACCCAGATATGATTGTTGATGGTGAATTACAAACAGATTTTGCCTTAAATGATGAAATGCTTAGAGAACGTTTTCCGTTTTCAAAATTAGTCGGTAAAAAGGTTAATTCATTAATTTTCCCTAATCTTGATTCAGCTAACATCACCTATAAACTTTTAAAAGAATTAAATGAAGCTGAGTCTATAGGACCAATTATGATGGGAATGCGTAAACCTGTTCATATTCTTCAATTAGGAGCTAGTGTTGATGAAATAGTAAATATGACAGCGGTAGCTGTTGTTGATGCTCAGAATAAAGAAAAATGGGAACAAGAAAAGGCTAAAACTAAGTAATTTAAATTGCAAATTATTTTATTACTTTTGAAAGGTAAACTAACATTTTTAAATGATAACACATATTCAAGGGAAACTTATTGAAAAAAATCCAACGGATGTTGTTATAGATTGTAATGGTGTTGGTTATTTTATTAGTATTTCACTATATACATTTTCTCAAATACCAGACAAAGAGCATTTAAAATTATACACACATTTGCAGGTTAAAGAAGATTCTCATTCTCTTTATGGATTTTCTTCTTTAGCTGAACGTGAAATATTTAGACTTTTAATATCTGTTAGTGGAATAGGTGCCAACATAGCTCGTACCATGTTATCATCATTAACACCAAAACAGGTAAGAGAAGGAATTGCAACTGGAGATGTGGCTTTAATACAATCTATTAAAGGAATTGGAGCAAAAACAGCTCAACGTGTTATTATAGATTTAAAAGATAAAATTTTAAAAATCTATGATATTGATGAAGTTTCTGTTTCAAAAGGCAATACCAATAAAGATGAGGCGTTATCTGCTTTAGAAGTTCTGGGGTTTGTTAAAAAACAAGCAGAACGTGTTGTTGATAAAATTGTGATGTCTCAACCAGAAGCCAGTGTTGAAACTATTATTAAGCAAGCATTAAAAAATTTATAATTGATTTTGAATACTACCAACCCAGCATCTTATAAATTAATTAGAAAATACTTATTATTAACCATATCTTTTCTTTTTTCATTTCTAGTTTGGTCACAAGAACCAGTGCAAGATTCTACAGCTACCGGATTTCAATTAGGAAAACTTAATATACCCAATCCAAATAGTATTGTCTCTAAATACACATATGACCCCATTACAGATAGGTATATTTATACTGAAAAAGTTGGAAGTTTTAATATCAATTATCCAATAATTTTAACACCAAAAGAGTTTCAAGCATTACTAGATAAAGAAAATTTAAGGTCGTATTACAAACAAAAAATAGACGCTTTTGATGGTAAAAAAGACGGAGCTAAAGATGAACAAAAAAATTTACTTCCAGGATTTTATGTGAAATCAGATTTTTTTGAAACTATTTTTGGAGGTAATAATATTGATGTTATTCCTCAAGGTTCTGTTGAAATGGATTTGGGAGTGCTTTTTTCTAAACAAGATAATCCATCGTTTTCACCAAGAAATCGAAGTAATTTCACTTTTGATTTTGATCAACGTATCAGTTTAAGTTTATTAGGAAAAGTAGGAACACGTCTTCAGGTAACGGCAAATTATGATACACAATCAACCTTTGATTTTCAAAATTTAATAAAATTAGAATACACACCAACTGAAGATGATATCATTCAAAAAATAGAAGTTGGTAATGTAAGTATGCCTTTAAATAGTTCTTTAATAACAGGTGCACAAAGTTTATTTGGTGTGAAAGCACAATTACAATTTGGAAAAACAACGGTGACAGGAGTTTTTTCTGAACAAAAATCTCAAGCAAGCACAGTAGTTGCTCAAGGAGGAGGCACTTTACAAGAGTTTGAATTGTTTATTAGAGATTATGATGAAAACAGACATTTCTTTTTATCACAATACTTTAAAGACACTTATGATAAAGCCTTAGCTAACTATCCGTTTTTAAATAATGGAGGTTTACAAATAACAAGAATTGAAGTTTGGGTAACTAATAGAAGTAATAGAACCGACAATATTAGAAACGTTGTAGCTTTTCAAGACCTAGGAGAGTCAGACGTTATAGGTTTGCAAACGCCTCCAGCAGGATTTGTTAACGCTGGTTTTGGAACCTATCCAAATAATGAGAATAACGATTTTGATCCTACAAATATAGGTGGTGGTGGTTCTCAATTAACAAATGCCATTCGTGATGTTGCAACTGTGCAATCAGGAATTTTAGTTTCAAACGTAAAGGAAGGGTTTGATTACGCCAAGTTAGAAAACGCTAGAAAATTAATTGAAGGTCAAGAATTTATACTTAATAAAGATTTAGGTTATATCTCATTAAACCAACGTTTAAATAATGATGAGGTATTGGCGGTATCATTTCAGTTTACTGTTGGTGGGCAAGTATATCAAGTTGGTGAATTTGCAAATGATGGTGTAGATGCAACTAATGTTACTACAAACTCATCTGGTCAAGTAACATCTGTAGTAAATAGCAATTTAGTTTTAAAACTTTTAAAAAGCAGTATTACAAGTGTAGAACAGCCAGTTTGGGATTTGATGATGAAAAACATTTATGATACAGGTGCCTATCAATTAAGTCAAGACGATTTCAAATTAAACATTTTTTATAACGAAGCGTCACCTTTAAATTATATCACACCAGTAAGCGGAACGCCATTTCCAACGCCAGGACCTAACGAAAAAGACTTACAAGAAACACCATTATTACGAGTTTTTAACTTAGACAAATTAAATTTTAATAATGACCCGCAGGCTAATGGAGATGGTTTTTTTGATTTTGTACCAGGTATTACAGTTATTCCACAAAACGGAAAAATAATCTTTACCAGTGCTGAACCTTTTGGAAAATACCTCTTCAATAAATTATCACTTAATGTTAGTGAAGATTATAATAATACAGCTAGTTACAACGATAATCAGAAAAAGTATGTTTATGATGTGCTTTATAAAAGCACAAAAACAGCTGCTTTAGAAGCTATTGAAAAAAATAAATTCAAATTAAAAGGGCGTTACAAATCAGCAAGTGGTGATGGCATTCCTATAGGAGCTTTTAACGTTCCCAGAGGATCTGTTAAAGTTACAGCTGGAGGAAGAGTTTTAGTTGAAGGTATTGATTATACTGTTGACTATCAATTAGGTAGAGTTCAAATTTTAGATGAAGCTCTTAAAGCATCCAATACACCAATACAAGTAACAACTGAAAACAATGCGGTTTTTGGTCAACAAACAAAACGTTTTACAGGCTTCAATGTAGAGCATAAGTTTAATGAAAATTTTCTATTAGGAGCAACACTTTTAAACTTAAATGAGCGACCAATAACTCAAAAAGCTAATTATGGAACAGAGCCAATAAATAATACTATTTTTGGAATTAATGGTAACTACGCAACAAAAGTACCTTTTTTAACCCGTTTAGTTAATAAGCTCCCAAATATTGACACAGATGTTGAATCTAACCTATCTTTAAGAGGTGAGTTTGCATATTTAGCTCCTGGCGCACCAAAAGGTACAAATTTTAATGGTGAAGCTACCTCATACATTGATGATTTTGAAGGTTCTCAAAATGCCATTGATTTAAAATCTCAACAATCATGGTTTTTATCCAGCAGACCAATTGGTCTTGGTATACCATCAAATCCTACTGAAGATGAAAATGGTATTCAAAATGGTTATCAAAGAGCACGTTTAAATTGGTATACTATTGACCCTATTTTTTATAGTAGCCAAAGACCAAGTGGTATTTCTGATGATGATGTATCCAACTTATATACAAGTCGCGTATTTATTAAAGAACTTTTTCCAGAACGTGATTTAGTACAAGGACAAAATTCTGTAATCAACACATTAGACTTGGCTTATTTTCCTACAGAAAGAGGACCATATAACTTTGATTCTTCTGCGGCAAATGGTATAACTAATCCCATTGAAAGTTGGGCAGGTATTACAAGACAACTAACTTCTACAGATTTAGAACAAGCTAATGTTGAATATATTGAATTTTGGTTGCAAGATCCATTTCAAGATAACCCTTCAAATCCTGGCGGTAAATTAGTTTTTGATCTTGGAAATATTTCTGAAGACATTGTTAAAGATGGCAGAAAATTATATGAAAACGGCTTACCTCAAGACGGAAATAAATCATTATTACCAGTTACAGTATGGGGAACAGTAGTACCACAAAACCAATCCTTAATTTATGCTTTTGATACAACAGGTCAAGAACGAATAAATCAAGATGTTGGTTATGATGGTTATAGTGACACTGAAGAAATTGCAACGTTTGGAGCTAGTTTTGGTGATGACCCATCAAACGATAATTACACCTATTTTTTAAATACCGATGGAGATATTTTTGAACGTTATAAAAAATATAATGGTATTGAAGGAAACACACCAGACACCTTTACAAATACCGATAGAGGCGCCAATACCCAACCCGATGTAGAAGATATTAATCGTGATAATACCATGAACACGATTGATAGTTATTATGAATATGAGCTTGATGTAAACAGACAAAACTTACCTGAAACACAAGCAGAATTTGACAATTTATCGCCTTCAAATCCATTAAAAGATTTTATAAAAGATTTTAAAATTAGACCAAGAGCTTTGCCAAATGGCAGCAGTGTAGATGTAAGATGGTATCAAATAAGAGTGCCTGTTCATGGTAGCCATGTAAAAGCTGTTGGAGGAATTACCGATTTAAGATCAGTACGTTTTAGCAGAATTTACTTAAAAGAATTTACTCAAAATACCGTATTCCGTTTTGGAACTATAGATTTAGTGAGAAGTGATTGGAGACGTTACACACAAGCATTAGATAAAAATGATCCAAGTCCAGAAGATACTCAAACAGATTTTACCGTTGGAATCATCGGTACTATAGAAAATGAAGGTAGTTACCAAAGACCACCTGGTATTGAACCTGAAGAATTATTTAATAATAATACGGTTGTAGAACAAAATGAGCAATCATTAGTTGTAAATGTTTGCAATCTTGAAACTCAAGATTCTAAAGCGGTTTATAAAAACATCAATATAGATATGCGTCAATATAAACGTTTAAGAATGTTTATGCATGCCGAAGAAGTTGAAACAGGTACTTTAGGAAATAACGATTTAGTTGGTTTTATAAGAATGGGTAATGATTTAACCGAAAATTATTATCAAATTGAAATACCCTTACAAGTATCAACAGGAATTACAAGAGATGAACTTTGGCCTAAAGACAACGAAATTAATTTGCCATTAGACTTGTTAGCACAAATAAAAGCTATAGGTATTTCAGACGGAACGTTATCAAATTTAGACCCAACGTTTTATGATGTTATTAATGGTGAAGCAGTTCCTGTTTCAGGAGATCAATATTCAAATTATGTAGCTGGCCAACATAGAGTAGCCATTAAAGGAAATCCAAATTTTGGAGACATCAGAACCTTAATGGTTGGGTTAAAAAATGGCACAACCAACAGCGATGTTTGCGGTAGCGTTTGGTTTAACGAATTGCGCTTATCTGATATGGATAATGAAGGTGGTTGGGCGGCAGTAGTAAGTATGGATGCAAACTTTGCAGATTTCATGAATATTAGTGCTACAGGAAGACAAAGTACTTCTGGGTTTGGTTCGTTAGAGCAAGGACCAAGTCAACGTAGTCTTGAAGATGTCAAACAGTATGACGTGGTAACCAATGTTAATGTTGGGCAGTTATTACCAAAAAAATGGGGCATTCAAATACCATTTAATTATGGTCAAGGAGAAGAACTTATTACACCAAAATATGATCAGTATTATAAAGATCTTACTTTAGATTCTAGGTTAGCTGCAGCCAATACAAATGCAGAAAAAGAACAAATCAAGCAGCAATCTGAAGATTACACCAAAAGACAAAGTATTAATTTTATTGGCGTTAGAAAAAATAGAACTACTGAGAAAAAACCTCGCTTTTATGATGTGGAAAACCTTACGGTTAATTACTCTTACAATAAAGTAGAGCATAGAGATTTTGAAATAGAGAATTCTGTTAATAAAAACGTAAGAGCAGGCGCAAATTATGCTTTTAATTTCAATCCAATATCTATAGAGCCTTTCAAGAAAAATGATTCGTTGTTTACAGGTAAATATTGGAAAATTTTAAAAGACTTTAATTTTAATTTATTGCCAACAAGTTTTACGGTTAACACAGATATTAATAGACAATTTAACAGTCAAAAATTTAGAGAGGTTGAATTAGGAGGAAACAATATTTCTATTGAAGAATTATTTAGAAGAAATTACACGTTTGATTTTCAATATACCATCAATTTCAATCTAACTAAAGCATTACAGTTAAATTTTTCAGCTTCAAACAATAATATAGTAAGAAACTATTTTAAAGACGGATTAATTAATGGAGAGCAAGACCCAACACTAGATGTTTGGGATGGTTTTTTTGATTTTGGAGATCCTAACAGACAGTTTCAACAACTAGGGATTACTTATGAATTGCCATTAAATAAAATTCCAACATTTAGTTTTATAAATGCTACCTATCAATATAGTGGAAATTTTCAATGGCAAAAAGGTTCCGATTTATATGGTAATTTAGAGTTAGACGGGCAAACCTATGATTTAGGAAACACCATTCAAAATGCCAATACACATAACCTTAATACAACTTTAGACATGAACAAGTTGTATAAGTATATTGGCTTAACTAAAAAACCAATTACAACGGTTAGAGCAAGAACAACGGGTACACCACCTGGAGGAAATCCTACAAATGCAAATCAAGTAAAAAGTAAAAACAAAGGAGTCACTAAATTGTTAAATGCTGGTGTAGATATATTAACTACTATTAAAAGAATACAGGTTAATTATTCAGAAAATAACGGTACATTTTTACCAGGATATTTGCAAACTCCAGGTTTTATAGGAACAACAAAACCAACATTAGGGTACACCTTTGGCAGCCAAAGTGATATTAGATATTTAGCAGCAAGAAATGGTTGGTTAACAGTTTTTCCAGAGTTTAATCAACAATATACAGAAACTAATAACAAACAACTTGACGTGTCTGCAAGTTTAGAACCGGTTAAAGATTTTAAAGTTGATCTTATTGGTAACAGAACATACTATGAAAATTACACTGAAAACTATAGGGTAAATACCGTTGGAGGAGCATATGAGTATGAATCATTAACACCAAATACGTTTGGAAATTTTAATATTTCAACAGTTTTAATAAAAACAGCATTCAGTTCAAGTGATGAAACCTTGTCTGAAGCATTTAATGACTTTAGATTAAACAGACTAAAAGTAGCTCAAAGATTAGCTTTAGATAAAGGCATTGATTTAAATAATCCTGATAATATAGATGTCGATGGATATCCAAAAGGTTTTGGCAAAAACAGCCAAGCAGTTTTAATTCCTTCTTTTTTGGCAGCATATTCCGGTCAGGATGCTAGCAAAGTTAAAACTAGTGCTTTTAGAGATGTTCCAATTCCAAACTGGGATATAAAATATACTGGATTAATGAAATTTAATTGGTTCAAAAAACGATTTAAACGTTTTTCATTGGCTCATGGATATCGTTCAAACTATACCATTAACCAATTTAGATCAAACTTAGATTATAATACCATAGATTATTCAGTAGATTATGATAATCAACCAAGTAATGTTCTAGATCAATCTGGTAGTTATAAAAATGAAACCTTGTTTAGTAACATCAACTTAACAGAAATGTTTAGTCCACTTATAAGAGTGGATTTTGAAATGAAAAACTCAATTAAAATTTTAGCTGAAATTAAAAAAGACCGCTTGCTATCACTTAGTTTTGATAATAACTTAATGACAGAAATTCAAGGGAAAGAGTATGTTATAGGCTTAGGATATCGTATTAAAGACGTTAGAATAAAATCTAATTTAGCTGGACCAAATAAACGAATTGTAAGTGATTTAAATATGAAGGCAGATATTTCTATTAGAGATAATAAAACCATCATTAGATATTTAGATTTAGAAAACAATCAAGTAACTTCTGGTCAAACTATTTGGGGATTAAAATATTCAGCAGATTATGCGTTTAGTAAAAACTTAACAGGTATTTTCTATTTTGATTATTCATTCTCAGAATATGCCATTTCAACCGCATTTCCTCAAACAACCATTAGGTCTGGTTTTACAATTAGATATAATTTTGGGAATTAATAAATAAGTATTTGAATTTAAGATTTGAATAAATACATTTGTCAAAAAACTAATTAAAAAATAAAATGAACATTCCATCAGAATTAAAATATACTAAAGACCACGAATGGGTTAGTATTGAAGGTGATATTGCAACTATAGGTATTACGCATTTTGCACAAAGTGAATTAGGTGATATCGTTTATGTTGAGGTTGAAACAGTTGACGAAACACTTGAAGCAGAAGAAATTTTTGGCACTGTTGAAGCTGTTAAAACAGTTTCAGACTTGTTTTTACCTATGTCTGGTGAAATTATCGAATTTAATAAGGCACTAGAAGATGAGCCTGAAAAAGTAAACGCAGACCCATACGGAGAAGGTTGGATGATTAAATTAAAATGTTCTGATATATCTCAGTTTGATAATCTTTTATCATCTGAAGATTATAAAACACTCATTGGTGCTTAAAACCTATTCTTTTTTACTTGTTATTTTATATTCAATTGCATTAACCACAGTTTGTTTAATAAAAATTGAAGGGTTTAATAAAGTAGGAATTTCATTTGGAGACAAAATATTTCATTCATTATCCTATGTTGTTTTAACTTTTTTATGGTACAACACCTTTTGTAACAAGTTTAAATTTAGTAAATCTAAAGCATTATGGTATGCTATAATTATATCCATTATTTTTGGTATAATTATTGAAGTACTTCAAGGAGCACTTACAGCATACAGATCAGCCGATATAAATGATGTGTTAGCAAATAGCATAGGAGTTATGTTAACTGCTGTTGTAATAGGAATAAAAAACAAATTCATATTAAAATAATATAAAGGTTTGTTTTTTTGATAAATAAATAGTTATTTTAGCAATCTACAAAAACAATTAAAAATGGAACTTAAGAAAAATCCTAAAGCAAATGTTGGACGTAATAGTTCACTTTATTTCGCAATTGGTTTAGCTTTAATGTTGTTTCTTACAAATTATGCTATCAATTACAAAACTTATGATAAATCAGCAATAGATATAGGGCAGTTAAATTTAGATCAAGAATTGGAAGAAGAAATTCCAATTACTGAGCAAATCCAAACACCGCCGCCGCCGCCGCCGCCGCCAGCAGCACCAGAACAGATTTCTGTAGTTGAGGATGAGGAAGAAGTTGTAGAAACGGTTATTGAGTCTACAGAATCAAATCAAGAACAAGAAATTGTTAAAGTAGAAGATGTTGCTGTGGAAGAGGTAGAAGAAGATGAAGAAGTTCCTTTTGCAGTTATTGAAAATGTACCAGTATTCCCAGGTTGTGAATCAGGAAACAATGAAGCTAAGAAAAAATGTATGTCAGATAAAATATCTGCATTTGTAAATAAAAAATTTAATACAGAGTTAGCTACAGAATTAGGTTTAACAGGTAGACAACGTATCAATGTTATTTTTAAAATCGACAAATCAGGAAACATTACCGGTATTCGTGCAAGAGCTCCACATCCAGGTTTAGAGAAAGAGGCCGCTAGAGTTATTGGATTACTTCCTCAAATGAAACCAGGTAAACAACGTGGTAAACCAGTAACAGTACCATATTCATTGCCAATTGTATTTCAAGTTCAGGAATAATTTTTCTTCTGTTTAAAAGAAATAATTATTAAATATAAAATCCCGTTACATATTTGTAACGGGATTTCTTTTTTGGTATGCTTATTGTGATTTTATCATAATATTAACAATTAATCAAATTATATTATGAAAATTCCAAAGAAAAAACACGAGCTCATTCGCCAAAATGAGCAAAGCGTGAAAAAATCGCAAAAACACGATGCAAATTTACAAAAAAACTCAACGATGTACTTTCAAGTTGGTTTAATTCTAGTTTTATTGGTAATCTATGGATTGTTTGAAATGAGGTTTGAAACAACAATTCCAAATTATTCCAATCCTTTAATACCAGATGAACCACTTTATGTAGATGTGCCTTTGATTAAGCCAGAAGCACCATCAAAAGAAAAACCCATTTTACAAAAAAAAAGTAAGAGTAATGATTTTAAAGAAGTGCAAAATGACAAACCAATGAACCCTTTTGTTGATGTTAATAAAACAACACCTACTATAGATGTAAATCCTGCATTAGATCCGAGTTCTATTAGTGTTATACCTTTACCCACAGATGAAGATTTCGAATTTATAAGGGTTGAACAGGTACCTATTTATCCGGGTTGCGAGAAGGCAAAAAATAATGATGAAAGAAAAGAATGTATGTCAGACAAAATTAACAAGCTTGTTCAAAAAAAGTTTGATGTAAATATCGCTTCAGAATATGGTCTTACTGGTATTCAGCGTATTAGTGTCGTTTTTAAAATTGATAAAAACGGACATGTCACTGATATTAAAACTCGGGCACCACACCCAAAATTGCAAGAAGAAGCCGAAAGAGTTGTAAATATATTACCAGATATGCAACCCGGAATGCAAAGAAATATTCCAGTTGGAGTTATTTATTCTTTACCAATTATTTTTCAAGTTCAAAATTAATAAAATATAATTATAGCTTTTAAAAAACGTTATCTCTTAAGGATAGCGTTTTTTTTAATTAAAGCATTATCAAAAATATAGTATCTTTCTGCTTTAAATCAAATCATAATAAAATTTCATGAAGCAATTCATTGTTCTACTCCTGCTTTTAGTTCAATACGGTCTATTTTCACAAGAAAACACTTTTTTTGAAAAACCGCCTCTTTTTCCAAATTGTGAAGAAGCCGATTTAAATACTCAACAACAGTGTTTTAATCAAAAGGTATTCCAGTTAATTTTTGAGAATTTTAAAGTGCCACAAAAAGTTATAGATGATAATTATAAAGGAGAAACAGTGGTGCTTTTTGAAGTAGATACTATTGGTCAGTTTAAAATAATTTACATTGATGCTATGTATGATGAGTTGAAAACTGAAACTAAGCGGGTTTTTTCTGAGTTTCCTAAAATTAAACCAGGCACTTATAACGGAAAACCAACCTACGGACAATTTTCAATTCATGTTAAAATTCCTTTAGAAAATCAATCAGTTCAAACTACAGATTTAATAGTGCAAGATGAAATTTCTAAACTTGAACTAGAAATAAAATCTGAGTTTGATAACATAAATAAAACCTTAGAACCTTTTCAAGATAAAACCTATTCAAGTCAATTAAACATTCCTTTTACACAATTTGATTACTCAAAGTTTGATAGAAACATGAATTTAGTTGGCACCAATAGTCATACAGCTTCTAAACCTTTTTTATATGAAGATATTTCAAATTACTATGATTTTAAAGCCGAAAATAACAAGTTAATAAAGGAAACAAAAACATGGTCTGGAAATAAACTTTTTAATGAACATTTGGTTCAATT
Source organism: Flavobacteriaceae bacterium (assembly GCA_021739635.1). Classification (GTDB taxonomy): domain Bacteria; phylum Bacteroidota; class Bacteroidia; order Flavobacteriales; family Flavobacteriaceae; genus Yeosuana. The sequence goes on along the minus strand of JAIPBH010000009.1, from coordinate 51,699 downwards.
ACAAGGAAAAGACTATTGGTTTACCATAGATCCAATTTTTGATTTGGAAGTTGGCAAAGATTTCAATGCAAATTTCAATACTACATATAATAACACCAGAGGAATTTTAGTTCGCGGTGGATTGGGGAAAAATTTTAATTTTTACACCTCGGTTTTTGAAAGCCAAGGGCGTTTTGCCCAATATGTTAATGACTATGCAGAAAGTTTAAAAGGTTATGGTCCAGATCCAGCCATTATTCCTGGCCGTGGTATTGCAAAACGTTTTAATACAGACGCGTATGATTATCCAGTTGCAGAAGCTTATTTATCCTATTCGCCTACAAAATTTGTAAATATACAATTTGGACATGGCAAAAATTTTATAGGAGATGGATATAGGTCTTTGTTTTTAAGTGATGTTGCTAGTCCACACCCATTTTTAAAATTGAATACAAAGTTTTGGAAAATTAAATACACAAATACATGGATGTGGTTAAAAGATGTTCGTCCTGAAGCCACTGTAGATGCTGCTTTTTTAACCAAATATATGGCTAATCATTATTTAAGCTGGAACGTATCAAAGCGATTAAACGTTGGGTTGTTTGAGTCTGTATTATGGACTAATACCAATGATAGAGGTTTTGATGTTAATTATTTAAACCCAATAATTTTTTACAGAGCCATTGAGTTTGAAACGGGGCAAGGAGCAGGAAATGCCATTGTTGGTGCGTCTGGGAAATACAAAGTGAATGATAATATTAATGTTTATAGCCAATTTATATTAGATGAATTTTCATTAAGCGATGTTAAAGCACGAGAAAAAAGCTGGAAAAACAAATTTGGGTATCAATTAGGTGTGAAATATTTCAATGCCTTTAAAGTTGATAATTTATTACTTCAATTTGAATATAACAGAGTAAGACCTTACACCTATTCACATAACACCATTGTTCTCAATTATGGTCACAATAACCAATCTATGGCACATCTTTGGGGATCAAATTTTAGCGAAGCTATTATTATTGGAAGATATTATTACAAGCGCTGGTTTGGTGATGCAAAACTTATTTTTGGTGTAAGAGGTTTTGATTATAATAATGGAACAGATAATTTTAGTTATGGTGCTGATATTTATAGAAATTATAACGACAGACCTTTTGATTCTGGAGTTGAAGTTGGGCAAGGCAATAAAACCAATTCGTTTTACGCCAATTTACAAACAGGATACGTTATCAATCCTGCATCTAATTTGAAAATATTTGCAGATATTACCTTTAGAAATTTTAATCCAGACGTTGAAACGGTTTCAACCTTTAAAACAAATACGGTTTGGTTTAATATTGGTTTAAGAACCGATTTATTTAATTGGTATTTTGATTTTTAATCTATTTTAATTACAGAATAATAAAAAATTTGAATGTTTTATACTATTTATGAAGTTATATTTTAAAGCAATTCAAATTATATTCTTTGTGCGTTACATTTTATGCTTAAAATTTTAGCTTTAAAAAACATTGCTAAAATTCATGAATAAAGTATCTTTGCACACGCAAATGTAAGCCATCAAGTAAATAACACATTGAACAAGATAAATTCTCTAAAGACTCATACTTTAATATCTGATTTTAAAGAAATTACCAAAATGCGTTTAGCGCTAAGTGTGGTGTTTTCATCTCTTGCTGGATATTTACTTGGAGTTGATACAATTGATTTCAAAACATTGGTTTTATTAGCGTTTGGTGGATATTTTATGGTAGGAGCTTCCAACGCGTTTAATCAAATTATTGAAAAAGATTTAGACGCTTTAATGAATCGCACTAAAAACAGGCCAATTCCAGCTGGACGAATGTCTGTAAACACAGCATTTATTATTGCTTCTATGTTCACTTTATTAGGGATAATGATACTTTATACAATCAACAAACAAACAGCCATGTTTGGCGCTATTTCTATATTTTTATATACAAGTGTTTATACTCCATTAAAAACAAAAACACCATTATCAGTATTTGTTGGTGCTATTCCAGGAGCCATTCCTTTTATGTTAGGTTGGGTTGCTGCTACTGATGATTTTGGTATTGAACCAGGCACCTTGTTTGCCTTACAGTTTTTCTGGCAATTCCCCCATTTTTGGTCTATTGGCTGGTTTTTATTTGAAGATTATAAAAAAGGAGGATTTTTTATGCTTCCAACCGGGAAACAAGACAGAGGAACCGCTGTGCAAGTAATTATGTATACCATCTGGACCATTCTAGTTTCTATTATACCAGTTTTTGGTTTTACAGGAGCATTGCATTTATCTATAGTTTCAGCTTTTATTGTATTTATTTTAGGACTAGGAATGTTATATTATGCTATTCAGTTATTTAATAAAATGACAACAATAGCAGCTAAACAGCTCATGTTAGCAAGTGTTTCATATATAACTCTTGTTCAAATTGTATATGTTATTGATAAATTTATTAGATAGTCATGGATTTAACTCAAGGTACCACAGAAGAAAAAAATAAGAGAGCCAAAAAAATGATGCTTTGGTTTGCTATCATATCACTCATCATGTCTTTTGCGGCTTGGACTAGCGCTTTTATAGTGAGTAGCTCAAGGCCAGATTGGCTAAAAGATTTTCAATTACCAAGTGCATTTATAATTAGCACAGTAATAATTATTTTAAGTAGTATATCTTTTATTCTTGCAAAAAGAGCTCTAAAAGTAAACAAAACTAAAGCTACAACGCTATGGTTATTAACAACACTTGTTTTAGGAATAATCTTTATTTATAATCAGTTTGATGGATTTCAACAAATTATTAATCTAGGGTATAATTTTACTGGCCCAACAAGCAATGTTACCATGTCTTACATATATTTAATAGCTATGGTGCATATTTTACATGTGGTTATGGGGTTAATTTGCTTATTGGTAGTAATTTATAATCATTTTAAACAAAAGTACACTACTACTAATATGCTAGGTTTTGAATTAGCGTCAACTTTCTGGCATTTTATTGATATTCTTTGGATTTATCTCTTTTTGTTTTTATATTTTGTGAGGTAAATTATTAGACAGATATTTTATAAATCTATTTAATAAATTCAATTTTTTTAAGTGTTTTTTTAATTTTAGACGTGTATATTTCGCTAGATAAATAAAATGATTATTTTTGTGCAACTTTTATTAAACAACCAATATATATGAGTACTACAGTTGTAACTACTGGAACAGAAGGTAAAACTTGGGGAGGAGGCAATGAGCCTTTAAAAGCAAGTTACGGTAAAATGATGATGTGGTTTTTCATTGTTTCAGATGCTTTAACCTTTTCTGGATTTTTAGCAGCCTATGGATTTTCACGATTTAAGTTTATAGAAACTTGGCCTATTGCTGACGAAGTATTTACACATGTACCTTTTTTACATGGGCAAAACTTACCAATGATATATGTGGCTTTTATGACATTTGTCTTAATTATGTCATCCGTAACCATGGTATTAGCTGTTGATGCAGGTCATCATTTAAACAAAGCTAAAGTTACTATTTACATGTTTTTAACCATTATTGGAGGTTTAATTTTCGTAGGATCTCAAGCATGGGAATGGGCAACTTTTATTAGAGGAGACTATGGTGCTGTTCAAACAAAAGGAGGAAACATTTTACAGTTTGTCGATACCGAAGGACATCGCGTAGCATTAAGAGATTTTGTGGTTGCAGGCGAAAAAGAAAGAACAGCACATGAGCGTAAAAACGGTTTATGGTTTGTTAGTGAAGGAACTTTACCAACATATACTGTAGATGAAGTTGTTCATGGATTAGAATCTCATCCTAATGTTTTGGTGAGAACTCAAGATATTAATGAGCATGGACACAAAACAGTACTCTCAAGAGAAGCATCATTAAAACAATTAAAAGCTAACGGAAAACAAGTTGTTGAAGGCGCAAACCTACATGTAAATGAATATGGCTCACCATTATTTGCAGACTTCTTCTTTTTTATAACAGGCTTTCATGGATTTCACGTATTTTCTGGGGTCATTATCAATATCATTATTTTCTTTAATGTTATTTTAGGAACTTACGAAAAACGTAAAAGTTATGAAATGGTAGAAAAAGTAGGATTATATTGGCACTTTGTAGACTTAGTTTGGGTATTTGTATTTACATTCTTCTACCTAGTTTAATTCAATTAATATTATTACAAAAATGGCACACGCACATAAATTAGAAATATTAAGGGGTTTAATAAAATTTAAATCTAATACTCAAAAAATTTGGGGTGTTTTAATTTTACTTAGTATCATTACTTCTGTTGAAGTTGTTTTAGGTATTATAAAGCCTGAAGTATTAATGGGACATGTTTTAGGAATGAAAATTTTAAATTGGATTTTCATTATTCTAACCATAGCAAAAGCCTATTATATTACATGGGATTTTATGCACATGAGAGATGAAACTGCAAGCTTAAGACGTATGGTAGTTTGGACTGCAATTTTCTTGATTTTATATTTAGTATTTATTTTGCTACAAGAAGGCGGCTATATTCAAGATGTTTATTCATCAGGATTTATTAAAACAGATTTTTAAAAAAGTAACAAATAATACTTTGTTAAAAGATACAAGAAAGGTGGTTTATTAAACCACCTTTTTTTATTTTTGCAATGCAATAATTTATGAGGATTTAAGTGGATATTAAAAAAGTTAAACGTTATGGAGTTTTAGGAATTTTATTCTTCCTTCCTGTAACTTTTTTATTGTTTTTATATCCTGCAACACACAATTATACACCACTTGATATAGTTAACCAATCCGTTTTAGATTTAGAACAGTTTAGTTCTAATACTAATGAAAAAATCCTGCTAAAAGATCATATTACTGTGTTAGGTTTTTTTGGAGAAAACCCTATGGACAATGTCATTGCTGCTTCCAACTTAAAAGAATTAGTGTATGATAAATTTAAAGGGTTTAAAAAATTTCAAATAGTCATAGTAGTTCCTAAAGAAACACAAGAAGCTACAGAAAAACTTAAACATGAAATTAATTCTTATGAAGATATTAAATTTTGGCACTTTGTATTTGGTGAGCCTATTATAATTCAAAAACTATTTAATAGCTTAAAAAGTAATTCGCAACTCAATTCAAGTTTAGCAACCAACGCAGTATTTATAATTGATAAAGATTTAAGTCAGCGTGGAAGAATTGATGACAGAACCGATAACGAAATAGCAAAAAATAAAACTATTTACGGTTTAAATTCATACAATTGTATTGAAGTAGCCGAAATAAAAAATAAGATGAGTGAGGACATGCGTATTTTATTTACAGAATACAGACAAAAACGAAAAGGTGATTTCGATTCTACTACAAGAAGAGCAAATGATTTAAAAGAAAAACATGAAGAAAACTAATTATTCATACATAGGAATTTCGTTTATCATTTTAGTTTTTGGTATTTATTTTATTCCAAAAATTATTGACAGAATTACTAATAACGATACGGTTAGAAATGATGGTGGAACAAAAATTAATAATACTAATTCTAAAAAAGCACTTTCAGATTTAGCGTTTATAGAAATTAATGGTGAACCCAAAAAAGTTCCAGCTTTTAGTTTTACTAATCAAGACGGAAAAACTATAACAAATCAAGATTATGTTGGTAAAGTGTATGTTATCGAGTTCTTTTTTACAACCTGCCCAACCATTTGCCCTAAAATGAATGCCAACCTAATACAAATACAAAATTCATTCACAGAATATAAAAATTTTGGAGTAGCATCATTTACAATAAATCCAGATTATGATACTGTTGAAGTTTTAAAGGCATATGCAAATAATTACGGTGTTACAAATCCAAATTGGAATTTAATGACTGGTGATCAAGAAACCATTTATAAATTAGCAAACGAAGGCTTTAATTTATATACAGCAAAAGATGCCTCTGTTGCTGGCGGTTTTGAACATTCTGGTAATTTTGCTCTAATCGATAAAAATGGGTTTATTCGTTCTCGTGTTGTAAATGGAAATCCTATTATTTTCTATAACGGTATGATTTCACAAGCAGAAAAAGTTGATGATGAAGGCATGCCAGAAGAAATAACCATATTAAAAGAAGACATTGCTAAGTTGTTAAAAGAATAATGAAACAAGAAAATTTACAAGCAGAAAAAAAATATAACCTTTGGATAGTTATTTTATCGGTTATTATTCCAATTGTAGTTGCTATACTTTTTGGAGTTAATTTACGTGAAATGGGTTTTAATGTAGAACCATTAACTTTTTTGCCTCCTATTTACGCATCTATTAATGCAATAACTGCTCTAGTTTTAGTGTTGGCTTTTAGGGCTATTCAAAATAAGAAAATAGCTCTACATAAAAAGCTAATGCAGTTTGCCATTCTTTTATCATTAGCATTTTTGGTGATGTATGTAGCATATCATATGACAAGTGATTCTACTAAATATGGCGGAGAAGGCATAATAAAATATGTCTATTATTTTATTTTGATTACTCATGTTTTATTGTCTATTGTTGTTATTCCTTTTGTTCTTATAACCTATGTAAGAGCAATTACTAATAATATAGAAAGACATAAAAAAATAGCGAAAATTACTTTTCCTTTATGGCTTTATGTGGCTATTACTGGTGTGGTAGTATATATAATGATCTCGCCGTATTATGTTTAAAACAAAAAGCTATATCATATTATTTTTATTGTTCATCATATCTATTCCTGTTGATGCTCAATGTGCTATGTGTCGAGCTGTTCTTGAAAACGAAGAAGGTCAAGGAGCCGCAGAAGGCATTAATAACGGTATCGTGTACTTAATGGCTATTCCATATATATTAATAGCTGGTATTGGGGTTATTATTTATAAAAAGTTTTTTAGTCAAAAAAAGCAGTAAAAAATCTTTTTACTGTAACAATTCCAGTTTTTAACAGTCTTATTTACTAAAGTGAATTTAGTTTCTTAACAATTCTTTATGACATATAGGGTATTGTTTTGGCTAATTTTACCAAAATAACCATCGGTCTATGATTCAAATTAAGGATTTGCACAAATCTTATCAAATGGGAAATAATTCTCTTCATGTTTTAAAGGGAATTAATTTCAATGTAAAAGAAGGAGAAATGGTTTCCATCATGGGCTCTTCAGGTTCTGGAAAATCTACCTTATTAAATATTTTAGGAATCTTAGATGAAGCAGATTCTGGGTCATATATTTTGGATGGTGTTTCAATTAAAAACTTAAACGAAAAAGTTGCGGCTAATTATAGAAACAAGTTTTTAGGATTTATCTTTCAATCCTTTAATCTTATCAATTACAAAACCGCTTTAGATAACGTAGCCATGCCATTATATTATCAAGGTATGAAACGTAAAGAACGTATTGAAAAAGCAGAATATTATCTTGAAAAAGTAGGTCTTTCTGCATGGTCTCACCATTTGCCTAATGAGTTGTCTGGTGGACAAAAACAACGTGTGGCAATTGCTCGGGCATTGGCCAGCGACCCAAAAGTATTATTGGCCGATGAACCTACAGGGGCATTAGATTCAAAAACTTCTCAAGAAGTTATGGAGTTAATTCAAGGCATTAATGACGAAGGAAAAACTATTTTAATGGTTACTCATGAGCATGATATTGCCCAAATGACTAAACGAATTGTGCACATTAAAGACGGTCTTATTATTGATGATAACCCTGTTAAACAAGTAAGAGCTTCATTGTATGTTTGATATAGAACGCTGGCAAGAAATATTTGAAACCTTAAGAAAGAACAAACTCAGAACTTTTTTAACTGGGCTTTCTGTGGCTTCAGGCATTTTTATATTGGTTATTTTATTGGGCTTTAGTAAAGGTATTGAAAACGGAGTAACCTCTCAATTTCAAAGAGATGCTACAAACTTAATAACCATTTGGACAGGCAATACCACCAAAGAATACAAAGGGCTAAATCCCGGGCGTCATATTCAACTTAAAAATAACGATTACAATACCGTTTCCAAGAAATACGAACAATATATAGATTATGAAACCTCATTGTATTCTATTTGGGGAGGAACTATATCTTATAAAAACGAATCTGGAAATTATCAAATTAGAGGCGTTATGCCCGACCATCAATTTATTGAAAATGCCGATATCAGTTCTGGAAGATTCATAAACCAATCAGACTGTAACGAATTTAAAAAAGTTGCCATAATAGGAAATAAGCTTAAACGCGATTTGTTTAAAGATGAAGATCCCATAGATAAAAATATTTCCGTTTTTGGAATGAATTTTAAAGTGGTGGGCGTTTTTTATGATCCAGGAGGAGAACGTGAAGAAAGTCAAGCCTATATTCCAATAACAACAGCTCAAAAAGTATTCAATGCTGGCGATGATATCAGAAATATGCTTTTTACCATAAAAATGTCCGATAATTTTGATGAAGCAGTGACCTTATCGCAAAATATTTCTCAAAGTATTGAAGCAGATTTGAAACAAATGCATACGGTTGCACCAGATGATATAAGTGCAGTTCGTGTTTTTAATACATTAGAAGAAGCCAAAAAAATATACTCATTAATTGGCACTATTCAAGCCGTGTTTTGGTTTGTAGGTATAGGAACCATCATAGCAGGAATTGTTGGTGTGGGTAACATTATGTTAATTATTGTAAAAGAACGAACCAAAGAAATTGGTATTAGAAAAGCATTGGGTGCTTTACCAATGTCAATAGTAGGAATGATAATTCAAGAAGCCGTTTTTGTAACCATGTTTGCCGGGTTATTTGGGTTAATATTTGGCTTAGGATTACTTGAAATAGTTGGACCACAAATTCAAAGCGATTTTATAAAATACCCTCAAGTTAATTTTAACATCGCGCTAACAACCGTGTTTTTACTGGTTTTTGCTGGTGCTTTAGCAGGTTTTTTCCCAGCTTACAGAGCAGCAAAAATAAAACCAATAATAGCATTAAGAGACGAATAATATGTTTAGTAAAGATCGTTGGGATGAAATTTTAGAAGCTTTAAATTCAAATAAATTTAGAACTTTACTAACAGCATTTGGTGTGTTTTGGGGCATTACTATTCTGGTGCTTTTATTGGCTTTAACCAATGGACTTAAAAATGGGGTTATGGCAGATTTTGGTGATTTTGCTACCAACTCTATGTTTATGTGGACTCAAGGAACCTCAAAACCCTATAAAGGTTTACCAAAAGGAAGAAATTTTAATTATAAATTAGATGATGTTCAAGCTATTAAATCTGAAATCCCAAATATTAAATACGTATCACCAAGAAATCAATTAGGTGGATTTAGAGGAAATAATAATGTCATTAGAGGTACAAAAACAGGTGCCTTTGAAATATATGGTGACTATCCAGAGTATATAAAACAACAACCTTTAGATATTTTACAAGGACGGTTTATTAGTTATTCAGACATCAATTCAAAACGAAAAGTCTGCGTAATAGGCACCGATGTTATAAAAGGTTTATACAATAAAGATGAAGAACCACTTGGGACTTACATAAAAATAAATGGTGTTAATTTTATGGTAGTTGGCGTTTTTAAAATGAGTAACAGTCAAGGCGACAATCAACAAGATGCCAATACTATTTACATGCCGTTTACTACGTTTGGACAAGCATTTAACAGAGGAGACGAAGTGGGCTGGATGGCCATTACAGCCGTTGATGATGTTCCTATAACATCAATCAAACAACAGGTTTTTGATTTGATGAAATTTCGCCATAAAATTGATCCAACTGATGAAAGAGCCATTGGTCATTTTGATCTTTCAGAGCAATTCGAAAAAGTTAATGGGCTCTTTACCATTCTTACCATTGTTGGATATTTTGTTGGCGCATTAGTATTAATGTCTGGAATTATAGGAATCAGTAATATTATGCTTATTGTGGTTAAAGAACGCACCAAAGAAATAGGCATCAGACGTGCTTTAGGGGCAACGCCTTGGGTTGTTAAATCTCAAATCTTACAAGAAAGTTTAATTTTAACAATCCTTGCCGGCATGGTAGGTATTTCTTTTTCTGCTGCCATCATTTGGGTTTTAAATTATTTGCTTGATATGAGTGGCCCAGTAGAGAATTTTGCAAACCCAAGTGTAAGTATGGGCGTTGTATTTATAGCCCTTTTTATACTTGTTGTTTCAGGGTTATTGGCAGGTTTAATACCAGCAAACAGTGCCACTAAAATGAAACCAGTTGACGCATTAAGAATTGAATAAAAATATAATTAACAAATAATAATGAAAAGAACTAGAACCGTCATCGTATTAACCACTATTGTAGTTTTATTTGCCGCTGCACTTTTTTATCTATGGAAAAAAAATCAAGAAGATCCAATAAAATATACATCAGAGCTGCCTTCAGAACAAACTATTGTAGTAAAAACAGTTGCTACAGGAAGTATTGTTCCTAAAGAAGAAATATTAATAAAACCAAACATTTCTGGGGTTATTGAAGAAGTTTATATTGAAGCAGGCGAATATATAAAGTCTGGAGATTTAATTGCAAAAATTAGAGTTATACCAAATGTATCGTCTTTAACAAGTGCAAAAAACAATATTTCAAGCAATCAAACGGCTCTAGAAACTGCTCAAATTAATCTAACAACACAACAAGCCAATTACGATCGTCAAAAAGCATTGTTTGAAAAAGGGGTTATTTCTGCCAATGATTTTGAAGGCATTAACAATACCTATTTGCAAACCAAACAAAGTGTTGAACAAGCAAAAATTAACTTAATGTCTTCAAAACAAAATTACGACATCATTAAAACCGGTACTACAAGCGGCTTGGGCAATATAGCACAAACACTGGTAAGAGCCACTATTTCCGGAATGGTTTTAGACGTTCCGGTAGAAGAAGGCAACCAGGTTATTGAAGCCAATAATTTTAATGAAGGCACTTCAATTGCATCTCTAGCAGATATCAATAAAATGATTTTTGAAGGAAAAGTTGATGAAAGTGAAGTTGGAAAAATTAAAGAAGGACTTCCTTTAGAAATCACTATTGGTGCCATTGAAAATAAAAAATTTGACGCCATTTTAGACTATATTGCACCAAAAGGCGTGGCCGAAAATGGGGCTATTCAATTTGAAATTAAAGGGAGTTTAAAATCTATTGACTCTACATTTATTAGAGCAGGATTAAGCGCCAATGCCTCTATTATTCTTGAAAAAGCAGAAAAAGTTTTAGCTATTAGAGAAGCATTAGTTCAATACGATTCTGAAACCAAAAAGCCATTTGTTGAAGTTGAAGTAGGTGATCAAAAATTTGAAAGAAAAGAACTTGAATTAGGAATAAGCGATGGTATCTTTGTAGAGATTAAAAGTGGAATTTCTAAGTCTGATAAAATAAAAGTTTGGAATCAAATTGAAGGTGTTCCAAATTATGCACAAAATAATTAATGTATTTGTAACACTTTACTCGTTACGTAGACCAATATTTTACATATGAAATGAGCCTCGGCGAATTCCATATGACAATTAAAGAACAATGAAAATAAACAGATGAAAAAAGTAATTTTTATACTATTAGTTTTATCAACTATCAAAATTCAAGCTCAAGACCATAAATGGACGCTGAGAGCCTGTGTTGATTACGCCATTGAAAACAATATTTCCGTTAAACAAAGTGAGTTAGATTTAAAAACATCTGAATACAACAAAAAAGATGCCATAGGTAATTTTTTACCATCTTTAAATGCCTCTGCAAATCATTCCTGGAGCATTGGTTTAGCACAAGACCCTATTACGTTTGATGCCGTAAATTCCACAACTAAAAATCTTTCAGGAGGCATTAGTTCAAGTTTAGATATTTATAAAGGACTTCAAAATATCAATCAGTTACAACGCTCAAAATTGCAACTATTAGCATCTCAATATCAATTGGATGATATGAAAGATAATATTTCTCTTTCTGTAGCAAATTCGTTTCTTCAAATATTATTCAATAAAGAGCAATACAAGGTTTTATTAACCCAACATGAGATTTCTAAAGAAGAGTTAAGCAGAACAGAAGAACTTGTAAATGCAGGATCCTTGCCAAAAGGAGATTTATTAGAAATTCAAGCAACATTAGCATCACAAGAACAACAATTAGTAAATGCACAAAATGCTATTTTACTTTCAAAAATTCAATTAGCTCAAATATTATTAATCAAAGATTATGAGCATTTTGATATTGTAGATACAGAATATGATGTTCCAAATACATTTATTTTAAGCGAATCACCAGAAGCCATCATTAGTAAAGCTAAAGTAACCCGTTACAATATTAAAATAGCTGAAAACAATACTAAAATTGCCAACTATAATTTAAAAATTGCCAAAGGAGCTTTACAACCTTCATTAAGTGGTTCTTATAATTTTGGGTCTAATTATTTTACATCTCAGTTATTTAATACACCAGATTTTGAAACTCAAATATCTGATAATAAAAGCCATAATTTTTCTATACGCCTTAATATCCCTATCTTTAATGGGTTTTCTGGTAGAAATAATGTAAAAAGAAGTCAAGTAGATTTTGACCGTTCTAAATACCAATTGGAGCAAGCTAATTTAGATTTAGAAACAAATGTTTATCAAGCTTATAACGATGCTAAAGGCGCATTAAAAGCCTATGAAGCTGCCCAAAAAACATTATCAGCAAGACAGGAAGCTTTTAATTATTCAAAAGAACGCTATAATGTTGGATTGCTAAATGCTTTTGATTACAACCAATCGCAAAGCAGATTTGAACAAGCACAAAGTGATGTTGTGCGTACCAAATATGATTATATTTTTAAACTTAAAGTCTTAGAATTCTATTTTGGAATTCCTATTATTGATATAAATTAAATAAAATGAGTAAAAAATCACTTATCGTTATTATCTCAATAACAATCGTTTTATTGGCTGTTTTAGTTGGTGGAAAAAAAGCCGGTTGGTTTGGTAAAAGTGGTAATTTTAAAGAAATTGAAACCAAAAAAATTGTAAAGTTAGATATTGTTGAAACAGTTTCAGCTACTGGAAAAATTCAACCAGAAGTTGAAGTTAAAATATCTAGTGAGGTTTCTGGCGAAATTATTGAGTTACCAATTATTGAAGGGCAACAAGTTAAAAAAGGTGATTTATTAGTTCGTATCAATCCAGATATTTACCAATCTAGTTTAAATCGTTCACAAGCAACCTTACAAAATGTGAAGGCTAATTTAAATCAGGCAGAAGCTTCTCTAAAAGAAGCCAAGGCTAGTTATGAACGTAATAAACAGCTTTTTGAAAAAGGCATTATTTCAAAAGCAGATTGGGATAAAGCGGTGTCTAGTTATGAAATTGCATTAGCAAACAGAGAATCTGTTTATTTCAGTGTAAAAAGTGCAGGAGCAACTGTTAATGAAGCCGTTGACAACTTAAACAGAACCACTATTTATGCGCCAATGGATGGAACCATTTCCAAATTAGATGTTGAATTAGGTGAACGTGTTGTTGGTACGCAGCAAATGGCTGGAACAGAAATTATGCGTGTTGCCAACTTATCAAACATGGAAGTTGAAGTAGATGTTAATGAAAATGATATTGTAAAAGTTAATATTGGCGATTCCACAATTGTTGAAGTAGATGCTTATTTAAAAAAACAATTTAAAGGCGTTGTTACAGAAATATCAAATTCAGCTGATGGTATTACAACAGCAGACCAAGTTACTAATTTTAAAGTAAAAGTTAGAATTGCAGAAGATTCTTATAAAGATTTAGTAGAAGGAAAACCAGCTTATTATTCACCATTTAGACCAGGTATGACAGCTACAGTTGATATTATAACCGATAAAAGAAGTAATGCTATCAATGTTCCAATAAGCGCCATTGCCATTAAAACAGACACTACGTCAACAAAAAAGCCCAAAAATGATATTGAAGGAGTTATAGATAATGATCAAAAATTTGAATGTGTATTTATTAAAAAAGGAGATACAGCAGAGCTTCGAGTTGTAAAAACTGGTATTCAAGATGATTCAAATATTGAAATTGTTTCTGGATTAGAAGCAGGCGAAGAAGTTATTGTTGGGCCATATAATGTGGTAACAAAAACACTTAAAAACGGAGATAAGGTTGAAATAAAATCTAATCCAAAGGATGACGATTTAAATAAGGACTAATTACATTTATTTTGAGCTTAATACTTAGTATTGAAACGGCAACAACCAATTGCTCTGTTTCAATTTCCAAAGAAGGAAAAACCATAGTTTTAAAAGAAGATTACGATAAAAATTATTCTCACGCAGAAAGACTTCATGTATATATTGATGAGGTTTTAAAAGAAGCTAAAATTGAATCGCGTCAATTAGAGGCTATAGCGGTAAGTAAAGGTCCAGGTTCTTATACCGGTTTGCGTATTGGGGTTTCTGCAGCAAAAGGACTTTGTTTTGCTTTAGATAAGCCATTAATTTCAGTTCCTACTTTAGACTCTTTAGCACATCAGATTATCTGTAATGATGGAATTATTGTAGCCATGCTAGACGCCAGACGCATGGAAGTTTATGCAGCTGTATACGACTCAAATTATAATCAAATTAAAGAAACTCAAGCTGAAATTTTAGATGAATCTTCATTTAATACATATTTAGAGCAAGGTAAGGTGTATTTTATAGGAAATGGTGTTGAAAAAACGAAAGGGTTAATCTCTCATCCCAATGCTATATTTATTGAAGACAAATTGCCTTCAGCCAATGAAATGAGTGCATTAGCAAATCATAAATATAAAATAAGCGACTTTGAAAATGTCGCTTATTTTGAGCCTTATTATTTAAAAGACTTTGTGGCATTAAAGCCAAAAGCCTAAGCTTGTTTTTTTCAAAAAGCAACAAAGTTAAAAACTATTTCAAAGTTTATAAATCGGTTAAAATAAATCCTAATAAAGTAATCTACTTACTATATAATAATAAAGATTAATGCTAAAATTGCAGGTATGGCTTGTACATAAAACAAGCGTATTTTTTTAGTAGAATAAGCGCCATAAATACCAGCAACCACCACACATAGTAAAAAGAAGACAGACAAATTATTGTCTTTTATTATTAAAGAATAAATTAAACCAGCTGCTAGAAACCCGTTGTATAATCCTTGATTGGCAGCTAATACTTTAGTGCCTTCTGCAAATTCTTTTGACTTTAAACCAAATGTTTTGATGCCTTTTGGTTTTGTCCATAAAAACATTTCTAAGATTAAAAAATAGATATGCTCAAAGGCAACTAAAGCAATTAAAAAGGTTTTGAAAAATATCATGGAGTTAATAGTTTAATAGCATCATCAACTTTTTCAACAGGAAGTAGACATGCGCTATTAACACAAACGTATATTAAAGTTTCGTCTTGACTGTATCTGTTTTGTAATAAAGGTAAATTGTTTTCTGAAGTACTTCCTGCAATCAGTTTATTTGGAATGTAAGTTTTATTTAATTCTGAAATTTTAGCTGGAGTATCTTTTCCAACAATAGCAACTTCATAAAATGGATTTGTATAATTTAACATTAAATCCAACCAATTAGTATAACCAGAAGCATAGTCTTGAATTTCTAACTTTACATTATTTAGCATGGTCAAAGCTGTTTTTCTGTAATGATCATTATCAAAATAGTGTGATAATTTGAATAGGTTTTTTGCCATAATAGAATTACTTGCTGGAATCACATTATCACGATATTCCATATTTCTTGACACTAAGGCATCATCTTGATTTGAAGTGAAGTAAAACATATGATTGGTTTCGTCAAAAAAGTAATCAAATGTGTAATTAGTTAAATTTCTTGCAGTTACAAGCCATTTTTCATTTAAAGTGTTTTCGTATAAAGCTATAAAAGCTTCTATAACGACTGCATAATCTTCAAGATAGCCATTTATGGTACTTTTTTCATTTTTATAATTATGGTTTAATCCGCCATCTTCACGTAATTGATTGTTAATTATAAAGTTTGCATTCTTTTCTGCAGATTCTAAGTATTCTTTATTTCCAAAGACTCTATAAGCATCTACATATCCTTTAAGCATGAGGGCATTCCATGACGTGAGTGTTTTATCATCAAGTCGTGGTTTTGCTCTTTTATTGCGTTCCTTTAAGAGTATGGTTTTCCAAGCGGTTAATTTTTCGTTTAATTGTTTTTTGTTTATTTCATATTTTTTGATAATCTCACCGTCATCTTCTTTTCTAATTAGTACATAATTATTGTGTTCCCAAAAGCCATAATCATTAATGTTATAGTATTCTGAAAATAATTGATAATCTTCTTTTAAAAGATTTTTAAGTTCTTCTTTTTGCCAGACATAAAAGGCGCCTTCTTCAAGTTTTCCTTCTGCATTATTACTGTCGGCATCAAGTGAAGAATAAAACGCACCATTATGAGTGGTCATGTCGCGTTTAATATATTCTAATGTTTGTGTGACAATATCTTTATATATGTCATTATTGGTAATGAGATAGGCATCAGAATACAGACTTACTAATTGTCCGTTATCATAAAGCATTTTTTCAAAATGAGGCACATGCCATTTTGTATCAACTGAATATCTTGAAAAACCACCGCCAATTTGATCAAACACACCGCCGTATGCCATTTTTGTTAGAGTTAAGTTTACAAAATTCAGTAACTCTTTGCTGTTTGTTTGATAAGCATATCTTAATAAAAAATGATAATTATTTGGCATCATAAATTTTGGAGCCCGGTTCATTCCTCCATCTTTGTAATCAAATTGATTAGACCATTTTTTTACTGCTTCTTCAATAAATTTAGTTTCAAAAACAGGCTCATTGGTATTCAGGCTTACAACATCCATTGACTTTATACCTTCTTCTAATTTATCAGCATACTCATATACTTTTTCAGGTGATTCTTCATAGAGTTTTGCTATTTGAGTAAGAGTGCTTACCCATTGTTCTTTTCTAAAATAAGTACCGCCCCAAAAAGGTCTGCCATCTGGTAAGGCAATTACATTCATAGGCCAACCTCCGCTACCTGTCATAAGTTGTACTGCATTCATGTAAACTTGATCAATATCAGGCCTTTCTTCTCTATCAACTTTTACATTAATAAAGTGTTCATTCATTATTTTGGCCACCAAACTATCTTCAAAACTTTCGTGTTCCATTACATGGCACCAATGGCAAGCTGCATAACCAACACTAATCAATAATAATTTATTCTCAGATTTAGCTTGATTTAAGGTCTCTGAATTCCAAGCAAACCAATTTACAGGATTGTGTGCATGTTGTAATAAGTATGGGCTAGTTTCATGTATGAGATTATTGGTGTATGGATGTTTCATTTTGTTTGTTATCTGTCCGTTACAACTAAATAGCTGTAATAAAATTAATATTTGAGAAACGTAGAGCAGTCTTTTCATTATTTTAAAAATACATAAAAATAAATTAAAAGGTGTTCTAAATTTAGAACACCTTTTAATATTATTAGGGAATAGAATTTCTTATCCATTAATGGCTTCAACCATAGACACTTTTCCAGGAAGCATTTCTTTTAGCATATTTTCAATACCACTCTTTAAAGTATAAGTTGATGAAGGACAGCCACTACAAGCCCCTTGAAGCATCACGCTTACTTTTTTGCTTTCAGTATCATAAGAGATAAACTGAATATTTCCACCATCACTGGCAACAGCAGGTTTTACATATTCTTCAAGAATATTTACAATCTCTTTTGATGTATCATCAAGTGATTCAAAATGAGCCTCTTTTTGAGTTTCAGAATTTTTTGAAGTTTGTATTGCACCAGCTAGAACTACGTCTTTTTCGTTTTCAATATAACTTCTAATAAACTCTCTAAGTTCCATAGTAATTTCTTGCCAATCAGCAACATCATATTTTGTGATTGACACATAGTTTTCGTCAATAAAAACACTTTTTACAAATGGAAAATGAAACAATTCAGTTGCCATTGGAGATATTTTTGCCTCATCAATGGATGTAAATTCAAATAGAGAAGTTACTAATTTTTTATTTGCAACAAATTTAATAACAGCAGGATTTGGAGTGCTTTCAGCATAAACGGTTACTGGTGTTTTTTTTGTTATTTGAGATTCTTCAACTACCAGTCCACCATCATTTAAGTAAGCTTCAATTTGCTCTGCAACTTCATCTTGAACATCTTTCCATTCAACGATATTATAGCGTTCTAAAGCAATGAAATTCCATGAAATATATACTTTTTTAACAAATGGTAAGTAGAATAATTGCTGACCTAAAGGAGAAGCTTTTGCTTCATCAATATTGTTAAATTCAAAGCTTTGATGCTTGGTGATGATTTGATTAATTTCAAACTTAACAATAGCATTATTTGATGTTTCCTGCACAGAAACCTTAAAAGTATTCATTTTAGCTAATTTTTTGTAAAAATACAAAAGTTAACTTTACTTATCCATATATTTGAATTTTGTTGATAATTATTACATGGAAAGTAAACTATATAATTTTATCTTTTTTATGTGTAATTTTTTAATTATCAAGGCGTTTAAATGGTATCAAATCTACCTTGAAGTAAATTATATGAAATTAAAAAATATCTTTTTTTTATTTGTTGGAGTTTTATGTTCTCAGATTACAATTTCTCAAGAAGGACTTCCTATATATACTGATTATCTAACCGATAATTATTATCTTATTCATCCATCTATGGCAGGTATAGCTAATTGCACTAAAGTTAGACTTACAGCCCGTCAGCAATGGTTTGGACATGAAGATGCTCCTAAACTTTTAACTTTAAGTATTAATGGAAGAGTTGGAGAAACTCCTTCTGCATTTGGAGGGATATTATACACCGATAAGAATGGGTACCATTCTCAAACCGGAGCATATGTTACCTATGCACATCATTTAATGTTTTCAAGAAGTGAACTAGATTTAAATATGCTTTCATTTGGTTTGAGTGCAGGATTTATTCAATATAAATTGGATGAGACAACATTTTTATTCGATGGGCCTGATAATATTATTGATGGTATTGTGCAAAGTGAGACAAACTTTAATATAGACTTTGGTTTTTCTTATCATTATTTAGATTATTATGCTCACGCTACAGTTAAAAATGTTTTAAAGAATTCTGGTATTAATAATGATATTGAAATTACAAGTAATCTAAGACGTTATTTGTTTTCTGTTGGAGGTGTTTTTGGGAGATTAGGTAGTGAATGGAGTTATGAGCCTTCTATTATGTATCAATACAAAGAAGGCACGCAAGAGGCTTCAATTGATATCAATGGAAAAGTCTATAAAGAGATGGATTTTGGTAAACTTTGGGGAGGAATTTCTTATAGAAATAGTTTTGATGGCGCTCAATATATAGATGGTTCTGGTATCAGTAGCCAAAAATTAAGGCAGATAACACCAATTTTAGGGGTTGATTATAATCAGTTTATGTTTGCTTACACTTATACCTATCAGATGAATTCGTTAGTTTTTACAAACGGCGGATTTCATCAATTAACACTTGGATATAATTTCAATTGTAGAAAAGAAAAGTATGATTGTAAGTGTCCTGCAGTAAATTAATATCATGCCAATTATAAAAACACTTAACGGAATTACACCTCAAATTCCTGATGATTGTTATATAGCCGAAAATGCAACCATTGTAGGAGACGTGACTATGGGAAACCAATGCAGTATTTGGTTTAACGCGGTTATTAGAGGCGATGTTCATTATATAAAAATGGGTAATAAGGTAAATGTGCAAGATGGCGCTGTAATTCATGCTACCTACAAAACATCACCTACAACTATTGGAAATAACGTTTCTATAGGTCATAACGCTTTAGTTCATGGATGTACCATTCATGACAATGTATTAATTGGTATGGGAAGTATCGTAATGGATGATTGCGTGATAGAAAGCAACAGTATTATTGCTGCTGGCGCGGTTGTAACTAAAAAAACTAAAATAGAATCGGGCAGCATTTATGCGGGAATTCCGGCTAAAAAAGTTAAAGATATTAGTGAAGAGTTAATTTCTGGTGAAATTAATCGCATAGCAGATAATTATGTAAAGTACTCTAGTTGGTATGAATAAATTCTTTCTTAGAATTACCCTTATTTTATTTTGTTTATCCATTTTAGGCTGTAAAAGTGTTAAAATAAGCAATTATAAAAATTTAAAAGTCACCTTTTTAAGTGACTATATTTTACCTGAAGATATATTTGTAAATAGTACAGAGGTAGGAGGATTATCAGGAATCGATTTTTGTAATGAAACCTATTATTTGGTTTGTGATGATTCTAATAACCCAAGAATTTATGAAGCCTCTATTACTATTGAAAACAACAAAATTTCAAATGTAAGTGTTGATAAAGTTATTCTTATAAATAGCTCATCAGATTTTCTAGATTTAGAATCCATTAGGTTTGATGAACATTCAAAAGAAATACTATTAACCAGTGAAGGGCATATTTTTAAGAAAAAAGATCCATTATTTTTTAGTATAAATGAAAGTGGAGATATAAAGGACAGATTTCAAATTCCTGAATCATTTAAAGCAAACAGTTTACAAAAACCAAGGCATAATGGCACATTAGAAGGATTGTGTACTGCTTTTAATAAAAAAGGCTATTGGTTGGGAATGGAGTTGCCTTTAGAGGCCGATGGACCAGAACCTCAATTAGAAAACACAAAATCACCGGTTAGAATTACTTATATAAATGCTAAAACTAAAATGCCCGAAAAGCAATTTAGTTATTTTTTAGACCCAGTTGCTAAAAAGCCTCTTTCAAATTTTTCAGTCAACGGACTTACCGATTTATTGGAATATGATGAGAATATATTTTTAGTTTTAGAACGTAGTTATTCAAGTGGATTAGGTAATCAAGGAAATACCATTAAATTATTTAAAGTGGACGCTTCTAAAGCTACAAATACTTTAAAAATGGATAGTTTAGCGAGTACTGATTTTAATCCAGCTAAAAAAGAATTACTTGTAAATTTTGAAGGTTTGAGAGATAAATTAACTGATAACTCTATTGATAATATTGAAGGAATTACTTTTGGACCCAAATTACCTAATGGGCACAAGTCTTTAATATTAATTTCTGATAACAATTTTAATAGGCAGGAAAAGCAATTAAATCAATTTATATTGTTAGAAATTACTGAAGAATAATTTAAAAGTCTAAATAGGTTACCTCAAAGTCATTATTTAAAATATTTTTTAAAATGTTTGGATTTCCGTTAGTAAAAAATTGATTTTTAGCCTTTAAAAATGATGTATTTAGTAAGTTGTTTTTTTCTAATACAGCTTTTGTTTGTCTAGCTACAGCTTCACCCGAATCAATTATTTTAACGTTTTTAGGAAGTAGTTCAAGTAATAAAGGCATCAGGTATGGATAATGGGTACAACCTAAAACAAGATAGTCAATATCGGCATCAAGCATTGGTTTTATATATCCTTTTAAAAGTGTTTTAATCTCTTGAGAGTTGATGTTACCCATTTCAATTAGTTCTACTAAACCTTCACCAACTTGCTCTATGACTGTTAATCCGTGTGCGTATAAAGTTGTAGTAGTGTGAAATAATTCACTAGAAAGCGTTCCTTTAGTTGCTAATATGCCTACGGCTTTTGTTTTTGAATTTAAAGCAGCTGGTTTTATGGCCGGTTCAATACCAATAAACGGAATTTGATAATTTTTTCTTAGTAAACTAATGGCATTTGTTGTAGCCGTATTACAAGCAACAACTATAAGTTTACAGTCTTGATTAATTAAATATTCGGTGTTTTTAATGCTTAATTGTCTTATAGCTTCCTTTCCTTTTAATCCGTAAGGCGCATTAGCACTATCTGCTAAGTATATAGTATTTTCGTGAGGTAATAGCATATTAATTTCTCTCCAAATGGAAGTGCCGCCAATACCAGAATCAAAAACACCAATAGGATTATTATTCATAGGTAACAAAAATAAAAAAGCTGCTTTGTAAAAAGCAGCTTTATATGAAATAATTTAACTGAAAAAAATTAGATACCTAATTCTTTCTTAACATCATCAATTAAATTTTTACCGTCTGTTAATATAACTACACCTTGAGAAGCATCTAAAACATAATCAAAACCTTGAGCTCTTGATACTTTTAAAATGGCAGTTTTTGCTTTTTCAGTAATTGGTTTTAAAAGATCCATTTCTTTAGTTTGCATGTCTTGTTGTGCTTGACTTTGGTATTGTCTAATATTATCTTGCATTCCTTGAATTTCTTGACCTCTTTTTGCGTTCTCCTCGTCTGTTTTTGTAGGAGCTTCAGCTTCATATTGTTTTACTTTATTTTGAAATTCAGTAGCCATATTTTGAATTTCAGCTTGATATGATTTTGTTAAGGTTTCAAGTTGTGCTTGAGCTGCTTTATATTCTGGCATTGCAGTTATTAAGTCTTGGCTATTTATATGTGCAACTTTACTTTGTGCTTGTGTAAAACTTACAGTTCCTATAAATAGTGCTGTTGCTAATAAAAGTGTTTTTAATTGTTTCATTTTTAAAAAGTGTTAACTGTTATGATTTATTAATTGTTATTGTTTATACTATCTTTTACTTTTTGCCTGTCTTCTAAAATTTTATTTTTTCTATCTTCAAGCTCTTTCTTTCTGGCTTCTCTTTCTGCTAATTTTTTAAGTCTATTTTCTTCTATAAGTTGTTCTCTTGTTTTAGTTTCAGAGGCTTTTACTTCTGTTGTTTTTTCTGAAGTAGCCGTAGAATCTTTTATAATTTCTGATGCTGTATTTTCAGTGGTTTTGTTTCTGGCATCTAGTTTTTCTTGTTTAGCTTTTTCTCTGTCTTCTAGTATTTGTTGGCGTTTAGCTTCGGCTTCTAATTGTTTTGCTTCTCTAGCTGCTAAAATTTCTTGTCTTCTTTTTTCAACGGCACTTTCGCGTTCTACCTTTTTTTCTTCTAAAGCTTTTTCACGTGCTTCAAGTTCTTCATTTATTTCTGGTATTAACTCTTCATCTTGAGCAGCTTCTTTTTCTGCTTTTGTTTGGGCTTGTTCGCGTTTTGATGATCTGTTTATACTTCTTAATATTTGTTCGCTTAAATCAAATTGTTTTGCCGAGTAGAGCATGGTGGCATCAGAAGATTTATCAAAGATAAAATCATATTTTTTTTGCCCTGCTAAATCTTGAACTGCTGCGAAAATTTGATCTTGAATGGGTTGCATGAGTTGCTGTTTTTGAATCATTAAATCACCGTTTGGTCCAAACCGTTTTTGTTGGTAATCTAATATTTCTTTTTCTTCAAAAGCAATATCTTCTTCACGTTCTTCAATAAGTTCTTTGGTTAAAAGGGCTTTTTCATTACTTAAATCTTTCCTTTTTTGTTCAACTATGGCTAGTTTTTCTTCAATTTCACTTTTCCATTTAAGAACTTTATCATTTAATTGAACAGTTGCTTCTTGGTATTCTGGAACCTTTTCTAAGATATATTCAGTGTCTATATATGCTATTCTAACTCCTCGCTGTGCTTGAGATGAGAAGCTAATTATAAACACAAATGTCAGTAAAAAAAGAACGTTAGTTTTCATGTGCCTGTTTTTATAATTTTTATAATTTCTAGTTATAAATTCTAAAAACGACAGATAATCACTATAGAATTCTGTCACTTTTTGAATTGACTTTTCAAAATTAACGAAATTTAATCTTAAAAATTTCAATTCTTGTTTCAAATCCATAAACTATTATTAGAAAATATCGTGCCAAATTTAAAATTGTTGCCCAATAATGAAATGTGTTTCCCAACCATGTTTCCCAATTTCTCCAGGAAGAGGATCAAATCCATGACCAAAATCTATACCCAATAAACCAAAAGCTGGCATGAAAATACGAATACCTAATCCGGCAGAACGATAAAGTTGAAATGGATTATAATCTTTAAAACTATTGTATGATGATCCGCCTTCTAAAAATCCTAAAGCATATATTTTAGCCGATGCTTTTAAAGTAATAGGATAACGAAGCTCTAAAGAAAATTTATTATAAATAGTTCCACCATCTTGATCTGATAATGATTGATTAGGATAGCCACGCAAAGCTATAGTTTCTCTACCATCTAAGCTGTAAGTTCCCAAACCATCACCACCAACAAAGAAACGTTCAAAAGGAATAGCACCTCTATCATTATTATAGGCTCCTAAAAATCCAAATTCAACAGTTGGTTTTAAAACTAAATCTTTTGCAAGTTGGGTAAACCAATCTACTTTAAAGTTAATTTTATAAAACTCTAACCATTTGTAGCGCTCTTGATCAATTTCACCAATTCTATTAGAAGCGTCTGTTCTATCTATAGTACTTTGAGATGCGTCGTCTCTAATAATGATTAAATCATCACGTTCTGCTTTTAGTGAAGCATAGTCAACACCATCAAATAAAGAATATGGTATAGACATTTTAGCTGTTACATTAAAGTTTGAACCACCAGTTGGGTAAATAGGGTCGTTGTAGGTATTATTTCTATTTAATCCTATAGTATATGATAAGTTGTTGGCATAACCATTACCAAAAGTAAATAAGCCTGTATTATAGTTGTTTAAATCGTAACGTTGAAAACTAATAGCTTGCGATAACGTGAAATAATCATCAGGAACAGATAAGCGTTTAGCTAAACCAAAGGTTATACCAGTAATGTTGAAACTTTTACTTTTATCAGCATTTCTGGTTTGATAATCGTACAAAAACTGTTTGGTATGTGATAATGATGTAGAAAATTGCATTGGTTTTTTACCGCCTAACCAAGGCTCAGAAAATGAAAAGCTATAGGTTTGGTAAAAACGGCTGGCTTGTAAGCGTAACGCCAGTTTTTGCCCATCACCCATTGGGATTGGTTTGTAAGCCTCCTTTTTAAAGATGTCTTTTATAGAAAAATTGTTGAAAGATAATCCAAGTGTGCCAATAAAGCCACCGCCACCATAACCACCTTGTAATTCTATTTGACTTGATCCTGTTTCTTTAACAGAATATTCCATATCTATAGTGCCTTCATTTGGGTTTGGGTTGTTGAAATTTGGAGAAATTTCTTGAGCATCAAAAAATCCTAATTGGCCTAGTTCTCTAACCGTTCTTACTACATTTGCTTTGCTGTATAATTGACCTGGACGTGTACGTATTTCACGGTAAACAACATGATCATTAGTTTTATCGTTTCCAACAACACTTACATTGTTGAAATAAGCAGGTTTGCCTTCAACAATTCTAATTTCCATGTCAATAACATTATTTTCAGCACCAACTTCAACAGGATTTATTGAAGAAAACAAATAGCCATTATTTTGGTATAAGTTTGTAATATCAAGGCCATCTGGTTTTGAATTGTCTGCAATATGTTTTTGAAGTAGTACACCATTATAAGTGTCTCCCTTTTTTATGCGTAACAATCTGCTTAATTGCTCATTAGAGTAAACGGTATTTCCTATAAAGGAAATATTGCCAAAGGTGTATTTTTCTCCTTCAATAACTTTAATGTAAAGTGAGATGGTTTTATCTTTATTTGTTATTAAACTATCATATAAAATACGAGCATCTCTATATCCATTTTCTTTGTATTTGTCTACAACACTTGATAAATCTTTTTGGTAAGCAGAATCAATAAATTTTGAACGTTTTAAAATTCTTAAGCGATTTATTTTTTTGGTGTTTTTCATGCTTTTTCTAAGTTTTTTATCGCTTAGAATATCATTACCTTCAAACACAATGTCTTTAATTTTCACTTTTTCACCTTTATCAATATTTAAAACCATATTAACTCTGGCTTTTTGTATAGAATCTGTAACTTCAATGGTGTTAATGTTGATTTTTGAATTTAAATAGCCTTCTTTTTTATATTTAGTAGCAAGGAAATTTTTAGTAGTTGTTATAAGGTTTTCGGTTACTTTAACACCTTTATTAAGTTTGTTGTCTTTTACTATACTTTCTATTTTTCCTTTTTTAACACCATTAATTTTAATTTCATTAAGTTCTGGTAAGTCTGAAAGTCTAATTTCTAGGTAAGCAACATTATCTTCTATTTTGGTGATATAAATTTCTATATCACTAAAAAGTTTAGAATTCCAAAGTTTTTTTATGGCATTACTAATGTCTTCACCTGGAATTGTCATTTCTTTTCCTTTGCTTAAACCGGAGTAAGTAACTATGGTTTGTTCACTAAAGCTTGAATTGCCCGAGACGGAAACGCCTCCTAAGACGTATTTTTTACCTGTATTATAAGTAATATCTTGTGATTGAATATGAATACTGCATATAAAAATTAAAAAGGTGATGCAGTGTTTTAAGTATGTTTTCAATAGTAATATATTAGCTAATTTGTTCACTTGTTTTCCCAAATCGTCGTTCTCTTTTTTGATATTCAATAATAGCATGATACAAATCTTCCTTTGTAAAATCTGGCCAAAGAGTATTTGTAAAATACAATTCAGCATATGCAATTTGCCAAAGCAAAAAATTACTTATTCGTTGTTCTCCACTGGTTCTTATAAGTAAATCTACGTCTGGTAAATTTCGCGTGTAAAGATGCTCATTAATAATTGATTCATCAATTTTTTCGGGCGAAATTATATTATTTTTAACTTTAAGGCTTATTTCTTTAATAGTGTTAACCAATTCTTCTCTAGAACCGTAGCTTAAAGCTACTGTTAAAGTCATTCTGGTATTTAATTTT
Organism: Flavobacteriaceae bacterium; assembly: GCA_021739635.1. Classification (GTDB taxonomy): domain Bacteria; phylum Bacteroidota; class Bacteroidia; order Flavobacteriales; family Flavobacteriaceae; genus Yeosuana. The sequence continues at coordinate 25,068 of JAIPBH010000009.1, read as the reverse complement.
GTTTTTTCCATGACCTCAACAAGTTCTTTATTAACTTTTGAAGGTAAAGAGTTTAAATTACCTATAGTACAAAGTCTAATATTATTATCATGAAGTGTGTTAATTTCTTTTTTCAAAGAAGAAATTAAAAGTTTCATTAAAGTTTGTACTTCTAATTTTGGACGGTTCCAGTTTTCTGTAGAAAAAGCATATAAAGTTAAGTTTTCAACACCAAGTTCTGCACAGCCTTCAATAACTTGCCTTACAGATTTTGCTCCATTTTCATGACCAAAAGCACGTGCCATACCTAGTTTTTTTGCCCAACGCCCATTGCCATCCATAATAATAGCAATATGCTTTGGTAATCTGGTTTCGTCTATTTGCGGTTTTAAACTCATTGATTATTTAATGCAATAGCAAGGATTTTCTCCAAAGGTATAGGTTAGTGTAATGCCGGTAAAGGTGAACCAGTCATTATTATTCTGATTACCAAATCTATTTGATTGAAGTACTTGGTCTGCAGGAAAACTGCCATCAATATTATCAGAAAATGTAAAACGAGCTCCAACTTCTAATCCTATAATAAAATTGTCTAGAAATGTGGTTTTAAACCCCAAAACCATAGGGATTCCAAAAACCCAACTAGATGAATTTTGATAGGTTTGAGTTCCATTTAAAAAATAAGAATCTTCAATGTTGGCAACAGATATACCTGAATATAAGTAAGGTGTTGATACTTTTTCTCCAGAATGTAAGTTAAAGTCAAAGAAAGTTAACTCCATTCCGGCTGATAGTTCAATCATTTGGTTGGTAAAATTATAATTTCTTTGTAATCGTCTAGGGTCATCAGAATCTGAATCATTTCCTTTTAAATCTGTGAATGTCAATGAAATTCTGTAAGAGTGTCTGGTGCTTCTATTCCATTTGTAGATACCTCCAATAGCCATTTGATTTGGTGAAATATAATTTGTGGCTCCAACATCACCTATAAAATTACTTCCGCCTACAAAAATCCCAATTTCGTTAATTTGAGATTGACTAGAATGAATACTTAAAACACTTAATATAATTATGGCTATATACCTCATAGATATTCAAAAGTTTGCAAATATAATAAATAAGATTTGGTGAATACAATTAGTATCTAATTGAATTAGTTTTAAAACACAAATTCTTAAAAAATATTGCCTAATTGCGCCTGTCTTCTCCCCAAAGAAGTTTTTTTCTGAGTGTATTTAAAAAACTTTCATTTAAAAGGTCAACCATTTTAATTTTAAAAGAGGCTTTTTTAATTTTTATAATGGTTCCGTTTTCTAAAGTTGCAATTCTTGAGTCTAATGATACCAAGTGGCTTTCTTCACGGCCTGTAACTTTGAGTTGAATTTCAGTATCATCAGGAATAATTAATGGTCGTGCACTTAAATTATGAGGAGCAATTGGTGTGATTACAAAACTATTGGTGTCTGGCGTTATAACTGGGCCGCCACAGCTTAATGAATATCCAGTTGATCCTGTTGGAGTAGAAACTATAAGGCCATCACTCCAATAGGATGTTAAATATTCACCATTTAAATAGGTTTCAACAGTAATCATTGATGTTGTGTTTTTTCTGCTTACCGCAATTTCGTTAAGCGCAAAATTCATAACATTTATATCCTCATTTTCTGAAGAGGTTTCAATTGATAATAAGCTGCGTTCAGAAATTCTGTACTTACCGTCAATAATATTTTGAATGGCTAATTCAATATCATTTACAGGGATAGTAGCTAAAAACCCTAGTCTTCCAGTATTGATTCCTATAATTGGGATTCCTAAATCTTTTACAAAAGTAATGGCTCTTAAAATGGTTCCGTCTCCACCAATGCTAATAAATAAATTAAAAGACGTATCTAAAGTATCAAATTGTTTTGTTGATAAATAGGTTATCTTATCTGGGTCATTATCATTAATTAAATTGTAAAATTCACTTTCAATATAGGCATCAATGTTCTTTTTTTTAAGATATTTAAAAAGAGTATCTACCGAAAAGGTAGTTGTTACATTATAAAATCTTCCAAAAACAGCAACTTTCATAATCTACATATTAAGGTATTTATTCAAATAATCAGAGCGTTCTTTAAGACTTTCTATATAACTATCTTCTTCATGACCAGAAATAATATCATAACTGTAGCGTCTAAAAGTTTGTATAATATTGTTTAATCCAGAATTTCCAATTTTAAGAGTTACCTGAACCATATCTGCAGTCATTTTTGAAACAAAAGAACCTAGAAGTTTTCCGCCATTAGATTCTATAATCTGACTTATTTGACTAAAAGAATAATCATTTATCCCTTTTTCAATAACTAAAATTCCGCCAGGTTCATAAAAGAAAGGCGTGTTATTAAATAAACTAATAATGTCTTTAAGCTCATAATACCCTAAATAATCATTTTTATCATTTAATACAGGTATCATGTTTGTCGCGTTTTTTGCAAAAGCTTCTAAAACATCTAGCCACATATTATGTTCTCTAACAAAAAAACCTTCAATAGCATACCTGTAATCACTTAAGGGCATGTCACTATCAAAACAATGAATATCAGTTTCAGAAAAAGAGCCTAAAAACACGTGGTCATCATTTTCTATAGGAATATGAGAAAATGTTAATTGATTGAATAGTAGCTTCAAATCACTTATTTTGCTGTTAATGTTTAAAGGTTTTATATCATTAAGGATATAAGATGTAAGTTCCATTGTTGAGTTTTAAGACTAAACAAAATTAATCAAAAAAAAAGGACATAAGCCTGTTCTACTTTGTATTTTTGTCAATTAAAAAGTGATTAATGACAAAGTTAAGTGTAAATATAAACAAGATTGCAACCCTAAGAAACTCAAGAGGCGGCCATTTGCCTAATGTCGTTCAGTTTGCAAAAGACGTTCAGCGTTTTGGTGCAGAAGGAGTTACTATTCACCCAAGGCCCGACGAACGCCATATACGCTATCAAGACGCATATGATTTAAAATCAGAAGTTTATACTGAGTATAATATTGAAGGTAACCCTATAGATTCTTTTATAGATTTGGTTTTAAATATAAAACCAACCCAAGTAACATTAGTGCCAGATGCTGAAGACGCTATAACAAGCAATGCGGGTTGGAATACTATTAAGCACAAAGATTTTTTGGTTGATATTATTAAAGAATTTCAACGAAATAACATAAGAACTTCCATTTTTGTTGACCCAGATTTAAAGCAAATTGAAGGTGCAAAAGAAACCGGAACAGATAGAATTGAATTATATACAGAAGCATTTGCGCATCAATACAATATAGGTAATAAAGACGCCATTAAGCCATATACTTTATGCGCCGAGTTGGCTTGTAAACTTGGTTTGGGTATTAATGCGGGTCATGATTTGTCATTAGATAACATTAAATTTTTTAAAGACAATATTCCAAGTTTATTAGAGGTTTCTATAGGTCATGCTTTAATTTCAGAAAGTTTGTATTTAGGTGTTGAAAATGTTATTAACATGTATTTGCATAAATTAAAATGAAGTTATTAAATTCAAATATTTTAGGTGAAGGACAAGGTCAGGCATTTGTGATTCTTCATGGTTTTTTAGGCATGAGTGATAACTGGAAAACACATGGCAAACAATTAAGTGATGTAGGTTTTGAAGTGCATTTAATTGATCAGCGCAATCATGGCAGCAGTTTTTGGGATGACACCTTTAATTATACCGTTTTATCTGAAGACCTAAAACAGTATTGTGAGGCGCATAAGCTTTCAAACATTATTTTGTTAGGGCATTCTATGGGAGGAAAAACAGCTATGTTATTTGCAACACAATATCCAGAACTAGTTTCAAAACTTGTAGTTGCTGATATTTCTCCCAGATTTTATCCTATTCATCATGAAACTATTTTAGAAGGTTTAAATGCGTTAAATTTTGATGTTATTAAAAGTAGAAGTGAAGCAGATGAAATTTTAGAGAAATACATTACAGATTTTGGAACACGCCAATTTTTGCTTAAAAATTTGTATTGGATAGAAAAAGAAAAGCTAGCACTTCGCATGAATTTAAAAGTGTTAAAAGAACAAATTGCAGAAGTAGGCGAGCCGTTACCATATGAATTTAAATTTGAAAAGGACACCTTGTTTTTGCGAGGAGAAAAATCAAATTATATTACTTCTGCCGATGAAGCTTTAATAACACACCATTTTCCTAAAGTTGAAATTGTGACCATTAAAAATTCCGGTCATTGGTTACACGCAGAAAACCCAAAAGATTTTTTTGAAGCTTTAATGAGCTTTGTTGCATGATTTATTTTGTATATTTAAATAAAAATATAAGTAGATGAAACTCATAATCAAACTATTATTAAATGCCTTAGCAGTAGTAATTCTTTCTAAAATTTTATCAGGTGTTAACGTAGATGGATATGTAACAGCTATTATTGTTGCGGTAGTAATATCAATATTAAATGTATTAGTAAAACCTATTTTGGTAATTTTTACCTTACCAATAACCATAGTAACATTAGGCTTATTTATGTTAATTGTAAATGCCTTAATCATTCTTTTGGCAGACAAACTAATTGATGGTTTTTCAGTAAGTAGTATTTGGATTGCTATCCTTTTTAGTGTTCTTTTATCTATACTTCAATCACTATTTCATTCATTTTTAAAAGAAGACAAAGAATAGTATAAACACTATCATAAAAACTTTGTTGGGTTGTAAAAATATTATATTTTTGCAACCCAATTTTAGTTATATAAAATACTGATTTTTAAACACATTATATGTTAAATGCCCATTTTGGGCTTCATACCTATTAAAATGAATATTACAAGAGAAAACCTAGATGCGTTAAACGCTGTAGTGAAAGTTGATATTGCTAAAGAAGATTATAGCGATAAAGTTGAAAAAATCTTATTAGATTATCGTAAAACAGCAAATATACCTGGTTTTAGAAAAGGACACGTTCCAATGGGAATGGTTAAAAAACAATACGGAAAAGCAGTTCTTGTTGATGAAGTTAATAAACTATTACAAGATGCTTTAAACAAATATTTAACTGAAGAAAAATTGGATGTTTTAGGGCAACCATTACCAAAAACACAAGACATGATTGATTGGGATGCTGATGGTTTTTCTTTTGAATTTGAATTAGGTTTAGCCCCAGAATTTAATGTAGAATTAAAATCAAAAAAAGCAATTACCCAATACAATATTGTTGCTGATGATAAAATGATTAATGAGCAAGTTGAAAACATTCAAAAGCAATATGGCAAACTAGTATCACAAGAAGTTGTTGACAAGGATAGTGAAATTACAGGTACTTATAAAAACGAAGACCACGACATTCAAAATACAATCACTTTAACATTAGATAAATTTAAAGAAAAATCAACTTCTAAAAAGTTTATAGGTGCAAAAGTAGGCGATACAATTGCATTACAAACTAAAGGACTTTATGAAGATGAGCATGATTTAATGCATGCTTTAAAAGTAGGACATGATAAAGTACATGGTTTAGATATTCCAGTAACTTTTACAATTTCTGAAATAAACAAACGTGAAGTAGCAGATTTAGATCAGAGTTTATTTGACAAACTTTTTGGTAAAGATGTTGTAAAATCAGTAACAGAACTAAAATCAAAAATTAAGGAAGATGCCGAAAAGCAATTTGTTCAACAAGCCGACCAAAAGTTATTAAACGATGTCACTGAATATTTAGTTGACAATACAAAATTTGATTTGCCAGCAGGCTTTTTGCAAAAATGGTTGCAAACAGCAGGAGAAAAACCTCTAGATGTAGACCAAGCTAAAGAAGAATATGAAAAGTCTGAAAAAAGTTTGAGATATCAATTAATAGAAGGTAAATTAATTACTGATAACAATATTCAAATCACCATTGAAGATATAAAAGGGCATGCCAAACAAATGATTAAAGGGCAAATGGCTCAATTTGGTCAATTAAATCCTTCAGAAAAAGAATTAGACGATATTGCCGCTAGAGTATTATCAAATCAAGACGAAGCAAGGAGAATTTCTGAGCAACTTATTAGCCAAAAGCTACTTAACCTTTATAAAGAAAAAGCAAACTTAAAAGTTAAAGAAGTAACTTATGAGGATTTTATTAAAGAAGCATATAGTAAAAAATAAGCTATACATTAATAAATAATTATTCATTATATTTAGGCGCCAAATTTTTTTAAATGAAGCGCCTATTTTTTTAGTAAATCTTAATTGTGAAAATTATTTTTAGTTTTCATAATTAAGATTTTCTCATCCTTAACAACAAAGGGTTTAATTAAAGTTTAATAATAAAATTTAACAATGGATTACGCAAAAGAATTTGAAAAATTCGCCATAAAAGATCAAGGTATAAGTAGTACGTATTACAACAAAATTATAAGCAGTATGTACCCATCTAACATGACGCCTTATATTATTGAAGAGCGCCAATTAAACATTTCTCAATTAGATGTTTTTTCTCGTTTAATGATGGATCGTATTCTTTTTTTAGGAACAGGAATTAATGATAATATCGCCAATATTGTACAAGCGCAATTGTTGTTTTTAGAAAGTGTTGATGCTTCAAAAGACATACAAATGTATATCAATTCTCCAGGCGGAAGTGTCTATGCAGGTTTAGGTATTTATGATACTATGCAGTTTATTAAACCAGACGTTGCAACTATTTGTACAGGAATGGCGGCATCTATGGGTGCAGTGTTATTGTGTGCAGGAACTAAAGGAAAACGAAGTGGATTAACACACTCAAGAGTCATGATTCATCAACCATTAGGTGGTGCTCAAGGTCAAGCAAGTGACATTGAAATTACGGCTAGAGAAATACTTATTTTAAAAGAAGAATTATATAAAATTATTAGTAAACATTCTGGTCAAGATTACGACAAAGTATATGCGGATAGTGATAGAGATTACTGGATGAAAGCTGATAAGGCCAAGGAATATGGCATGATTGACGAGATTTTGGCTCGTAATTAAATAAAAATTTGTACTTTTAACGAATTGTTATAGAGATATTTATAACAATTCACTCCCGAAAATAGATTAAAGATTAATGGCAAAAGAAGAATTAGAATGTTCATTTTGTGGTCGTAAAAAACCCGAAACGAATTTATTAATAGCAGGATTAGATGCCCATATCTGTGACAGATGTATTGAGCAGGCACATGGTATTGTTATTGAAGAATCAAAACAAACAGACAGTGGTGATTTATTTGCAGAATTAAAACTTCGCAAACCACAACAAATCAAAGAATTTTTAGACGGTTATATTATTGGTCAAAATATGACTAAAAAAGTCATGTCTGTGGCAGTTTACAATCATTATAAACGCTTATTGCAACCAAAAACAAATGATGATATTGAAATTCAAAAAAGCAACATCATTATGGTTGGTCAAACAGGTACAGGTAAAACTTTAATTGCAAAAACAATTGCAAAAATGCTTAATGTGCCCTTAGCCATTGTTGATGCTACTGTTTTAACAGAAGCCGGTTATGTTGGTGAAGATGTAGAAAGCATCTTAACACGACTTTTACAAGCAGCCGATTACAATTTAGAAAAGGCAGAAAAAGGCATTGTTTTTATTGATGAGATTGATAAAATTGCTCGTAAAAGTGATAACCCATCTATCACCAGAGATGTTTCTGGAGAAGGTGTTCAACAAGCCTTGCTAAAACTTCTTGAAGGCACTGTTGTTAATGTGCCACCAAAAGGAGGACGTAAGCATCCAGATCAAAAATTTATAGAAGTAAACACCGAAAATATTTTATTTATTGCTGGAGGAGCCTTTGATGGTATTGAACGTCATATTTCTAGAAGACTAAATATGCAAGCAGTTGGTTACAGTGCTTCTATTTCTGATGAGGTTGTAGATAAAGACAATTTACTTCAATACATTATTCCAAAAGATTTGAAAGATTTTGGTTTAATCCCAGAAATTATTGGGCGTTTACCAGTACTTACTTATATGGATCCTTTAGATGAAAAAACGCTTCGAGCTATTTTAACCGAGCCTAAAAATGCCATTATTAAACAATATAAAAAGTTGTTTTCTATGGATGATGTTGACTTTAGTATTACTGATGGTGCTTTAGATTATATAGTTGGTAAAGCTATTGAGTACAAACTTGGAGCTAGAGGATTACGTTCTTTATGTGAAGAAATTTTAACCGATGCTATGTATGAATTGCCAAGCAGCAACGAAAAAAAATTAAATATCACCAAAATGTATGCTGAAGATAAAATATCAAAAACTACCATTAAAAAATTAAAAGCGGTTTCTTAATTACAACTTTTCATAAGATATAAAAAAACCACTCTAATTTAGAGTGGTTTTTATTTATGGATGTTAATTAATAATGGATATGCTAATTTTTAAAATATGATTTCTTTTTATTATCATTCAAAAGTATACTTAATTTAAATACGCTCAAAAGTTTTTATAAGGTTTTAGATTAATGATATAGATACATCGTTTAAAAACTAACAGAAAACACTTAATCGATTTTTAAATAGATTAAGTGTTTCTTTTAATTATTTATAATTACTAGTTCAACACGTCTATTGGTTTTAAGATCTTCTTCTGAACAATTATTTTTACAATCTACTATCGGGCTAGTTTCTCCATAACCTTTTGATTGTAATCTGTCTTTTGAAATTCCATTAATAACCAAATAATTTAATACAGAAGCAGCACGGTCATTTGATAAGTTAAAGTTAAAGGAATCATTACCTACATTATCTGTATGAGCGTCAATTGCTAATCTCATTTCTGGGTGTTCATTTAGAATGTATATAACTTTATTTAACACTCGATACAATTCTTTTTTAATATCTGATTTATTTGAATCAAAGAAAATATTATCTGCCAGTAGTCTCAATTCTCTTTCAACATCGTTATTATTTATAGATTTAATAGTAGATAATTCAAAGTTTTTAAAGTATGTTGTTTCATAACCTCTGTTTGCTATAAAAGTTAAATTTTGATTTTCAAACCCATCTTTAGTTACTGAAAGACTATACGTGTCAAAAGGCTTAACATTAAAACTATAAGCAGCATCAATTCCGGTAATATATCTAGATACTTCATCTCCATCTTCATCTTTTAATATAACTATAGATTCAGGCAGAATGGTTTGATGTTTTTTATCTATAACTTTACCTTTTATTGCTTGAACTACTTCTTTATTAATTGCTGTATAAAGGTCATAACCACCTTTACCATTTCTTCTATTTGATGTAACATATCCTTTATTTTTTGCAGCTAATATATAACCAACTTCATCAAATATGGTATTTATAGTGTTGCCCATATTTCTTGGTTCACTGTAATTCTCCTTTAAAATTTTGCTTTCAAAAACATCAAAACCTCCAAAATTTAAATGACCTTTTGAAGAAAAGTATAAATATTTAGAATCTTTTGAAAGGGAAGGGTATTTTTCGTCTTTATCAGTGTTTATTGTACTCCCTAAATTTACTGGCTCAGACAAATCTCCGTTGGGTTCGATGGTACAAACATAAAGATCAAAGCCCCCATAAGAATCTGGCATGTTGTTAGCTGAAAAGTACAATTTATCACCAGTAGAGTTTATGTAAGGATTTTCAATAGAAACATATTCACTATTAATACTTAATAATTCCTCATTAATCCATTTTTCTTTTGAGTCTTCTTCAAAAACAGCTTTATATAATTTATATCTATTGGAAATTAATTCAGTACTTCTTGTAAAATAAACTGTTTTTTCATCTGGAGTAAATGTTAATTGCCCTTCATTGTATTTAGAATTTAGTACTCTAGAAAATAATAAAGGCCTACTTAAACGCCCATTTTTATCTACATCCAAACAATATAAATCTTGAAAGCCTTCACCAGTTTTGGGATCAATTTTTGCTACTGGGCCTAATTTTTTTGAAGAAACCATAATGACTTTATTTCTAAAGAAACCAGAACAAAACTCTGAGTATTTTGAGTTTACACCAGCATCTAAAATTTCAAAGTTGAAACCATTATCACTAGTAGCATCTGGCTTTGAAGGACTTTTAACTTTAAATAAATCATTAATTTCTTTTAAATTATTATTAACAGAGGCAAATTCGCTTGTTGATTGTGCCATCATTAATGTAGAAATAAGGTAAAAACCATATAAAAAATTAGTTTTCATTATTGAGAAGGTTTGTATGTGTTAATTAATTTTTATTATAATGTATTTATGTTGATTTGTTAATAACTATCGCCTTTCGTCATCTTTTTTTACATTAAATGTTATTTCATCGATAAAAATTGCTTGTATAATCATTTCATCGAATTTATATGCGTTTCAACTAATTGATAATCAATAACATAGCAAATTTATGATAATATGTATTTGTAAATTTTAAAATTAGATAGATGACTAATAAGTGTAGTTGAATGATTAAATTAAATAGTTTTTGAACAGTTATTTAAGGATAAATTTTAATTCTAAAAAATATTAAAAATTTAATTTTAAAAGCTCATCAATATAATCTCTCGTATTTGAAAGTCTTGGTACTTTATGTTGGCCTCCAAGTTTGTTGTTTTGCTTGAGCCAGTCATAAAAAAGATTTTTTCGTCCAATATGAATAGCTGGTTTATTTAGAGTAATGTTGTTATAGCGTTTTGCTTCGTAGTCAGAATTTAATGCTTTAAGGGCATTGTCAAATAACTCATTAAAATAATCAATGTCATTAGGAGGTATTTTAAATTCAATAATCCATTCATGGGCACCTTTTTCTTTGCCTTTCATAAAAATAGGAGCAGCGGTATAATCTACAATTTCAGCATTTGTTTTTTTGCATACTTTTTTTAGTGCTTCTTCGGCGTTTTCAATAATAAGCTCTTCACCAAATACATTTATATGATGCTTTGTGCGACCAGAAACTTTAATTCGATAAGGGTTAATAGATGTAAAACGAACAGTATCTCCAATTTTATAGCGCCATAATCCTGCGTTAGTAGTAATAATTACTGCATAATTTTTATTTACTTTCACATCACTTAAAGGAATTACTTTTTGCTCAGACGTTCCATAGGTGTCCATAGGAATAAATTCATAAAAAATGCCATAATCTAGCATAAGTAGCAACTCACTTGAATTGTTTTGGTCTTGAATGGCAAAAAATCCTTCTGAAGCATTATAAATTTCGTAATATTTAAAATCTGATTTTGGAAGTATCTTTTTATACTGATCTTTATAAGGCGTAAAACTAACGCCACCATGAAAATACACTTCTAAATTTGGCCAAATATCAAACAAATTATGCTTTCCTGAGGTTTCTAAAACATTATTGAGCAATACTAGCATCCACGAAGGAACACCTGTTAAACTAGTTACATTTTCATTTCTGGTTTCATCAACAATAGCTTGCATTTTATATTCCCAATCACTCATTAAAGAAACTTTGCTACTAGGAGTACTACTAAATTCTGCCCAAAGCGGCATATTGTCAATTAATATAGCTGACAAATCGCCAAATACAGTACCATTTTCTCTGTACAATTCTTTGCTACCGCCAAGTCTCAAACTTTTTCCAGTAAATAATTGAGAGTTTTCATTATTGTTAAGGTACATACATAATAAGTCTTTTCCAGCAGCATAATGGCAATCTTCTAACGATTCCATACTTACCGGAATAAACTTGCTTTTGGCGTTTGTAGTACCACTAGATTTTGCAAACCATTTTATGGGTGTAGGCCAAAAAATATTGGTTTCTCCGTTTCGTGATCTTTCAATAATATCTTGATAGTCTTCATACGTTGAAACAGGGATGCGTTCAGCAAATGTTTCATAATTTTCTATAGATGCAAAATCATATTTCTTGCCAATTTGTGTGTCTTTTGCAGTGTCTATGAGGTTTAGAAGTAATTCGTTTTGTACTTCATTGGGATACTTTAAAAACAATTCAATTTGATGAAAGCGTTTTTTTAAAAACCAAGAAGCAATAGAATTTACTAAATCAATTGGCATATTTATGTTATATTTAAGATCTTAAAAATAATACTTTTTTTCATGACTTTTGAAGGCGTTTTAACAAAAATGGAATCTGAATTTTCACAACCTATACAATACTATTTGATTTTTGAAAATGATTTTATAAACATGAATCAGTTGTTAGATAAAACCATTACGCTTCAATTTGTTAAATACCAATGTTTAAATTGTGGTTTAGATAAGTCTATTTACAGACAAGGGTTTTGTAAAAGTTGCTTTTATGAAATTCCACAAGCGGCCGATTGGATAATGCATCCTGAATTAAGTACAGCTCATTTAAATAAAGAAGACCGTGATTTGGCATATGAGAAAAAAGTACAGTTACAACCGCATATTGTGTATTTGGCTAATTCAAGCAACGTAAAAGTTGGCGTAACCAGAAAAAGCCAAGTGCCAACACGTTGGATTGATCAAGGTGCTCATGAAGCTATTGAGATTGTTGAAGTGCCTAACCGTTATTTAGCAGGTATTACTGAGGTTGCTTTAAAAGATTATGTATCTGATAAAACCAATTGGAGAACCATGTTGAAAAATGATATTCAAGATGAAAATTTAGTTGAATGGCGCGAACGCTTGAAACCATATATTCCTGATGAAGCTAAAGACTATTTTATTGAAACCAATACCGAAACTAATTTAGAGTTTCCTGTTATAAAATATCCTGTAAAGCCAAACAGCTTAAATCTGGAAAAAGACAAAGCTTACACCGGAAAGTTGGTTGGAATTAAAGCGCAGTACCTCATTTTTGATGATGATACCGTGTTTAATATTCGTGGAAACGAAGGCTTAGTTGTTACTATTAGTGTGGCTTAATTAACGGTATCTTTTTTCTTTTTCTTGCCACTTAACAAACCGCCAAGCACATTTTTAATTTCTTTTTGTACGGTGCTTCCAGTGGTTGTTTTGGTAGAATCAACTTTTGTGGTTTTTATTTCTTTAGTTATTGTATCATTTGCTTTTGAATTTCCTCCTATTAAACCACTAAGCAAATCATTTACTTTACTTTTTCCTTGGTTCAACAGCTTTTGTTTTTCAATCTCAATTAATTTACTTGTAAGGTTAGAAATACCGCTTGTTAAATCTGTTTTTACCGAAGGATTTTTATAGGTTCCAGTAATATTAGCCGTAACAGGAATTGAAATACTATTGGTTGAGGACTCATCAATTTTTCCAATAAAACGATTAACATCACTACCTAAATACTTTGCAGGTACATTAAAAACAGCATTGTATGACAGGGTTTTGTCAAAATTATGATTTCCTGAAACTTCAATGTCAATGTCTTGATATTTAATATGGAAAGGTTTTACACTTACTTTACCATCACTAAACTCAAATTTAGTTTTTAAATCATTTAAATCAATTTTTTTAAAATCAACAAAACTTAAAGCGCTTCCCAGTTTATTTAAAACTTCTGCATTTAATGGATTAATGGTTGATGATAAAATTTCGGCCAAAGCACCACCTGATAATGAGTTTAAATTTGGAGTAAAATCATCACCTAAATTACCTTTTAAATTAATTTCAGTATTTAATTTTCCTTGAATAGCTTTAGCAATTGGTGCTAAATTTTGTAATAATTCAAAACCTTGGAATGATTGTGCAATATCAAAACTTTTAATACCTAAATCCATATTAAAAGTAGGCGTATCTGTTTTTGTTGACACCAAACCAGTGACTGCAAGTTGGCCATCAAAAAGGTTTGAAGTTAAGTTTTGTAAAATTACTTGTTCATCTTTAATAATTAAAGATCCTTTTACATTTTTAAGTTTTAAATTATCATATACAACTGTATTTGCTTGAGCGTTGATGGTGCAATCTAAAAAGGCCGGAATTTTTAATGATTCGGTTTTTGAAGTTTTATTATCTGAAGTTTTTGTTTCTGTAGTTTCTGGTTGCTCATCAGTCATAAAATCACTCACAGCAAATATGTTGGAATTTAAATTGAAATTACCTTGAAGCGGTTTATCGCTTAATACAAATCCTAACAATCCTTTAATATTTCCAGTAGCGTTTAAATCGCTGGTTCCAGTTTTAGCATTAAACTGGTTTAAGGTTACATTTTCATTGTTGAATGTTATTTTGGCTTCAGAAATTTGAATAGGGTTTACCAACGATTCCGAAGAAAAATTAAAACCACTTAAACTCAAATAGCCACTATTTTTAATGCGTTCATAGGCATTGGTTTCAATAGCATCCATATCAAAAGCCGTGTTAAGTTTAGCTTTTAAAATACCGCTTAATCCCTTTTCTAATTCTATTGGATAAGCTTTGGTGATATTTGCAAGGTTTAAAGTGCCATCAACAGCTGCATTTACAAGCATATTACCCGTTAAGTTTTTAATGGTTGCAGACGATTTAAACACATCTTGGTCAATTTTAAAATCTAGAGCATTAATAGCCACATACGTATCATCAGAATGACCTGTTGTGTTTTTTATTGTTGTATTAATATTGATATTTTCAACACGTTTTGGTAAGTCTGGATATTTAAATGAGGCATTATTTGATGCCATTTTAATATCTAAAGTTGGGATGGTTTCATCTGAAACAATTCCTTTTATAATGCCTTTAATTTTAAAGGTTCCTGTGGTTTCAACATTTTCAATATTTTTTGAATAAGCTTCAGGAATTACTGCTAAAAAATCTTTAAATGAAGAACCTGGATTTTCAAAAGAAATGTCAACTTCTTGTGAGTTTTCCAACATTTTCACAAAACCATGAAACTCTATAGGCAATTGATTAATATAACCTTTGTTTTCTTTAAAAGTATAAACACTATTAGTTAAATCTAGCCCAATTAAGGCGTCTAATTTTATAGGATTATTGTTTAAATAATTGGTGCTATCCATAGAAATACTCAAATTAGCATCACTTTTTGTGTTTAATTCTGATTTTTCTGCAGAGAAAATTCCTTTGCCTTCATGATTTAATTCAGACACATAAATCTTCATTTTAGAAACTTCGTCAATGTAAGTTAACGCACTGTTTTTTATATTATAATCTTTAATATCAAAGGAAAAATTACTGCTTTTTTTAGATGATTCTTCAGTGGTTTCATCTGCTTTTGCAATATCATAATTGGTATTTCCAAAAACATCTGTTTTTAAGGTTAACATAGCCTCATCAACCGAAATAGAATTTATAATGATAGGTTCTTCATCAGTATTTTTAAACAATTCTTTAATAGACATGGTAAATGATATGTCTTTTACAGAAACAAAAGTTTCATTTTCAAAAGGCTTAAAATTGGTAATTTTTAAATCGCTTACGGCGACATGCGCTTTTGGAAAATTTCTTAAAAAACTTAAACTAACATCAGCAAACTCAACATGCGCATTAATGTTATCATTGATAAGTTCTTTAATCATATTTTTAATTTGTGATTGAAATAAAAAAGGAGCTAAAATCAACAAAATAACAATACTGAGTAAAGAAATTCCTGTAATTTTTAATAGTTTTTTCATAAGAAAAGATTGTAGAAATATATACGCAAAGATGCTACTAAAAGACGTTGTGTGTATTATTATAAAGGTAAGTTTTGCAAAAATTTAACAGGTTTTACAACAACTCAATTTCTTCATTTACTTTTAAATTGAAACGTCTTTTAAATAAGTAAACGCCTAAATATAAAAATGGTGTGTCACAAGCGGCAATAATGGCTTTAAATAAAAAACCAGCAATTAATAAGCCTTGAAATTTGTTCCATTCAATAATACCAAAGGAGCATAGCAAAACCAAAATGGTTAAGGTGTCAACAAACTGAGATGAAAAGGTTGAAAAATTATTGCGAAGCCACAAATGCTTGCCTTTGGTTAAGCGTTTCCAAAAATGATAAATTTGAATATCAATAAACTGCGCAAACAAATAGGCTAGCATACTTGCAAAAACGGCTAAAGCTGTATTACCAAAAACGGTTGAAAACATGCTATCGGTTACTGGTGACCAACTAGTTGCAGGAACGGCATTTGATACAAAAACAATAGACAAAGAAAAAATAGAAGCAAAAATGCCGGTAACTACAATATCATTCGCTCGTTTTTTACCATAAATTTCACTGATTAAATCGGTTATTAAAAAGGTGACAGGATATGGTAAAATGCCAACAGAAATTTCAAAAAGATTGGTGCCAAAAATCTCAATATTAAAAGGATGCCAATAAAAAAATTTTTGAAAAATTAAGTTTGAAACCACCAGAGAGGTTATAAAAAGCGCTCCTAAAAGCATATAAATTCTTTGTGCTGCAAGCTTATCTTTTATTGTCATAGAAACTTATTAACAGTTTGAACAAATATAGGATAAAGTGATTTTCTTTTAGTTATTTTGTCAAATATTATGGTACCATCTCATATTGCATATATATCATTAGGAAGTAATAAAGGCGACCGATTTAAAAATCTTCAAGACGCTATTGACTTCATTCATCTCAAAATTGGTAGAGTTGAAATTATATCAAAAGTTTATAATAGCCCAGCTTTTGGTTTTGAAAGTGCCGATTTTTTAAACACATGTATACGTTTAGAAACAGAACTTCAGGCTAAAGATGTTTTAAAAGCATTACTTGCTATTGAAAAGAATATGGGTAGAGTACGAACAAAAAAATCTGGTTATGAAGCCAGAATAATAGATTTGGATATTATTTTTTATGATGAAGAAATTATAAAAACAAAGACGCTCCAAATACCACATCCAGAAATGTATAAACGAAAGTTTGTATTACAACCATTGTTTGATATTGCTCCAAAAGTATTGCATCCAGAAATGAAACAAAACATAACGGAATTATTGCAAAATTGTGAAGATGTAAGCAATATAGATTCTATTAATATATGGCTTAAAAACCCAAGTAAGAAACATAATTTTTCAAAGTATAATTATATTGCTATTGAAGGCAATATTGGTGCTGGAAAAACAAGTTTGTCAAATAAAATAGCACATGATTTTAATGCCAAACTTATATTAGAACGCTTTGCAGACAATCCTTTTTTGCCTAAATTTTATGAAGATGCGCAGCGTTATGCTTTTACTTTAGAGATGTCTTTTTTAGCAGACCGCTATCAACAAATTTCTGATGATTTATCTCAGTTGGATTTGTTTAAAGATTTTATTGTAAGTGATTATGATGTATTTAAATCGCTAATTTTTTCTAAAATAACTTTACTAGAAGATGAGTTTAAGTTGTATAGAAAACTATTTTATTTAATGTATAAAGACATTGCAAAGCCAGATTTGTATGTTTATTTATATCAAAACACCAAACGTCTTCAAGAAAACATTAAAAAACGTGGCCGTGATTATGAACAGAATATTGCTAACGACTATTTGGAAAAAATTAATACTGGATATTTAGAGTTTTTAAAAAGTCAATCAGACTTTAATGTGAAAATCATCGATATTTCTGATAAAGATTTTCTGGCAAATCGAGAAGATTATTTAAGCATTTTAGATGAAATTTGTGAATAATTAAAATAGTATTGAATTGCTTTTTTAAAGATTAGCATCAAACCAAAAGCTAGTGTTGCTACTTTTTGAATTTTTTGGTTTATTTTGTGACTGATTACCATCTTTTTTTATTCCGACTCCTTCACTAGCACGCATGCCAGATCCAGAATGTTTACCGCCTTGCCCCATTTTGCTGCCTTGTGAATTTTTATTAGCATGTTGAATTTTACCAGACTCTAAATTATTTGTAAAAACACCAATAGATAATTTTGAAAAATCTGAATTTTCTTTTAAAGAAATTTTTTGTTTTGGTACTTTTAGGTGAAAGTCTAGAACTTCACTATCTGAGTTATAATTAAATTGTAAGGAAATATCTAATGTGTTTAGGTCTTTATTAAATTGCTGTTTTTCTTCAAAATAATAATATTCAGCCTCTTGTGGGAGTTGTTCTATGAGATTATTTAAGTCTTTTGCAAAAGATTTTTCGCTGTCATTAAAATAGGTTTGATTACTGCCTAATTGTTTTTTTTGTGAATTGTTAAGATAGCTTATAAAAACCTCTTTTTTATGTTTTCCTCTAATATCAAAATACACTGAGAGCCCAGAACGAAAAAACGACATCATCGTTTTTTTATCTGAAGTACAAATATTTAAATAAATGTACTGGCTGTCATCTGAAACTTTATAGTGTACACTATTTTCTGTTATTTGAGTAGTATCATTTTTTATAACATTATAAATTGTTGTGGCATTTGCATTAATTAAATTAAATGCAAAAATGATTGTTAAAATTAATTTCAAAATTTTATAGGTTTTTAAGTAAAGTTATCTTTCAATCTGCCAAAATTTATAACAGAAATTTAATGATTACATACGTGGGTATGTTCATGATGATTCTCATGATGTTGGCAACTTATACCATTATCAGTTATTAAGCCATTTAAATAATTAGCAATAATATCTTTTGGAGCACCAGAACATCCACGAATAACATCGATTCCAGCATTATTTAAAACATTAATGGCGCCACTACCAATACCACCAGTCAGCATAATTGTTACACCTTGTTCTTTTAAAACACTGGCAATATTTGATTTACAGCCACAACCTTGTTCCGACTCTAAGCTTTGAGTATCTATGATGTCATTTTTTTCTGAAATAGTATAAATATTTTAAAATTCACAATGACCAAAATGATCTTCAATTTGGTTGTCATTTGTTACAGGAATTGCAATTTTCATAAGTTTTGTATTTAATATATTTTTTAATATGAGATTGATGCTATTCACTCATTCTGCCCATAGCACAACTTACATAAGATTTGGCTGTTTTAATTAAGGTATTATTGCCTTTTTCTGGATACCCAAGTTCGTTTAGTTTTTTAATAAGGATAGATCTTTCAATGTTTCCAACAACGGTTACACTATCAACATCTTTGTCTATTATAATATCTTCAACGTTATCTAGTTTTAATAAGGCTGTTTTTATACTGTTTACACAACCACCACATTTTATGTTTTCCACTTCAAAAAAATGTTTCATTTTAATTGTTTTTTGGTTTATTAAATTCTATGCTCCAAATTCCGCGTACTTCATTTTCTGAATAGCCATAAGCTAAATCATTAGGGTAAAGTTTTAAAAGTTTTGTTTTTACTTCTGGTTTTATATCTGCTTCTTTTCCATGGCACTGTAAACACATGGTATTGGTTGTAATAGGATAATAAAACTTAATTTTGTTATTTTTTTCAATAACAATTGGTTCTGGTACTTGGTTTGTAACTATTTGTTGTTTGTAAATTTCAATATATTTTAATTCTTCAGCATTTGCCTTATTATTTGGGTTTCTAGGTTTATTAGTAACTCTTTTTATAGCTGCTTGATTTTTGGTTGACATGCTATCTGTTAAGGGAATTGCTTTTATATTACAAAATTCTAAGGCCGCAAGAGTTCCTTTTTTTTGAATGGTTCCCATTAAGTTTTGCCCTAGAACTTTTTTTGTTGATAAGGCGTATTCCAGACCAATGTCTTCCAAGGTTTTTGGCATGTTGCTTTGAGTCATTTTTTTACCATTTTGCGAAAATTTTCCAAAACCATTCTCTTTCATATGGTCTTTGAACCATTCAGGTTCTTCAATTTCATAGTCATAAATATATTCAGCTATTTTTTCTAAAACACCTTCAGGAAATTGTTGTTTTGGCATGACTCCAAATCTTCTTACTGCTCCAAAGAGTTTTGCTTTTTCTTGGGTTGGATTTGAAGCATAGGATACAATTTGATTGATAAATTCTTCTTTGGTTATATCATCATTTTTATAATGAGTTTTTATTGCAATCATTGGAGGTGCAATTCTGCCGCCATTTTCAGGAGTTGTTGGGTTATGACATATATAGCAATATGTTTCAAGAAGTTTTTTTCCAGGATGTTCGCTTTTTTTGCCATAAGAAGACTCTTGATAAACGGTTTTATAAACTTGTTTTTCTTGGTTATTACAACTCACAAGTAGAATTGAAAAAGACAGTAATGTAATTAATTTCATAAGCGTTAATAATTACTGCAAATATCATATTAAACAATTACTTAGAACGTAACATTTGTAACCTATCAAGTGGTTTTTCAATAGATTATTAATTAAAAATAGCTTAAAAATCAGGGATTTATTTAAATATAAAAAGTTTCTAAAATTTTTGTTTGTTTTTCTCTTAAATACCAATCGTTAAATACTAAATTTAATTCTTTTACTTCAAAAGAGCCAAAATCATAGTTTTTAAACTCTTGAATGGTTTTTAAAAAATCTTTTTTGTTTTTAAGCTCATTTCTAAATCTTACAACGGTGGCATGAGCTGTTTGAATGGCATATCTTTGATCTAATGATTGTTCCAGAGGTGAATTTTTAAAGTTGATTCTTAGTTGGTCTCTTAAATTATTTAGGGTTTCATTTTTAGGAAATCCTTGAATCATAATACCTGATTTTGATGCCGTAATACCTTTAAATAGGATATGGAAGGTCTCCACATTTTGAAGACTTTTTTTTACCAAGCTTACATAATCTGAAATAGAAATTTTATTCAAATTAAATCCGTTATAGCATGAAATAATAGACATGACTGTGATATGAATATCGGAATTTGGATAATAATATTGTGAAGAATCGTTTTTGTATAAAGCTTTAAGAAATGTTTGAATATTATTTTTAACGGTTTGAGAAGGACGAATTATTAAGGTTACGCCTAATCGTTTATCGCTTAAGGAGTCAATTAAAGAATCTGTATCATAAGTATCACTTTCTATGCTATTTATGGCAGCATTATAGAGATTGTTGTAATGTTCAATAAGGTTCATGACAACTTTATTGTTTCAATTTTGCGAATACATCCCAAATAACAATCCCAGCACTTACCGAAATATTAAGCGAATGTTTGGTTCCGTACTGCGGAATTTCAATCACAAAGTCGCTCGCAGAAACAACTTTTTGCGACACGCCTTTTACTTCATTTCCAAAAACCAGTGCATATGTTGTTTGGTGTTGTGGTTTAAAGTCGTTAAGCATGGTGGCATTTTCAGCTTGTTCTATTGCTATTACTTTTACACCTTCAGCTTTCAACTTTTCAACCAAATATAAAGTGTCTTCAACATATTCCCAAGTAACAGTTTCAGTACTTCCCAAGGCTGTTTTATGAATATCTTTATGTGGAGGTTTGGCGGTTATTCCGGATAGATAAATTTTTTCAACCAAAAAAGCATCACTAGTTCTAAACACAGAACCAATATTATTTAGGCTTCTAATGTTGTCTAAAATAATAATAAGAGGTGTTTTTTCAACCAATTTAAAATCTTCAACACTTAGTCGTTCTAGCTCGCTGTTTTTTAGTTTTCGCATTTAAGAATTTGTGAATAATTATCAATAAGTAATTAAATTTCAATTTCTAAAAACATGAAATAATAATTACATTAGCACTTCTATTTATTTTACAAAAATAAGATTTAAATAACATACCATTGGCAAAAAAAGAAACCCCTTTAATGAAACAATACAATACGATTAAAACTAAGTATCCTGATGCTTTGTTACTGTTTCGTGTGGGCGATTTTTATGAAACCTTTGGTGAAGATGCCATAAAAACAGCTGGTATTTTAGGTATTATTTTAACTAAGCGTGGTGCAGGAAGTGAGAGCGAAATTGAGCTGGCAGGTTTTCCGCATCATTCCTTAAACACGTATTTGCCTAAATTGGTTAAAGCTGGTGAGCGCGTTGCCATTTGCGACCAATTAGAAGACCCAAAACTTACTAAAGATATTGTAAAACGTGGAGTTACTGAATTAGTGACTCCTGGTGTGGCCTTTAATGATGAGGTTCTGGTATCAAAATCCAATAATTTTTTATGCTCGGTTTATTTTGATAAAAATAATATTGGAGTCTCATTTTTAGATATTTCAACGGGTGAATTTTTAACGTCTCAAGGAAATGCTGAATACATTGATAAGTTGCTGCAAAATTTCAATCCGAGTGAAGTACTGGTTTCAAAACAAAAGCGAACTACGTTTACAGAAACTTTTGGCAAAGACTTTCATACGTTTTATATGGAAGATTGGATTTATCAAGCCGATTATGCCTATGAAACTTTAACGAAACATTTTAATACAAAGTCTTTAAAAGGATTTGGTATTGAAGATTTATATGAAGGAATTATTGCTTCAGGTTCGATTTTGCATTATTTATCTGAAACACAACATAACAAAATTCAGCATATTAGCTCTATTTCAAGAATTGCTGAAGATGAATATGTTTGGATGGATAAATTTACCATAAGAAATTTAGAGCTTTACAATTCAACAAATAACAACGCCGTAACACTGTTGAATGTTATTGACAAAACCATTTCGCCAATGGGTGGTCGTTTATTAAAACGCTGGTTGGCATTGCCATTAAAAAGTGTTGAAAAAATTAAGCAACGTCATGAAGTGGTTGATTTTTTGTCAAAGGATAAAACCACACTTCAAAAAATTCAAAATCACATCAAGCATATTGGCGATTTAGAGCGGCTGATTTCAAAAGTTGCTACAGGAAAAGTAAATCCGCGAGAGGTTATTCAACTTAAAAATTCTTTAGAAGCTATTGTTCCAATAAAATCAATAACATCAAACTGTAATAATCAGTCTTTAAAAGTTATTGGAGATACACTTCAAAGTTGTGAAGTACTTCGAGAGAAAATTAAAGAAACCTTGAATGAAGATGCGCCTGTTAATGTTTTAAAAGGAAGCACGATTGCAAAAGGATTTTCAACTGAATTAGATGAATTGCGAGGTTTATCAAAATCAGGAAAAAATTATTTAGAAAAAATGCTTGAACGCGAAAGTGAGCGTACAGGTATAACCTCTTTAAAAATTGATTCCAATAATGTATTTGGTTATTATATTGAAGTTAGAAATACACATAAAGATAAAGTCCCTGTTGAATGGGTTAGAAAGCAAACACTTGTAAGTGCCGAACGTTATATAACTGAAGAGCTTAAAGAATATGAAGCTAAGATTTTAGGTGCAGAAGACAGAATTTTAGCTATTGAGCAGCAGTTGTTCTCAGAATTGGTTAGTTGGCTCAATCAATACATAAAAGCGGTACAACAAAATGCTTTTTTAATAGGTCAGTTAGATTGTTTATGTGGATTTGCACAGTTAGCAAAAGATAATCATTACGTGTATCCAACTATTGATGATTCCTTTGATTTAGATATTGTTGATGGAAGACATCCGGTTATTGAAAAGCAATTGCCTATTGGAGAACACTATATTGCAAACAATGTGTTTTTAGACAGAAGTACACAACAAATCATTATGATTACTGGGCCTAATATGTCTGGTAAATCAGCTATTTTACGTCAAACAGCACTTATTGTGCTATTGGCTCAAATAGGAAGTTTTGTCCCTGCAAAATCAGCACGAATTGGGCTGTTTGATAAAATATTTACTAGGGTAGGAGCAAGCGATAATATTTCTATGGGAGAATCTACCTTTATGGTTGAAATGAATGAAACGGCATCTATTTTAAATAATATTTCTGATAGAAGTTTAGTCTTGCTTGACGAAATAGGCCGTGGGACTAGTACCTATGATGGTATTTCAATTGCGTGGGCGATAAGTGAATATTTACATGAACATCCAGCAAAACCAAAAACGTTATTTGCAACGCATTATCATGAGCTTAATGAAATGACAGAAACCTTTGAGCGTATTAAAAACTTTAATGTATCTGTAAAAGAGTTGAAAGACAATGTTCTTTTTTTAAGAAAACTAGTAGAAGGCGGAAGTGCGCATAGTTTTGGTATTCATGTAGCAAAAATGGCAGGTATGCCACAACAAGTATTGCATAAAGCAAATAAAATTTTGCAGAAATTAGAGAAGTCACATTCTAGTGAAGAGCTAACAGATAAAGTAAAATCATTAAAAGATGATATGCAGTTAAGTTTTTTTAAATTAGATGATCCTTTATTGGAAAACATTAAAGAAGAAATATTACATATTGATATTGATACACTTACACCTGTAGAAGCCCTTATGAAGCTTAATGAAATTAAGCGTATGCTCATAAAAGAAAAACGAGTATAGAAATAAAAAAATTATTTTATTAAAAAGCCTTTGGTTTTATAATAAAAATTATAAATTTGCATCCGCAATAAATACATTGCACGTTCATTAAAACTGCGAAAGTAGCTCAGGGGTAGAGCATCACCTTGCCAAGGTGAGGGTCGCGGGTTCAAATCCCGTCTTTCGCTCTGAAACTTTCTAAAATATACCAAGCGCTGAGGTGGTGGAATTGGTAGACACGTTGGACTTAAAATCCAATGGCCATTAGGCTGTACGGGTTCAAGTCCCGTCCTCAGTACAAGTAGAACCTTCAACCTTTTTGGATTGGAGGTTTTTTATTTTCAGACATTATCAACTAAATTTTGAAAAAACTCCAATAATTGATTCGATAATACGTCAATATTCAGTACAAAAGCCTTTATCTTTATTGATAAATGCTTTTTATTTTTTAAAACTGCTTTGTTTACGATGATATTATTAATGGGAATATTTGATTATTTGTGGTTAGAATAGATTTTTTAAATATAAACTGTTATAAATATTCAAATATTTAGACTTAATTGGATATAACTTAACTAATTCAGTTTATATATTTTTGGCTCTTTCAGGTTTATTACAACAAGTTCTCTTTTAATTTCTTACTTCACAAATAAAAATGTAAATAGAACTTTTACTTTTTCCTAATATTAAAACTATCTTAAATTATTTATATTGAAGGTTTAAACCTTTATTTTTGTTAAATCAAAATAATATAATGAAAAAAGTAACTTTTGTAATCGCTTTTTTAACCTTTTGGTTTGGACAAGCACAAATACTTGAGCCAGTAAAATGGACAACATCTGTAGAGAAATTATCAGATTCAGAATTTACATTAATATCAAAAGCCACTATAGAATCAGGTTGGCATTTATATTCACAAAATGTGCCCGAAGATGGTCCAATCGCTACTACATTTACCTATGATGATAGCCAAGGTAATTTCAAAATTTCTGGCAATACTTTAGAAGAAGAAGGACATACTGTTGATGACT
>JAIPBH010000025.1 GCA_021739635.1 Flavobacteriaceae bacterium | reverse complement strand
CCTGCAAATCTTATTAAACTTTTTATGTTTTTATCATCAAAGGGAGATAAGTTTTATCGTAGTAAAGAGCCTTTCATTACAGAAAGAAGAGTTCCTTATGGATTGATGGGTATTTCTGATAGTACGGCTCAAAATACATTATACAAAGAATCTGTTTTAGAAAGATTAGGTTTAGATGAATATGGGGAGTTAATGAAGAATGGTCTTTCCCAAGATTTTTTAGATAAAAAAATACAAAGTTTTTCTACTGTTTCTGATAAAAAAGTAGTTGCAGGAAAACAGGTAAATGATTACGCATTTTACAACCCGAATAATCCTGTTAACATATTACCTTTAAGTAATGAAAGATTAAATATTTTAATCGGTTCAATATTGATAGGTCAATTATTAGATAAATATCAAAATAAAATTGAACAAATTGTTCCTGTTTATTTGAATTTGGATAACCCTAAAAACATTGATTATAATTGGGCAGTAAATTTTAAAGGAAGTAATATTATGGATTTATATAATAAACTTTCCCCTAAATCTAAAAGTGCAGTAAACTTGGCTATGTCTAAAGGAGGTTTTTTAAATAAATTTGTATAATGATAAGTAAAATACTAAATAACAAAATAACAAAAATTACGGCAATAATATTGTTGCCTACAATTTTGGTTGGAGGTTATTATGGTGTTAAATGGATTATCAAAAAGAAAAAAGAATTAGCATTAAAGAAAAAAGAAGAAAATAATAATACTACGAAAGATGAAATTGTCTAACTTAACACAGAATTTGATTATTTTTAGTACCTTAATTGTAG
This sequence comes from Flavobacteriaceae bacterium, assembly GCA_021739635.1. Lineage (GTDB taxonomy): Bacteria > Bacteroidota > Bacteroidia > Flavobacteriales > Flavobacteriaceae > Yeosuana. Next base: position 6,787 of record JAIPBH010000025.1, on the reverse strand, counting down.
TGGGTGCATTAGTAGTTAGTAAACATATCACAGGAATCCGAGAGGATATTAATAGAAACTTTTAGTTTTTTAAACTAAATTTGTATAGGTAAATTAAATTTTAAATTAAAAAAAAACAAAAATTATGAACAGTAATTTGAAAAAAGCGTTAGATATAACGACATTGGTAGGTGGAACTGCCGTTGCAGGTGGTGGTATTTTAACTACTTACAATTTAATCAAAGGTAAAAAAGGTATTATGCCTATTATTGCAGGTGTAGTAACAACATTAGTTGGTATTGCTTCTGTTAAATATTCTTTGGATAGTTTAAAATTGAAGTTAGGTGCTTCAACAAATGCTAATAGTGGAAAAACTGCTTTTGATGGAGAAGTTTTTGAACCTATGAATTTCGATGGAGAAGTTTTTGAGCCTATGAACTTCGCAGGAGATATTGCTGATTTCTATAATCCAAAATTAGGTCGTTATATGCCTGTTGGAACAATTCAAGAAACAACTCCAAGTTCTCAATGGACATTAGATACACCTTTAGATGTAGAGAGTTCTTTTGAGGGAGATGTTTTTGAGCCTATGGCTAACTTCAATACGGTTGAGGGAGAGAATTATGGTAAAGCAGATTTCTTTAATCCAAAATTAGGTCGTTTTGCACCTGTTGGAACAATTAGAGAACAATCTCCTGCTCAATCATTTGATTTGAACTTGTAATCAACATAAAAACAATTTTAAATGGGGTTACTTGATAACCCCTTTTCTTTATTTGATTGTTATGGCTATTGATAAAAAAAAGGTATTATTATATGTGTTTGGTGCTACTGCATTAACACTTGCTTTTGTTGGTGTTCGTAGAGTTATGAAAAACAGACTTCCTACTGATACTTTAAGTGTAGATTTACCCGATTCAAATTACTCTTTAACTTACAGAAAGTATAAAACAAAAGATTCAAAAAATGATGGTATAACATTTGAGTATTCTTACAAAAATCAAGCATCTGCCAAAAAGATTGAAAATTTAGTTAAACAAAGTTTCAATATTTTTGATAAATACAAGGTTGATGTAGATAGTTTAACTAATAGACCTTTTTTTGAATTAACAATTACAGATTTAAAAGACCCTAAAAGTGTTACTAAAAGCACAATTAGAGTTTAAAAAAATAAGATTATGAAAAATATTTCTATTTCTCCGTATAGTGTCATTGGAGCAACGGTTGGTGTTGCCGTTGGTCATTATGTTTTTAAGTCAAGTTCTCTTTTACCTTTAATGGTTTTAGGTGTTGTCGGTGGATTTTTGGCTAACAAGATTGATAAAAACATTCAAGATAAAATCATTAAGAAAGCAAATGATTTACAAACAAAAATTGAGAGTAATACAACAAATCTGATTGATAACTCTAAAAAATCTTTTGATGGAGATTATTCTTCTATTACAGGAGAGAAAGTCGCTTTCGACCCAAGAGTAGGTTATTTATTCCCGACAGGAGTTATCACAAGTGATAATTCTAAACAATATTTCGATATTGATATTAATTAAAATTGATTTAAGATGAAAATAGACCCATCAAAGAAGATACCTACTGCATCATCTAACGGTTCAAGTTGGGTTCAATGGCATAAGGATTTAAAAGAGATTTTTGGAAAGAAAAAAGCGAACTCTATTTGGATTTATGCTTGGGGTAAAAGAGGTGGCAAAACATCTCCTGCAAACACAACTGCTTTAAGAAGTTATATGTCGGGAGAGGGTGTCAATGTTGATACAACAACTTTAAGTGCTTTAGGAGATACTGTTGATGGTGTTTTTGAGGGTATTGGTAATTTTGCATCTGTAACAGGTTATGTTATAATCGGTGTTGGAGTTGTTAGTTTCTTTATTGTAGCGAGAGCGTTATATGGATTAACGAAAGACCCAAACAAAACTATTGAACAAGCATTAAAAGTAGGTGCTATGTCCTCAACAGGAGGTGCGAGTGCAATGATACCAACTAAATAAATTAGTTATGGCAAATACAAAAGGAAAAATAATATTAGGAACTATGCTTGTTGGTGTAACAGGCTTATTTTCCTTTTTGATTTATAGAAGTATAAGAAATAAAAGAATATTGAATAACATTTTTGATAAACTTTCTGACACTACTTCGGCAGAGGGTCAACAAGCCTTACTTTCTGATGAAGATAAATTAAAGGGAAGTTATGCTTTAGACCCTAACTTTTGGAAGCAAGGAAGAGCAGGTGCTAAACCTAATACCGATAAGTTAATGACATCTGCAACGGCAAGAAAATATGCAAAAGAATTTAATGACAATGTAGGTTATGGAGATTTGCTTTCAGATGAAACTAAACTTTTGGCTACTGCTAAAAAACATAAAACACAAGGTCAATTATCTCAAACTGCTTATGCTTATGGTAATGCACCTTTAAGTTATGGAAGTTTGGCTGATGATTTACAAACGGCATTAAAAGGAGGTCTTTTAGAAAAAGATTATCTTACGGAATTTAACACTTATATAACTTCATTACCTTTATAAAATGGAAAATATAGCGAAAAACATAGGAACAAATAAAAGTTCTTTTTGGAAAATTTTAGGTGGTATTCTTGTTTTAGGTGGTGCTTCTTTTATAATTTACAGACAAGTTAAAAAATCGAGAGATTTAAAGGCTTTACAAGAAGAAGAAAAGAAAAAAGCAGAAGAAGTTGCTAAATTAGAAGAAAACACACAAGGTACAGATTCTTCCGACACAAAAATAGGAGATACAATATCCCCTTTAAGAAATGTTGATAGAGCAATAAACAATAAGTTTTCAGATATTAGAGGAATTGTTTTATACCCTGCTAAAAAATCTAATAACAAAATAGAGGGTCATCCATTCGCTTTAGGTTATGCGAATGTTAGAGAAAAACCCGAAGTAAATGATAAATCTGCTTGGTATGACCCATTTTCTAATTTATTAGGAAAAGTAGTCGCAGGACAAACGGTTGGTAAATTAGTTTCTGAAAGATACGACAACCTTGAACCTGCAATGCGTTGGTTTTTAGTTAAATTGAGTAAACCTTTAGATGGTTGGAGTTATGGTTGGGTAAGAGCAGATACAGTTTCTTTTAAACCTTTTAAGAAAAAGAAGAGTGGATTTAGTGGTTTTGCAGGAGATAGTATTGTTGAAAAATATGATACTTCCTACCAATTAGGAGGAACAGTTTTTCCTCATACATCCCCACCTTATTAGTGAACTACCCCTTGCTTAAAAGCGAAGGGGTTTTACGCTTAATTAGATAAAAAATATTTATGGTAAACTTTATAAATCCCTTACATATAATACTTCAAGGTAGAAGAAGTAAAGGTTATAAAGCCTATGGAGTAACTGTACCTAATTGGAGTAAAGAAGAAGTAACTAAATTAGGGAATGTAGCGAGTAAATATGGTTTTCCTCCACAATGGTTGGCTAATCTTATCAACTTTGAAAGTGGAGGTACTTTTTCTCCTGCAATAAAAAATCCAAGTTCGGGAGCAACAGGCTTGATACAATGGATGCCACAATATTTTGATACTAAAAAATTATCTAAAATGTCTGTTTCACAACAGATTGATGAAGTTGATAAATATATTAAGGCAGTTTTATTCGGTAGAAAAGAAGCATCAAAAGTTTTTGATAAAGTAAAAAAGAAAGTAAAATCAAACTTTACGGAAACAGATTTATTTATGATTATTTTTTACCCATCAGCGATAGGTAATCCTAATTATAAATTTCCTCAAAAAGTTAAAGATGCAAATGGAGGTATTTCAACTCCTTTACAATATACGCAAAAAGCATTAAGTTCAAGTTTGATTCCGTTTCCTAATTTCACTCAAACAATGATAAAACCTATCGAGCCAATTGTAGATAATTCAGAAAAACCTATGCCTGTTGGGTATAGAGTTCTTATATTTGCAGGAATAAGTTTGTTGGCTTATTTAATGTATAAAAAATTAGGTAAGGATTTAGCAAAATCTCCTATTGATTTAACTAATATAAAATTTTAATAAAATGATTCAAAATTCAACAATTAAGTGGGGTTTAGGTGCTATTATGGTTGGTGTTTTTGGTGTAGCCTTAACATATATAATGCAACAAGTTAAAAAGTTGGTAAATACAGAATGGTCTTTAATTGGAACACAGGTTAAGAAAATTTCTTTAAATGAAATTAATATTATACTTTGGTGGAGAGTTTTAAACGATTCTGATTTTTCTTTTCAAGTTTCAAACCAAGTTTATGATATTTATTTAAACGGAACTTTTGTTAAAAAAGTTGGTTTTTCTCCAATAATTAATATACCTACAAATTCAGATTCAAGAATACCTACTTATATTTCAATATCTCCTAAAGAAATATTGTCCACAGGAGTTAATTTCTTGGATTTATTGCTAAATGAACAGGGTCGTTCTAAATTGTTTTTAGAAGTAAAAGGAACTATGGATTTAGCAGTAGATGGACTTCCTATTAAAAAAGTTCCATTTGCATTTAAGGATAGCATACAAAATATTATGAATTATTAAGAGTTATTTCTTAATTTAGTATCTTAATTTAAAAACAGAGCAAAATGTTAAATGGGCAAGTTAAGAGTGTAATGAAAAATTCTTTAGTTAAGTTCTCTAAAGAGTTAAATGTTTCTTTGCAGGATTTCAGAATTAAAATGAAATTAGATGAAAGTTTAGAACATCCAATTTGTATTGCGATGAACAAAACAGTAGAACTTAAAGGATTGGATTGGAATAGTATTTTAGGATTAAAGTCAATGTTTAAAAACTCAATAACAAGTGTTATTAGAGATAGATTACATACCTTATCTGATGCTAATAATGTTGAAAAAACAGATATTAATGTTAGGTTTTATGCGATAGATATTAACGGAACTCCAAAAATTCACTTTTATAACGGACTAAAAGCCGTAAAAGAAATTAGTATTGATGATTTTATATAGTAAATTATGAGTTTAAATTCAGAATTATTCACTTATCCTCTTACGAGTAGTGATAGTCCTTTTGTATTAACTGCGAGTGATGGACTTTCTTTATCTTGTATTAAAGTAGGTGTTGGTGGAGCAGGAACAATTACAGGAACAAGAGCAGTAGCAGGTTTAACAAGTGAGCCAATTGCAGTTGCAGAGGGAGATGTAGTGAATTTCTCAACAGACAAAGGTATAGACCAAGTAACAATTACTATTACTTCGGGTACAATTTATATTATGGGAACATAATGTAAAAAAACAAAAAAATATGGCATTAACATTAGGTAGTTCATTCGGCTTTCAATCAACTACAACAAGTGGTGGTGGAGGTGGTAATTCTGTGATAGTTAAAGATGAGGGTGTAACTTTAACTTCTGCTCTTGCTTCATTAAATTTTGTAGGTGCAGGTGTAACTGCTTCTACAATAGGCAATGATGTAACCGTTACAATTAATGGGAGTAGTGGAACTGTTACAAGTGTTGGCTTAACTATGCCACCTGCTTTTGGTGTTTCAAACACTCCTATAACAAGTAGTGGAAATATTGGAGTAACTGCTTTAGGTCTTTCATCTCAATATATTAGAGGGGATGGTCAATTAGCAAATTTTCCAATTTCAAGTGGTGGTGGTGCTTCTGTTTCTTACTATTTGAATGGCAGTATATCGCAAGGAACAATAGATGGAGTTGCATACAAAGAAATGAATGGCACTCCTATTATTGGAATAGGAACAGATTTTACTATAAACGCAGATGGCTATATATCTCAATTTATTACAGATGTAGGCGACCCAAACCAATTATCAATACCAAGTGGAAATTGGAATTTTGAAACATATTTTAGTGCATCATCGAGTGGAGGTAATCCAAGTTTTTATATTGAATTATATAAATATGATGGAGTTACATTTACTTTAATTTCATCAAATTCATCAAACCCCGAACTTATAACAGGAGGTACATCTATTGATTTATACCTTACTGCTTTAGCAGTTCCTCCAACCGTATTACTTGCTACTGATAGACTTGCAGTTAGATTTTATGTTATTCATAGTGGTAGAACTATAACAATGCACACTGAAAACAGTCATTTATCACAAATAATTACTACGTTTTCAACAGGTTTAACTGCTCTTAATGGATTGACAGACCAAGTGCAATATTTCGCAATAGGAACTTCGGGAACTTCTTTTGGTATATCAAGTTCGGGAGATACGCATACTTTTAATTTACCAACTGCTTCATCTTTAAATTCGGGTGCTTTAAGTAATACCGATTGGACAACATTTAATAATAAAGGTAACGGAGATTTAAAAGCCGATGGAACAATCCCATTAACTGCTAATTGGAATGTTGGTGCTTACGAAATTACTGCTAATAAATTTATTGGAAATAATGGGTTTGGTTTTAATGTTGGTTTAGGTGGTTCATTGGTTTCTGCATCTACAATAGGTACGGCAAAAACTTGGACATTACCTAATACAACAGGAACTATCGCATTAACAAGTGATATTCCATCTGTAAGTGGATTTTTAAAGGCTGATGGTTCTGTTCCGTTAACTGCTAATTGGAATGTTGGTGCTTTTGAAATAACGGCTAATAAATTCATTGGAAATAATGGATTTGGTTTTAATGTAGGTTTAGGTGGTTCATTGGTTTCTGCATCTACAACAGTTACGGCAAAAACTTGGACTTTGCCAAATATAACAGGAACAATCGCTCTGTTAGAATCTCCTGCTTTTACAGGTTATCCAACAACATCATCTCCTCCAACATTATTTGATAGTTCTTCAATAATACCGAATACTGCTTGGATT
>JAIPBH010000001.1 GCA_021739635.1 Flavobacteriaceae bacterium | reverse complement strand
AACTTATAAAACAATTAAATCCTTCAGAAAAAGGCTGGGATGGTACTTTTAATGGTAAAATACTTCCTACTGATGACTATTGGTTTTCTGTAACATTACAAGATGGTAGAATCTTTAAAAGTCATTTTACTTTAAAAAAGTAAAAAAATAACGACCAAAAAACTAACAAAAGCGTGTTTAGTCTGTTTTGTTTTGTATTTAAACTAAATATTATCTACTTTTCGTCTTGAAATAATCATAAAACAATGCTGTTTTTACCCCAATTAAGCAAAGTGAAAAGATACCTACAAAATTATGCCTTATTGGTACTATTTTTTTGTAGCAGTAGTTTTATGTTTTCTCAACAAAAAATATCAGTTGATAGTTCCATTCCTTTAAATCAGCTTATTGAAAACAACTTAATAGAAGGTTGTGTTGAAATTTCAAATATAACTTCTTCAGTTAATGGTAACTCTTTTGGGTTTTCAAGTTATGCTTATTTTAACAGAGGCAACTCAAACTTTCCTTTTCAAGATGGTGTGATGCTTACAACTGGTAATGCCGTATCTGGTGGCAATACTCAAACAACACCAACTTTAAGTGAAGGATCAACAATATGGGGAACAGATCCAGATCTTGAAACAGCTTTAGGTATTACCAATACCCTTAATGCCACGTCAATTGAGTTTGATTTAATATCAGCCACCAATCAAGTTCAATTTAATTATTTATTAGCTTCTGAAGAATATTTTGGCATCAATCCTTGTCAATTTTCTGATGGTTTTGTGTTTCTAATCAAAGAAAGTAGCAGCCCTTTACCCTATACTAATATAGCCTTAGTTCCAGGAACTGGTATACCTGTAAATACCAATACCATTCATGAAGAGATTTTTGGAGTTTGTCCTGCTCAAAACGCACAATATTTTGATGGGTATAATATTGGCGATACTAACTATAATGGTAGAACAGTTCCGTTATCTGCCAGTGCAACCATTACACCATATACACAATATCATATAAAACTTATTATTGCAGATTATCTTGATTTAAATTATGATTCGGCTGTTTTTATTGAAGCCATTAGTTTTGATAATTTAGAATTAGGTGATGATATTGTAACCTGTTTAAATTCAGCTCAATTAAATGCTGATATTAACAATCCACTAGCTACTTACGAATGGTTTTTGAATAATAATTTAATTGTTGGAGAAACAAATTCAACTTTAAATGCTACTCAAGATGGCACGTATAAAGTTGAAGTTTCAGTGCCTTTAAATAGCAACAATTGTTTATTAGAAGATACCATTCAAGTAACCTTAAACTCTGAACCCATTGTAAACCCAATTCCAGATTTTGAATTATGCGATGACAATAGTGCTGATGGCATTGAACTTTTTGACCTACAAACAAAAATTCCTGAAATACTTGGCATTTTACCTACTGGAAATTATAATTTATCTTTTCATTTATCTGAATCAGACGCTAGAAGTGCCATAAATGACATTACAATACCTATCCCCAATGCAAGCAATCCGCAAGAAATTTACGTCACCGTTGAAAATTTAGACACAGGTTGTTTTTCATATGCTCCTTTTAACTTAATTGTAAATCCGTTACCCAATATTACCACGCCTACCAACTTACAGGTTTGTGATAATGATGCCACGCCTAACGGAATAACAGACATAAACCCTACAGAAAAGGATGATGAAATAACACAAGGAGACTCCAATCTCATAGTGTCTTATCATTTCACACAAGCCGATGCTGAATTGGGAAACAACCCTATTGTTTTTCCTTTTGTAAACGTAAGTTCGCCAAATTCGCAATTATTTTACGTTAGGGTTATCAACGCTCAGACTGGTTGTGTAAATACAACAACCCTTACTGTCGATATTGTAAACAGCCCTATTGTTAATACCGATACACAGTTTATTGATGCTTGCGATCTTGATCATGATGGTTTTGCTAGTTTTGATTTAACTAATGTGATTTCAGATATTCTTCAAGGCTTAACAGGAGTTACTACCTCATTTCATGAAACTTATGAAGATGCTGAAAACGGAACCAATCCCATTGCAAATGAAACCAATTATCAAAATATCGATCTTGAAGTTCAAACGGTTTTTATAAGAGTTACAGATAATACTACTGGCTGTCCAACCATAGTTCCCATAGAAATTCATACTAATTTATTGTTAACGGGTACAGAAATTGGCGATTTTGCTTTATGTGATGATGCTACTAATGATGGCATTGGAGACTTTTATTTGAACGTCATTTCTGATTTTATTGCCAATGAATTGCCTAATATAGATGTAACGTTTTATGAGACCGAAACAGATTTGGACAATAATACCAATCCTCTTGATGAAACAATTGCATATTCTGCAACCAGTCCGCAAACCTTATATATTAATATTGTAGATACCGCTAGTGGTTGTAGCGAACAAGCCGAAATTCAATTATTAGTAAATCCTATCTTATTGTTTAATCAGGTGTCTCCAATTGAATATTGTGATAGTGACGAGGATGGTATTGTTAATGTTGACTTACATTCTTTAGATGCTATCATCAATAGCGGAAATTCTAATTTTCAAGTCACCTATTTCCAAACAATGCAGGATGCTGTGGACAACATCAATGAATTACCGCCTTTTTATTCAGTGACAGGAACACAAACTTTTTTTGCTAGAATTGAAAATATTGACTCTGGCTGCCATACCGAGAATAGCTTTGATATTACCATCATTCCGGCTCCTGCAGTAACACAACCAACTGGTTTTATCATTTGCGATAACGACCAAGATGGTTTTTCAATAATTGATCTTGAAAGTAAAATTCCAGAAATAGTAACCAATACCAGTGGTTTAACCATAAACTTCTTTAACAGTTTAGCTGACGCAGAAACTAATACTAATGTTATTTCAAATCCTGCAAATTACAATTCAAACACTCAAAACATTTTTGCAAGGGTTGAAAACACCCTATCTACCTGCTTCAATATTGCTACCATAAATGTTATTGTAAGCACACAACCCTTATTTCAAACCATCACTAATTTTGAAATTTGCGAAGATGATGGTGATAACAGAGCACTATTTTTATTATCAGAGAAAGACAATGAAATTTTAAATGGGCAAGCTGGAAAAGAAGTATTTTATTTTGAAGATGCAAACTACACTATTCCAATAGATAAAAACACCATATACCAAAACACCTCTAGTCCGCAAATCATTTATGTAAGAGTTGAAAACACTATAGACCCAAGTTGTTTTGGCGATACATCTTTTACTATTGAAGTGTCTCAAAATCCAGTGTACAATACTAGTTTTAACGATTATTTAGTTTGTGATGATTTAAGTAATGATGGAAAAAATTTGTTTGATTTAAATGAAAAAATTTCAGAGATTTCTCAAGGATCAAGCAATAATTTAAACATTACATTTTATCTAAACTTTCAAAATGCTGAAAATAATACCAGCCCATTACCATTGCAATATACCAATGCTACAAACCCACAAACCATTTATGTAAGAATTCAAGAAAGCAATTCTATTTGCTATGTTATTGAGGAGTTGGGAATCAATATTATTGCTGCTCCAGATGTTACCGAAGCAAGCCCATTTATTCAATGCGATGCAGATTATGATAGTAGCACAACTTTTAATTTAAATGATGCAGATTTTCAACTTTTAGATAGAGTTACCACTAATTTAGAAATATCTTATTTTGAAAACCAACAAGATGTTGAAGATCTATCCAAACAAATTATAGACCCAAGTAATTTCACAAACTCATCAAATCCACAAACCGTATTTATAAAAGTTACAAACACCTTAACAGGTTGTTATATTGTTATTCCGTTAGAATTAATTGTAAATACACCACCACCTACTAATTTTATTGGAACTATACAAATTTGTGATAATGATACAAATACTTTCGATTTATCTCAAGTAAATAATATGATAATCAATAATCCTAATGATGTAAATTTAAGCTATCATATTAATTCCTTAGACGCAGAAAACAATCAAAATCAACTATCTAATATATTTAATTATACGTCTAGTTTTAACACATTTTATATTAGAATAGAAGACCCAAATACTGGTTGTATAATTATACCTTCGTTTAATTTACAAATTAATCCTAATCCAACAGCTTTTCAACCTTCAAATTTAGAAAGTTGTGATGATGATTATGATGGCTTCTTCTCTTTTGATTTATCACAACAAAAAAGCACAATTATAGGAGCTGAAAATCCTGCTGATTTTTCTGTAACCTACTATTCCAATTTGCAAGATGCTCAAAATAAAGAAAATGCATTTAACAACTCGCATTCATCATTTGATGGCGAAGTTATTTTTGCAAGAATGGAAAACATTGTAACAGGTTGCTTTGATACAACTTCATTTAGCACCACAGTGCATCCATTGCCAGTTATAAATATTGGAGATATTGTTCCTTTATGTATCAATAATTTACCATTAATTATTAATGCCGAAACCGGTAATGTTGGTGATATTTACTTATGGTCTACTGGTGAAACAACAAATGAAATACAACTTATGCCAGAAGATTTAGGAGACTATTGGGTAACCATCACAACTCCTTATAATTGCGAAGTCACTAAATCTTTTTCAGTGATTGAATCTGAAGAAGCAACAATAAATTTCACAACAACAGTAGATTTTGCTGATCCAAATAGCATAACCGTTGATGTAAGTGGTATTGGCTCTTATGTTTATATTTTGGACAATGGTGAACCTCAAATATCAAATGTTTTTGAAAACGTAACCTTTGGTTTGCACACAGTTACAATAAGAGATTTAAACGGATGTGAAGATGTTTCAAAAGAAGTCGTTGTAATTGATGTACCAAAATTTGTAACACCAAATAACGACGGATATTTTGATACTTGGCAAATAGTGGGTATTGAACAACTTCCTGGAACAGTTGTATATATTTATGACAGACATGGAAAACTACTAAAAACACTACTTTCAACTTCTATAGGTTGGGACGGAACTTATAGAGGTGTAAACATGCCATCAGATGATTATTGGTTTGTAGCTAAAGTTAAAAAAGATGGAATTGACTTTGATGTAAGAGGACATTTTGCTTTGAAGCGTTAAAAAAATGATTCATTCAAAGCAAGTGGTTATCTTTGTATTCCTGATTATAAATTAATGAAGCACTTTTTTTTTATTTGTTTTTTTTCAATTAGTATCATCTCATTTGGACAAAACGTTCAAGTAGATAGTCAAACCTATTCACCTCAACAACTTATTGAAGATATTCTAATTAACAGCAATTGTATTTCTGAAGTTATTGTAACCAATGTGGTTGGTGGTAATTTTGGTGGAACCGACCAAAGTTTTGGTTTTTTTGATGCTAATGGTTCAACTTTTCCTTTTCAAAGTGGTGTTGTATTAAGCACCGGAAAATTAACCAATGTTCAAGGACCAAACACTACTTTAAGTGATGATGATGCAAATAATTGGATTGGTGATTTAGATTTAGAAAATAGTTTAAATGAAAATAATACTACTAACGCCACTATTATTGAATTTGAATTTAAAGCTATTGCTTCACAAATAAGTTTCAGATACCTTTTTGCTTCAGAAGAATATCAAATCAATAATTCAAATACATGCCAATATTCTGATTTATTTGGCTTTCTCATTCGAAATACAAATGATTCTCAGTATGAAAATATTGCGCTAATACCAAATACCCAAACACCTGTAAAAGTAACCACTGTTCATCCCAATATTCCAAACGCATGTAGTGCTCAAAATGAAACTTATTTTGGTAGTTGGAACAACTCAACTGCTCCTATAAATTTTAATGGACAAACTGCTGTTTTAACTGCTACTGCAAATACAGTTCCTAATGAAACCTATCATGTTAAATTAGTCATTGCAGATGAGCAAAATTACCGGTTTGATTCTGCCGTTTTTTTAGAAGCTGGTAGTTTTCAATTAAGTACTGATTTGGGAATCGACAGATTAATAGCTACAAACAATCCACTTTGCGAAAATGACAGTTTAGAACTCAATGCCTTACAACCTGGAAATAATACCTACAAATGGTTTAAAAACAATGTTGAAATTTTTGGGGAAACTAATGAAACTTATACGGTTACAGATGCTGGAATATACAATGTTGAAGTTGCCTTAAACAATGGTTGTGTTGCTTATGGAAATATTACTATTGAATATTCTGAAAAACTTCAAACCACACAAGTATTTCTTGTTACTTGTGACAATGATACCGATGGATTAACTTTCTTTGATTTACGTTTGGCAGACCAATTTTTTACGCTGAATGGATTCCCAGTTTTACCTGTAATTGATTATTATTTAACAGAGAATGAAGCCATTCAAAATATAAATCCAATTAATAATCCAAATAGTTTTATTAACATAGTACCAACACAAGTTATTTTTGCAAGACTTGAAAACGAATATGGATGTTTTGCTGTTGAACCATTAACACTTCAAGCTAGCTATACAAGTTCAACAGTTAACTCTTTTGTAGCTTGTGATGATGATGGTGATGGGTTTACATTATTTGATTTGAATGCATTAAGAAATCAAATAAAACCTGAAGTCTCTCAAAATGCAAATATTACGTTTTACAGCACCTATGAAGATGCTGCTAATAATACCAATCCATTGAATGACTCCTATTTAAATACAACAGCCTATTCACAACAAATCTATGTAAAAGCACAAGAAATATATTGTGAACTATTTACATCCATAAATTTATCTGTAAACAATGCTCCCATACTTTTACCAGACGAAACCATTTCCTATTGTCTTAACACTTATCCACAAAACATTTCAATAAACTCTGGACTTTTAAACACCTTTGGAAATAATCCAACGTATGAATGGTTCTTAAATAATGCGTCTATTTTAAAAAATACTTCAAGCATTGAGGTTAATGAAACTGGAACTTACACAGTGTTGGTTTCCTACTCAAATGGATGTGCTTTAAGTAGAGATGTCATTGTTAATCCGTCTAATACTGCTACTATAGAATCTATTGATATTAAACAAGCAACTTCAAATAATACGGTTTCTGTATTGGTTTCTGGTGAAGGTGATTATCAATATGCTTTAGATACCACCATATTTAATGATAATAATCTATTTACTAATGTAAAACCTGGGTTTCATACCGTTTATGTTTTAGACAAAAATGGCTGCGGAATTGTTCAACAAAAAATTTCTGTGTTAGGCTTTCCAAAATTTTTCACACCTAATAACGATGGTTATAATGATACTTGGAAACCGTATGGCGTAAATGCCCAGTTTAATTCTAATATTGATATTAAAATTTTTGACCGTTACGGTAAATTTATCAAACAAATTCAGCCCTTAGAAGAAGGCTGGAATGGTACTTTTAATGGTAATCTTCTTGCAAGTGATGATTACTGGTATGTAATAATCTTATCAGATAGAACAATATATAGAGGCCATTTTTCTTTAAAACGATAACACATTTATTTTGTGTAATTTTACAAAATGCAATTTAAAATTGAATCAGAATTTAGTCCAACTGGAGACCAACCTCAAGCCATCTCGCAGCTTGTTCATGGTATAAAATCTAACGAAAAATACCAAACGCTATTAGGTGTAACTGGTTCTGGAAAAACGTTTACTATTGCCAATGTTATTGAAAAAATTCAAAAACCAACCTTAGTGTTGGCACATAATAAAACATTGGCTGCTCAGTTATATTCAGAGTTTAAACAATTTTTTCCAGATAATGCTGTAGAGTATTTTGTATCTTATTATGATTACTATCAGCCAGAGGCCTATATTCCTGTTTCTGGTGTATACATAGAAAAAGATTTATCTATTAATGATGAAATTGAGAAGCTGCGTCTAAGCGCTACGTCTTCTCTCCTTTCTGGTCGTCGTGATGTATTGGTAGTAGCTTCTGTTTCATGTATTTATGGTATAGGAAATCCCGTTGAATTTCAAAAAAATGTGATTACCTTAAAGCGTAATCAAGTCATTTCTAGAACAAAATTATTGCATCAACTGGTGCAAAGTTTGTATTCACGTACCGAAGGCGAATTTAATCATGGTAATTTTAGAATTAAAGGTGATACTGTTGATATTTTTCCAAGTTACGCCGATGATGCTTTTAGAATTCACTTTTTTGGTGATGAAATTGAAGACATGGAATCGTTCAACATTCAAACCAATCAGGTTATTGAAAAATACGATTTACTGACCATTTACCCAGCAAATATGTTTGTTACATCGCCCGATGTGTTACAAAACGCTATCAAAGAAATTCAAGACGATTTAGTAAAACAACACAATTATTTTGTAGAGATTGGCAAACATTTAGAAGCAAAACGACTTAAAGAACGTACTGAATTCGATTTAGAAATGATACGTGAATTAGGCTATTGTTCTGGTATTGAAAACTACTCCAGATATTTAGATGGCAGACAGCCAGGAACACGTCCTTTCTGTTTATTAGATTATTTCCCAGAAGATTATTTAATGGTGATAGATGAAAGTCATGTTACCATTTCTCAAGTACACGCCATGTATGGAGGCGATAGAAGTAGAAAAGAAAATTTAGTAGAATATGGCTTTAGATTACCAGCTGCCATGGATAACCGACCTTTAAAATTTGAAGAGTTTGAAGCCATACAAAATCAAGTCATTTATGTAAGCGCCACACCTGCAGATTATGAACTTAAAAAAACAGATGGTATTTATGTAGAACAAGTAATTCGTCCAACAGGTTTATTAGATCCAATCATAGAAGTAAGACCAAGTTTAAATCAAATTGATGATTTAATAGAAGAAATTCAACTTAGAGTTGAAAAAGATGAACGCACTTTAGTCACTACGCTTACCAAAAGAATGGCCGAAGAATTAACCAAGTATTTAGATAGAATTCAAATACGTTGCCGTTACATTCATAGTGATGTTGATACCTTAGAGCGTGTTGAAATTATGCAAGATTTGCGTAAAGGTTTATTTGATGTTTTGGTTGGCGTGAATTTACTTCGTGAAGGTTTAGATTTACCCGAAGTTTCATTAGTCGCCATTTTAGATGCCGATAAAGAAGGTTTTTTACGTTCAGCACGGTCATTAACCCAAACGGTTGGAAGAGCTGCCAGAAACTTAAACGGCAAAGCCATTATGTATGCTGATAAAATTACCAATAGCATGCAAAAAACCATAGATGAAACCAATTACCGCCGCGAAAAACAAATTGCTTATAACACAAAACATCATTTAGTTCCAAAGGCACTAAATAAAAGTTTGGATAATGCTTTGTCTAAAAATTCTGTAAGTACCTATAGTTATCAATTGGAAGCTGCTAAAGCTGCAGAACCAGAAAGCAATTATTTAAGCAAACCTGAATTGGAAAAGAAAATTAGAGAAAAACGAAAACTTATGGAAGAAGCCGCCAAAGCTTTAGACTTTATTGTGGCTGCCAAACTAAGAGATGAAATAAAAGGCTATCAAGATAAAATAGAAAAGCTAAACTCATAAAAGTTTAGCTTTCAATATGAACCAATAAAAAGGCTAAAACACAATAAATAAATCTTAGCAGAACTCTTTTAATTATATTGTGTTTTAAAAATATCAATCAATACATCAGGTGGCACAATTTTATTTGGAAAACTTTCCATTAAATATAATACCTTGGTAATTGATTCATGACTTAAGCCCATTCTTAGACCAAAATTATACAATTTTATAACACTTGAGGGAGAATGCTCGTTATCAATATTCATTAATAATACTAAACGATGAAATTGTACTATACGTTCACTGTGAGATTTTAAATGGATGTAATTAATAGGATGTTCTATTAAATAATCAAAATCTTCACGAGAAATATCAAGTTGTTTTGCAACACCTAATAGAAAATTATATTCTATACTTTTTATATCCTTATCATACTTAGCAAACGCTATCATTTCTGATAAAAGACTTAGTTTTTCTACCCTATTAACCATTGTTTGAAGGATTAAATATTTACACAATAAAATTACAACACAACATAACTTTTATAATCGTTGATATGATGTAACTTATCGAAAACACTAGGTTTGTTTATCGATAATTTTATTTACTTCATCAAATATTTTAATATCAAATTAAAAATAGCAACATTTACTTTTATTTAAAATTTTTATTAATAACTATAAAAAATCATCATAAAATTTTGTATATCAGCAACTTAAATAAAATGCATTATTGATTTAATCAAATAAATATTGTAAAAAAAATCATATGCCTTAATAAAAATGACAAAAACGCTAGAAAACGCAAATCAATCAATTAATTTTGCAAAAAGCTTCATCCACATATAGACAAATTATAGATATGACAAATAATGATACTTTAAAGAAATTACGTGTTGCTTTAAAACTTAGAGATGATGATATTGTTAAAATTTTAGAGCTTGTAGATTTTAGAATCTCAAAAAGTGAACTTGGTGCTTTTTTTAGAAGTGAAGACCATCCTAAGTATGTGGAATGTGGCGATCAAATTTTACGCAATTTCTTAAATGGTTTGATAATTCATCTTCGTGGTCCTATGCCAAAGAAGGAAAATAATAAGCCACAAAAAAAGAGCAACAATTAATGTTGCTCTTTTTATTTATACTTTATTTATATGTTAAGCCAATACTTGCTGTACTTTATCTGCTGCTTCTTGAAATTCTGTAGCGCTTAATACCGCTAAACCAGAATTATCTATTAATTCTTTAGCAATATCTGCATTGGTTCCTTGTAAACGTACAATAATTGGCACATTAATAGTTCCCATGTTTTTATACGCATCAATAACACCTTGCGCCACACGATCACAACGAACAATACCACCAAAAATATTAATTAATATAGCTTTTACTGCTGGATCTTTTAATATGATTTTAAAAGCTGCTTCAACACGAGCAGCATCAGCTGTACCACCAACGTCTAAAAAGTTTGCTGGTTCTCCACCTGCTTGTTTAATTAAATCCATAGTAGCCATTGCTAAACCAGCACCATTCACCATACATCCAACATTTCCGTCAAGATCAACATAATTTAGTCCTACTTCTTTTGCTTCAACTTCAATTGGATTTTCTTCACGTAAATCACGTAAATTTACATAATCTTTATGTCTATAAAGGGCATTATCATCAATAGTCACTTTAGCATCAACTGCTAAAATTAAATTATCACTAGTTTTTAAAACTGGGTTAATTTCAAATAAAGACGAATCTGATTTTATATAAGCTTTATAAAGACAATCAACAAATTTTGTCATTTCTTTAAAAGCGTTACCTGATAATCCTAGGTTAAAAGCTATTCTTCTAGCTTGAAAAGGCATTAATCCCACACTAGGATCAATTTCTTCAGTAAAAATTAAATGAGGTGTTTTTTCTGCTACTGCTTCAATATCCATACCGCCTTCAGTAGAATACATAATCATATTTCTACCTGTACCTCTGTTTAATAAAACAGACATATAAAATTCTTCTGTTTCACTTTCACCTGGATAATAAACATCCTCAGCAACTAAAACTTGATGAACTTTTTTCCCTTTTGCAGATGTTTGAGGAGTGATTAAATTCATTCCTATAATTTGTCCTGCAATATCTTCTACTTCTTTTAAGTTTTTTGCTAGTTTAACGCCGCCACCTTTACCGCGTCCACCTGCGTGAATTTGAGCTTTAATGACATGCCAACTTGTTCCTGTTTCTGATGTTAATTGTTTTGCAGCTGCAACAGCTTCATGAGCATTTTGGGCTACAATACCGCGTTGAATACGCACACCAAAACTGCTTAATATTTCTTTACCTTGATATTCGTGTAAATTCATAATTTGCTTAATAGTTTAAGAACAACAAATGTAAATAATACCTATTAATTACACTAATGTTTTAATAAGGAATACGATATAGTTTTAAAGTTTCTCTAATTGTTAATTATTTAACAATTTGTTTAATGTGTGAAATTATTAAAATAATTATTTGTACTATTATTAAAAAAAATACCTTTGCAAAAAAAAGACAGTAATATTATGTTAGATTCTCAATTGCTTAAAATAGCAGAAGATTTTGGAAGTCCTGTTTACATATATGATGCCCAAAAAATTGCATCACAATATAAAAGATTAACAGATGCTTTTAAAGATGTTAAAAAACTTAAAATTAACTACGCTGTAAAGGCTTTATCAAATATTTCAATATTAAAACTTTTTAACACATTAGGCTCTGGTATTGATACTGTTTCAATTCAAGAAGTTCAATTAGGTTTAGCCGCTGGTTTTTTACCTGAGCAAATAATTTTTACACCTAATGGAGTCTCTTTAAGTGAAATTGAAGAAGCTACAAAATTGGGAATTCAAATAAATATTGATAATCTTTCTATATTAGAACAATTTGGAACTAAACATCCAAAGGTTCCTGTTTGTATTAGAATTAATCCACATGTCATGGCAGGAGGAAATAGTAAAATTTCTGTTGGCCATATAGATTCTAAATTTGGAATTTCTATTCATCAAATACCACACATATTACGCATTATTGAAAACACCAAAATGACTATTAATGGTATTCATATGCATACTGGAAGTGACATTTTAGATATTGAGGTTTTTCTTTATGCTAGTGAAATTTTATTTGAAACAGCTAAACAATTTAAAAATTTAGACTTTATAGATTTTGGCTCTGGTTTTAAAGTGCCTTACAAAACTGGAGATATTGAAACTAATATTGAAGAGTTAGGCAAAAAACTAAGTGAAAAGTTTAATAATTTCTGTAAAGAATATGGTAAAGATTTAACCTTAGCATTCGAGCCAGGTAAATTTTTAGTAAGTGAAGCTGGTTACTTTTTAACTAAAGTTAATGCTGTTAAACAAACCACATCAACCGTTTTTGCTCAAGTAGATTCTGGTTTTAATCATTTAATAAGACCTATGTTTTATGGCTCACATCATGATATTTTAAATATTTCTAACCCTAATGGTAGAGAACGCTTCTACACAGTAGTAGGATATATTTGTGAAACAGATACCTTTGGAAGCAACCGAAGAATTAATGAAATTAACGAAGGTGACGTGTTGTGTTTTAAAAATGCAGGCGCTTATTGTTTTTCTATGTCTAGTAACTACAATTCTAGATATCGTCCGGCTGAAGTACTCTGGCATAATGGAAAAGCTCACTTAATAAGACAACGTGAAACATTTGAAGACATTCTAAAAAATCAGATAGAAATAGATTTTGTTTCTAAAAAAAATAAATCTTTAGTAGGCTAATTCGTCAAAAAAAATCTAAAAAAAAGACTCAACTTTTGTTGGGTCTTTTTTGTTTGAAAGCATACAAATAGTATCTATAATTAAAATGAATATAAATAAGATTCCTAAACTTTTTTGAAACGCTTCAGTTTTTTATTATATTTAGCACTTATTCCCTAAGTCTTTTTTAATAATAATTTTGAATTTTTATAATAAAAAGACTGTATGCTGTATGTAACTTTTATCTCTCAAATTAAAGTAAGAATAACATTTCTCGTTATAATTTTACTTAATCAAGTCATTTTTAGTCAAAACAAAACTGTTGATAGTCTTAATATTTTACTCTCAAAAGAAACAGTAAAAAGCAATAAACTTGAACTTCTTAGCAAAATAGTTGGTATTGAATCTAACACCGATTTAAAAAGAGCTTTGGTATATGCAAGGCAAGGTATTTTACTTTCAAATGAAATAAAAGATAAAAACTGGCAGCCAAAATTTAATGAAATGAAAGGTAGAATTCATGCTAATTTATTAGAGTTAGATTCTGCTTCTTATCATTTTGACAAAGCTTTAAATGAATATGTAGCCATTAATGATAAAAAAGGGCAAGCCACAACCTACTTTAAAATTGGTTGGGTACATAAGAAAAAAGGTGAATTAGAAAAAGCAATGGAAGTTGATATAAAAGCATTGCGACTAATGGAATCTATAAATAACCCTATAGGAATTGCTGGCGCTAATAATAGAATTTCTGAAGACTTGTCTCGGCAAGAAAGAAATTCAGAATCACTTGAATATGCTAAAAAAAATATTGAATTCTGTTTAAAAAATAAATTAAATGAAGAATTGGTTTATGCTTACACTTCTGCTGGCAGCGCTTGCATTGCTATGAACAATCCACAAGAATCCTTTTTTTATTTTGATAAAGCCCTAAGTTTGGCTAAATCTTTAGGGTTTAACCCCATGACTTTAAGCGATTTTAACAACAATCTAGGAAATGCTCTTAAAAGATTAGGAAAATACAATGAAGCACTAACAAGTTATGAAACCTCATTAGCATTAGCTAAACAGACCAATTACAAAAATGCTATTAACACAGTTACCGCTAATCTTGGAGAGATAAACTTACTAACAGGAAACTACAAAGATGCTTTATTATACCAACTTCAAACCGTTAAATTTCAAGAAGAAGATAATGATTTAAGTAACTTAACTGAAAATTACGGACACATCAGCACCATTTATGAAAAATTAGGCAATTATCCCATGGCTTTACAATACCAAAAAAAAGCCAGAATCATGAGAGATAGTACCGCAAAAATAGAAAGCGATAAAACCATGTCTGAACTACTAACTCAGTACGAAACCGAAAAAAAAGAAAATACTATCGCTTCACAAAAAACGCAACTTGCACAGCAAAATTTAGTGCAATGGCTAAGCATTGGTCTTGTTTGTTTGCTTTTAGGTTTCTTGTTTTTTGGTTATAAAAGTTATCAAACCAGAACGAAAAGCAACCAATTATTAGCTGCTAAAAACCAACAAAACGAATTGCTATTAAAAGAAATTCATCACCGTGTAAAAAACAATCTAGAACTTGTAAAGAGCTTAATATCATTACAATCGGCACAACTAGAAGATTCTGTAACAAAAGACGCCATGATAGCCAGCCAAAACCGAGTGCAATCTATGGGAATCATTCATCAAAAACTATATCAAGGAGACAATCTTGGCTCTATAGAAATGAAAGACTATTTTCTTAACCTTGGCGAAGGTATTTTAGACACTTTTAATGCCGATGATAAAGTAAAAATTGAATGTGCTATGGACCATTTGGAATTGGATGTAGACACAGCCGTTCCTATTGGATTAATTGTTAATGAATTGCTTACCAATGCTTTAAAGTATGCGTTTCCTGATGATTCAAAAGGAAATATTTCAATAAGTCTATCCAAATCAAACTCCGAAACTTTAACCCTAAACGTTTCAGATAACGGTATTGGCAAAATAAAAGGTTTAGCGCCAAAAGGAACTGGATTTGGCTCTCAATTGGTTCAATTACTAACACAACAACTCAATGGCGAAATGAAGGAAGACAACCAAAATGGCACCTCTGTTTCATTCCATTTTAAATTAAACAGCGCTGCATAAATGAACCAACCCACAAAAATATTAATTGTTGAAGACGAAATGATTATTGCAGCCAACATATCGTTACAACTCACGTCGCTTGGTTATGACGTTACTGGAATTATTCCAAGAGGCGAAGAGGCTCTACTTCATATAGAGCAACAACAACCAGATATTGTTTTGTTGGACATCAATCTAAAAGGCAAAATAGATGGTATTGAAACCGCTCAAATCATGCAAAAATCTTTTAATATTCCCATTATATATTTAACAGCCAATGCCGATGAAGCCCATTTTACCCGAGCCAAAACAACCAATCCTTATGCTTTTATCTCAAAACCTTTCAAAAAATTAGACTTACAACGTGCCATTGAATTAACAGAAAATAGGGTTCTAAATGAAAAGACTTTAGAAAATCCCACTAAAGAAAAATCTGATCCATTTATCTTAAGCGATTGCATTTTTGTAAAACATCTTGAAAAAATGGTGAGAATTGATATCAAAGATATTTTATACATTGAAGCCGAGCGTAATTATTGTCGTATTTACTCTAAACTTAAAGAATATCTGTTGGTCATGACCTTAAAAGACCTTGATGAAAAATTACCCAACAAACATTTTATAAGAGTACATCGTTCGTTTATTGTCAATTTGTCCCAAATTGATGAAGTAGCCACAAGCCATATTGTTATTGGCAAAAAAGCTATTCCTGTTAGTAAAGCTTTGAAAGAAGAATTGCTTAACAGATTGCATACCATTTAGAATATTATTGACTTATAACATAGCTAAAAAGTTCTTTGATAAATAAAAGATTGGTTTCGGACACATTCTAAGGTATTTCGTCCTAAGCTTAATGCTTTTTAAATTGATTATTAGTTACTTAGACAAAGAATCAATAAGGATTCTACTAACCAACCATAAACCTCACAACCCTTAAATAGTGGCCTTGTGAGGTTTTAAAAACCAATTTCATTATGAAAAATCAACCAAAATTTTACGAATGCCCACAAATCAAAAAACACAAAATTAACATTTTAAAAAACGGCACCTTACTAGGTTTAATGCTATTTCTGTTAACAACCTTAACAAGCATAGCGCAAAACCAAGCGTATTGGATTCATTCAGACTATGTAAAACCCTCTAAGCAAGCGGACTATGAACAAGTTTCAAAAGACTTTGTAGAAGCTTGCAAAAAATACGATATAAAGGATATCGATTGGGTAGCAGCACGAATTGACGATGGCACCTATTTAAGCATTTCGCCTATTAAAAATATGGCAGATTTTGACAAAAACTCCTTAGCACCATTGGCCGAAAAAATGGGTGATGATAACTTTAGAGCCCTTTTTAACCGCTTTAATGAATGCTACGATAAACATACAGATTACGTTATTTACTTAATAAATGATTTATCATACATGCCAAGTGGATTGACCCTAAATACCAACGGAAACGATTATAGAAAATATCACTTCTTTTATGTAACGCCTTCAACTTCAAGACTCGTTTCAAAAAACCTAAAAGCCATCAAAGATTTCTATGCTAAAAAAGGCATTAAAGAAGAATTTCGCATCTATCACAGCGGATTTGGAGCAACAGAAGAATTTTATGTAGCAGTCATTTCTGCCAAAGATGCTGCCGACTACATAAAAACAAGCGATGAAGCAGAAGCACAATATGGCGATGAGGGCAAGACATTATTTGATGCGTTATTTACTTCCATTACTAGATACGAAACAAAATCTGGCCAAATGCGTCCAGACTTGGGTTACACTGCTAAACAATAATTAAACCATTTAGCCTACAAGGTTTTTAAGAATCTTGTAGGTTTTTTTTAACCAACTAAATCAAAATATTATGAAACCAATTAAATGTATTACCAACACACTAATGGTAGCAGTTTTTAGCATTAGTATGCTTTCTGCACAAAACAATGAAAACGCACTATTAACAGTAAGTGAAATTACTGTAAAGCAAGGACACAACTCCCAGTTTATGGAAGGTGTAAAAAAATGGAAAGAATGTTACCTAGAAAACAAAGGAGAATACACATGGAATATGTGGCAAAGAGTACAAGGTGAAGGTACCGTTTATGTCATGACTGGTTTAATGTCAAATTGGGCAGATATGGACAAAAAAGACCCAGTAAACAAAGAATGCTACACAACCGTATTAAATTTTATCATGCCACATGTTGAAAAAGTAAATTTCAATATTGCTCGAACCATGCCAGAATTTAGCAGAGCATTTCCCGAAGACACAAAGCTAGTTTGGGTAACTTTTTTTAAAGTAAAAAATGATACTGATTTTAAGGAAATAATAGGAGCAGTTAGTACTGCCATAAAAACGAAAGAAGGTTCTACTCGAGGCATTTGGTACAGTTATGCAGGTGGTGCAATTGATGCTCCAGATTATATGGTATCTACGCCTTATAAAGGATTTGCAGACTTGGATATTTCAAGAGATAGCCCTTCAAAAATCTACGAAAATGCAGTAGGTAAGAAAAAAGCGGACGAAATGCTTGCAAAATGGCGTGTAGCCGTTGGCGATTCATGGTCATACATTTTCACATTAAACAGCGAATTAAGTAACTAATCCTTATATTAAATATCTTATTATGAAAAAATTATTGATTTTTGGACTTGCAATAGCTCTATTTACAGCGTGTAATCAAGAAAAACGCTACACACAACAATCCCCTGAAATTGACACCTATAAAAAGGTCATGGATGATTACAAAACAATGAATTGGGAAGATTATCCAAAACATTATGCTGATACTGCTAAAATTGCCAGTAATGTAATCAAAGAAAAAGCACAAACAGTTACTGAAGCCATTGAAAAAAGCAAAGAAGATGCCGCTATGTTCTCTTGGGTTGTTGAAAAAGAAGAATATGAAATGGTAGTAACCGATGAAGGTGAAACTTGGGTTAACTTTTGGGGATTATGGAAAGGAACCATGAAATCTACAAATAAAGAATATAGCATTCCTTTTCATAACACAGCTCGTTTTATAGATGGAAAAATTGTAGAAGAATATGGTTACTGGGATAACTCTGAAATCGTATCCGACTTATTACAAAGCGAATATGAAGCTGCTACAGTTGTAAACGATTCGGTCGTAGAATAATTATAGAAAAAACAGGCAGACAAGTTTGTTAACACAAATTTGTCTGCTCGTTTATTATTAGTCATAAGTTTAATCAAAAAAAGACACCCAATTTCTTGGGTGATACATATGAAAAAAGTAGGCATTATAGGTGGTTCTGGCTTTATAGGAAGCTACATCACCAAGCAATTTTTGGAAAACGGTTTTGAGGTAAAAGTCTCTGCAACCAATATTTCCCGCGAAGACAAATACGAACATTTAATGACTCTTAAAAACGCTAAAAATCTATACGTTAGCGAACTCAATGTAGAAAACAAAGCCGCTTTAAAAGACTTTGTAAAAGATTGTGATGTGGTTATTCATGGTGGTACGCCATTTCAATTAGATGTTAAAGATCCACAAACAGAACTTTTCAATCCTACCATTAAAGGCACCGAAAACTTTTTAGAAGTTGTTAATGATACTCCAAGCATTGAAAAAGTGGTATTCATTGCTTCTGTTGCTGCTTATAATACCAACTTTCCAATGCCTGCTGGTAATAAAACGGTAGCTGACACCTTCAATGAACAAGATGTCCCTTTTATGAGTAACGAAAGTCATCCGTATGCACAGGCTAAATTTATTGCTAATCAAACGGTCAATGAATTTATAAAAACCCATCCTAATTTGGACTTTGAAATTACCAGTGTTTCACCTGTCATGGTTATGGGAAAATCGTTATCAAACAGAGAAGATTCTACTTCAACAGGCATACAATTTCTATTTAAAAATAAAATAGCGCCAAACCCATTCATTCAAATGTTTTATGATACAGATTTACCACTAGCCATCGTTAATGTGAAAGATGTAGCAAAAGGTATTTATAAGGCTGCTACAAGGTCTGGTTTACATGGCAAGAATTATTTATTAAGCAGCGAAACCTATTCAGTATCAGATGTTTCCTTAATGCTAAACGGTTTATCTCCAAAACATCTTGCCAAAATTATTTATAAAAACCAATTGGCAGAACAAGAATTAGAGCTTCATTTTGAGTCAGTAAAAGAAACACTAAGTCAGTACTCAAATTAATATGTTAAACTTTAAACATGATTAAAGATGAAACCCACAAAAATTTTAAAATCTTTAGTTTTAGGATTATTAGTAGCAACCACAATTTTAGGTTGTAAAGAAAACATAGCTGAAACCGTTGAACCAATAAAACCAGCAACGGTTGAAGAACTTGGTCAAATGAACCGAGACTTTGCAAAAGCATTAGTTGCAAAAGATGCGAATGCAGCTGCCAATTTATATACCGAAAACGCTTCCTTATTACCACCCAACGAACCCATAGTTACAGGCAGAGAAAACATCAAAAATTATTGGCAAGGTGCTATTGATGCTGGTTTAATAGCTGCTTCGGTAAAAACGATTGATGCTGGCAGCGATGGTGATTTGGGTTATGAAATAGGAATTTTTGAACTAAAATTCCAAGCAGTAGATGGTACCATTATCACTGATATTGGAAAATATACCGAACTCTTAAAACGCAACTCAGAAGGTAAATGGATGTCTATTTATGGCATGTGGAGTAATAATGAACCCGCTTCAAATCAAGAATAATATAAAACTATAAAAAATTAAAATGAAAACACCCATATTAATAGTTGCCATCGTTTTATTAAGCATGTCAACATTTGCACAAAAAAACAACATTAACAAAGACATTAAAATGTACACCCAAGTTTGGGATGATGTTATTAATAAAGGCGACATTAACCAAATAAACGCCTCGCATTTTGATAAAAACGTTATAGGTATTTCAAGTCCTGAAAACATGGTAGGTATCGATGCTTTTAAAGCCTATTACCAAAATTTCCTAATTGGTTTTTCCGAAAGAAGCTTTGAAATTGTCAATGTATTTGGACAAAACGACAACATTATAAAACACTGGCGATTTAAAGGCAAGCACACAGGCGATTTCTTTGGCATTCCAGCCACCGCAAAAAGTGTTAATATTGAAGGTGTTACACTTGTAAAAATGAAAAACGGAAAAATATTGAAAGAGCAGGATTTTATGGATAATAGCATCTTTTTAATGCAATTAGGTTTAACTT
This sequence comes from Flavobacteriaceae bacterium, assembly GCA_021739635.1. Taxonomy (GTDB): domain Bacteria; phylum Bacteroidota; class Bacteroidia; order Flavobacteriales; family Flavobacteriaceae; genus Yeosuana. The sequence continues at coordinate 428,508 of JAIPBH010000001.1, read as the reverse complement.
CAGACCCAAACAACGTAACCTTAATTGACAATTTATACAAAGGCTTTGCTATTGGAGATATTCCAACAGTTCTTGGTGGCATGGACGCAAAAATTGTTTGGAATGAAGCCGAAGGAAACAAATATGCCGATGGTAATCCATACATCGGGCCAGAAGCCGTTTTAAATGGTGTTTTTGGACGAATTATGGCAGAACACGAGTATTTTAAACTACAGAATATTGAGCTGCACGAGATGAGTAACAACCAAGTTCTGGCAACTTTACGTTACGATGCCAAACTTAACAATGGCAAAATTTACAATGCTCAAGTCGCGCATTTATGGACCTTGAAAGATGGAAAAGTGACAGCATTTCAACAATATGTAGATACCAAAAAATTAGATGATGCCATAAACAACTAAAATAAATGGAAACCACAACCAACCAAAAATGAAATTAAAACTATCATTAATTGCAGCTTTATTGCTAAGCATTTTCAGCTTAACAGCATGGGAATTCTACTGGCGCTCAAAACCAGAATTATACAAAGCTTGTTTAGAAGATGACAAATATTTATGGGCAGAACAAAGAGTAAAAGTAGAAACAGCTACTAATAAAGATGTGATTATATTAGGCTCTTCAAGAACTGGTTTTAATTTTAATACCCATGTTTGGAAAGATGTTCAGGGTATAAAACCTATTAATTTATCAACTGATGGAAAACCTCCTGGGCCATTTTTAGATGACATAGTTCATAATACCACATTCAATGGAACAATTGTTATTGGAGTCACCCCACTATTTTGGTTTGACAAAGCAGATAATGTATGGTGGAAAAATGCTAAAAATTGGGTAGACCACTACCATAACCAAACCTATGCCCAAAAACTTGGTTATTTCTTATCAAAACCATTGCAAAGAAACTTGGTAATACTAACTTCTTCTGAACTAAAATTCTATAATGATTTAGATTTAAAATCACTTATAAACAGAATTAATATACCCGGAAGAATTGAAGAAGAGCGTATGCTTTACAATTTCAGTTACCACGATGAAGATAGAAACCTGATGATGTTTCCTATTATGGTAGAAGACCCTAGTTTTGCAAAAAAAATTCAATATGTATGGGAAGGTTTTTTACCAAATATTCCCGGCTTTGAGGTTGTAAAAGATGACATACCTGAAATTTTTGAGTATTACCTTAACGTTATTAATATTTTTAAAGCTCGTGGTGGCAAAATTATTTTTGTTCGTCACAAAGCTGAAGAACCTTGGAATAAGGCAACAAAAAGATTTCTTCCTCGCAACAAAGTATGGGACAAATTTATTGAAAAAGTAAACTGTCCTGGGTATCATTTTGAAGATTATGAATTTATGTCCAAATACACCTTACCAGATTGGTCACATATGTATGTAGATGATGCTAAAACTTATACCAAAGACATGGTAAATAAAATGATTGAAGATGGCTATTTAACACGATATTCTAAGTAAAACCTAACCAAAACCAACCAATTATGTATTTAAAACAATCTCTCATTATTGCGGTAACACTTGTAATAATTTCTGTAACCGCTTGGGAACTATTCTGGCGTTCTCAAGGAGTCTATCCAACTTTAGACGACAACGAAGCCCTTTGGGCTGTGCAACGTGCCCGAGTTGAAAAAGCCACAAATAATAATATTCTGCTTATGGGGTCATCAAGAGTTCTTTTCGATATGCAACTGGATCAATGGCAAGAACAAACAGGTCTAAGACCTATCCAACTAGCAACAGTAGGAAGCTCGCCCTTACCCATATTTCACGATGTGGTAAAAAACACCAATTTTAACGGCACAATTGTGGTTGGCGTTACACCTGGACTGTTTTTTTCAACAACAAATCCAGATGCGCAACCTTGGCAATGGCCTCAATCAAAAGTTGATCATTATAAAAAAAGAACCTATGCTCAGATATCCAATCACCTATTATCAATACCACTTCAAAAAAACTTAGCATTCATAAGTGAAGACCAAGGTGTTGATGGAGTAAAATTAAAAGAATTATTAGGAAAAATTTCTATTGGAAATAGAGTAGTTGATTCTATGCCGCCATTTCATGAATTTGGTGAAATTGCATTGGATAGAAATTTAAAAATGAAACAAATTACAGTTACCGATACTGCTTATGCCAATTCTGTCATTAAAGTATGGCAATTTTTTATGAAGGCAGCTGCTAGTGGTCCGCCACCTGATAAAGCATCAACTATGGCCTTCTTTTTAAAAGACCTTAAAAAGTTTAAAGCTCGTGGCGGACAAGTTATTTTAATAAGATGTCCATCAAGTGGTAGTCTTAGATTTGGAGAAAATATGGGAGTTCCTAGAGCAAATTTTTGGGATGATTTAGTAAAACAATCTCATGTAAAAGCCTATCATTTTGAGGATTATGAGTCCTTGAAAAATCTAAAATGTCCAGAAGAATCACATCTTTCTGGTAAAGATGCAGCCTATTTCACAACAGAAATCGTGAAAATTATGAAAGCCGATGGTGCTTTAACCAACCTTAAAACCAACTAATTATGTTATTCAATTCACTAAGTTTCGTTGTTTTTTTAATTATAGTCTTAGCCCTATATTATTCAAAACTATTTAATTGGACTGGTAAAAAGCGTATGCTACTTTTTGCTAGTTATGTATTTTACGGTTTATGGAATCCGCCTTTAGTTATTCTACTCTGGATCTCTACGATTGTAGATTGGATTACAGGAAAAAAATTAGCTACTGAAGAAAATAAACGCAAAAGATTACTTTGGTTACTGATAAGCATGTTTGTAAACTTAGGTTTTTTAACCTTTTTTAAATACCGTGATTTTCTGTTAGATAATTTTACCACCGTTGTAAACAGCTATGGGTATGGTTACAAAACACAACCTATGGACATTATTTTACCAATGGGAATTTCCTTTTACACATTTCAAACCATGTCTTACACCATAGATATGTATTTAAAACGGACAGAACGTGCCAAAACCTTTTTAGATTTTGCCTTGTATGTTACCTTCTTCCCGCAATTGGTTGCTGGTCCTATTGTAAGAGCGCAAGATTTAATTTCACAATTTTATGAAGAAAAAAGAGCCACAATCAATCAGTTTATCTGGGGTTTATTTTTATTGACTTTAGGTCTTTTTCAAAAAGTAGTAATGGCAGACACCTTACTTTCTGATGCTGTTGATACGGTTTATGGGTCTGATAAAATTTTAAACTTTTGGGATGCTTGGATGGGCACTTTAGCCTTTTCTGGTCAGATATTTTTTGATTTTGCCGGTTACTCAACCTGTGCCATTGGCATTGCTTTAATGTTGGGCATTATGTTACCAGATAACTTTAAATATCCTTATGCTTCCTTAGGTTTTTCAGATTTATGGAAACGTTGGCATATAACCCTATCATCTTGGTTACGAGATTATTTATATATTCCATTAGGTGGCAACAAACATGGTGTAGTTAGAATGTATGCTGCATTAATGATAACCATGTTATTAGGTGGACTTTGGCATGGTGCTGCATGGACCTTTATTGTTTGGGGAGGTTTACATGGTTCGTATCTTATTTTAGAACGGTTACAACGTCAATATTTACCCTTTAAAATAACCAAATGGAACGGCATGTTTCTGGCATTTACAACCTTTACCTGTGTCAATATTACCTGGGTATTTTTTAGGGCAAAAGAATTTAAAACAGCCTGGAACATGATTACGTCCATGTTCTATTTAAATCCAGAAGGAGAAAAAGTTCTGGCCTCTTTTGATATTTTAAAAGTTGGGATGGTTATTGGCTTACTTTTTATCTGTCATTGGTTTATGAGAAATACATCGGTTGAAGCCGTTTCAAAAAAAATATCACCTATAGTATTAGCAATTGTTTGGGCTGTCATGTTTTTCTTAGTTGTAATAGCTCAAGGTAGCGGAGAACAATTTATTTATTTTCAATTTTAATTATTTAAAAATCATATAAAAGTATAACCAACACCAACAACATGATTCAACCAATAAAAACAGAAAACAGAATTTTTTACCTTGATATTTTAAGAGGCATAGCCATATTTTTTATTTTCTCGGCCAACATTGTTTATTTTTCTGGTCACTTCGATTTTCCAAAAGAAGCACGCCTACCTTCTACTCTATTTATTTTCGACGAATATTTAGATTTTATACTCTATGCACTTGTAGATGGAAAATTTTATTCTATATTCTCATTGCTATTTGGTATTGGTTGTGCCATACAGTACAATAATTTAACCAAAAACAACAAACCATTTGCACCATTTTTTAAACGAAGAATGTTGTGGCTGTTAGTGTTTGGTTTAATTCATTTATTGCTTTTTTGGGCTGGAGACATCTTAACCTTGTATGCTTTACTTGGATTTGTTTTGATTTGGTTTGTAAATTTTAGCAATAAAAAGCTATTGTACTTCGCAGGAATTCTAATACTGTTACCTATACTAAATTGGGTAATTATTTACATATTAGGATGGAATTACCCATCATTTTTTTTCAATTTAAATGGACGCTATTTTGAATTTTTTAATCTACCTGTGCTTGAATTTGATGGATTAAAAATGGTAGATTTTAAAGCTTGGCTGTTAAACGAGAGCTTACTGGATTTCTTTAAAATGAACATAGGCAATTCATTAATACGAATTGGTGGCATTCTTGATGAAGGTCGTATTTTTAAAGTGCTGGGTATTTTCTTAATAGGTCTGTGGGCCGGACGAAAAATAATTCATAAAAATCTATTAGAAAATAAATCCTTTTTAAAAAAAACAGCTTTTTGGGGAATTTGCATAGGGCTACCTATTAGTTTATTTAGAGCCTACATTTACTTTTATGTAGATAAATCTACGTTATGGCAATTAACTTTTACCATTTCTTATGCCTTTGGAACAGTACCACTAGCTTTGGGTTATGCTGCTTTGCTAGCCTTCATTTATAAAAAAATTCCGTTTTTATTCGGTTTTGCATTCGTTGGAAAAATGGCACTCTCTAACTATTTACTTCAAACAGCTTTAGCAACAATTATTTTTTATGGCATTGGTTTCGGTTTTGCTGGAAAACTTGGTTTTTCAGTAATTATTGCAATGGCAGTTTTAATTTACAGCGTACAAGTATTATTAAGTATCTGGTGGTTAAAATATCATAAATTTGGACCTATGGAATGGCTTTGGAGACAATTAACTTATAAAACATTAACCAAGAAGAACAATTGATAGAATAGCTTATTTTGAATAAATAGGATATGATAACTCTTAAGAAACATCCATTATCGAAACAAATTTTACGAAGTAAAATCAAATATCATTGGACATTTGGTTGAGATAGCCGCTTGTGGGAACGCTCAAACTAACAATATATGCTATGATTAAATTATTTAGAAATATTAGAAAAAAACTCCTTGAACAAGGCAAAACTATCAATTACCTCAAATATGCCATTGGTGAAATTGTATTGGTTGTTATTGGTATTTTGATTGCGTTACAGATTAATAATTGGAATCAACAGCAACAGAATAGTAAGCAAGAGAAGCAACTACTGCAACAATTACTCATCGAGTATAACAGTAATTTAAACCAACTAAGTAATAAAATATTATTAAGAAGAGAAGGAATTAACTCGGCTATAATGTTACTCTCTTATAGAGATTTAGAAAATTTAGATGTCCAATATGATAGCATCAACCGCCATCTATCAAGATTGATTCTCCGTCCTACATTCGATCCCGAACTTGGAGTTACTACTGAGCTTACAAACTCTGGAAAACTTTATATACTTTCTAACGAAGAACTTCGAAATAAAATTTCAGCATTTCCTAGCTCGTTAAATGAATTAAAGGAAGAAGAAATGGTTATATTTAATATTATAGAGGAACGATTTACACCTTTTCTGATTGAAAACTTTCAAGTTGGCCGTATCATGTCAGAATTTCTAGATGACGAACAAATAAGGTCAAAAGTTTCATTAATGAAATCATCAGAAGGTAAATCTATCAAAGAATGGTTTGCAAAAAGTGACCCAAAACCATTATTAAAACATCCCGATTTTGAAGACTATATAAGTATTTTAATTTCTAACACTACCTATACCAATGACCAATCTGTTGGTGTGAAACTAAAAATCGAAGAAATCATCTCATTAATAAAAAAAGAACTGACTGATTAACCAAGCAATGATTAAACTCTTCCGAAACATCCGTAAAAAACTCCTGCAACAAGGCAAAACCACCAATTACCTTAAATACGCTATTGGCGAAATCATCCTGGTGGTGATTGGTATTTTGATTGCTTTGCAAATCAACAACTGGAACGAACACAGGAAAAATAAGTTGACAGAATCAGATTACTATTGTAAACTACTCGCTGATTTTGAACTTGACCGTCAAAATATTGAGGAGCTCTATAAAGAATCCGAACATAAAATAGAAATTAGTAAAAGACTCTTATTAGAACTAAACAATAAAAACAAAGACAAGACCTACCTGCTAAACAACTATCTTCAAGGTTTAAGAACCAATGCATTTGTGCCAAGCAGAGTTGCTATGACAGATATAGTGTCATCTGGTAAATTAAATTTATTGACTAATGATTCTTTAAAAAATGACCTGTTAAGATATTATGGCGAGTTGGATAAACTGCTCTATCAACTTGAAATCAATCAATCTAAAAGTTTAGAAAGAGTTTTTTTATATGATGATCATCTTCAATTTGGAGGTCAATATTTTGAGTACGTGGAAAAATCATTAGGAAAGGAAATTTTACAAACTCTTCCAGTTAATAATTGGCATTTAGATAGTGAATCGAAATATTATAAGCAATTTCAAAATGATTTAGTCTTTTTTGTCACTATGAGCGAAAGAGAAAAACAACATTTTAACAATATTTTGAAAGAAATGGAGCCAACATACAAACAACTAAAAAAGGAATGCACCTCGATATAAAAAATAACGAAAACACAAACCGATAACCAATGATTAAACTCTTCCGAAACATCCGAAAAAAAACTGCTTGAACAAGGCAAAACTGCAAACTATCTTAAATACGCCATTGGCGAAATTGTTCTCGTGGTGATTGGGATTTTGATTGCTTTGCAGATTAATAATTGGAATGAAAAGAGGAAAGCCTCAATTGAAGAAAAAGCTATATTAGAAAGTTTATCTCAAAATTTAAAACTATCTAAAGAGCAATCTGAATCTCTAATTTCTGAAGAGATTAAATTAAAAAACTTAATTATCCTTGTCCTTGGAATTGATAATGCTCCTTCTAACAATGACTTAAATGAAATAACCGATACCATTTTTGCTGATGCTGTATGGAATTTAAATAGCGACCAACCTACTTTTAGTGCCTATAATAACTTAAAAAACACCAATAAATTAAGCCTAATCAGAAACAAAAAAATAAATGAAAAGTTTACGAATTTAGAGTTTCATCAAAAACGACTTGAAGATATATTGAATGACCGATTAAATGTGCATCAAATTCGTATTGATAATATTTTAGAGAATGATATAAATTTTATCCCTTTACTAAAATCGAATATTCCAACTATCAATATTGAAAAAGAAACACCAAACAATTACAAACAGGTTTTAGAAGATAAACGAATTAGAAACCTTATTGGAATGAAATTAACTTTTACTCAAGACGTAATTAGTTATCGAGAAAATCTAGACAAAGAAATCAAAGAATTGATTCATTTAATAGGCGAAGAAATCAATTCAAAATAAAGATAAAACGCTACCAAAACATCCACAAGAAGTAGAAACCTTCAGAGTTTAATCTTTTACTGTTCCCATAAAATGATCGACTTTTGGGTTGATAGGATTTCCTGAAGTTCTTCTAAAAGAGGCTATCTGTCCGCAATGCCAAATGGCATCTGCAATTGGCCCATTAATATTATTCCAAAAAGGTATTTCTCGTTCACCAAAAATAATTTCATACTGCGAAATATCATCACTCAATCTCAATACATCTGCAGCCGTTTTAAGATTCATTAAGGTTTGAACACGAATATCATGAAACGTCATTTGTGACATGTCATTTTTTGAGTTGGGTTGCTTTAAGGTAGCATTAACAATCACATGAGACAGATTATAAATGTGCTCAACGGTTTCTTTTGTAGAACGCACATCGTCATTTGGTTTATATGCTAAGTCTATTTCTGTCAAGCCTTCTGTTGCCCAATAATATCTAAACCCTAAACCATCTATTAATCTGGCGGCAACAGTTCCTGCCGTGTAAGAATCTGAATATTCAGGGATTTCATAATAAGGTAATTTAGTTGTCATATCAGTTTGAGATTGAATTTGATACACAATTAAAAAGACAAATAGTAATAGATTCTTCATTATTTTACTCCGTATTTATCAAACAAATACATAAGAGAAGCCATAGTGGCTGCTCCAAGCTCTAGTTCTCGTTTATTTATAGCGTCAAAGGTGTCGTTGCTTGCATGGTGATAATCAAAATAACGTTGAGAATCTGGTCTTAATCCAGCCAAAACATTAGTATCCTTTTTTAAAGGCCCTACATCGGCTCCACTACCGCCTTTTTCAAAATAATGAATTAAATACGGTTTAAACAAAGATTGCCACATTAACACTTGATTAAAATTGGCGTCACTACAATTAAACGAAAAACCTCTTGGTGTAAAACCTCCTGAATCACTTTCTAAAGCAAACACATGATTTTCTCCTTTTAATTTAGCGTCTTCAGCATATTTATTGCCACCTCTTAAACCATTTTCTTCATTCATAAATAACACCACGCGAATGCTTCTTTTTGGTTTTATTCCAAGTTGTTTAAAGAGTCTTAATACTTCCATAGATTGCACGATTCCTGCGCCATCATCGTGTGAACCATCTCCTAAATCCCAAGAATCTAAATGGCCGCCAACAACCATATACTCGTTGGGAAATTCATTGCCAGTAATTTCCCCAATAACATTATAAGATTGGACGTCATTAAGCTGCTTACAATTTTGTTTGAAATAGAATTTTACTTGTTTATCAAGATTTAACATAGTACTTAACAACTCTGCATCATTGGTACTGATGGCTGCAGAAGGTATTCTTTTTTCAGCTGGTATATTATCATAAGTCATTGATCCTGTATGAGGTAAATCGTCAAGACGTAAATTCATGGACCTAACAATTACAGCAACGGCACCATATTTTGAAGCTTCAACAGCACCTAAATATCGTTGATTTACACAACCGCCATAAGCTTGAAAGGTTTCAATTAAATCGGCTTGCATGGGTCTGTTGTAAAACACAATTTTTCCTTCAATTTGTTCTTTACCTAAAGCTTCAAGCTCTTCAAAATTATGAACTTCAATAATATTAGCTTTAATACCTAATGCAGGTGTCGCTACAGAGCCACCAAGAGCACAAATATTAACTGTTGTTGTTTTACCAGGTTCACTTTCTATAAAAGCGTATTCTTTGGCGCCACGAACCCATTTTGGCACCATAACTGGTTGTAACCAAACTTTATCTAGACCTAATTTTTCAAGTTCTTCTTTTCCCCAAGCCACTGCTTTTTCTGCGCCTAAAGAACCTGATAATCTGCTGCCAATTTGATTGGATAAATAATTTAACCAATCATAACTTTTACCATTTGTTAAAGATTGCTTGTAAATTTCTTTTAGTATTTCTTCATCTGTTTGAGAATAAAATGGTAACGAAACTAAAAATAAGAAGATTAAAAGAGTGGTATTTAACTTGTTCATAGGTTTTTTTAATTTTTAAAGATAATATTATTCAAAATCTTAAGATGCTAACAAAATCACAAAAAATTAAAGAAATTTTTTTTTTTATAATTATGATTCATTTTCTAATTGTTGCTTATATAACTCTAAATTTACTTTTAAATCACCATCAACTTCAGGTGATTTAATATCTGTATAAGCACTTAATGTATCATACATAATTTTTGCTACAATATAACGTGCGGTTGGTTTGTCATCGGCAGGAATATTATACCATGGTGCATGAGGTTTTGAAGTTCTATTTAAAGCATCTTCATAACATTCTTGATACTTATCCCAAAGTTTACGTTCTTTCAAATCGCCTGCAGAAAATTTCCAGTTTTTATTGGGAAGATTTAATCTGCGAAGTAAACGCTGCTTTTGCTCTTCTTTAGAAATGTTTAAAAAGAATTTAAAAATAATGGTTCCACTTTCTGCTAAATACTTTTCAAAATTATTTATTTGCTCAAAACGTTTATCCCAAAAGGCATCATTAACATCTTCAATAGATTTTATTGTTGGAATATTTTCAGATAAAATATAACCTGGATGAACTCTTGTAACTAATACATTTTCATAGTGAGTTCTATTAAAAACCCCAAATTTACCTCTTACAGGAAGCACCAAATAATGTCTCCATAGATAATCGTGACCCAATTCTAATTCGGTAGGAACTTTAAAACTATGCACTACAACTCCTTGTGCATTAAAATCTTTAAAAACTTCACGAACCAGACTATCTTTTCCTGAGGTATCCATGCCTTGAAGGCACACCAAAACGGCATATTTGCCTTGCGCATACATGGTGTCTTGAAGTTCGCCTAGTTTTCTTCTAACAACTTCAAGAGCTTTATCGGTTTTATTTTTTGAAGCCTTTAAGTCATAACTAGTTTTTGAATTAGCTATAGAAATCTGGTTTGTTATTTTAAAGTCATTTATGTTGATATCTATCTGTTTCATATTGGTTTTTATTTTGAAGCAAACAATTTAACGTCATTCTCAGTCACTTCTTTATCACCAAGAATAATTAATCGCTCAACTACATTTCTAAGTTCTCTAATATTTCCTGTCCAGTCATAATCTTGTAATAGCTTAATAGCTTTATCAGAAAAGATTTTTTTTGCTGTTCCATGTTCGCTAGCTATTTTTTCAGTAAAATGATTAATAAGCAAGGGAATATCTTCTCGTCTTTCATTTAATGAAGGCACTTGAATTAAAATAACTGCAAGTCTGTGATATAAGTCTTCTCTAAACCTACCTTTTTCAATTTCCTTTTTTAAATCTTTATTCGTAGCTGCAATGACTCGAACATCAACTTTGATGTCTTTATCACTACCAACACGTTGAATTCTGCTTTCTTGAAGTGCTCGCAGAACTTTGGCTTGTGCAGACAAACTCATATCACCAATTTCATCTAAAAAAATAGTGCCTTGGTTTGCTGCCTCAAATTTACCTGCTCTATCTTTTACGGCACTTGTAAAGGCGCCTTTAACATGGCCAAACAATTCACTTTCAATAAGTTCGCTAGGAATAGCAGCACAATTTACTTCTATCATGGGTCCATTTGCGCGGTCACTTTTTTCATGCAACCAATGTGCTACAAGTTCTTTTCCTGTACCATTTGAACCTGTAATAAGCACACGAGCATCTGTTTGTGCTACTTTTTCGATCATATTTTTAATAAGTGAAATAGCTTTACTTTCACCTATCATTTCAAAATTTTTGCTAACCTTCTTTTTTAGCAATTTATTTTCAACAACGAGTTCTTTTCGGTCTAAAGCATTTCTTACCGTATTAAGAAGCCTATTTAAATCTGGTGGTTTTGATATATAATCAAACGCTCCTAAACGCATGGTATTAACAGCCGTATCTAAATCGCCATGACCCGAAATCATAACTATGGGAATTTCAGGTTTTATTTTTTTTACTGCTTCTAGTACCTCAACACCATCCATTTTTGGCATTTTAATATCACAAAGCACTAAATCAAAATCATCTTTTTTTATTTTTTCAACTCCATCTAATCCATCAACTGCTTCTTCAACTTGATAGGTGTCATTTTCTTCTGAAAGAATTTTAACAAGCACTCGCCGTATTGCAGCTTCATCTTCTACGATTAAAATTTTTGGCATATTCTATAATTTTTATTTTTGAATGATATGAATATCTCTTTGAGGGAATGGAATACTAATATTATGTTCTCTAAATAGTTTATCTATTTCAAAACGGATATCGCTTTTTGGTGCGTTGGCATTAAAACTATCAGCTATTGTGAAAATTACTTTAAAATTTAAGGAGCTGTCACCAAAATCAGTAAACTGAACCGATGTTTCTTCATGATCTAAAACCTCTGAATGCGAATTTGCAGCTTGCAGCAACAACTTTTTAACTAATTGCACATTACTTCCATAGGCAACGCCAACATCAACACTTTCTCTGGTGGTGGTTCCATTTTGTGTCCAATTATATAAACTATTTGATAAATATAAGTGATTGGGTATAATTAAAACTTTATTTCCAATAGTAACGGCTCTGGTAGTGCGTAATTTAATTTCTTCAACGCGGCCAACTTTACCATCAATTTCAATAATGTCGCCTACATGAACCGATTGATCTACTAAAATAAAAATACCTGAAATAATATCTTGAAACAAGGTTTGAAGGGCTAAACCAATACCTATCATTAAGGCAGCAGAGGCAGCAAAAACAGCAGTGACGTCAACTCCAACGGCATTTAAAGTGATTAGTAAAATTAATAAATAAACGAGCCATCTAAAATACCCAAAAACGACATTGAATTTACTTTTATCTTCATTTGGTAATTTATGTGTTATTACCTTAAGTACAACTCTTAAAATTAAGGTTGTAATAAAAATAACAGCAATTACAATTAAAACATCTTTTACAGAGATACTAATATCACTACTAAAATCTATATGCTGATTAAGGAATATTTTTAAATCATTCCATAAAGAGCTTTTTTCTACAATTTTTTCTGCTTTTTCTAAGTTTTGATTCATTTTAATATTTTATCCACTTTATCAATTCTTTATAGGTTGGTTTTTTTCCATACATTAAAATGCCAACTCTATAAATTTTTGCTGCAAACCATACAGTAAATATAAACGTTCCAACTAATAACAATAATGATACCAACTGCTGCCAAATGGGAACACCAAACGGAATTCTCATGAGCATAACTACTGGTGATGTTAAAGGTATAAATGAAAATACTGTTGAAACTGTACCGTGTGGATCTTCAATTACTGTAAAAAACCCTATATAAACCGCTAAAATTAATGGCATTAAGATGGGCAACATGAACTGTTGCGTATCGGTTTCATTATCTACAGCGGCACCAATTGCGGCATATAATGAGCTATATAATAAATAACCTCCGATAAAAAATAATAAAAATGCTATAATTAAATTAGTCATTGGTAGATGGTGCAATGAATTATAAACATCTTGAATCTGCATGTTTACATTTGAGTTTTGCATGGCTCCTTCAATTATTTGCTGATTTGGAGTTTTAGCTTGTGACGTGTCAATACCAAAAACAATAGAAACTGTAAATAATAATGCGCCTCCTATAAAGAGCCAAATAATAAACTGGGTAATTCCTGCTAAAGAGGTTCCTATTATTTTACCCAACATAAGTTGCATTGGTTTTACAGAAGAAATAATAACTTCAATAATTCTGCTTGTTTTTTCTTCAATAACGCTACGCATAATCATATTTCCATAAATAATGATAAACATGAATAACAAATAACCTGCTGCACTTCCAAAAAAAAGTTTAACAATACTATCAATTTTGGATGTTTTTTGACCATCAAAACTTTCTTGATTAATATTAACATTCGTTTTTGATGCTTCAATCATAGCTATATCTACGCCTCTATGTTGAAGTTTTAAATTCTCAATTTTTTTATCAATTTTAGACTCTAAATTTGAAATTATAGTTAATGATGGAGAATCTTCTGAGTAGAATTTAATTTGATTAGATATTGAATCAAAAAGATTTGAATTTTCAAGATGTAACAATCCATATGCTTCTGTTTGCTTTACCAATTCTTTAGCATCGGCTAAAGTCATGTTTTCCAATATGTTATAAATGGTATTATCTTCACTTTTAAAAACATCTTGTACTAGCCCAGTTTCATCTAGAATACATATGGTTCTTTGTTTATCGTTATTTAATTGAGACAAATATGCTACAACTGTAATAAGGGCAATTAATAAAATAGGACTTAAAATAGTCATTACTATAAATGATTTATTTTTAACCTTTGTTAAATATTCTCTTTTTATAATGAGCGGTAAATGGTTCATAATTAATTATTCTTAACAGTTTGAATAAAAATATCGTTCACACTTGGTATTAATTCAACAAAATGTGAGACTTCTCCATGATTGCATAAATAACTTAGTAATTCATTAGGTTTTTCTCCTTCAGAAAGCTTGATATTTAATTTTAACTCTTCTCCTAAGGTTTTAAAACTAGCTGGGTAAATGTTAAATTTATTTGCTAATTCTTGTTCTAAAACCGTTTTGTTATTTGATAAAATTCCTACTTCAAAAGTATTGGTTTTATAGTGCCTTTTAATATCCATTAACTTACCATCAAGAATTTTATTTGATTTATTAATTAAGGCTATGTCATCACACAATTCTTCAACAGATTCCATGCGATGTGTTGAAAAAATAATAGTAGCGCCATCTTCTCTTAACTTTAAAATCTCGTCTTTAATTAAGTTGGCATTAATGGGGTCAAAACCAGAAAAAGGTTCATCAAAAATTAATAATTTTGGCTGATGTAACACAGTAACAACAAACTGAATTTTTTGTGCCATTCCTTTTGATAACTCTTGAATTTTTTTGTTCCACCAATCGCCTATTTCAAGTCTATCAAACCAATACTTTAATCTGGCTTTAGCTTCTTTATGACTTAAACCTTTTAATTGAGCTAAGTATAAGGCCTGTTCACCAACTTTCATAGATTTATACAATCCTCTTTCTTCGGGTAAATACCCAATATCTTTAATGTGCGAAGCGTTTAATAGTTCTCCATCTAAAAAAACCTTACCTGAATCTGGCATAGTAATTTGATTGATAATTCGAATTAAGGTTGTTTTTCCAGCGCCATTAGGACCTAATAAACCATAAATAGTACCTTTTGGAACCGTAATAGAAACTTTATTTAGGGCAGTAAATGATCCAAAATTTTTAGAAACATCTTGGACTTCTAATATATTACTCATTCTTATTTTTTAATTGCAATTTGTGTAAATATATTAAATGTTACCTATTAACTTTTATAATAAAATGATAAAGTTAGTAAAAGGTATAAAAAACAAAACCCACCCTTAATGTGAATTAAGGATGGGAAAAAAATTGCTATGAAAAAGAAAATATCACTAAAAAATAGTGATATTCAAATATAATATTTTTTATTATATAATTAATAAAATAATGTGATAACTTTTATTTAATGTGTAATTTTAAATCTTTAAAACTAAGAAAACATATCTTTTACTTTCTCAAAAAACGATTTATCACCGCTATCAGGTTTAGGTATAAAATGGTCATCTTCCCTAACGCTTTCAAAAAATTCTTTTTGCTGTTTACTTAAAGTCTTTGGAGTCCAAACATTAACATGAACAAGTAAATCTCCTCGTCCATAACCATTGATACTTGGAATTCCTTTACCACGTAATCTTAATATTTTTCCTGATTGTACTCCTGGCTCAATTTTAATACGAACTTTACCTGTTACGGTATCTATTTCTTGTGATGCACCTAAAATAGCATCAGGTAAACTCACATACAAATCATAATGTAAATTATCACCTTCTCGTTGCAATTTTTCATGAGCTTCTTCTTCAATAGCCACTAATAAATCACCAGAAATACCATTTCCTGGTGCTTCATTTCCTTTTCCTGCAACTTTAAGTTGCATGCCATCAACTACTCCAGCAGGAATTTTAATTGAAACTGTTTCTTCAGCAATTTTCAATCCTTGTTCATCTGCATCAGCAGGTTTTTTATCAATAATTTGTCCGGCACCACCACAAACATTACATGCTGCTGCGGTTTGCATTCTACCTAAAATAGTATTTGTTATTCTTGTAATTTGCCCACTTCCATGGCATGTAGTACAGGTTTTATAGGTAGTTCCTTTTGCTTGAACTTTTCGTCTAACCTTGATTTTTTTCTCAACACCATTAGCAATTTCCTCTAAAGTCAATTTAACTCTAATTCTCAAATTACTTCCTTTAACTCGTCGTTGGCCGCCTCCGCCACCAAATCCTGAAAAGCCACCGCCGCCAAAAGCACCTCCAAAAATATCTCCAAACTGACTAAATATGTCATCCATATTCATACCACCGCCACTAAAACCGCCACTTCCATCAAAAGCTTGGTGACCAAACTGATCATATCGTGCTTTTTTATCGGCATTACTTAAAATTTCATAAGCTTCTGCGGCTTCTTTAAATTTTGCTTCGGCCTCTTTATTGTCAGGGTTTTTATCTGGATGGTATTTAATAGCCATCTTTCTATATGCCTTTTTTATTTCGTCAGCCGATGCTGATTTATTTACCCCTAAAATTTCGTAATAGTCTCTTTTTGCCATGTAAGTGTCTTATTGTCCGATAATAACTTTAGGAAAACGAATTACTTTATCACCTAAAGCATATCCTTTTTCAATAACATCAATAATTTTTCCTTTTAAATCAGCTGAAGGTGCAGGAATTTGTGTGATTGCTTCGTGATTATCAGCATTAAAAACATCACCATTTGAAACCTTTAATGCAGTTAGTCCTTTTTGCTCTAAAGTTGTTTTTAACTTATTGCTAATTAATTCTACTCCTTTTAAAAGATCTGTTTCTTTAGTTTTTGAAATTTCTATGTATGCTCTATCAAAATCATCTAAAACTGGCAACAAAGCTTTCATAACATCTTCATTAGCAGTCTTAAAAAGGTCTATTCGTTCTTTAGAAGTACGTCTTTTATAATTTTCAAATTCAGCAAATAACCTAAGAAATTTATCTTTTTCTTGCTTTATTTCTTCTTGCAATTTTTCTTCTATTGTTTGTTCTTCGGCTAATTGTTGTTCAACTTCAACCGTTTCATTTTGAACTTTATCAACTTGTTCTGTTTCTATATCTTTTTGGTTATCCTTTTTACTCATTATCTCATTCAATTTTTACAAATACAAAAGTTAATTGGCAAAAGTACTGCCATTATTATAAAAATGTCAAAATGTCATTAACTTTTTTTCATGAAATTTTACATACTCGCCACATTTTGAAAACAAACGACAAAATAAATACTGAAAAATTGAAAAAAGCAAAAAAGAGTTTTAAAAACTCTAATAGAAATTTCATGTAAGTAATATTAAAAATAGTCTTTT
The DNA here is from genome assembly GCA_021739635.1 of Flavobacteriaceae bacterium. Classification (GTDB taxonomy): domain Bacteria; phylum Bacteroidota; class Bacteroidia; order Flavobacteriales; family Flavobacteriaceae; genus Yeosuana. Next base: position 411,334 of record JAIPBH010000001.1, on the reverse strand, counting down.
GAAGAAAGTTAGACTATTGAAAAAGGGAAGTATAAACTAAGTAAATAAAACTACTATTGCATAGTTACATTACTATATTTTGCATTTACTACAATTGTTTTTGGGTTACTTAAATTACCTGTAGAAAAACTTGAAACACTTTCTTTATTAATCTTTTTAGGATGAGCCAAACGTGATTTATTCCCTTTATACTGCAAGTTATATTCCACTTTAGGAAGCGCTATAAATGCATCACTATTTTCTAGAGTTACGTTTAAATTGGTGAAAGTATCATCTATTTTGAAGACTTTTAAATCACCAATACTGCCATTTATCATAGCACTATTTATTAAATTTTTTATAGTAATATTTGAGGCATTTGATGTTAATGTTAAACTATTTACATTATCAATTTCTGCATTGTTAACATAGTTTAATTTAAGAGTTCCTAATTTCCAATTGGTTACAAAAATTGGCGAATAGGAAGCATTAATGGAAGTTTTACTTCCATTAATGCTGTTTGCCATAAATTTTGTATGTGATAAATCTGCTCTTAAATTATCAATATTTGATGCAAATTTTAATTCACCATATCTTACATTCACTTTTAATTTAGCGTCTTTTGGCATTTTAATTTTAATAGTTTTTTTAACTTTAGAACTATTATTATTCATCATTTTATCAATCATTGCACGTCTTTCATCAGCTAATTTAGCACGCTCATCTGCTTGTTTACCTCTTTCAGCAACCATTTTTTTTCTTTCTGCAACACGTTCTTCTATTCTGGCGCTTTGTGCTTCAATTCGCTTGGATTTTTCTTCCATTTGTTTAGCAAAACGTTCGCTCCATTCTTCCATTTGTTTTCCATACTTAGCTTCCCATTCCTTGCCAAATTTCTCTCCCCATGCTTCCATTTCTTTTCCGTATTTTTCTTCCCATTCTTTACCAAACTTTTCGCCCCATTCTTCCATTTTTTTAGCATAATCTTCTCCAAAATTTTTGTCAAAATTTTTAGACCATTGTTCCATGTATGCATCTCCATTTTTTTTGTAAGCATCATAGTCAAAGTTCATTTTACTGATACCTTCTGGTAACTCTGGTAATTCAGGTATATTTGGCATTTCAGGCATCCTTGGCATGTCTGGCATTTCAGGTAAATCAGCCAATTCAAATTTTAATTCCTGTAAAACTGCATTAACGGCATCATACTCGCCATCTGCAACTGTATATTCCCATGCATATGGAGAATTACTTTTTGTTGAGATTGTAACTAAACTGTTTGTTCCATTCACAGTAACCTGCCAATCTTTTAAAGCTTCTTGGAGTTCTTCTTTTGAAAGTTCTTCACCTTCAATATAAGCTTCAATTTCGACTGAATCTTTATTCCAAGTGTCAAATACTATATTACAATAACTGGTATTTAAATCAATAGTCACATCTTTATCAACTTTAATGGTTTGTGATACTTTAGTTACTTTTTGTTGTGCCAATATACTTCCTGAAATACATACAGCAAGTGTAAATAATCTTAATTTTAATATTTTTAACCGTTTCATTTTTTGATTTTTAGATTGATTGTGACGCTTCTTCAGATTTTTCGCTTGAAGCGTTTAATTCATTTAACTGTTCTCTTAATCGATATAAAAGATTTAATCGATATTTTAAATTATCAATTAAGGCATTAACTGTTAATTCACTTGGTCCGTTTTCGGTTAACTCAACAGATAGATTTTCATATTCCTTGTTTAAAACATTTATTTGCTCAAGATATTCATCAAATACATCCTTTGTTTCTGGAGTATATTTAACTTTAGATAATTCTAAATTGATGCTTGCCAAATAATAATCCTCAACCTTTTTAAGCCCAGGAGATACATCACCTAATGTTTTAGTTTCCACCGTTTTTGTTTCTGCAACATTATTTGTAGGCACAACAGTAGTTGATGTTTGAAAATATTTAATCGCACCAAAACTTAAGCCTAATAAAACAATTAAACTCGCTGCTATTTGCAACCAACTAAAATTTGTTTTCTTTTTGACTGGCAATGATTCGTTTAACTTTTCAAGAAACCTTCTTTGATGATTATCAGGCATCTGCTCATGAGTTACTTTTAGTTCATTTTTAAACAGCTCTCTAATATCTTGTGCCATCTTTTTTAAGGGTTAACAGTTCTTGTAATTTAATTTTTCCTCTTGATAATTGTGTTCTGGATGCTATTTCTGAAATGTTTAAAATTTCGGCTATTTCTTGATGATCATAGCCTTCAATTAAATATAAAATCAATACATATTGATATTTATCGGGTAAATCTTCAATAGTTTTTTTTACATCTTGTATTGTTATAGCATCATCAACTAACCATTTGTCTTCATCATCAGCATCAATAACTTTAAGGTGCACCTCTTCTAAATCAACCAAGTGTTGTTTTTTAGATTTCAAGAAATCAATACTTTTATTAATGACAATACGTTTTAACCAAGACCCAAAAGTAACCTCTGCTTTATATTGATGTAGTTTAGTAAAAGCCTTAATAAAAGCTTCTTGCACCACATCTTCAGCATCATGAGCGTCTTTTAAAAACCTTTTAGCAACAATATACATCCCGTCGCAGTACTGGTTGTATAACTGCAATTGTGCTTTTCGGTTGTTTTGTTTACATTGCTCAATAATGTCAACTTGAAACATACTAGATCTACTTTTGGTTTTAGTTAGTTCGTTTAAAAGACGATGAAAAAAAACGAGTGTTGCAAAAATTAATTTATTTTTTTAAAATAATACAAAATTTAATAAATCTGCGTTAAGTATTTTTCATATATATCATTTTAATTTACCTTTATAAATAAAATATCAAATTGCTTATGAACACGTTTTTGAAACGATTATTAATTATCTTATCAATTGTTGCTTTAGGTCTCTTTTTATATTCCTATTTTGTTGAAAACATTTTTGCAACTCGATTGAGCCCCAAGGATACTGTTGAATTTAAATTCAATGATTTAAAACTTAAAGTTACTTATAACAGACCCTATAAAAAAGGTCGAGACGTTTTTGGAGCCTTAGTTCCTTTTAATAAAGTTTGGAGAACTGGAGCTAATGAAGCTACTACTTTCTCTACTAACCAGCCTTTATATATAAAAGGGTTTACCATACCTGTTGGAGAATACACCATTTGGACAGTGCCTAAAGACAGTATTTGGCAAGTCATGTTTAATACCAAAAAATATCCTTGGGGTGTTGATGCTGAAATGAATCCTATGTGGGATCCAAACTATGATTTGCTTGAAATTGATGTACCCGTTGAAAAGCTAAAAACTGTAGTTGAGCAGTTTACAATAGGTTTTGATAATACTACTGGTGATATAGAATTAACTATGGCTTGGGATCAAACTAAAATTGCAGTGCCTTTAGATACCACTAATAAACCTGATTAATCATTGTAAAACACATAGAATTTGACAAAAAACGCTAAATTTTCTGCCTTACAAGAAAAAAAAGGAGTTTCTTCATCAAAAATAACCAAAGAAAAATCTATTTAAGCCATTAAAAAACGTAAAACTCAAGTTAAAATTAACGATTTAGTTACAGATATTTTAAATGGTAATATTACAGCTTTAAGTAGAAGCATCACTTTAGTTGAAAGTTAAAATAGTGACCATTTAAAACAACAATTCTTTGATTAAATCTTGCTTATCTTATGCAAATAAATCAAACAAAAAAGAGTAATTAAGACAATATTAAGAAGTCTCCTTATTTTAATTTAAGTTTTCAACTTACATTTGCAATCAAAAAGCATCATAAACTAATTAAACCATGTGGAACAAATTATTTCCAAGTAGATTTTCATTACTCAAAACATTTACTATAATTTTTCTTGTTCTTTCTTTTTGTATTAGATTGGTATTTTTAATTTGGAATTTTTCAGAAACTGATACTTCAGTATTTAATTTAATCTTTACTTTTCTAATTGGTTTTATATTTGATTTAGGTACCATATCATTCTTTGCGTTGCCATACTCCATTTACCTGCTATTTTTTCCAAGTAAGTTTAGTGGAAGTCTTCTAGACAAAATAATAACCTATTTTGCATACTCTTTAGGTATTATCATTTTTGTTTTTTCGTTTTTTGCTGAAATAACTTTTTGGGAAGAATTTAAACGCAGATTCAACTTTATTGCTGTAGATTACTTAATATATACCAATGAAGTTGTAAAAAACATTAATGAATCTTACCCTATTCCATTACTTCTTGGTATCATATTGGTTGCTTTTTTAGTGCTCTTTTTTATAACTAAAAAAAGAGGCGCATTCAAAAAAACATTTAAAGCCAATACACCATTTAAAGATAAGTTAGTTTCAACTTTTATTATAGCGGTAATAGTTTCAATTTTTTCTTTATTTATCCAAAACCAAGATTCTGAACAATTTAATAACAGATACAACAACGAACTTTCTAAAACTGGTATTTACTCATTTTTTGCTGCTTTTAGAAATAATGAATTACCTTATGTTAAATTTTATAAAACTATTGATGAGCAAAAAGCTTTTGCAATAGTAAAAAATGATTATAGTAAAAATAACGAGCATTTTGTAAATCCAGATAAAAATGAAATCTTAAGAACTGAAATAAATTCAGATTCATTAAACCAACCTAAAACACCAAACATCATATTTATCTGTATTGAAAGTTTAAGCGGTAAATTTTTAAACTCTTTAGGGAGCGACTTAAATATCACACCAAATTTAGACTCTTTAGCTAACAATAGCTTATTTTTTAATAACCTTTTTGCAACAGGAACAAGAACTGTAAGAGGAATGGAAGCTATTACTTTATCTATCCCACCAACACCTGGAAGAAGTATTGTTAAGCGAAAAAATAATCAGGATTTATTTACTATTGGTGAAATATTTAAACAAAAAGGCTACGAAAGAAACTTTTTTTATGGTGGTGACGGCTATTTTGACAATATGAATAATTATTTTGGAGGTAATGGTTTTAATATTGTTGACAGAGGACGTGGTTTTTTATTGGATAGCGGCATCAAAACAAAACGAACAAATATAGAAGATGATGAAGTTACTTTAGAAAATGCCTGGGGAGTTTGTGATGAAGATATTTATAATAAAGTAATTAAAGAAGCTGATAAAACTTTTAATGAAGACACTCCTTTTTTTGATTTTATCATGACAACTTCAAACCATAGACCATATACATATCCTGAAGAAAGAATAGACATTCCATCTGGATCAGGAAGAAATGGTGCTGTGAAATATACTGATTATGCTATTGGTGATTTTATAAAAAAGGCTAAGTCAAAACCATGGTTTGAAAATACTATTTTTGTTATCATGTCTGATCATTGTGCAAGCAGTGCTGGGAAATGGGAATTAGATGTTCAAAATTATCATATACCAGCTATTATTTTTAACGCAAAAAATATAGCACCTCAAAAAATTGATAAATTATGTTCTCAAATTGATTTATTTCCAACAATTTTTAGCTTGCTTAACTGGGATTATACAACTAATCTATTTGGAAAAAATATTTTAAAAATGAATCCGGAAGATGAACGTGCTTTTATAGGAAATTACAGAAAACTTGGGCTATTAAAAGATAATAAACTAATGGTTTTAAATGAACAAAATGACTATGATTTTTACAAATGGAATAAAAATGATAACAGTTTGAAAGAAATACCGCTTGAAAGTAATTTTTTAAATAAAACAATTTCATATTATCAAGTAGCAGATTATTTATATAGAAATGAAGGCCTTAAAATAAAATAAGACTATTGACACATATACATTTTATAATAAACCCAATAGCTGGTTCAGGAAACCATAAAATCAACCAAAAGTTCCTTCAAGGTTTTTTTGATAAAGATAGCTACGTCATAGCCGTTAAGTTTTCGGTTTACAAAAACCACACTACAGAATTAACACAGGAATCCATAAAAGAAAACGCACATATCATAGTTGCATGTGGTGGCGATGGTACTGTAAATGAAGTAGCCTCCTGTATTATAGGAACATCTATTATGTTAGGAATTATCCCTTTAGGTTCAGGAAACGGTTTAGCATCCAACCTTAAAATACCAAAAAACATAAAAAAAGCTATTGAAATTATAAAAACCCAAGAGGTTAAAAAAATTGATGTTGGCTGTTTAAATGATAGGTATTTTTTTAGTAATACTGGTGTTGGTTTTGATGCGTATGTTATTAAACATTATGAAGAATCCAATAACAGAAAACTATTTAGTTATGTAAAAGCTGTCATTAAATCTTTTAAAAATATAAATGATACTCGTAAGGTTGATGTTCAAATTAATGGTGAGGCTTTCAAAGTTAAACCATTTATGATTTTTATTTCAAATTCAAATGAATTAGGCTATAAAGTTAGTTTAACACCAAAAGCTTCATTAGAAGATGGTTTGCTTGACGTCATGATTGTATCACAACTTAATGCTTTTAAAATTATTTTATTTAGTATTTTAATGATTTTCAAAAGACACCAACTCCTCAAAGAAGTAAAAAGTTTTCAAACCAAAAGCATGATACTTTCGCGCAAAGATTTTAATCTTTTTAAAATGCAAATTGACGGTGAATATCGTTTAATTGAATCTAATGAAATCAATTTATCAATACTAGAAAAAACTTTGAATATTATTTGTTAAGGTTTTAAAACAATATTAAACTAAACATACTTAGTCATCATAAACTTACCTAGTTTATAAAACCCATAACCAGATAATGCGCCAAAAGTCAATCCGCAAATAATATCTAAAGGATAATGAACTCCAACATATATTCTGCTGTAGGCAACAATAGCACTCCAAAAAAGTAATATAAAAATAAGATTTTTATAATACGGTTTTAATGTTAAACCTGCAAAAACAGCTGCAGCCATTGAGTTTGAAGAGTGCCCTGAGAAAAACCCATATTTTCCACAACGTACAGCAATAAACCGTATTTGGCCCATTAAACTTTCTTCTCCACAAGGTCTTGGTCTTTCAAAAGTTCGCTTAAAAAGATTCGTTACTTGGTCTGTAAATGTTATCATTAATGCAATAATAACCACAAAAATTAAAAGTGATTTTAATCCAAATTTTTTATAAATTAAAAACAACAAGATGGCATAAAGAGGAATAAAAGTATAGGTATTAGTAACAGTTAACCAAAAATTATCCCAAGTTGGAGAACCTAGATTATTTAAAAAAACAAATAAACTTTTATCGTACTCTATAAGCTGATTCATCATTATTCTTCGTAAATAGAAATTTCTCTATCATAAAATTCGGTAGCAAGTTTTATCATGTTTTCTGCTTCTGCTGCTAGTTCTTTTTCATCCTCTTCATCAAAATCTTCAAACCATTCTACCTCATCATTTTCAAGATTGATAATAAATCTAGGAAATTCAGTATGAATCACATAAATAGCATTAGGAAAATCTGTGTTATCACCCAATATAAATTTAGGAAGTTGCATGTTTTTGAAAATTTTAGTTGTTAGACAAAATTAACTTTTTGGTTAGATAATTAAACCGAATATACAATAAAATTGCGGCTGTTGTTAATCCTGCTAGTAAGCCCAACCAAATTCCAAAACTACCATAGGTATCTTCTTTTCCTAAAAACCAACAAATTGGAAATCCAATAATCCAATACGAAAAAAATGTAATAAGTGTAGGCATTTTTACATCTTGAAGCCCTCTTAAAGCTCCTAAAACAATCACTTGCAAGCTATCACTTATTTGGAAGATAGCAGCAGCAATAAGTAATTTAGAGGCTATTTTAACAACTTCAGTATTGTCTATTAAATTTTTAGTATCATTATAATCTACATATATTTTTGGTAGATAGTTATTAAAACTAAAAAACAAGATTGCAAAGCTAAAAGCTAGAATAATTCCAAACAGGAAAATTGAAAATGCTATTCTACGCAATTCAAAATAGTTTTGTAATCCTTTTTGATTACCTACTCTTATCATGGCAGTAACACTTAATCCCATAGCAACCATAAAGGTCATAGATGAAAGATTTAGTGCTATTTGATTTGCCGCTTGAGGATTCTTACCTAAGGTACCACTTAACCAAATGGCAGCTGTAAAAATGGCTACTTCAAAAAACATTTGCATGGCACTCGGTGCTCCTAGATTAATGATTTTTTTTATCATTAATGAATCTAATACAAATAGTTTTATGTTAGTAACAAAAGCTTTAGATTTTTCTTTCCCTTTAAGCAAATACCAAATATGCCAAACCATAATGAATCGAGAAAGCAAAGTTCCGTAAGCCGCTCCAACAATGCCAAGTTCAGGAAAACCGAACTTTCCGAAAATTAACATATAATTCAAAATTACATTGGCTATATTTCCTAAAAGCGTAGCGTACATAGGATACCTTGTCATAGATAACCCATCACTAAACTGTTTAAATGCTTGAAAAATAATTAATGGAATTAAAGAAAATGCCACTAAATCTAGATATGGTATGGCAAAAGCGACTACCTCTTCAGGCTGTTTCATTAAATACATCAGTGGTTTTGCGAAAAAAACTAATAGAAATAATGAAACGCCAAGAACTGTACATAAAAACAAGCCGTGTTTAAAAGCTGATTTTCCTTTTTCAAAATTTTGTTCAGCATCAGCTTCTGCTGTTAAAGGTGTAATGGCTGTTGAAAAACCAATTCCTAAAGACATGGCTATAAACATAAAACTATTCCCTAAAGAAACGGCTGCTAGTTCAGCGGTTCCCAATTGCCCAACCATGATATTATCAACAAAACTTACAAACGAATGACCAAGCATGCCTAGCATGACAGGCGCAGCCAATTGCCAATTATATTTAAATTCTTTAGTGTAGTTTTTTAAATGCATGGGGCAAAAGTAAACTTTAGACTCAGGATTTACGAATTTTTATAGTGTAGAAATACAAAAAACTTTAAGTTTTAAATATTAATAAGTTTAAATAACTTCTAAAGTTTTTTACAAATCGTTTTTATTATTTTTGGTTCATTCCATAAATTATCCTAATAGCAAATTTTAAGAAACATTTAGCTTTTATTTTAAAGGGATTAAAGATAATTACAAGCATACGTTTCAATATTAAAAAGGAGAAAATATAATTTTCTCCTTTTTTTATTTATTATTTAATTAATTGTTTACTACAGATTTTTAATATTTTTTTTGGCATCTTCAAACTCGTTAATCATATCTAAAACAATTTGAGATACTGGTTTAATATCATGTATTAATCCTGCAATTTGACCAATTTCTAATTCGCCTTCTTCCAAATCACCTTCAAACATACCTTTTTTGGCTCTGGCTCTACCTAATAAAGTTTGCAGTTCTTGTACTGTTGGAGATGTTTTATATAATTCCTGAACATCATTGTAAAACTTGTTTTTTATCAAACGTACTGGGGCTAATTCTTTTAAAGTTAGTTGCGTATCGCCTTCTTTAGCATTAACGACAACTTTCTTAAAAGAGTCATGTGCTGAAGACTCATCACTGGCAACAAATCGGCTTCCAACTTGAACAGCATCGGCGCCTAAAACCATGGCTGCTAACATAGCTTGACCTGTAGCAATGCCACCTGCAGCAATTAATGGAATTTGAATGTGTTCTTTAACCATAGGTATTAACGTAAATGTGGTGGTTTCATCTCTTCCATTATGGCCACCAGCTTCAAAGCCTTCAGCTACCACAGCATCTACACCTGCCTCTTGAGCTTTTAATGCAAACTTGACACTGCTCACTACATGAACAACAGTAATGCCTTTTTCCTTTAACCAAGGAGTCCATGTTTTTGGATTTCCGGCTGAAGTGAAAACAATTTTAACGTCTTCTTCCAATATGATATCCATAATTTCCTGAATATTTGGATATAACATTGGAACATTAACACCAAAAGGTTTACTAGTTGCTTTTTTGCATTTTTGAATATGCTCGCGTAATACATCTGGATACATAGACCCTGCTCCTATTAAACCTAAAATACCAGAATTACTAGCAGCTGAAGCCAACTTCCAACCACTATTCCAAACCATACCAGCTTGAATGATGGGGTATTTAATGTTGAATAATTGGCAAACGCTATTGTGCATTTAGTTTTTTATGATTTTAAATGATTCCGAACGATTTTTTAGTTGAACTTTTGCAATGTAAACGCCTTTAGATATGAAAGACATATCCAACTCACTTATACTAACATTAAATTTAAGAAAAAGGACTTGTTTACCTAAAATATCATAAATTTTAACTGAACAATCTGTTTCACCTGAAGGTAAATTAAAGTATAATTTTTCATTGGTAGGATTAGGAAAAATCTTGAGTTCTGTAGTATAATTATCAGAAATCTCTAATGACAATGCATTATTTAATGCCAATTGTAAATTAGGTATGCCAAATCCTAAAAAATTATCGGGTGTATTGTATTGCGAAGCCGATTCCCTAACCAATTGCATGATTTCTGCATTGGTTTTATTAGGAAGTGCTTGCCACAAACTAGCGATGCCACCAGCCATAATAGGCGAACTAAATGAAGTTCCACTGGAAGTTACAACAACATCATTTTCATTAATAAGATAACTGGCTTGCCCTTGAGCAACAACATCTGGTTTTTGCGTAGGTTGAAAAGCACTACCAACAGAACTAAATGTGGCATAAGCACCACTTGAAGTTACAGCACCAATTGATAATACGCCTGATGCATCGGCTGGTGCATTAATGCCGGCAAGCCCTTCATTACCAGCAGAATTTACTATGAGCATTCCTTTTTCAAAAGCAATGTTGGCACCTTTTGTAATGTATGCGGTATTTCCGTTAAAGTCTGAAACCGCATAATTATAATCAGCATCATCATAAAAACTGCCATATCCTAATGAAGAGTTAATAACATCGACACCTAAACTATCGGCGCGTTCAGCCGCTTCAACCCAATAGCTTTCCTCAACAGGGTTTTCATTTGGACCATCTTCTGTAATAAATAAATAGTAAGAGGCGTCCGGCGCTGTTCCAACATATTGGTTTTCTATGTATCCTGCCATAGCACTTAAAACCAACGTGCCGTGATTGCTAACGGTATTGCTGTAAACATCATCATCTCTGTTTACAAAATCAAAATCGTCCAATAAATTACCTGCATCTCTTAATCTTTGAAAAGAAGACATGGTATTAACATTTGGAAAACCAGCATCAAGTACAGCCACAGTAATGCCATTGCCTGTATAATCAGAAAGGTGTAATTGGTCTCCTTTTATCATTTGAATTTGATTCAACGCATTTCCGTAATTAAAGCTAACCGTAACTCCTTCTAATTTGGATTCTTTTTTTACAAAATTTCTTTTTAAAGAATTTAAGTTTTTATTAGCAAAATCAATTGAAGCAACAAAACTTAATACTGATAGTGCATTAATATCTGTTTGAGTTCCTCTAACATGAACGGCATTAAACCATTTTGATTTTGCTAAAACCGAAATACCTGGCTGTAATTTTAATTGTGAAATGTAATTTTCATTGACAGGCACATCACGTTCATCAATTAAAACGCCGTGGGCATTTTTTCTATCAATGGCTTTTTGGGTGAGAATAGTAATAGGATTGTTCAAAGAAGCCGTTACATTTTGCTTATCTGTTAAATAAACCCAAGCATCTTCTTGTTGTGCAAAACTGACAATAGAAATTATATATCCAATTAAAACAAGTAGGTTTCTTTTCATAGTAATTGAAATTTACATTGCAATTTATGAAATTAGCATCAAACCAACTAATTAAGAAATTACTCCCGAACCAACTAATTCATCATTAATATACCAAGCCACAAATTGACCTTCTGTTATGGCCGATTGTGGGTTTTCAAACTCTACATATAATCCTGAATCTACTTTATAAAGTGTTGCTTTTTGTAATGGTTGACGATAACGAATTCTTGCTAAAACTTGCATTTTAGCATCTGTATCTAAAACTAAATCCTCACGAATCCAATGTAATTCATCATTTTTTACAAATAAGGCTTTTTTATACAAACCAGGATGTTGTTTGCCTTGTCCAGTAAAAATAACATTTGTTTCAACATCTGTTTCAATAACAAATAAAGGCTCGACATTTCCACCAACAGCTAATCCTTTGCGTTGCCCTTTTGTAAAATAATGAGCACCTTGATGTTTGCCCACAACTTTGCCGTCTTGTTTATGATATTTTATTTTATGTGATAAAAATTCCAAGCGTTCAATTTCATTATTAAAGCTTGGATTTTGTAAATTATATAGGTCATTTTCTTTAGGAATTTCAACAATTTCTCCTTCTTTTGGCTTTAATTGTTGTTGCAAAAAATCTGGTAATTTTACTTTTCCTATAAAACATAATCCTTGAGAATCTTTTTTTTCAGCTGTGACCAAATCTAATTCTAAGGCTATTTTTCTAACTTCTGGTTTTGTTAATTCTCCTATTGGAAATAACGCTTTTGCCAACTGTTGTTGAGATAACTGACATAAAAAATAAGATTGATCTTTGTTTGAATCTTCTCCTGCTAATAATTGATATATCTCTTTTCCTTCTTTAGTAATGATGCCTTTTCTGCAGTAATGACCCGTAGCTACGTAATCTGCGCCAAGATCTATGGCTATTTTCATAAAGACATCAAACTTAATTTCTCTATTACAAAGCACATCTGGATTTGGTGTTCTTCCTTTTTCATATTCCTTAAACATATAGTCAACAATACGTTCTTTATACTGCTCACTTAAATCTATGGTTTGAAAAGGAATACCTAATTTATCGGCTACTAACATCGCATCATTACTATCATCTAACCAAGGACATTCATTAGATATTGTTACAGAATCATCATGCCAATTTTTCATAAACAAGCCTATTACTTCATAACCTTGTTGCTTTAATAAATAGGCTGCAACACTAGAATCTACTCCTCCAGAAAGTCCAACAATAACGCGTTTCATAGCTTTAAAATAATGTACAAAGATACAATTTATAACAAGAAAACTTAAAATAGGATTTATACAAAAATGATAGATTATAAATTATTTCTGTTTAATCATTAGTTAAATCTATTGAACAAAATAAAATATTGTTTAATATATTTTTATTTTTGTTAAACAAATAATAAAAAACTAAATTACTATGAAATCACAATCTATTCTTACAAAATTTGCATTTATTGCAATTTTATCTTTCATCACACTTTCTTGTGATAATGATGATAATGATAATGTTATGCAACCAGAAACAATAACTGAATTGGCGGTAGCTACACCTCAATTAAGTATTTTAGTAGATGCTTTAAATCGTGCAAACCTAGCAACAACTTTAAATCAGCCAGGAACATTTACTGTTTTTGCACCAACTAATGATGCTTTTACAGCTTTTTTAGCAGCAAATAATTTTGCATCATTAACAGACATTCCTACTGATGTTCTTACGCAAGTTTTACTTAATCATGTTATTGCTGAAAAGTTTCCTTCAACAAGTTTATCAACAGGATATGTAAATACATTGGCTACTCAAACTGGTTCAAATTTAAATTTAAGTATGTTTATAGATACATCAGCAGGTGTTAAACTAAATGGTGTTTCAAATGTAACTCTACCCAATATTGAAGCTACCAATGGTATCATTCACATTGTTGATGCTGTAATTGGATTACCTACAATAGTTGATCAAGCTTTAGCTAATCCAGCATTTTCAAGTTTAGTTGCTGCTTTGAGTGCTGCAGATGGTGATTTGGTAAACGTTTTAAGTGGCGAAGGTACTTTTACTGTGTTAGCACCTGATAATGATGCCTTTACTGCATTTTTAGATGGAACAGCTTTAGGAGATGTGCCTACAGATGCTTTAGCAAATATTCTTTTAAACCATGTTTTAGGAAGTGTTGTAAAGTCTACTGATTTAGTTAGTCTTGAAGCTGGTTACACCAATACGTTAGCGACTGGTCCTGGAATGAATAATTTAAGTTTATATTTTAATACTTCAAATGGTGTTACATTTAATGGAGTTGCATCAGTATCGGCAGCAGATGTTGTTACAACAAATGGCATTATACATGCTATTGATGCCGTAATGCCTATTCCAACAGTTGTAACATTTGCAGTTGCAGACCCTAATTTTTCAACTCTAGTTACTGCATTAACAACATTAACTCCAGCAACAGATTTTGCTACAATTTTATCAGATACCGAAGCATTATTTACTGTGTTTGCACCAACAAATGATGCTTTTAGTGCTTTAGCTTCAATACCTGAAGAAACTGTATTAACGCAAGTATTATTGCACCATGTTATTGGTGATGCTAATGTAACATCAGGTGACTTAACACCAAATGGAAATACTGTTGCGCCAAGTTTAGAAGGTGATAATTTAACAATTACATTACCTGGAACTGGTGATAATATAGCCGATTTAACAGATGGCTCAGATAATTCTGATATAGGAATTATTAAAGTAGATGTTCAAGCAGGAAATGGTGTAATACATGTTATAAACAAAGTTGCTATCCCAACTTTATAAAATAGTTTTGTTTGGTTTGTTTGGTTTAGACGAAATTGTCTAAATGTAAAGGCTCTTAAAAATTAAGAGCCTTTTTTATTTTTAATTCTTTTTAATAAACTTAGGTTTATAGGTAAAATCTTTTTCTTCAATTAGTTTTCCTTTTTCATAAGTTTTCCAAATACCGTGTTTTTTTCCTTGTTTGTAACTTCCTTCCAAGATTAATTCTCCTTTTGGGTTATAAAACTTTGAAAGACCATGCAACTCTCCATTTACATATTGAAATTCTTTTAAAACAACGTTTTTTTCAGAATACCAAATTGAAGCACCTTCTAATTGACTATGAACATAAAATTGTTTTTCAGCTATTTGTCCATTTTCATAATACACAAACCTATCACCGTCAAGAAGACCTTGATTATCATAGTTTTCTAAAGTCATTATTTTTTTGGAATTTTTCTGATAATATTTCCACTCACCAATATAAAGTTTACCATCCATTTCGCCTTCACTAACTACTTTTCCTTTAGATGTATAAAAAGTAACATAAGCTTTATTATTTGCTTCATTAAACTGCTTTGTTGCCGCGAGTGATGCTGATTTATCAACATTTTTGTAATATTTAAATAAGCCTATCTCATTTCCGTGGTTAAATTCTCCTTCATATCTTAAAACTGTCGTGTTATCATAATATTTTTTCCAAATACCATGACGTAAGCCTTCTGAATCAAATTGATTGATTGTCTGTGCTGAAGTTAAAGTAACTTCAACTAGAAATAATAAAACAAATACTTTTTTCATAATGTAAATAACGATGATTTATTATTGAAATTGTATATAAAAAAAGCTGCCAAAAGGCAGCTTAAAATCTATTTTCGGTTTTGTGCTTGTTTTTGCTTTTCTGCCTGTTCCATCATTTCTTTCATTTTCTTCTGGAAACGATTTTCCTTTTTTGGCTTCTTTTTATTTTCTTGAATTTTTGCATGAATTTTATCTTCATCAATAATAAAATGCTTAATCACTAACATAATACCAATGGTAATTAAGTTTGAAACAAAATAATACAAACTTAATCCTGAAGCATAATTATTAAAGAAAAACAACATCATTAATGGTGAAAAATACATCATGTATTTCATCATTTTACTCATATCTGGCATACCTTCTTGGGTTGGTTGTGCTGCCATTTGTTGCCCAGTAGTCATTTGCATATAAAAGAATATGGCAACCGATGCCAATATTGGAAACAAACTTACATGGTCTCCATAAAAAGGTATGTTAAATGGTAATTTTGCAATGGTATCATATGATGATAAATCTTCTGCCCAAAGGAAGCTTTTCTGACGCAAATCAAACGCTGAAGGAAAGAATTGAAACAAGGCATAAAACACGGGTAATTGCACCAAAGCCGGTAAACATCCTGCCATTGGGCTTGCTCCTGCTTTACTATACAATGCCATTGTTTCCTGTTGCCTTTTCATGGCATTGTCTTTATACTTTTCATTAATTTCAGCAATCTCAGGCTTTAAAACCTTCATTTTTGCTTGAGACACGTAAGATTTATAGGTTACTGGAGACATGACGATTCTTACTAAAATAGTCATGACTATAATTGCAAAACCATACGGTAAAAATCCACTTAAAAACCCGAATGTTGGAATGAATACATATCGGTTAATCCAACCAAAAATTCCCCAACCTAAAGGCAACACTTCATCTAAATTTCTATCGTAAGCATTTAATATTTTATAATCTGATGGGCCAAAATACCAATTCATTTTTTTATTAATCTCACCAGAAATAAGTTCTAATGGTAATTTAGCTTCAAAAGATTTAGTAAAAACCGTATCAATTTCTTCGTCTTTAATTAAATTTTCAGATTTTAAATTTGCCTTTTTAAAAGGAGAATCTGATAATAAAATAGAGGTAAAAAAGTGTTGTTTAAAAGCTACATAAGTAACTTCATTGGCTGTATCGTCTGATAGTTCGCTTTGACCTAAATAATCATCTTTTCCATTTTCATATTCAAAAACAAGTTCAGTATAACGATTCTCATAAGAAACACTTTTTGCATGCCGATAGGTTTTTACTTTCCAATCTAAATCAATGGCTTGAGAGCTATTAATAACATCGCTTAAGCCTTGAGAACGAATGGTAAAATCCATCATATAATCGTCATTCTTTATGTCGTATCTATATTCTAAAAACTTGGTTTCTGATACTTTAAGTTTCATTGAAACGACGGTATTGTCACCGTTTTTGGTAATGGTTGGCTGAAAATATAAGTCTTGTGTGTTTAAAATACGACTATCTGTTGTTCCAAAATTGATATTGAACGCTGAATTATTATCTTTTATTAAATAAACAGGAATAGAATCAAAATTTACAAAGTTTTTTAATCTAATTTCTGAAAGATAACCACCTTTATTGCTAAATTTTAATGATAAAACATCGTTTTCAACAAGTGTTTCAGTGTCTGTTGCTGATGGTAATGTTGAAGAATAAGCAAAGGCTCCAAGTTTTGATTTTAATGCTTCTAGCTTTGTAGAATCTGTAGCTGTTATAACTGAAAAATCTTCGGAAGTAGTAACAACAGCGTTATTTTGCATTTTAGCTTTTTCATCTTTTGCAACCTGTTCTTGTTTTGCTTTTTCTTGATCTGCAACCTGCTCTGGAGTTGGTTGATTTTGCCAAAGCATGTACATTAATATTCCGAAAATAAGGGCAAATCCTATAATCGAATTAATATCTAATTTTTTTTCTTCCATTTGCTATAAATTTCTCCTCTTTTAAATTGAGGTTTTAGGTATTTATCAAAAAACTAACCAATTTTAGTTTTGTGACACACTGGCACCTTTTTTACTATTTTTAAATTTTAAGGCTGCTTTTACAAACGCTACAAATAGCGGATGAGGATTTGCAACGGTACTTTTATATTCTGGGTGATATTGAACACCAATAAAAAACGGATGTTTTGGTATTTCTATAATTTCTACTAATTTGGTGTCTGGATTTAATCCAGTAGCTATCATGCCGGCTTCCTCTATTTCTTTTCTATAAACACCATTAAATTCATAACGATGCCTGTGACGCTCTTTTATGGTTTCTGCTTTATAAATTTCACGAGCAGCACTTCCCATTTTTAAATCACATTTCCAAGCACCTAAACGCATGGTTCCTCCTTTATCAGTAATTGTTTTTTGAGCTTCCATTAAATCAATTACTGGGTTTTTGGTTTTAGGATTCATCTCTGTTGAATCTGCATCAGGAAGATTTAAAACGTTTCGTGCAAATTCAATTACAGCCATTTGCATACCCAAACAAATGCCAAAAAATGGCATATTATTTTCACGTACATATTTAACAGCTACAATTTTTCCTTCAATACCACGCTCACCAAAACCAGGCGCTACCAAAATACCATCTAAATGAGATAATTTTAACTTGATATTATCATCATTTAAATATTCTGAATGAATAGATTCTATGTTTACTTTTACTTCATTTTCTGCTCCGGCATGAATAAAAGCTTCTAAAATAGATTTATAAGAATCTTGTAATTCAACATATTTTCCTATTAAACCTATATTAACAGTCGTTTTTGGATTTTTAAGTCGGTTTAAAAAAGTATTCCAATGGGTAATATCTGGAGTTTTCCCCTCAAGATCTAGTTTTTTCAAAACTACTTTATCTAAACCTTGTTGTAACATCAAATTTGGCACATCATAAATAGTTGAAGCATCAATAGATTGAATGACAGCTTCTTCTCTAACATTACAAAATAATGCTAGTTTTCTGCGTAATTCATATGGTAAATCATATTCTGTTCTACAAACCAAAATATCAGCTTGTACACCACTTTCCATTAATGTTTTTACGCTATGTTGTGTTGGTTTTGTTTTTAATTCTCCAGCAGCAGCTAAGTATGGCACTAAGGTTAAATGAATTACTATTGCATTGTTTTCGCCTAAATCCCATTTTAATTGTCTTACTGCTTCAATGTATGGTAATGATTCTATATCTCCTACCGTTCCGCCAATTTCAGTGATTACAATATCATAATCGCCAGAATTTCCTAGAAGCTTAATGCGTCTTTTAATTTCATCAGTAATATGAGGAATTACCTGAACTGTTTTTCCTAAAAACTCACCGCGACGTTCTTTTTCAATAACACTTTGGTAAATACGTCCTGTAGTAACGTTGTTAGCCTGACTTGTAGGCACGTTTAAAAAACGCTCATAATGTCCTAAATCTAAATCGGTTTCAGCACCATCTTCGGTAACATAACATTCGCCATGTTCATAAGGGTTTAAAGTTCCTGGATCTACGTTAATATACGGATCTAATTTCTGGATAGTAACTCTATAACCTTGTGCCTGAAGTAATTTAGCAAGCGAAGCTGCTATAATTCCTTTTCCTAAAGATGAGGTAACGCCTCCGGTTACAAATATGTATTTGGTTGTTTTTGTCATGTTGCGCCTATAAACGCAGGCAAATTTACAAAATTAAAACAGTTATTAAAGCATTGTTTTAGTTATTTAAAAGGTATTTATAAACAACTATTTTTTATATATAATAGACTTAAAAACTAAATCTCTATTTAGGATACTGCTTTTTAATATTTCTAATTAGCTCTTCCAAACCGTTTAATTTAAGTTCATAAACGGTTTGTAGCATATCTCCTAATTTCCCTTTTGGAAATCCTTTATTATGATACCAAACCACATAATATTCTGGCAGGTCAATTAAATAGAGGTCTTTATACTTCCCAAAAGGCATTTTGGTATGCGCCAAGGTTATTAAGAAGTTTTTATCGGGTTGCATGAACACAACTATTCTGATTTATATGAGACTAATGTTTGCAACTCTGTTTCAATTTTTTGTTGCCAAAGTAGTTGAGCTTCTTTATTTATTGAATTATTAGTTTCAGCATCATAGTCATTTTGTCTGCTTTCTAATTGCTTATTCATCAACTTGTGTAGTGATTCTAAATCACTTTTAATAGTTTTTGAAACTTTTAGTTGGCTTAATTGCTGTCTGAATTTACGTGTGTAAAGCTCTGTAATATCATAATGCAATTGTTCATGAGACAAAATATAATCATTTACTAATTCTGGTTTATACCATGATTGTTCAGAAAAAAAACAAGCTTCTACTTTTGCTTCAAAACTTACTGCTCTAAAAACATTTTGTTTGATAGAATACTCAAAACTAAAACCTGATGCTGTAATTGCTACTGCTTTTTCATTTTTATGTGCCTCGCCTTTAAAATCATTCCATGATAATTTATAAGATTCTCTCCAAGTAATTACTGGTTCATCTTTTTCAACAAAAAGGAAGCAACATATTAAAATAATAAATCTAGACAAGCGATAGAAAACTAGGTTTGAATTAAAAAACGAATTTTAATTTGTCTTATTGCTGAACTTCAACAATTCTTAAATCTTTATACTTTACTAAATAAGCTGAATCATTATAAAATCCTCCAAAAAGTTTCTTTTTGTATTCAAACTTGCTTTCAACGTATTCTGTTAAAGGCGTTTCAGTTACAGAAGTATATAAATCATCTGAAGTTACTAAACGTAACACAACATCCATAGTAACATCAAAACCTCTAATAGCTCTTTTATTTGGTGTAACATGATAAATTTCTTCATATTTTTTAATGAAGTAATTATTATCTTCTATGCTTTTTGTTTTTGACATGGTGGCAAAAGTAAAACTCAAATTGGACAAGTGTTCATTTGATATTTCATCACCTTCAAAAGCAGCATTCATATTTGTAGTAACTAATATAATATCTGTTTTAGCTATATTTTCTTCTTTATTTTCAGCTCTAATTAAAGAATTTACTATACTAGTCACATTTGATGCGAATCCTTGATTTTGAGTTTCTAAAAAAACTATGTTAATACCAGATTTTAAAACACTAGCAATATCATCAACTAATATATAATTGGCATCTTTACCATCTTTATTCTTTCTAGAACGCACTTGGGTTGCAAAAGTAAATTCTTGTTTTAATTCTGCAGCAACTGGTGAATTTTTACTATCAGAAATAATAACAATGTTTTTTGAACCTGAAAGTGTTTTAACATAATTAATCATTTTGCTTTTTAACAAGTCTGCAGAAGGTCTTGTTTGAAAAACATTATCATAAAGATTTAGATTCTCCCCAATTGGCGAGACTACGGGAACATTATATTTTTTTAATTCAGAAGCTGCTCTTTCAAAATTGTTTGGTGTTAATGGCCCAATTACAGCATCTAAATTTTCAAAATTGTTAGACTCAATAATTTTAGACACTTCACCAACTTGGTATTTCGTGTCATAAACATCTACTTTAAGAGAAATACCTAAAGTTTTAAGTGAATCAACAGCCATTAATATCCCTGAATGAAAATCTAAAGATGCATCTAAATATCTATCATTTGATATGCTTTGTTTCATGTTTGATATAGAGTCAAATTCAACACGATCCAAACGAAATGGTAACATTATAGCAATATGCTTGGTTTTATAATCTTTTATTTTTTCAATTAAATTATTAGCAACTTCATTAGACTCAAAAGATTCTATATTATGATTGAAAGGCACTTTTAAAATCATGCCATCTTTTAATCCGCTTTCCTTCAATGAAGGATTTAAGGCTTCAAGCTGATCTTGTTCTAATCCTAATTTTAGTTTTAATCTATAAAATCCTTCTTTAGGTAGTACTTTATAATAACTGTATTGCTCATCAACTACCTTTTCATCAGTTTTAGTAATGTTTGGCACATTAATAATTTCACCTTCTTGCAATACGTCTCCCATATTTGGGTTAAGGGATTCCAATTCAGCAAGCGTGATACCAAATTTATAAGCAACGCGCCATTTCCCTTCTTTTGGTAAAACTGTATAAGGTTTTGTTAACTCTTTTGTTTGAGTAACTTCAGTAATTTTAAAAACAGGAATCTCTAATTTATCCCCTTTACGTAAAGTGCTAGAATATAAAAATGTGTTGTATTTTTTAATATCATCTTCTGACACATTATATTCTTTGGCTAAACTGTATAAGGTTTCCTTTTTACCTATTCTATGCGTTTTAAAACCTTGCAATTCTTTAGTAACAGTAACTTTAGGTTCAGAATCTACTTTTGGTTTTGGAATGATTAAAAGCGTATTTGGCTTTAAACCCTT
Organism: Flavobacteriaceae bacterium; assembly: GCA_021739635.1. GTDB lineage: Bacteria > Bacteroidota > Bacteroidia > Flavobacteriales > Flavobacteriaceae > Yeosuana. The sequence continues at coordinate 389,678 of JAIPBH010000001.1, read as the reverse complement.
TTTTGCATCAGGATTTAATGTATAAATATCAAAAGGAGTTACGTAATATTGTTTAGAAATACTTTCAATAGTCTCTCCTTGTTTAACCTTATGTGTCTTATAGTTTTGGGCTTTAGCTGTATTATTGCTTAAAAAAAAAGCTAAACATACAATGGAAAAGAATTTAATCATGTAATCTAATTTTAAAATTGTGTTAAGGATGGAAACGACATCCTTTTCTTTTGTTTATACACATAACATGCCAAAAAGAAAAGATATAGTGTACAGCCTGACAATATTTGTTTAACTCACTTTATTATATACGGTAATTATATACACGTGAGATACTTTAAAAATAATAAATATAGTTTATAAATATTGGAACACCCAAACCAAAAATACAATTTTACTTGTTTTAGAGCTTCTTCAATTATGACGTAAACGTACTAAAAGTCACTATTCCCATTCAATAGTTGCTGGCGGTTTTGAGCTGATATCATAAACTACTCTATTAACGCCTTTAACTTTATTTATTATGTCATTTGATGTTTTTTGCAAAAACTCATAGGGTAAATTTACCCAGTCTGCCGTCATACCATCTGTACTTTCAACAGCTCTAAGTGCCACACATTTTTCATAAGTACGTTCATCACCCATAACACCTACACTATTTACTGGTAATAAAATAGCACCGGCTTGCCAAACTTTGTCATACAAGCCCCATTCACGAAGTCCGTTTATAAAAATAGCATCAACTTCTTGAAGAATACGCACTTTTTCAGCAGTAATATCACCTAAAATACGAATGGCTAACCCAGGTCCTGGAAACGGATGACGACCAAGCAATAACGGATCAATTCCTAAAGTTGCACCTACTCTTCTCACCTCATCTTTAAACAATGCTTTTAGCGGCTCAACAATTTTAAGTTTCATAAAATCTGGTAATCCGCCTACGTTATGATGACTTTTAATAGTAGCTGATGGTCCGCCAGTAGCAGACACACTTTCTATAACATCAGGATATATGGTGCCTTGTGCCAACCAAGTCACATTTTCAATTTGGTGAGCTTCATCATCAAACACTTCAATAAACGCATTACCAATGGCTTTACGTTTTTTCTCAGGATCATCAATTCCAGCTAAAGCATCTAAAAAACGTTTAGATGCATCAACACCTTTAACGTTAAGTCCCATGCCTTCATATTGCTTTAAAACGCTTTCAAACTCATTTTTACGAAGTAACCCATTATTCACAAAAATACAATACAGATTTTTTCCAATAGCTTTATGAAGTAAAACGGCAGCTACCGAAGAATCAACGCCTCCAGAAAGTCCTAATACCACTTTATCATTTCCTAATTGATTTTGTAGTGATTCAACAGTTTCTTCAACAAAAGATTGTGGTGTCCAATCTTGGTGTACAACTGCTATGCGAACTAAAAAGTTTTCTAATAATTTTTTACCATCTGTAGAATGATACACTTCTGGGTGAAATTGAATAGCATAGGTTTCTTCTCCTTCAATTCTAAATGCTGCATTTTGCACATCATTGGTGCTGGCTAATAAAACCCCATTGGTTGGTAAATGCTTAATAGTATCACTATGACTCATCCAAACCTGACTTCCTTTTTGAATACCGGCTAAGAAAGCTTCATCATTTTTTATAAATGATAAATTTGCCCTACCATATTCTCTCGTATTTGATGGAGCAACTTCGCCTCCAGAGAAATGTGCTAAATACTGAGCACCATAACAAACCGCAAGCATTGGTTTTTTTCCACGTATTTGTGATAAATCTGGATGTGGTGCATCTTCACCTCTTACAGAAAATGGACTTCCAGATAAAACTACCGCATTGTACTCTGATACATTAACTGGAATTTTGTTGTAAGGATGGATTTCGCAATAAATATTGAGTTCTCTAACTCTACGGGCAATAAGTTGTGTGTATTGTGACCCGAAATCTAAAATAAGTACCTTGTTGTGTTGCATGCGCAAAAGTAATAATTGATTTTAGAATGCGAAATTAGCACACATACTTTTTTAATAAATTTTTAAAGCATAGAATCTAAAATCATTTCTATATCTTTTTCTGTAGTATCTGGATTGATAAAACAAAAACGGGAAACCGTTTCAAAAGCACCTCCTTTTTTCCACTTTGTTGGAGTGACTAATGCAAATCCTTTGCTGTGATTTTCATAAGTCCAATGTGTATAATCTTCAGGTTTCCAACCAATTCGTCTATACAAAACGCAAGACAAACTTGGGTCTCTTACCAGTTCAACATGAGGTTTTTCAGTTATCAATTTACCAGCAATTTGTGCCAATTCAAGACCACGTTCAACAGCTTCTTTATATCTGTCTGTACCATGCATTGCTAATGAAAACCATAATGGCAAACCTCTAACGCGCCTTGTTAACTGTATTTGATAATCAGTAGGATTAAAACCATGAGCACCTTCATCTTTAAAAATATCTAAATAAGACCCTTCTTGTGAGTGTGCTTTTTTAGCTAATTCAGGTTGTTTATAAATAACTGCACCACAATCATAAGGAGAAAACATCCATTTGTGTGGGTCAATGGTGATACTATCTGCTTTTTCAATACCGTTAAATAAATGTCTTACAGAATCTGCTGCTAAAGCGCCACCGCCATAAGCTGCATCCACATGAAACCATAAATTTTCTGTTTCACAAATAGCAGCTATACCAGATAAATCATCAATAATGCCTGCATTGGTTGTTCCACCCGTTCCTACAACAGCAAATAATCGTTTTCTTTGATTTTCTGGTAATCCATTAATGGTTTCTTGTAAAGCTTTTGCTTCCAATTTATCTTCGGTATCTACTAATAATACATCCACATCGACCACCTTAGCCATCGCTTTTACAGAAGAATGTGCCCCGATAGAAGTGATTATAATGCCTTTTTCATTTTTATTTTTATCATTTAAACTTCTCCAATATTCTCTGGCCGTTACTATTGCTGAAAGATTTGCTGCAGTTCCACCACTTGTAAAAACACCAAAAGCTCCTTCTGGCAATCCTGTAAGTGATACAATCCATTTCATGGCTTCATTTTCACAAAAAATTCCTCCTGCACCTTCCATCCAATAGGCTCCATGAATACTGGAAGCAGATGTTACCAAATCAAACATAATTGCTGCCCTTGTTGGCGATGCTGGTACAAATGCCAAATGCCTTGGGTGATCTATAGAAACATTTGCTTTCATTAAATGCTCTTTCCATAAATTAAAAGCCACTTCTCCACCAATGCCTTTAGCTGTAACCGTTTCACCTACCAATGCTTTTAAATCTTCAGCTTTTTGAGGAACACCAATTTTAGGCTCTGTTTCTGAAATTCTATCAATGGCATATTTCATAACATCCAATGTCATGTTAACCAAATCAATATCTATTTTATGCATTTTGTTATAGTGTTAATATTAAAAACTCAGTATTTAGAGGTTTTAAGTTTTCTATTAATTGAGGAATTAATTCTTCGCCGTATTCCAAATAAAATTCTGAAAAATTAGTGTTTCTTTCTTGTAAACTTTGATTTGGAAATAATTCATTTTGAAGTTCTGTCATCCTTGATACTTGGTCTGAAAGTACTTTTTTCTGAGCTTTAAGCAAACGCTTTTCTAGTTTTTCTAAACCTTTTAACTGTTTTACTTCTTGTGATTTTACAGCACCAATAAACGATTTATCAGTTTTTTCAGCCAACTTATATAAGTGCTTAAATTGCTGAATTAACTGTTCTTTTTGAGAAGAAAAATCAATATCAATATTCGATATTTTACGTACTTTTTTATTAATGAAGGCATCTCGTTTTAAAAAGATATCTTCACTGGAAATGTTTAAATTATTAAGCTTTTTTTGTTGCTGAACGGTTTGAATCAATACCGAGTTACGGAGTAAAAGTATAGGAAAAGGAACTTTAACTTCATTAAAAAATTGTTTCAACTCAAACCAATAGGCCAATTCGCCACCGCCGCCAATATAGCATAAGTTTGGTAAAATAACTTCTTGATACAACGGACGCATAATCACATTTGGACTAAAACGCTCAGGATTATTTTCAACTTCTTTTAAAATCTCATCTTTAGTCCATGATATATCCGAATCAACAACAGAATATAGACCGTCTTCAAAAACGATACGCTCACGTAAATTCTGCTTTAAATAAAACAAATTTATCTCTCGAGGATTGACTTGAATATTATATGGTTGATTTGGTAAATCACTTATTTTTTTAATGGTTTCAGAAACCAATTTAAAAGATGTATTATTTAGTAATTCATCTTTGATATAAGGGATGAACAACTGTTTTAATTCTGCATCATTAGCATCAATAATTACCAACCCATATTCAGAAAAAAGTGCATTTGTTAAATACCGTGTAGCATCTGTTAGGTTATCATGTTTTAAATAAGCTTCTGTGAATAAATTTCTTAAAAAATCGGCTTTTTTACCTATGCCTAAATCTTTTGAAAATAATTCAAAAACATTACCAAGCTCTTCAGTTGATAATTCCCCAACTGCACCACTTGCAACCTTATTCCAACGTACTTTTTTTCCTTTAAAATTGAAATAATTAATTTCTTCAAAGTCATGGTCTTCAGTAGCCATCCAATAAACCGGCACAAAATTATAATCAGGATATGCTTCTTTTAATTCTGTTGTAAGATTTATTGTAGAAATAATTTTATATAAAAAATAAAGTGGTCCTGTGAAAATATTTAATTGATGACCCGTTATTATTGTAAAAGAATTTTCTTGTATTAAAGACTCTATATTTTGCATTGTAGCTTCTGAAGTCTCAATAGTTGCATATTGCTTTTTTAAACTTTCAACTAGAACTGTTCTTGTGCCCAAATTACAAGACACATGCTTTTCTTTAATCTGCTTTTTAAAATTTTCAATTTTAGGAAAGTTATTATAAAACGGTTGTAATGTAGAAGACTCTTCAATATAATCACAAATTAGTGATGAAAAATAACCCGTTTTTTTAAATGAAATACTTTCTGTTGGCATATTTACAGCTACTCTTATTAAAAGGTAAAGATACGGCTATTACCATTTGATTTTCTAAAAAATTAGTTAAGACTTACTTTTGAAATAAAAAAATTTGCTCCTTTTGAGACCTGCATATTAAAACAAAAATTCTATTTATAATTTAGGAACCCAGATTGTTAAATATTATATAAAAACTTGACATTTTAAATGTATTTCATTATCTTATATGGTTAATAATTAACCCCTTAAGACTTATTGCTATGAAAAAGACACATACCTTCCAAAGTATTTCCTCACTGGTATACACATCAACAGTTTTATTTCTCTTAGTTTTTAGTTTCAATTCTCAAGCAACTAATTTATTTCAAGAACCTATTCAAGAAATTCAAAAAAACAAAGAGTTTAAAGGACACGTTTTAGATGGTAAATCTAAAGAACCTCTTGCCTATGTAGACATAAACATTAGCGGAACCAATATTGGCACTATTACCAATAATGAAGGTGAATTTTTATTAAAAGTGCCTAGTGAGTATTTAGACAAAACAATACTGGTTTCTATTTTAGGGTATACAAAAAAAGAAATTCCTATAGCAACACTAAATAATGAGGACACAAAAATACTTATGGAGGTTTCAATAACTGAACTTGATAATGTAAATATATATGGTATTAAAGATGCTGAAGCCCTGGTTAGAGCTACTTTAGATAGAAAAAGTGAATTTTATGATAATGACAACACCAAAATGACTGCCTTTTACAGAGAAACCATTAAAAAAAGAAATAAGAATGCGTCACTTTCTGAAGCCGTTTTAAACATTTACAAACAACCATATTCCAATACCAAGCATGATGACGTTAGTTTATTAAAGTCAAGAAAAAGTACAGATTATTCCAGACTTGACACTTTGGCTTTAAAACTTCAAGGCGGGCCATTTAGTACATTATATACCGATATGATTAAATATCCTGAATACATTTTTGATAGAGGTAATTTATCAAATTATCAATTTACTTTTGATGCATCTACTGAATTGAATAACCGCCTTGTTTATGTTGTGAATTTTAAACAAAAAATTAATAACAACGAGCCCTTATATTACGGGAAACTATACATAGACTCTCAAACACTTGCTTTAACAAGCGCCGTTTATAATTTAAATATTGAAGATAAAGATTTGGCCAGTGAGATGTTTGTTAGAAAAAAACCAAACAAAGTTAAAGTGTATCCTACCGTAGCTTCTTACAGAGTTGATTACAGAACTAAAAACGGAAAATGGCATTATGGTTATGGTAAAATTCAGTTAACTTTTAAGGTAAATTGGAAACATAAATTATTTAATAGTGAGTACACCTTAAGTAGTGAAATGGCTATAACTGATTGGAAAAAAACTGATGAAACAAATTATTTAGGTGAAAAGTTAAGTCCTAGAGTGATTTTAAATGAAAAAGCGTCTGGGTTTTCTGATCCAGAATTCTGGGGTGAATACAATATAATTGAACCTGAAAAATCTATAGAAAACGCAATTAAAAAGATTAACAAACAACTAGAAAAACCAGAAGCTTAGAATAGAATACTTTTTAAGCTTATATTATTCTAAAATTGTTTTTAATACAATAAAAAAAAGAGCGAATAAATCGCTCTTTTTTATAATAATTTAAACAATACCTTCTGCTTATTCTTTAACTAGTTTTAAGCTAGTAGAACCATTAGCAGTATTGATTTTAGCAAAATATAATCCTGATTTAAGTTGAGAAGCATTAATAGTAGCTTCAGTAGTTTCAGGTTTTAAAGAGATTACGTTTTTACCTAAAATATCAAATACTTCAATAGAAGACATTTTAATATTTTGTGTTTTAACCGTCCAGCTATCTTGAGCTGGGTTAGGGTAAACATTAAGACCAGCTATTTCGAAATTTTTAGTAGCTAAAGTAGTTCCTTTATGGAAATAGATATTATCAATATATACAGGACCAAATGCTGGAACACCTGCACCACCATTAACAACAATCTGAATTAACGAAATTTTATCTCTTGTTAAAGGTGTATCATTAAAAGTATCTAATGCAAGATCAACAGTGTACCATGCACCAGACCCAATGGTATTTACATCAAAATTCTTAAATAATTTAGTACTACCAGCACCACTAGGCCAAGCAGAAAAGTTATGAAGAAAAACCTGTAATTCTTGACTAACTTGAACAGCTCCTTCTACATAAAAATCAATATGCATATTGGTAAAGCTTGTTAAATCTAAAGGTGCGCCACCTAAAAATAAATATTGCATACCTTCACCATTAGCAGTTGCAGTAAGACGTCTAGTGTCATCAGTATTTGCTATCGTAAAGTTTGTATAAGTTGCACTACCAAATGTCTCTAATCCAGATGGAGTTACATTAGTATATTCATCGCTAAATACAGATACTACATCAGCAACAGCTCTTGCTGGTTGTATTGGTCCTGCAGTTGCTGGCCCAACCGCAACTATATTTACAGTATAAGTTTTAGTAGTTGATAAATCACTAGAAGTAACTTCTACCGCAGCAGACCCAGGAATACCTGATGCTTGCGTAATTATAGCAGAAGCCCCAGCTTGAGTTGTAGTAGCAGATGTAATTTGTGGCACAGTAACTGTTCCTGTTGGCACATAATAAGTATAAGTCGTTGATGCTGATGCAAAACCGTTAATAGTTGCTCCTTCTACCTGCAAGTCGCTTAAAGTAGCATCCGCAGCAGGATCTAAAGCTGATTTCCAAAAATAAATATTATCTAAATATATATCAATAGGTGTAGCACTTCCAGCACCATTTGCAGCGATTTTAAGCTGAAAAACACTATCCCATGTCATTCCTGTAAAACTTGATTTAGGAATATCAACACTTGTCCAAGTTCCAGCAGTATGATTAATAGTTACAAGTACTTCTCCTGCACCTGTTCCATTATTAATTGGACTTACCTTTATTACACTTACTCCTGGGTCTGCTGCTGTCCAAAGATCAACATGTAAAAATTCCATTCCAGCAGCATTAATTGTTGTTAAATCTGTCCCTTGGTAATTAAAATTAGTATATGCCATTACCAAATCTCCAGTACCAGGATCATAGGTTGTGTTAACTGCACCTGATTGACCCCAAAATGGATTATAATTGGTAGCTATGTCTGTGTATGCCCCACTGTAGATAGATATAACATCAACTGCATCTTTTACAGGTACGGGAGCATTATTTGTTGGTTGTGCATATCCAAAATATGCAGTTAGCATAATAAATAGTAAAGTAATTTTTTTCATCATAATAAATTGTTTAATTAGTTAAATTGATTGTTTCGATATTCATAAAAATACAATAACATTATTATAGAATACTCAAAAACAACCTGCACAAAAAACATACATAACAAAAAAAGTTGTAATTATAATGAATTTGACGGTTCAGCGATTTGAATTGTATTTTATCGACGAAAAATAAGTTAATACTAAAATAATGTAATTGTTTAAAATAAATTTTAATAAAATGTTGTGGTAATGTATAGGTCTTTTAAAGCTTGTAGTGGTTATAATTATGTAATAAACAACTAATTATGAGCAAAGTAACCACACTAAAAAGGCTAACAGCTTTTTATATATAATTTTGTTGGTTAGTTTTAAATTGATTTAAAACTAACTTCTTAAAAACAAAAAACAGCAATTACAAAATTTTGTAATTGCTGTTTTTAAAGTTTAATGCTATTAACCACTAGTTAAAAAATCTAGTTAGGAGATAACTATAAAAAATTATTTGTTAGCGTATAGTTCTCTCATAACCAATTTAGGTGTTCTATCAACTTTAAATAATCCCCAATGTTTTTCTGGTTCTAAGGGTTCTGGTGAGCCTTTCCAAGGTTCATCAAAAGCTTCAAAAACAAACGTGAGTATGTCTTCTTTTTGACTCCAATTTACCAAATCATGATAATATATCTCTTGATTTTCTTCGCTCACATTTTGTGGATCAATACCTCTACCGTTTGAATTAGTTGCCCAACCAGCTTCAGTAATAACTACAGGTACATTTGGATATTTATTTGCCACTGCATAATAATTATCTTTAGTGTATTCTAATGCATCGTGTATGTGTTTATATTCCCAAACTGGATAGGTATGAATGGAAATAAAATCTATTTCTTTAACTAAATCTTTTAACTTGTCTAACCAAGGCACATAATTTTCACAAAAAGTTACAGGTTGTTTAGCCCCTTTTTTAATGCGTTTTACATATGAAATAACGCTTTTAACCGGCACATAATGGTCTGTCCAATCTACACAAGCTTCGTTTCCTGCTGATAAAGCAATTATAATATCAGGATATCTATTAGCTAACACTATAAGTTTATCAATCTGTTTAATGTTTATTTCTACATTTTTTTCGAGTTGTTCTTTACTATGAGTTCCGCCCCATGGACAACCAAAGTTATTCATTTCAGCTACGATGTAAGCACCAAGCATGATTTTAAAATCAAAACCTTCTTTTTCTATAACATCTAAAACAATTTCTGCGTGTTTATCGCAATCATAAAGACGTAAATACTTCCATTGTCCTTGAAGTATTAAAAGATCTTCTTTAATCTCTTCATAATTTGGAACAATTCCTCCAGGTTGTTGACCTTCTCTAAAGCCTGAATAGCAAATAGCATTGGCAAAAGGAAGGTTTAATTTCTTGGTTAAGTTCATCTACAAATACTTCTCTTAATAATTTTTAAAATTTTAGTTTTTCATGTTTATCCCAAAGTCCCCAATATGCTCCTACATCACCTTCGGCACCAACTTTCCATGACTCATCAAATGATGAAAAATAAAACATGTCAATATTACTTTTAGATGACCAAACTTGAGAATTAATAAAATATTTTATGGCATTTTCTGCAGATGATACGGCACCTCTTAAACTTCCACCTTCACTTGGCCAACCAGTTTCAGTAATAATCACTTTTTTACCACGTCCTGCATCTAAAGCCTGATAATACATTTGTTGCATATGGTTTAAAGAATATTCTATACTACATCCTTCCCAATATGGATAACAATTGGCTAAAATAACATCACAAGCTTCTGTTATTCTTGGTCTGTGTGAAAACTCATAATAAGCATCAACATACCCAACAGGAATACCTGGCAAGGCTTCTTTAACACGATTGATGTATTCTAATAATTGGTCTTCTGTTAAATCTTTTCTATACATCACTTCATTACCTACAGCGGCAATATCTACACAACCTTCTTTTGCTAATACGATAAGACCTTCAATTTCTGCTTCATTCATTTCAAGATCATCTCCCAACCACGCACCTACTAATGTTTTAAGACCATGTTTATGTGCAACTCTGGGAATATGTTCGTTGCCCTCAACACAAGAAAAAGAGCGCACCCATTTTGTATAGGGTTTTATAATTTTCATTCTTCTTACTACCTGCGCTTCTGTAATAATATCGCCAGGTTTTTGACCATCTTCATACATGCTAAAACATAAGCCATGCATGCCTTTTTCTAGAGTTTCTCTCCAAAGATTTTCTAATTTTTTTGTTGAAAGTTTACTAAAGTTAACTCCAACATTTTCTTTGTAATCTGTGCCTTCTATGGTAGAATGATATTCTCTTCTATATGACATTGTTATATATTTTAAGTGTTTAGTTTAATATTTAAAATTTTCATTGGTATCCCATAAACCCCAAGAGGTTCCTGCCCATCCTTCTGAATGTATTTTCCATGACTCATCAAATGAGGAGAAATAAAATACGTCCACGTTTTCATTTTCAGCCCATAATTGCGCTTTAATATAATAAGTCATTACATTAACTTTTGAAGGCTCAGCTGCACCAGTTATTTCACCCTTACTAGGCCAACCTGTTTCTGCAATAATAACCTTTTTACCTTGAGCAGCTTCTACTGTTTTACGATACATTTTCTGAAGATAGAATCCTGAAATTTTTATATCAGCACCTTCCCAAAACGGATAACAGTTTACAAGAACAACATCACATGCCGCTACTAATTTAGGTCTGTTGGTAAATTCATAATAAGCATCTACATAGCCAACTGGTATACTTTTTGATGCTTTTTTAATCTGGTTAATATAATTTATAATAGTATCTTCATTTAATTCACCTCTGTAAAGCACTTCATTTCCAACTGCGGCAACATCCACAAGATCTTCTTTAATTAATTTTATCAGGGCTTGAATTTCCAAATGATTCTTCTCAATGTCGTTATCCAACCATGCACCTACCATGGTTTTTAATCCCATTTCTTTAGCGATTTTTGGGATTTTTTCATGTCCGCTTGTACATGAAAAAACCCTTATCCATTGTGTATGTGGTTTAAGAACTTCTAATCTTTTTCGTATTTGCTCTTCAGTAATCAAGTCGCCAGGTTCTTGCCCACTTTTATAAGCACTAAAACAAATACCAGACATGCCTTTTTGAAACACATTGGTAAACTCTGTTTGAATATCTTGATTTGATAAGGAAGAAAAATCTAATTTAGTAGAGAAAAGTTGTGGGAATTTTTCTTTTAGTTCTTTTTCAGAAACAGTATCAATATCAATTTCAGAAAGCAACTTCATATTAGCATAACCAGAAGGTTTAAATGCTTTTCTTTTTTGTAATTCTTTAGTAATTTGATTGGCTCTTTCTTCTGTTAAATCATAATTACGCATAATAAACATAGCTGCAAGAGTTCCAACTATAGGTAAACCTGAATAAAATAATCTTAAACCAGTAATTGAAGCCTCTGAATTTACGGCATCAGGAACAAACCCTACTAAAGTCATGATAGCACCAGTTAGCAATCCTGCAACAGCAAAGCCAAACTTTACCATCCACCAGTAAATAGCTCCAAAAATACCTTCTCGTCTTTTACCTGTTGCCAATTCATCAATATCACAAACATCTGCAGTCATAGACATCATAAGAGTAAATAAACTTCCAATACCGAAAGAGAAAAAAGGTAAGGCAAACAAAAACATATATGGTTTTCCTGGAATAAATAAAAACCAAAGCATTAAATAACCAATCACAGATATCCCTTGAGACAGTAAAAAAGCATTCTTTTTACCCATTTTTTTAGACATCCATGCAACAATTGGTATTACTATAAATGTAGTTGCTAATGCCCCAACACTTCCTAAAAGCGTAGGCCAAATTCCTGCACTAGCCGTATCACCATTAAATAAATAATAAACAACAATAAAGAAAGAAAAACCTGCAACCGTATTAAAAGCATTAAAAATTAAAAATGTAGAAAAACATAATTTTCTAAACTCTTCATACCCAAAAGCTTCTTTAAAGCCAATAATAATTCCCTTCATACTGCTTCCTATAGTTTTAAGGGTTAAAGGAGTTAGACTGCTATCATTTTTAGTAGATTTACTTGTAATAAATATAGATGGAATCATGGCTAAAATTGCACAAATAACTCCTACCCATATAGCCAGCGTTCTTGTAGCAACATCTGCACTTTCAAACCAAGAAGGATCATACATAACCACCCAAAACCAAGGTGCAATTACCCAAGCCCATTGTCCTATCCATTGTGCAATAGCCATAATACTTGTACGCTCATGAAAATCGTCACTCATTTCATATCCCATAGCTACATAAGGCACGCTAAAAATGGTAAGACCTAAATAAAATACTAGTGACCATAATAGGAAATATGTGAAATTATAAGATATCCCATCTACTTTATACAATTGCCACATTAATGAAAATGAAATACCCATGATAATAGCCCCTATAAACACATAATGTCTTCGTCTTCCCCAAACAGATTTTGTATTGTCTGAAATAAACCCCATAATAGGATCAGTAATGGAGTCGAATACACGAGGTAAGAAAAATAAAATTCCCCACATCCAGGTTGGAAAACCTAAATTTTGTACAAGAACAACCATAAAAATCCCTAGGGCAGCAGGAAACATTTGATTGGCTAACATACCTAAACCAAAGGCTATTTTCTGACCCATTGGCACCTTATGTTTAGAAATTGTTTTGTTGTTTGACATTTGTTTAGTTTTAGTTTGTTAATTAGTTGCTTGTTATTATTTAATGCTTATTTATACATTTTTTAATGATGTTTTTTATTTTATTGGTAGTAATAAAACATCCTTCATTAAGGTGTTTTTATCTCCATTATATGTTTTAATTATTGGGTTTCCGTTTCTGGTTAAACCTTTAAAGACACCTTTATCAACCATATTCCAAAGTACATATTTTGCTTTTCCTTCTACGGTGAATAATCCAAAATGCTTTTCAGAATTCCCAGTATTATCGCCACCTTTCCAGGGTTCGTCAAATCCTTCAAAATAAAAACAAGACATTCCCGCTTCGTTAGTCCAATCTCTCATGTGTTTGTAATAAAGAGCTTCTTTATACTCATCGCAGGCTTTTGATCCGTCAGCTCCATAAAATCCTGAAGACATACTAGCCCATCCTGTCTCTCCAATATGAATTGGTTTACTAACACCAAGACTTTCCATGTATTTCTTTACATTTTCGTACTGCATCATAGCATATTTCTTTGCTCTCAACATTAAAATTTCAATCTTTTCCATATCGGTTTTGCCCTCCAACCCTTCTGGATTTAACCAAAAATCTGGCTGATAATGCGTGTCGTGCATAGGATAGGTATGAACGGAAAGAAAATCTACCGCTTTAATTAATTTGTTTAAATCGTTTACGTGGTATTCTGGTCCGCCACCGCCCCAAGATGCAAAATTATCTGAACTTGTTACCCACAAATCTTTCGATAATTCTCCTTTTTCCTTTAAATCTTGAAGATAATTAACCCATTTTAGAATAATATATGGCTCTACATAGTAACTCGCTGCCCATTTTACCATAGCTTCATTACCCACAGCAATTACCTTTACGATATCTGGATATTGATTGGCCAATGCCACAACTTTTTCCATTTGAGGTTTGTTGGCCTCACTTTCTATATCATGAATAGGCTCTTGGTCTGTCCAAGCATTTTTACAATCAATCCAAGCTCCTAGCATGACATACATTTCAAAGCTTGGGTCCTGCTTTTTTAATTCGCTTATGGCTTTTAAAAGATTTTCAGCTTGTGGTTTATGTACTTTATAGGTTCTAACGATTCTAATCCCTAAAGCATGGAGGAGTTTCATATCATCTTTTAGCTCTTGCAATGTAGGTTCAATGCTATGATCCTGATACCGGTAACCGCCATAAGAAATAGCTAAATAATTGGGATTTCCTAAAATTTCAGATGCAGTTTTCGGCATTTTTTCTTTTGGTTTAACTGCACACGAAAACAAGATAATCATGAAGAAAAAACATAATATTACAGGTCTTATCGAAATCATTGTTCTTATTTTGTTATGCTACTACTTTATGACTTTATAAAAGCGATTATTTGTTGAATCTCTCCTGTTCTTTCAAACATCTTTTTGCTTGTTGCTTTGTCAAGCTTTAAACTTTCAAAATCAACTTCTTGACCATCATTATATAAAACTTTAAGTCCATCTTGATGACTTAATTTATATATAACAGGTATTTGGCAATATGCAAAACAGAGTGAGTTTTTTTCTAATTCTATGACTCGTTTTTGTTTGTTAACATCTGTATATTCAAAGTTGCTGAAACCTTTTAAATACTCACTTTTTCTTAACAATCTCGGTTTGAAATATATTGATCCCTTCTCTACAAAAACACCTAATTCACCAATTCTGCTTAAAATATCTTCCTTAACCTGACCAGTCATTCCTGGTTGTTGAGCACCTTTATTTCCTGGTGTGTGTGAATATGGATCTGTTGGAAATGCACCATATAATTCTGGTGATTTATGAACGCCAATACCGGCTTCAATTTCATAGTAATGGTCTAATAACTTACCAATAATAACATCGCTTTCATTTGTATTTACAGCTAATAAACAGTTCTCTTGAACAGCTAATAATAGTTTGGAAACCATATGCCAGTAAATTGACCCCAAACCTTCATAACCGAAAAAGGTTCCGGATCGACCAGTGAATGATTTATGATCAAATGTTTCTTCAAAAAGATCTAGTAAATATTTACTGTCTTTTTTAATTAGTGACTGATACGTTTCCTCTGGCAAACCTGCTAAAGCATCCTTTAAACTATTTGCGTTATGAAAACTTCCGCTAAAATGATAATTACCTAACACATCTTTTTCTACAATTTGTGCATTGCCTTCTTTTACCAGTTGCTTTAGTAATTCTGATTTTTCAAACTTTGCTGCAGAAATATTGTTCTTTTTATCAAATCTTGGCAATTCTTTGTTTGGATATAAAATATAACTGTATTGATCTGGTCTGAACAATGCACTGCTTTTTAAACCATCCAGCAAGTCTAAAGCTTCTTTTGGTGACAAATAACCAGAACTCAAGGCTGAAACTTGTCCTTCTAACATGACAGGTAAATATGAAATTGAAACCTCATCTTTATCAATGGTCATGATGTTGTAAGCGTGATACAATTTATCTGCTCTTTTATTGGCTTCTATACTATGGTCAAGATATTTTAAGGTAATTGTTATAAAACTTAAAATATCAGATTTGCTGATAGACTCTTTATTCCCTACAAATCCTTCTTTATAAATTTTTAATCTATAGTCACTTCCTGCAATTCCTAATTCATCTAAGACCGTTTTTCTATCTTTATTAGAAACCTTTCCTGAAAGAATAGATTGATTTTTATTTAGGGCTTTTACTACTCTATTGAAAAATACAACGAGTTCTTCAGACAATTCAATTTGATTAGTATCTGCCTTGGAAACGATGCCTTCAAAGAAATTCAAAAATCTGCGTAAGTAGTACAATGTAACCATGGATACGCCATTTCCTACTAAAGCATTATTGGCATCATTCCATTCTGGGCGTTGTGTATTTAACCATATACCACCTTCTGGAATAAAGTTTGACACTTTTGCTAAAACTGTAGCCAATAATTTTTCAATTAAATTAACTTTATAAATAAAGAAATTTTTATCTCTTAACAATGAACCATCAGCACCAAGTTCTGCTTTCTTTTTAAAAATCTCTTCATTTAAATGATAGTCAAAATCAATAGTGTCTTTTGGATTAATAACAATATCTTGATAGCTCTTAATTTTGTATGGCACATTGGCATAAACAAAAAGGTCTTTATTAAATTGGCTTTCTAAACGATTTGGATAATAATTTTCAATAAATTCCAAAAACTTTAATAAGTAGATAATTTGGTGGTCTCCCCAATACCCAATGTAAGACCATGGATCATCTTCTTCAATTACTTCCCAATCAAAACCTCCTTTTGTAACTCTGTACGGATTATAGCCTTCAAATGTAGTTGCATTTAAAAACTTATGAATCATACTTTCAATAAACTCAGGATATGAATGTACTAGTGCTTCCCAATTTTGGAAAATATCACGCCAGTTACCTTCATAATCTAAAATTTTAGAACCGTCAATTTCGCTTCTGGTATTAATTGAAAACCTATTCCAAGGTCTGCTTGGATCACCATGACGTCTGCTAAATTTTAATGGTAAATATTCAAAGCAAAGACGTTTAAAATTTTTATCGTCATCATTTTCAGCAAGGTCTTTCAAAAATTTTAAATCAAAATTTTCTGGTAGATCTTGAAGTATTTCTTCTTTTTTCTTTAAAACTTTTTTATTTGCATTTGCAATGTATTTGATGAAATCTTGCTTTTCTATATTATAATCATCATCAAAAATACCACCACGCATAATGTTAAAAAGCGTGTTTGCAAAATGTCTAGTGTTTGTTAAAGAATCTTCTGTTTTTTGTAATCCATCTGAAGATCCGACCAACTTAATTAAATTAGAAGTTCCTTTGTCAATATCATCTTGAACCAGTTTTTCTAAATTAGATTCGGTTTTAATTAAGTTTGAAATATAACTGACTCCACTTATAGATTGATTTACATTGGCAATAGTCATCCATTGTTTTTCAGACTGGGCATTCAACTCAATATTGCAACAAGTAAAATAAGCTCCCTTTTCAGCTTTAATATCAACTTCATTGGTAAGTGTTTTTCCTTGTCTGAAATTATTAAGTTGTAATGATGACAGTAAGTAGGTTGGATTATCATTCCCTAAAGACCATACAATGTTAGCCTTTAAAGCTTCGCTTGGTTCTGCTTTATCTACAATAAATGCGCTCAATGCAAAAACTCCAATGCCTGAATCACTTTCTAATTCACATTTCTTATATGCATCTACCAAATTACTGCTAGCATTTTGCAAAGCAGAATTAACACCTGATGGCAATATATTCTGCAAACCATCTAAAACTGTGATGCTAGTTTGAGACGAATCCAGATTCACGAGAGTAGATTTTTTTACAAATCCATAATCATCACTTGAGTTCCACTGATATCTAAATGATACTTTTAAATCATGATTAATTTCTTCAAATACTACTTTATTTCCATAGATATTTTTATAAAGATTTCTGGTAATACTGTAAACACCTTGATTTCTGTTTGAAAAGGGTTCCCATAAGTAAGTTTTTCCATCTTTAAAAATATGCATGATGGTCTTACTTCCTGTAATTTCAGCAGATTCCGTAATTTTATCGTCTGTATAATAAGGGAACAAGGAAGATTCAGAGTTTTTTCTTCCAGCAGATAAGCCTCCATTACTTGATATAAACATCCAGTGATTAGAGTCACTAACAATGCTCATAAAAAAAGGACGCATTTCACCTGAATTAGAAATTTTATAATAATTTTCATTTTCAAACTGAACCATTTCTCCAGTTATCTCTTTATCGGTTGTTTGTAGTTTTATATTACCGATATACATATCTTTAACACTCATTAATTATATAATTTTAATTTTTAACAAATTCATTTTCAATTTGTTCTAATGATTTCCCCTTAGTTTCTGGTAATATTCTTAATAATATAAAAAACCCAACAAGAGCAGTAGCTCCAAAAAGGAAAAAACTCATAGCATTTCCTAGATTTGATAATTCCCATGGGAAAATTAATTGGATAACAGAACTGATAAATGAGTTTATAAAGGCAATAACTCCAATGGCTAGACCTCTATATTTAATAGGATATAGCTCAGAGAGTAAAACCCACATAACTGGACCTAATGAAAATGCAAAACAAGCGATAAAGCCTAAAATACCTATTAAAACCAAATTAGCATTCATAGTGGTGGCAGCTTCTAAAATGACACCATCGTTTTTACTATAAACCTGATTTCCTAAAGCTAATTTCATAGCATTTTTAAAATCAACATCATTCTCAAAAACCTGATTAGCCAAAGGGGACAACATACTAGCTTGTGAAAATTGAAAATTTGAAATATCTTCTGAAGTCAACTCATATTTGGCCTGTTTAAAACCATATGCACACAACAATAAACTTAGTGCAATTCCTGCAGTTCCCACCAACAACAATGGTCTTCTTCCCATTCTGTCAATTAAGTACATCGCAACAAACGTAAAAATAACTGTTATGGTGCTTAATAAAACGCCTGATGAAAACGAAGCGTCTGTACCAATTCCTGTTTGTTTAAAAATTGAAGTGGCGTAAAAATATACAGCATTAATACCTGTAATTTGCTGAAGTACACCAACTACAAGTCCTACTATAAGAATGAAACGTAAAGACTTTTTAAATAAATCTTTAAAAACCACTTTTGATGTGTTTTTTTCTGCATGTATGTTTTTTTCTATAGATTCAATTTCTTGGTGACCTGTTAAGTCTCCATGGATAGAATTTAGTACTTTTTTAGCTTCATCAAATTTACTTTTTAAGTAAAGCCAACGTGGACTTCTGGGAACAAAAAATAAAGCTATAAAATATAATATAGCAGGAAGTAGTTCAACACCTAGCATCCAGCGCCAAACATTATTATCATTTAAAAAACTGCTGTTTGGTGTATTGTATTTATTAAAAAAATAATTACTCAAAAAAGCAGCAAAAAATCCAAGAACAATATTTAATTGCTGAATTGCTACCAACTTGCCTCTGTTTTTGGCTGTAGATACTTCGGCTATATACATGGGTGCTAAAATAAGTGCTGCCCCAAAGGCTAAACCACCGATCATTCGTGCTATATAAAGCATTTCATATGACGTTGCATAGGCCGAAAACAATGCTGAAACGGCATATAAAAAAGCAACCACTAATAATATTTTTTTTCTTCCTATTATATCACTTAGTCTGCCAGAAAACAACATAGCAATCATAGCAGCAAAAGATGGAGAACTTACTACCCAACCAACTTGTGTTTCATTTAAATCAAATTCAGGTCCAGCATAAGACATAACACCTGAAATAATTCCAGCATCAAAGCCAAATAAAAAACCTCCTAATGAAACAACAAAAGCTATAAGTAGTAGTTTTCTGGACATAATAAGTTAATTTTTATTGTTTTAAAACTACGGTTTGAATGGAGTGTGGTAATGCGTTTAAATGAGCTGATTTAGATGCAATAGAAAGTGTAAAATCCAATTCTCTTTCTCCTTGATTTAAAACAACAATAACTAAACTACCATCAGTATTGGTAAATGCTGTACTTAATAAATTATTTGAACTTGATGCACTTGATATTCTTTTTGCTCCAGGACGAATGAATTTAGAGAAATGACCTATGTAATAATAAGAATTAGTAAAGGTTAATTCATCAGTTTGTGTATTGCCATGAACGGGTGAAAAACAGAAATTACCAACGTGATTAGGACCACCTGTTTCATCCAGAAGAATATTCCAATCTGTCCAAGCAACTGTGCCATTATTAAAATCATTTATCATTGATTTTCCGTAACGTTCTGCTAATTTTGGGTCTTCAGTTTCTATTCTTGTAACATCATATTTTTCATTACAGCCTTCTGTGAAAATTAAATTTTTATCAGGATAGGCTTCTTGCACTTGCTTTACAGCGTTAAACATAGGCATACCATCTTTCCAGTCTTCATACCAATGAAATCCTGTTCCCCAAACATATTTTGCAGCTTCTGGATCATTTAATATGACATTAGCTCTTTGAAACATCAAATCTCTATTGTGGTCCCAAACAATAAGGTTTTTATCGCCTAAGCCTTCTTTTTCTAGTGTTGGGCCTAAATAATTCTTAACAAAGTCACGCTCATCTTCTGCTGTGTAAATACACGATTCCCATCGTTGTACTGCCATAGGTTCGTTTTGAACGGTTAGCCCCCAAATTGGAATGCCTTCTTGCTCATATGCTTTTATAAATTTAGCATAATAGTTTGCCCATGATTGGTAAAACTCAGGTTTCAATTTTCCACCTTGAAGTATGTTGTTATTGGTTTTCATGAAGGCTGGTGGACTCCACGGGCTTGCGTACATGGTTAATGTTCCTCCAGCTGCTTCAATAGCCTTTTTAGTAAACGGAATTCTAAAGGTTTTGTCATGGTCAATACTGAATGTATTTAATTCTGAATCACCTTCTTCAATATAAGTGTAACTGTGACTTGAAAAATCACAACTATGAATATGGGTTCTAGCTAAAGAATAACCAATACCTTTTTCCTTGTCAAAATAAGCTTCAATAAACTTATCCTGATTGTCTTTAGATAGTTTAAAAAACGTTTCAGCTGAAGCATCGGTCAAAGCCGCTCCAATTCCTAAAAACGTTTGAAATTGTTTGCTTGGATCAACAACAATAGAGGCATCAGTTTCTTTTGGTTGTTTTAAGGATTCAAAAGTAATTGATCCCACAAAAGAAAGTTTTAAAATGGTATCATGAGCTGATTTATAAACCTCAGTTTTCATACTAGAGATATCTAAGTTATTAACTTGCTGAACATTATCCACAATATCTATTTTTTTTTCTGAATTACAACTGATACACAAAATGCAAATAATTAATTGTGATTGAAATAAAATTCGTTTTAAAAACAACATAGCTTGAAGGTTTAAATAATGTTTATAATTTATAAATAGCTTCTAAATTTAAATATTATTGCATAAATTCTTAGTTTTTATTTTCTAAAAAAAGAATAAGTCTAAAAATATTAGATTATTAAAACATAACTCTTTATAAAAAAGACTAGCCAACTATTTAAACTTAGCTTGCTAGCCTTTTATATATTATTATTTAAAATTATTCCAATCTAATATCATCAAAATAATATGTAGCATCACCGCTAGTTGTTGTACCATCAGTACCATCTGGGTTGTCAGGTTTAATAACAAATTGGTTAAGACCCGTATTATTTGCAGGAATTCCAGTAAATACAATTTGAACTTCTGTCCAAGTATTAGCATTCACTATGGTTGCAAACTGTGGCCCAGGATTTCCGGAACTATTTGGTTGTGGATCGCTATTTACTTCAAATCTCATAACTACATTTGCTCTAGTTGAGTAAATCTTAACTTTAAATGTTTTTGTTGCATCAAAATTGCTTGGGAATGGATTTTGAAATCCTGCCCATCTATTTGTTCCTGAAGCTTTATCTACTCTTAATACAAAATCTGAAGTGTTTATGCCTGCTTTTGAAGGATTATCATCTAAAGTAGTTGTAATACTACCTCCATCCGTAAAAGTGCTAATAAAAGATTCACAAGTTTCAAAGTTTACTGGAAATGCAGTTGCTGCAACAGCTGTTCCAGTACATCCACCACCAGTACCTCCAGTTCCACCACCACCAGATCCTCCGGTACCAGCAACTTGAATAATATCATCAAAATAATAAATATCTCCATCACATGATGCATTTCTCTCAAAGTATAATATCATACTTTTATAAGTTCCTGTTGATATATCTGAAAAATCAAATGTTAATTCTTGCCATGCACCAACCTGAGTTATACTAGCAACTCTTTCTATAGCTGGGTCTGTATCTGGATAAGGTAAGCGTTCTAACCTTAAAGTAACATCAGCAATTTGATTTTCAGCTAAGACCTTCATTGTAAATGCTTTATTTGTAGTTGCAGAAGTAAAATCTATAGCAGTAGCCAACGCAAATCCTAAACCAGACCAAGTTTCACAACCAGATGCTTTTACAAATTGTTCAACATTACAACTAGAGTTTACAGCATCTAAAACTGGATTATCTACAATTGAACCTGCTGTATTACCAAAAGCTTCAAAAGTATGATTTACATCATTAGTTTTAAAAGTCCAATTTAAATCTCCATTAGCTGGATCAATATTTTCTGAAGCTTCAGCTGTACAATCAGTTATACCGCCTCCTCCGCCAGTTGATTCAACTTGCATAATATCATCAAAATAATAAATATCACCATCACATGAAGCATTTCTTTCAAAGTACAATATCATACTTTTATAAGTTCCTGTTGTAACATCAGAAAAATCAAAAGTTAATTCTTGCCATGCACCAACTGTTGTTACACTAGCAACTCTCTCAACAGCTGGATCTGTATCTGGATAAGGTAAACGCTCTAGCCTTAAAGTAACATCTGCAGATTGATTTTCAGCTAAAACTTTCATTTTAAACACTTTATTAGTAGAAGAAGAAGTGAAATCTATAGCAGTAGCTAATTCATTTCCTAAACCTGACCAAGTTTCACATCCAGATGCTTTTACAAATTGTTCCACATAACAACTAGAATTTACATCATCAACTACTGGGTTATCTACAATTGATCCTGCAGTATTACCAAAAGCCTCAAAGGTATGAGCACTATCATTTGTTTTAAAAGTCCAATTTAAATCACCATTAGCTGGATCAATATTTTCTGAAGCTTCAGCTGTACAATCAGCTGAACCGCCGCCGCCATTATTATTATCTCCTCCAATTATTATGGTATCTTGGTATGTTCTAAAAGATCCTGCAATATTTTTTGCAACTAAAGAGACTAAATAAGTTCCAGGTTGATAAATATGTGATGGATTTACCTCAGTTGAACTTGTTTGGTCCCCAAAAGACCAAGTAAAAATAGTTGCATTTCTTGATGTATTTATAAATTTTACTACACCCGTTTCCTGATTTACTGTATATGTAAATTCAGCAAATGCAGTAGGAAATTCTTTTTCATCCTCTTGACAACCTAAGAAGCCCATAGAGAGAACAATAATTGAGATTATCTGTATTGTTTTTTGTATTAGTTTCATAATATTTTTTTTTAGTTTAGTTATTAATTATATCTGCTTTATACACACGAACGTAGTCTACAAGCATAGTTTGAGGGAACACAGTTTCAGTATTTGGTGAGCCTACATAATTTCCTCCAACTGCAAGATTTATTATGATAAAAAATGGTTTATTAAAAACCCATTCACCAGTAACATCGGCTGGAGTTATTTGATTATATAAAACATCATCAACATAGTAGTTTATATAATCTGGTGCCCATTCTATACCAAAAATGTGAAAATCTGTATCAAATCTGTCATTTGTCAAACTATAACTTTTTGTTATTGATTCCCCTCCAGAATACCCTGGTCCATGTACAGTACCACTAATTAAAGTTGGCTCTTGCCCACGATTTTCCATAATATCAATTTCTCCACAATTTGGCCATTGAACATCATCAATATCACTTCCTAACAACCAAAAGGCAGGCCATAAACCTTGACCCCATGGCAATTTTATACGTGCTTCAAAACGACCATACTTTTGCTCAAATAAGCCTTTAGTCAAGATTCTTGAAGACGTATAAGACGCTCCTTCAAAATTTTCTTTTTCTGCAGTTATAAGTAAATATCCATTTTGAACAGTTACATTATTTGATCTATTTGTATAGAATTGCAATTCATTGTTTCCCCAACCATTACCTCCAATGTCATAGGTCCAAATTAAACTATTTGGTTGACCATCAATATCAAATTCATCTTGCATAGTTATAGTTTTAAACTTTGCAACAGTTTGCGTCTCACTAGTTGAACAACTAATGAATAGTGTAAATAAAAATGCAAGACAGAGAATAACTAATGATTCATTAGCTACTCTATATAATGGATTTTGCTTAAAGATTTTTGTTTTCATTCTTATTATATTTTTTGAATTCATAGTATTATTTTTTAATCTAAATCCAGTATTACTCACTATAGAAATAAACATTATCTAAATACCAATTACTTAGTGATGAGAAATTAATATTCTCATAAATAATAAGTCCAATATTGTTTTTGTTATCCATTGTTATAGGGAATTCTAATGTAATCCATGTATTAGGAACCCAAAGAGATTTATCAAAAAACACTTGCTGTCTTGTATCATCACCTCCACCATCAGCTTGGTCAGCACCAAAATCAACAACCGTAATTAAAAAGTCCATGTCTGCAGGTACACTATTAGGAATGTACATGTTAATGTGTAAATTTGATTTTACAGTTGCATTAACAGTTGGGTTTGCAAATTGATTACCAACAAAATTAAAATCGGTATAGCTTATCATGTTATTTCCATCAATTGCAAACTCTGTTGATTGTGTTGTTTGATAAGGTTCCCAATATCCATTAAAAAAATCAACTGGTGAATTGGTATATGAATCACTAAAGATAGAAGTAACATTACTAGCTGGTCTGGTTGGAATTGGAGCAAAATCAAAGGCTCCAACTGAAGTTAATTCTAATGACCCCTTTGCAGAAACACCACCTAAGGTTGCTGTTATTTTAGCTGTACCTTCAGACAAGACCGAAACAATTCCTAATTCATTAACAAAAGCAACATCTTCATTTGAAGAGTTAAAATTAAAATATGAAGGAGCCGCATTAACCGTTATATTGTTTCCTGATTCTAGATTAAATGTTTGTGTTAAACCAGTTACCGGCATATCAACACCGGTAAAACCAGAATCAGATTTATCTACGCCATTTGAAATAGCTGGTTGTGGCTGAGCTATGGTGCCTAATTTTTCAAATTGAAGTTCATCTATCCAAAACGTATAACCTTCATTATTTTCAGGCCCTTCAGCAAACCAGAACATACCTCTTTCTTGTACTAATTTTGCTGGATCTGGAATTGGAATCACATATTTTCTCCAATTAGTAGTTAATTGAAGACTCATACTAACTTGAAATTTATTTTCAAAGAAATCTTGACCAAAACCAATTTCATTAATTAGTCCTCCTCTAGTTCCTTTTGCCCAAAAAGTTAAGGCATCATAACCCGTTAAATCACGCGGTGAATCTACTCGGAAAATAGCGCCAGCATAAGCTCCGTTTGGATCACCAACATTAGGCACGTCAAAACGCATAGCTGAACTTCCTTTATATTTTGTTTCAGTATCTACACTAAAAGCTTCTAAATAAGAACCTAAAAAAGGATAGTAATCTAATCCTCCAGAAAAACCATCTATAAAGACTTCTCCATTGCTTGAGTATGTAGCAAACTCTAACTGATTAGAAGCGTCTCTTTCACAACTAACAATTGTAAAAAAAAGCAACCCTAAAAGCAGTGCTGTTTTTGAATGCATAAATTTTATATTTTTCATTTCTCTATATTTTTTATTTACCAATATTGATATGTATGTAAGTTCTAATTTCCCATTCGTTTCCATTATCAAATCCTACTGGACTTATGATAGGTGCTGTAGCAAATGGAAGAGATTCATTTGGACTATATCGTGGTGAATATTGATCTAAAGATCTCCAAGTACCACGAATCCCAATTTTTGTATCAGGTAAAATAAACCAATCTGGTTTACCAACAGTAGTTGATAAATCTAACATTAATTGAACAGGGTATGTTAAGTTAAAATCTCTATGATAATCAAATGGACCCCAATCATTAATTTTAAAGGAATGAACCAGTTTCAATTTTTTATAAATAACTCTAAAATCACCTCCTACACGTTCAATTAATCTTTCATCGCTACCATTAGCCTGAGCATTACCAAAATAAAGGTTGGCAATCAATCCTATTTCTGGACTTACTTTAGAAACAACCCTTGTACTAGCTTCCCATAAATCTTGAGCAGGTGCTGAAGTTGGAAACGCAAAAGAAGTACGATCACTTAAAAATCCTATGGCTGCATCTTGCGCTGTTGGCTGATGACGATACACAAAACCAACATTAAAAGCAAGTTTAGCATCTTCAGCTCTATCATTATCCCATTCATACATCCAGGTTGCTGGTGTTGGATCATAACTAAGTAATATTTCTCCTGCTACAGTTTCTCTGTTAGCTCTTACTGCAAACGGATCATCCTGAATATTTCTTAATCTTCCAGGTCCTTGAACATCATTTGGCATGGCAGCAACAATAGGTTTTTGCCATAAAAAGTTAGGAGCAATTTGAAGATTTCCTGTTAAAAAAGTGAAACCCGATAAAACATTCGTTTGGTTTCCGCTGCCAGTATCTTTAAGCTTCCAACCTGTAAATGTTTTTGTTTGGTCTGCACCACCGTTTGCTACTAATCCTTGCATAGCGCCTTGTGCATACCAGTTAAATGCTCCTTTAGAAAAGGTTATTTTAGCTTTTGCTCCCCAATTATCTTTGTTATTAATTTTATCTGTATAAATAGTATATTTTGATTCAAAACCAGGTAATTCTGGATCATAATTCGGATTATTTTCAGCAATTTGAAAAGTTCTACCATTTAAAGGCTGTCCTCCCCAAATTCCTCCAAATTCTATTCCTAATGCACCAAAATCTCTAGCTATATGGATTGTAGCTCTACGTGTTTTTGGCAATGGAATAGCTATTGAAGAAACTATAGCAGAAGCATCATCTATATCTTCGTGGTAAACACCAGTCACATCTGATTTACCTACTTTAGTACTATATTTTAATAAAACTGCTGGGTTTGCTCCCCACCAAAGTTGTGGTCCAAAAGCAGCTTTAAATCCATTAAGCGATTTTTTACCATCAAATTCAAAACCTGAAATTTCACCATTATACAAATCTAAGTTAGGACCATAATTTGATTCTGGATATAAGCCAAAGAAATCGCCTTCGTAACCCCAATGGTAATGACCAGTTCTGTAAAAACCTCTTAAATCAAAGTCTTTAGCGTTCCACTCATAACTAGCGTTATATATTTGTACACGATTTGGATCTGTTAGCGTAACATTTCCATTATCTGTATTAACTACTACTGAACGACCTCTGTTCTCATAAAAAATTTCATCTATAGGGTTTTCAGCTACATGTCCAAGAATACTAACATTTACATTAGCTCTCATATTAGCTGAAGGGTTACCTTCAACACCAATAAAATATGATTCCATACGATCAAAACCTAATTTATTAGGATAGGTTTGACTTGTAGGATCTGCAACATCTGGAGTTGTTAATAAACTTCCTCCTGTATTGTAAGTTGTAAACTCGGCTCTTAAATTGCTAACACGAATTTTATCACTACTATTACTACTTAATGCTGCTTTATCGCCTCTTGCTCTTAAAACAGCATCCATTATTTGAATGTTTTTAAATGAATCATCAACATATTGTAGAGTAGCTCCTGTTTCATAAGGATCTATGTTATGAGCTTCTTTTAAGGCATAATAGGCGGCACGTGGATAAAGGTCATATAAACCTCTTTCATTTGTTGGACCTTTAGCGCATATACCAAACCATTCTTCATTCATATTATTCTCGCCAACTTGGTAATCACTTTGGTAGCCACCGTTTGACCAAGATGCGTTGTTATCATGAACATCAAGGTTTTTGGTTTGACCAAACTTCCACCAACCATCACTAAACTGAAAAGTAAAACCACCAATAGAATTTTCTGCTTTACCTAAACCAGCGGCATTTTGATAAATTTCTTTCCAATTACCTAAATTATAATAAGCTTGTGATTTTTGATCTTCTTGATTTTCAAGAGCATTAAAAGCATCAGAACCAAACTCAGTTAACATGATTGGCATATTAAGTTTGTCTTTTACTACCTGAAACGCATCTCCAAAAGAAACACCTCTATACATGTTAGTTCCATATATATCAACATCTTTACATTCTTCAGCAATTATATCTATGAATAATACATCTCCGTTACAAATTGCTACAGGATGCTTAGAATTGATTGATTTCATTTTAATAGCAGCGTCATTCATAAGTTTATACATGGGTCTTCCACGATGTTCTCCTATAAACTTTTTTTCTTCCTCATCATCAGGAAAATCTTCTGTTTCTGCTCCTGCCCAAAACAGACCGTAATTGTTTTCATTTCCTAATAAGAATAACAATACGCCTGGTGTATTTTTATACTCTTCAGCTATTTTAGTAACTTCAGACATTAACAACTCTTGAGTTGCTGGATCTCTATAATCTGTAACAGGTGTCCAAGTTCCATTTATTGTAAGTCCATATCTTCCAAAAGGGTGATTAAGCATGGTGTAAATACCATAATTTTCGTAAATGTATTGAATCCATTTTGGTTGAATGCCTGTATAAAGTCTAATGGTATTTACTCCCATATTCTTTAGCAAGCCCATTTCGGAATCAAGTGCAGACTTAATAAGATCATCTGGTTGATTCCATAAGCTGTAATTAAAATTAGTCCCAATTGGAAAATAATCCCAATTCATCCCATTAATCATGAAATCTTTACCATTGACGACTAATTTCATTCCTTTTTCATTATTAACAACAGTAACATTGTCTGATTGTGCAAATGCTCCAAAAGTCAATAAGAAAAGGACTAATCTTAGAAAAATGTTTTTCATAGTTTTATATAATTTAAGTTAGTCTTGATATATTATACAGGAATACTGTATAATTATGATGTTTACAAGAATTTAAATTTAGCTAGTTTAAATATCAATTTTATAAAAAACACCTCAACAAAAAACATACATAACAAGAAAAGATTAAAAATAATATTGAAATGATAATAAAACTGTGCTTTTTTTAATCTTTTAATTTGAAAATAAAAAAAATAAAAACTATTGATGTTGTGGTATTGTATAGGTATAAAATAGAGTTGTTGTGTGATTAGATTTCTAAGATGTAGTCTATTAAACTTGATTCATGTGATAAACCCATCTTTTTACGCAAACGATATCGTTTAACCTCAACACTTCTAGGGGAAATATTTAGCAATGGTGCTATTTCTTTTGAGGACAGATTTAACCTAAGATAAGCGCATAATCTTAAGTCATTTGAAGTGAGTGTTGGATGATCATTTTTTATTTTTTTCAAAAAGTCTTTGTCTGCGTTGTTGAAAGCTTCTGCAAACAAATTCCAATCATCTGTATTGTTTAAGTTTTTGTCTATTATTTTAACAACATGATTAACATTTTTAAAATCATGAGCCGTTTTAAGCTCGTTTTTGATATAATTTAAAAATTCATTCTTTTTTATAAGACTCATTGTTGAAATTCCTAACTCTCTGTTTTTGCTTTCAATATCTTGACGCAATTTATCATTATTAAACTGCATAAGTTGTTTTTGGTTTTCTAATTCTTTTAACTCTAACTCTTGTTGAGTTTTATACAATAATTTTTCTCTTTGCTTTTTATAATAGCGTTTATAGATATTATGAATAATTAATGAAAATAGCCATAATAAGATTATATAAACCGTAA
Organism: Flavobacteriaceae bacterium; assembly: GCA_021739635.1. Classification (GTDB taxonomy): domain Bacteria; phylum Bacteroidota; class Bacteroidia; order Flavobacteriales; family Flavobacteriaceae; genus Yeosuana. Next base: position 360,237 of record JAIPBH010000001.1, on the reverse strand, counting down.
TCATAACATTTGAAATAAACCAAGGTCTTTTAATTTCAAAAGTATAGGTAGCAATATTTTTAGAAATAGTATTGCCCACTCTTGCTTTAACATTAAACACGTATTTTCCAAAAGGTAGATATTTAAAGCTTATTGTAGGTGCTTTTGACCAATGACTCCAATGTTCATCAATACCTATTAATTGATATTGATATTCTGTATCTAAATATTTATCATACTTTGATACATTAAAAGAAAAATCAATATTATTATCCTTATTAATAAATTCACCATCTTCAAATAGGTTTACTGGTTTTAAATTTGAATCTAAATCACTTACTGTAATTGAGTTAATTTTAACCTGATATGCTTTTTCGTGAATTTTATCTAAATCTAAAACAATATAACCCGAAGCTGTACCTATCAAAAATTTTTGATTGTTTAAATATGAAATGTTTTCATAACCCGTTAAACCTCTTGGCAAAAATTCTGACAAAGGAATTGTATTTATTCTTGGTTTATTGCTAAGTTTACCTGGAGAAATGTAGCTTAAGTTATTAGATGAAAATACCCAAAGATTTTTTGTATGCTTTTCATATACAAGTTTTCCTGATGTGTAATTTTCTGGCGTAAAAAGTTTGCTTAATAAAGAATCTTTTACAAACGATTGTGAGCTAATATTATACTTAAATATGCCTTTCTTATATGCGTAAACTATATCATTATTATAACTAATGAGACTTGATGTTAAACCTTTATCAACAGAGGTATCTTTAACAACATTGGTTACTTTAGTTATATCACCATCAATTTTAATTTTAAAAACACCTTTATATTCATGACTTAACAATACTGTATTTAAATCAAGCATTTCAAAAAATTTACTTGATATATCAAAGCCTTCAATTTTGTTTCTTAGTTTCCAAATGTTATTTTTCTTTTCAAGAACATAAAGACCATCATAATTACCTTGTAATAATAAGTTTTCATGGCTTTTAACTGGAATAATGTTCCATGTACCTTGAATATCCGAAATAAGTTCAGCGTTATTGTTTTTTACTATAAATGTACCTGTATTGTGACCGCAAAATAATGTATTGTCATATTCGACCAAAGACCACACTTGCCCTTGTGTTCCATTAATAAACTTAAAATCAGAATCTGACGTCAATGACTTATAAAACAAGCCTTGGTTTGTTCCCAAATAAAGATTGTTATTAAAAATATATGAGGTATAAACAGTGCCTAGTTTTCCGTTTTCTTCATTATAGATTTTAAAAGGAGAATTTGTGTTAATGCAATTAATTCCATTATTTAAACCTAACCATATATTGCTCTCTGCATCTTCAAAAATTGACTGAACTGTATTATTACTTAAACCTGTATAATTATTTATTTGATAATCCAATTCTCCGTTTGGTAATATATGAAGAATCCCGTTTGAAATAGTTCCAAGAATAAAGCTTCCATCTTTTAATTGAATGCTTCTATAAACACTTACATTTGAAATGATGTCTTTTGCAGGAATGTCCCATTTTTTTAAAGTTTTTTTATCAAAAAGATAAAAACCATCATCTTCAGTCTCAATTAATAAGCTATCATTTAAGGCAAATATATTAACTAGTAAATTATCTTTAATTACTTTATCATTAGTTAATAATACAGGTATTCCATTAACAATTTTATAAATTCCATCCTTTGTTTTTTGAAAATAAATACTTCCATCTACTTTAAATATTTTATAAATAGAGGTATCTGAACTTATAAATTCAAAAGATTCATTGTTTTTGTTATATATATAGATGCGTTTTAATGTTTGAAAAAGAATCCACTCATCTATTTCAATAATATTCCAAACCTCTTCATCATCTAAAAATTTGATGTTTAATTTTTGAGATAACGATGTATAGTTTAAAGACCCTAACTCATTTCTTTCCCAATAACCAAATTCTCTATAGCAACCCGTATAAATTAAGTTATCAATTACTTTTACAGATCTCATGATTGTTTCATTTGGAGACGGATATAGTTTCCAAAAAGCACCATTAAACTCAAGTAAGCCTTTATTATTTGCTACATAAATATTTTCGTCTTTTGATTGTGAAATACTCCAATTTTGATTTTCTGCACCATTAGTTTTTGGAGAAAATATTTCAATTGGAGGTCTTTCTTGCGCAACAAGTTTGAGTGATATAAAAAAGATGCTAACAACAAAACACAAAAATCTATTCATATTTTTATAACTGATTTTTAAGACATGTTAAGGCACTAAAATAATTTAAATCTTTGAAAAACAAGACTTTTTAATAAAAATAATGATTGTTGTATAGCCAAAGTTTTAAATTGTAATACTATTTATTGTACACTACAAAAATATTTTGCTAAAATTATTAGCTTACAATAATGTTACATGTTAAAAATTTTGCTAATAAGAAGACATTAATAAATGCAAAAAAAAGCAACAATATAAAATCCTTTTTTGAAGATAGAGTTAGATAGCCACTGGATTTGGAAAGAAATATATTGTATATAATATTAATTTTAATGATGCTTTTCTTTTAATTAAAAATACAATTTCAAAATTATTAAAGTATAAAACATCTAAATTATTACCTGAGCATACAAATCAAAATCTGCTGCTTCTGTAATTTTTACGGTTGTAAATTCACCAGTTTTTAAATAGGTTTTAGTGGCATCAATAAGTACTTCATTATCAACATCGGGTGAATCAAATTCTGTACGACCTACAAAATAGTTACCTTCTTTCCTATCTATAACTACTTTATAAATTTTGCCAATTTTTTCTTGATTAAGCTCCCAAGAAATTTGAGCTTGAATTTCCATAATTTCATTAGCTCTTTCTTGCTTTACTTCTTCTGGAACATCATCTTCTAAATTATAGGCGTGTGTATTTTCTTCATGTGAATATGTAAAACATCCTAATCTTTCAAATCTCATTTCTTGAACCCATTTTTTAAGTTCTTGATAATCTTCCTCAGTTTCGCCAGGATATCCAACAATTAAAGTGGTTCTTATAGTCATATCTTGAACAGCGGTTCTAAATTGCTTTATAAGTTGAGTGGTTTTCTCTTTAGTTGTTCCACGACGCATGCTTTTTAGAATACTATCAGAAATATGTTGTAGTGGAATATCTAAATAATTACAAATTTTTGATTCTTTATTCATAACATCCAATACATCCATTGGAAAACCAGTTGGAAATGCATAATGTAAACGTATCCACTCAATACCATCAACTTTTACTAATGTTTCAAGTAATTCTGCTAGGTTTCGCTTTTTATATAAATCTAGCCCATAATATGTTAAATCTTGGGCTATTAAAATTAATTCTTTAACTCCTTTGGCAGCTAATTTTTCTGCTTCGATGACCAATTCTTCAATAGGTGTACTTTTATGTTTTCCACGCATTAGTGGAATAGCACAAAAACTACATGGCCTATCACAGCCTTCGGCAATTTTTAAATAGGCATAGTTTTTTGGCGTAGTTGTTAATCGTTCTCCAATTAATTCGTGTTTGTAATCTGCACCTAAAGCTTTTAATAAACTTGGCAATTCGGTAGTACCGAAATAAGCATCAACATTAGGAATCTCTTTTTGTAAATCTGGCTTATAACGCTCACTTAAACAGCCTGTTACAAACACTTTATCAACTTCACCATCTTCCTTTTTCTGCATAAATTCTAAAATAGTATTGATGCTCTCTTCTTTGGCATTATTTATAAATCCGCAGGTATTAATAACAACAATATTACCTTCTTCTTCATGAACAACCTCTTTACCACTAGCTTTTAATTGCCCCATAAGCACTTCGCTGTCATAAACATTTTTACTACAACCAAGTGTTACTACGTTAATTTTATTCTTTTTAAGCGATTTCGTTCTCATACCAAAATTTAAGTGTGCAAAGATAAGCAATGATTAACGATTTAAGAATAATGATTAACAATTTGATGAAGTTTACCTATTCTGTTAAATACTTATATAAAGTGCATTTTAAACTTTTAAATCTCATAACTAATTATTATTAAACCTTTTATATATTTGTAAAGCCTAAATTTTAAAACCTACGTTATGAAACCAAAATATATTTCCGTTTTAGTTATTATATTATCGTTTTTAAGTTGTTCAAAAGATGATTCATCTGATAATGATACACTTTATTTTCCACCTTTAAATTCTAATAATTGGGAAACAAAATCTATTGAAGATTTAGGTTGGAATGCCAGTGCTGAACAACCGCTTTATGATTTTTTGGAAGCAAATGCCACCGATGCTTTTATTATTTTACATAATGGCAAAATAATTGTTGAAAAATATTTTGGCAATTTTGGTTCATCGAGTATTCATTCTTGGAACTCGGCTGCAAAAACCTTAACCGCATTTACTGTTGGTATAGCACAAGAAGAAGGTTTTTTATCAATTGATAATCCGTCTTCAAATTACATGGGAATTGGTTGGTCGTCTTTATCACCCGAACAAGAGTCTAAAATTACGGTGCGTAACCACTTGACTATGACTACAGGACTAGATTATACCGTACCACAAAACTTTTGCACCGACCCAGAATGTTTTCTGTATAAAAATGAACCAAACACGTATTGGTATTACCACCAAGGTGCTTACACAGTATTAGACAACATTATTACTGGTGCAGTTGGACAAGATTTTAAAACTTATTTTAATGCCAAAATACGTGATAAGATTGGCATGACAGGAAGTTGGGTGAAAACTGGTGATTTAAATCTTTATTTTAGTAATGCCAAAAGTATGGCACGATTTGGATTATTAAGTTTAAATGAAGGTGTTTGGGATGACACAACTATCTTGGCTGATAGAGATTATTTTAATGATATGACTACCACATCGCAAGATTTAAATAAATCGTACGGCTATTTGTATTGGTTGAATGGAAAAAGCAATTATAAAATTCCAGGCTCTGAAACCTTGTTTACTGGAAAATTAATACCAAATGCGCCCGATGATTTAATTGCAGGATTGGGTGCTTTTGACCAAAAATTATACATCATTCCTAGCAAAAAAATGGTAATTATGCGCATGGGTGATAGCGGCGATGAAGATGAACTTGGTCCAACTGAATTCGATAATAACCTTTGGGAAAAGATTAATGATTTAATAAATTAAGCGATTACATACTTAACGTGAATTTTATTTAAAAAACGAATCAACAAACTCAAACTTATTAAATACTTGAAGGTCTTCAATACCTTCGCCAACACCTATATATTTTACAGGAATTTTAAATTGATCTGAAATACCAATAACAACACCACCTTTAGCAGTTCCGTCTAGTTTTGTAACGGCTAACGAAGTAACCTCAGTTGCTGCCGTAAACTGTTTAGCTTGCTCAAAAGCGTTTTGACCGGTAGAACCATCTAATACTAATAAAACCTCATGAGGAGCATCATCAACAACTTTTTGCATGACGCGTTTTACTTTTGTGAGCTCATTCATTAAGTTTACTTTATTATGTAATCGTCCTGCTGTATCAATAATAACTACATCGGCATTTTGAGTGACAGCACTTTTAAGTGTATCAAAAGCTACTGAAGCAGGATCACTTCCCATAGATTGTTTTACTAACGGCACGTTTACTCTATCTGCCCAGACTTGAAGTTGATCTATGGCAGCAGCTCTAAACGTATCGGCTGCACCTAACACCACATTAAAACCTTGCTTTTTAAATTGATACGCTAGTTTTCCAATGGTTGTGGTTTTACCAACTCCATTTACACCAACAACCATTATAACGTATGGTTTTTTGTTTTCAGGAATTACAAACTCTGAATCTTCTCCACTATTGGTTTCTGATAATAAACCAGCTATTTCTTCACGAAGAATTTGATTTAACTCATCCGTTCCTAAATATTTATCTTTAGAAACTCTAGTTTCAATACGCTCAATTATTTTTAAAGTAGTATTAACTCCGACATCACTAGATACCAAAATTTCTTCTAAATTATCTAAAACTTCATCATCAACTTTAGATTTTCCTGCTACTGCTTTACTTAGTTTGTTAAAAAAAGTTGTTTTAGTTTTTTCTAAACCTTTATCTAGTGTTTCCTTTTTTTCTGATGAAAATATCTTTTTAAAAAAACTCATTTAAATTATTTATTATGATTTAAACGCTTTAAATCCTTATTGTAAACCCAAATCATTATAACAATTTTCTTGCCTTAAAACTTAAGCTGAAAAATTGTCATTAATAACTAGATGTAAATATAAAACAAAAGCCACTTTAAATAAAGTGGCTTTAAAATATTATGTAAAAAGTAAGTATTATTTCTTGTTTAAGAAATCATTTACTAGTTCTGGTGCCATAATTGCTTCAACAAACATGTAAGCTCCTGTTTTTGGAGATTTTACCATTTTTATTGCTTTTGATAATCTTTTTGATGAAGTTTGTAACGTTGCTACTGTTTTCTTTGCCATGACTTTATATGTTATTTGACATTTTCACTAAAGCGAAAATCTCTAATTATTTAATTTCTTTGTGAACTGTCATACGCTTTAAGATTGGATTAAATTTCTTAATCTCCATTCTATCAGGCGTATTTTTTTTGTTTTTAGTGGTAATGTATCTTGAAGTTCCTGGTTGTCCAGATTCTTTATGCTCAGTACATTCTAAAATTACTTGTATTCTGTTACCTTTCTTTGCCATTTCTTTTACTTATTAAATGCAGCTATTATTTTAAAAAACCTTTAGATTTTGCATCTTTAATTGCTGCAGCTATACCTATTTTATTAATAGTTTTTAAAGCAGATGTTGATACTTTTAAAGTTACCCAGCTATCTTCTTCCGGAATGTAAAAACGTTTCTTAATTAAATTAGCATTAAACTTGCGTTTAGTTCTATTTAATGCATGCGATACGTTGTTACCAACCATTGCTTTCTTTCCTGTAAGTTCACAAACTCTTGACATTATTTTATAACTTTAAATTTTTGTTGTTTAAAAACGAGGTGCAAATATACAAAATCTTTAATTTATGACAATCTAATTTTTATCAATTTTTAAAAATTTCTTTTAGAAGCATTTCAAAGGCTTTATTTACTGCTTTATTTATCACTTTTGAACGTCCGTTTCCTAGCATAAATTTTTCTGAATAAACAGCATTTTTTGTAGCTATAGCAATAAAAACAGTTCCAACTTCGGCATCAGAATCTCCTTTTGATGGCCCAGCATTTCCTGTTGTAGCCACTGAAAAATCTGAATTAAATAATTGCAAAACTTGGGTCGCCATGGCTTCAGCAACTTGAGCACTAACTACCGAATACGTATCAATTACATCTTTTGAGATTCCTAAAACATTAATTTTTGAATCCGTTGCATAACTAACTATACTTCCTTTAAAATAGTTTGATGCTCCAGCATGAATAGTAAATCGTTCAGCTATTTTTCCTCCAGTACAGCTTTCTGCAACAGCTAATGTTTTTCCTAATTTGGTTAACTCATTTGCAATTATTGATTCTACAGCTCCTTCTTCGTCTTCATAACCAAAAAAATTGTCTTTTATTAAAGGCAGTAAAGTATCTATTTGTTTCTCCACTTCTGTTTTAATTAGCTCTTTATCAAAGCCTTTAGCTGATAAACGCAAACGAACTTTACCCAAATCTGGTAAATAAGCGAGTTTAATAAAGCTTGGCAAGGCATCTTCCCACGTCTCAATGTTTGCCGCCAAAGTACTTTCACCCAAACCATAAACCAACAATGTTTTATGTAAAATAAATGGTAAATGATACTTTTTTGTGAGTTTTGGTAAGACTTCATTTTGAATTAATGCCTTCATTTCAAATGGTACTCCAGGAAGTGATATAAACACTTTATTGTCCTTTTCTATCCACATACCAGGCGCAGTTCCATTAACGTTCATTAAAACCTTTGCTTTTGATGGAACAAGTGCTTGGTCTTTATTGACTTGTAAAAGGGTTTGCCTAACGTAAAGTTTCCAAATATTTTCAATATTGTCTAATACAGATTGGTTTAAAACTAAGGTGTCATTAAAATATTCAGCAATTGTTTTTTTTGTAATATCATCTTTTGTTGGACCTAATCCACCTGTTATAATAATGATTTCTACACGACTTTCTGCTTCTTTAAAAGCTGTTAAAATGTGATTTTTATCATCTTGAACAGAAGTGATTTGATACACAGAAACTCCCATTTTATTAAGCTCTTTGGCTATAAATGCAGAATTGGTATCAACAACTTGCCCAATGAGGAGTTCGTCTCCTATAGTAATTATTTCAGCAAGCATTATAAATTAAAGTCTGATTTTATTTCAGCTACTGCATTATCTACGGCAGACAATACAATATTTAGTTGAGACGTGATATCTAAATCTCGTTTTTCAAATTTTCCCCAATCTTGAACTTCAATTAAAATATCAAGTACACCCAATTCAAATAAATCAATTGTTGGTTTCATTTTATGAGCAGCTTGATAGGCATTGTAATAATCTTTTTCTGCAACTGCTTTTTTTAATCGCTCTGCATCTTCAGGAACTTCCTCTAAAAATGCTGCAGCTAATGCGTTAATGAAATCTTGATCATTATCGGCTAATTCTTTTACTCTATATAATTTGTAGTACTGTTCCATTATTTTACTGTTATTGAAAACATTTGTTTGTTTTCTATAAATCCTTTAAGCTTATCATTTGCAATTACTTTGCCAACTCCTGCTGGAGTTCCGGTAAAGATAATATCTCCAATCTTTAAAGTAAAATATTTTGAGATATATTCTATTAATTCATCAATTTTCCAAAGCATATGACTAGTATTTCCTGTTTGAACAATAGTGTCATTTTTTTGTAATGAAAAATTAATAGTATTTACATCTTTAAATTCACTTACTGGCAACCAATCTCCAATCACAGCTGCTCCATCAAAAGCTTTGGCTTTTTCCCAAGGCAATCCTTTTTCTTTTAACTTATTTTGCAAATCTCGTGCGGTAAAATCAATTCCTAAGCCAATTTCATCATAATATTTGTGAGCAAATTTTTTATCAATATACTTTCCAATTTTATTTATTCTGACTAAAATTTCCACTTCATGATGGACATCATTTGAAAAATCTGGTATAAAAAATGGCTGTTTTTTTACCAAAATAGCAGTATCTGGTTTTAAAAATATTACAGGATCTGTTGGTTTTTCATTTTCCAATTCTTTGATATGTTCTGTATAATTTCGGCCTATGCAAATAATTTTCATTGTTAATTATTGAAAAATTAGACTTCTTTTAAACTTTATTATTTGTGCTTTTCTAAATTATATTTTATTATTAAAGTTTCTAAGTTTTATGGCTGTGAGCACCTTTTTGGTGTATAATGGAAAATCTGCATTGAGAAGCCAACCAAAATAACCTGGTTCTGATTCTAAAACTTCGGTAACGAGTTTTCCTTTGTGTTTTCCAAAAGAAAAACATTCTTGGCCATCTTTATTAAATGCAATAAAGCCAGCGAAATCTGCAAATTGTTTTCTTGAACTAAAATCTGCTAAAAACTTAATATCATTTTCAATGTCATCATATTTAGCTATTTGAGCTTTTAAAACTTCAAAAGTTGCTTTAGTATCTGCTTCTGCTCCATGAGCGCCTTCTAATTCTTTTTCACAATAAAATTTATAAGCTGCACTAAGTGTTCGTTGTTCCATTTTATGAAAAATAGTTTGAACATCAACCGAAACGCGATTTTTCATGTCAAAATCTATATCGGCACGTAACATTTCTTCAGCTAATAAGGGTATATCAAATTTATTTGAATTGTATCCACCTAAATCTGAGTCTTTTATAAGATTATGTATTTCTTTAGCTATTTCTTTAAATTTTGGTTTATCTGCAACATCTTCATCAGTAATTCCATGAATAGCAATCACTTCCTTAGGTATTGGCATTTCTGGATTTACCAACCATGTTTTTGTTTCTTCTTTTCCGTTTGGAAAAATTTTTAAAATAGAAATTTCAACAATGCGATCTTTTGAAATATTAACGCCTGTTGTTTCAAGATCAAAAAAACAAATGGGTTTGGTAAGATTAAGATTCATTTTTTGTTATACTTTTTACAAATATACTTTTAAAATTTTACTTAAATTTACATAAATAGAATCTATCATGCTTAAGTTTTTAGTTTGTTTAATGTCACTTTTTATCTTTCAAAATGGATTTTCTCAAAAAAACAATCATCCTTATGTAAAGTTAATAGAAAAAGAACATGGTAAACGTTTAGAACTTTTTGCAAAAAATACAGATACAATAAGCTATTCTGTGTTTTTAAGAATTACTACTAATGATTTTAGACGCAGTAGTAACCGGCCAGTTTTAGAAACCATTAATCCTAAAAGTGAAAAGCTACTTATTACACTTATTAAATTAGTTGACAAAGAAGGAAAATATGATTCTCAATTTATAGTAAATAAATATACTGAAGATTTAAACTTTTCTAAAGACAATGATGGGATTGAAAAAAATTTTAATGAGGCTTTAAAAAGTAAAACTGTGAATCTTTTTGAAACTGATAATTGTGATATTTGTAAGGTTGCAAAAAACATATTGACAAGCAATAACATTATTTTTAAAACCAACAATTTCAGTAATAATAAAGATAACGTTTTTAAATTGTTAGATATTAAAGATGACTCTTCAAAAACGAAATTTATTTTAAAAATTCAAGATTCTGTTTATCACCAAATAAACAATAAGGAAACACTTATTAAAACATTAAAAACATATTTCCCCGAATTGAACTAAATTTCCCTATTGCTATCCCAAGCTTCTAGGTAATCTTTAACAGCTTTTACAAATTGTCCGCCAAGAGCTCCATTAACCACACGGTGATCATATGAATGTGATAAAAACATTTTATATCTTATTCCTATAAAATCTCCTTCTGAGGTTTCTATAACTGCAGGCACTTTTCTAATGGCTCCAAGTGCCAAAATACCTACTTGCGGTTGATTGATTATAGGCGTTCCCATAATACTTCCAAAAGTTCCAACATTGGTTACGGTATAGGTGCCACCTTGAATTTCGTCTGGTTTTAACTTATTAATTCTAGCTCTGTTAGCTAAATCATTAACCTGTTTAGTCATTCCAACCAAATTAAGTTGGTCTGCATTTTTAATTACAGGTACAATTAAATTTCCATCAGCTAAAGATGCAGCCATTCCTAAATTGATATTTTTCTTTTTTATGATTGTATCTCCTTGAACAGAAATATTCATCATTGGAAAATCACGAAGTGCTTTAGCAATAGCTTCCATGAAAATAGGTGTAAATGTTAAATTTTCACCTTCTCGCTTGGCAAAAGCATCTTTAACTTTGTTTCTCCAATTCCATATTTTAGTAACATCGGCCTCAATAAAACTTTGAACGTGTGCCGATGTTTGAACAGATTCAACCATATGATGCGCTATGATTTTACCCATTCTGCTCATCTCAATAATTTCATCATTTCCACTTGAAATTACTACTGTTTTTTCAACTATAGGAGTTTCAACAGATTTAACTTGTTGAATAATTTCTTTATGAACTAGTTGCTCTTTGGGTTTGCTTGTGACTTTGCTATCTATAAAATCTAGAATATCATTTTTGGTAACTCTTCCGTCTTTTCCTGTGCCTTGAATACTATCTAACTCTGTTTGAGAAATACCTTCTTCTTTTGCAATGTTTTTAACTAATGGAGAATAAAAACGCTCTTCACTTGATGAAATAGACGAAACTGTTTCTTGAGCCACAGATATGGTTTCTTGAACTTGTAATATATTTTCCGAAGAAACTTCTTCGGCATCTTGACTCTTTATAATTGTTGATAGTGAAGCATCTTCTTCTTCGGTTTCTATAATTGCTATTACTTGACCAACTTGTACAACATCATCTACATTAAAAAACTTTTCAACTAAAACACCATCAACTTCACTAGGTACTTCACTATCAACTTTATCTGTAGCAATTTCTAGAACTGCTTCATCAAGTTCTATAGTATCACCTACTTCTTTTAACCAACTTGTGATTGTTGCTTCTGCAACACTTTCGCCCATTTTTGGTAACTTAAGTTCAAATCTTGCCATATCTATATAGTAATACTCAGTTTTTTGTTTTCATTTGCAAAATTACTTAAAAATCGCAAGTTTCATTACACTATTTATAATTAAAACTACTTAAAGTTTAAAATTTCTCCTCGTGATATGGCATTATCGCTTCCTATGATGAAATTAGAATCCTTTGGTAAAATTTTAAATGTTACTAACCTATTTTCGCTTAATAATTCTATCTTTTGAATAATATCCTTAAATGCTAACACATTATTATCAAATATGATTTCTGAATTATTTGGAAGTTTTTCATCTAAACTTGACTTTAAAATAACTTCACTTTTTAAAGTTTTTTTCAATTCTGGATTCATTTCATTAGAAATAAAAAAGAATCTTTCTACTTTTTTTCTGTTAATAACCGGAATTTTTCTAAAAAAATAAACCATTCTAATTCCAAACCAGACTAATAGATTAAAAATTACATGTCTTTTAAAATGCTTTTGATAAAAAATTTGCATAGCTCCATAAAACCGTTTGGCATACAATTTATCTCTTAAAGTGCTTTCACCTTTAAAATGTATTAATGTTGCATCTGCATAATAGTAATTATCATAGCCAGCTTTTAATATTTTATATGATAAATCAATATCTTCACCGTACATAAAATAATCTTCATCAAATCCATTTACTGCATTAAAAACATCATACTTCATAAACATAAAAGCACCAACTAAAACAGATACTTTTCCTGTTTCATTGTCCTTTAAATGAGTTGCATAGTAATCACTTGTGTCTCCTAATATTTTTTTTACAGCTGCTTTTACAAATGGTATATTGCGTTTACTTTCGGGTAAAAACTCGCCTCTACCATTTATTAATTTACAACCAACAATACCTAAATTTTTTATGCTTAATGAAAAACCAAAAAGTTTCACAAAAATATCTTCAGGCAAAACTGTATCGGGATTTAAAATACAAATATATTCGCCTTTAGCGCTTTCAAAACCTATATTATTGCCTTTTGAAAACCCAGAATTTTCTTTATTTTCAATTAAAATAACTTCAGGAAATAAGTCTTTAACCATTTGACAACTATCATCTTTTGAATTATTATCTACTAAAATAATTTCAGCATCTATAGTTTTAATGGCTTGCTGAACACTTTTCAAGCAGAGCTCTAAAAAGTAGCGTACATTGTAGTTTAAGATTATTACAGAAAGTTTCAAGTGAGAGCTTATAGTTTTAAGGTTGATTCAAAAGGAATTCGGTTTAAAATGCTTCTTCCTAAGGTAATTTCATCAGCATATTCTAACTCATCGCCTACAGAAATTCCTCTGGCAATAGTTGATGTTACAACATTATAATTTTGAATTTGCTTGAAAATATAAAAATTAGTAGTATCACCTTCCATTGTTGAGCTTAAGGCAAAAATAAGTTCTTTAATATATCCTTGTTTAACTTTATTTATAAGAGATTCTATATTTAAATCATGCGGACCAATGCCATCCATTGGTGAAATTTTTCCTCCTAAAACATGGTATAACCCTTTAAAAGAACTTGTATTTTCAATAGCCATGACGTCTCTAACATCTTCAACAACACATATTATTTGTTCATTTCTACTTGGGTTTGAGCATATTTCGCATAACTCTACATCACTTATATTATGGCAAGATTTACAAAATTTTATGTCGTTTCTCATAGTTTGTAACGCCTGAGACAATGCCACTATTTGTTCTTTTGGTTGCTTAAGCATATGTAAAACCAAGCGTAATGCTGTACGCTTTCCAATTCCTGGAAGTTGCGACATTTCATTTACTGCTCGTTCTAATAATTTTGATGAAAATTCCATGTGGGCGAATTTACAATTTTAATATAAACTGTTAAATTCAATATTATTTTATTTTATAAACATTTATTATCTCTCATTTGGAAATAGCGTTTTTAAATATGTAATTTGACAGTTGAATTTAAATACATGACAGCTACAAAAATCATATTACTTATTGTATCATATTTTGGAGTTCTTATTTTGATATCTTATTTCACAAGTAAAAAAAAAGATAATGATACTTTTTTTAAGGCCAATAAACAAGCTCCTTGGTATGTAGTTGCCTTTGGAATGATAGGTGCATCACTTTCTGGAGTAACTTTTATTTCTGTTCCTGGTTGGGTTGAAGCTTCACAGTTTAGCTATATGCAGGTAGTTTTAGGATATATTGTTGGTTATTTAGTTATTGCAACTGTATTATTACCATTGTATTATAAACTTAATTTAACTTCAATTTACACTTATTTAGAAACACGTTTTGGAAAAAGTTCATACAAAACCGGCGCGTCCTTTTTCTTAATATCAAGAATAATTATTGCTAGCTTTAGATTGTATTTAGTTGCAAACGTTTTACAAATAATAATTTTTAATGAAATAGGAATTGCCTTTTGGCAAACTGTAACGATTACAGTTTTACTAATTTGGCTTTACACCTTTAAATCTGGAATAAAAACTATTATTTGGACAGATATTTTTCAAACACTATTTATGCTAATAGCGGTTGTTGTGACTATTTATTTTGTAAGCGAAGAGTTAGGATTAAATAGCAAAAACTTATTAGGTTATATTTTGGATAACAACTTATCTAAAACCTTCTTTTTTGATGACTATAAACTAGGTAATTATTTTTGGAAACAGTTTATTTCTGGAGCATTTATTGCCATAGTGATGACAGGTTTAGATCAAGACAATATGCAAAAAAACCTGACTTGTAAGTCATTGAAAGATGCTCAAAAAAACATGTTTTGGTTCACCATTGTATTGACTATTGTTAACTTTTTGTTTTTAAGTTTAGGGTTACTTTTAACAGTTTATGCACAACAGCTAGGTATTGATGTACATAAAGATGATTTATATCCCATTTTAGCTAAAAACTATTTAGGTGCTGGTGTACTTTCTTTCTTTATCATTGGGTTAATTGCTGCAGCATATAGTAGTGCCGATAGTGCCTTAACTTCTCTTACAACTTCTTTTAGTATAGATATTTTAGATATAGAAAAAAAGTATAATTCAGAAAAACAAATATCCATAAGAAAAAACATTCATATAGCCATTTCTTTTGTTTTAATATTGGTTATAATATCCTTTAAGTATCTTATAAAAGATGAAAGTATTATTTCTAAATTATTTCTTTTTGCTGGTTATACTTATGGACCCTTACTTGGTCTGTATGCGTTTGGATTATTTACAAAATTAAAAGTCAGAGATAAATTAGTTCCAATTGTGGCCATTGCTTCTCCTATTTTATCTTATTTTATAAGTATAAATAGCATTAAGTGGTTTGGCTTTGATTTTGGCTTTTTTGTTTTGATTTTAAATGGATTTTTAAGCTTTTTAGGATTAATATTGATTTGTAGAAAGTAACACTAAAGAGCAGGCAACTTCATAAAAAATATTATGTTCTTCTAAAATTTTATAAAATTCAGGATTTTCAGTTCCTGGATTAAAAATAACTCGCTGTGGTTTTAATGCTAAAATGTAATCATAATACATTTTTTGTGCTTTAGGATTTATGTATAGAGTTACTGTATGAATGTTTTCATAATGTTTTAATTCAGTATCTAAAATAACTCCTGCAACAATTCCTGATTTTAAACCAAAAGCTACAACTTCAAACTCATGATTTACAAGTTTATGTATTACCAAATGTGAATATCTATCAGGGTTTAATGAGGCTCCAATTACTAAAGTTTTCTTTTTCATGTTTGTTAAAAAAGTGTTAAGAATAAAAATATGAGTAACATAACATAAATTTAGTCGTCTGCATTATAAGAACCTAATCAGTTCTGTTAATTATTAACCAAAAAAAATCAATCAATCAAAAAATGAAAAATTTTGTACTGCTGTGCACATTACTTTTTTGTGCTCTAACAAATGCTCAACCATTAAGTAACGAGCCCAAAACAGGTTCCATTTCTGGTAAAATTTTAGATGCTTCACTACATGAACCTTTACCCTACGTTAATGTTATTATTAAAGATGAAGCAAATGAAACCCTTACTGGCGGCATCACATTAGATGACGGAACCTTTAATATTTCTAAAATACCTGAAGGAAAAGCCACAGTAACTATTCAATATATCGGGTATAAAACCATTCAAAAAACTATTGATGTTGGAAATAAAGCATACGACATTAATTTAGGTGATATTTTACTTGAAGAAGATGTTGCTAAATTAGATGAAGTTACTGTTGTTGCAGAAGTTTCAACTATTCAACAAAAAGTTGATAGAAAAGTTATTACTGTTGGTAAAGATTTAACTACAGCTGGACCAACTGCTTCAGATATTATGAATAATATTCCATCGGTTAGTATTGATCAGCAAACTGGAAATATTAGTTTACGTGGCAATGAAAACGTACGCGTTATGGTTGATGGAAAGCTATCAAATATTCCTGTAGCTCAGTTATTAAAACAAATACCTTCTACGTCTATTAAAAGTATTGAACTCATTACAAATCCTTCGGCAAAATATAATCCTGAAGGCATGAGTGGCATGATCAATATTATACTTCATAAAAACACAAATGTTGGATTTAATGGAAATTTAAATTTAGGATTAACCAAAGATATTAACGCTCGCTTTAATAGTTCTGTAGATTTAAACTATAGAAATGGAAAATTTAATATTTACGGAAACTATGGCAACAACATTGGAAAGTCTAATAATTATGGTCAAGTTAAACGTTTAGATGATAACTCTTTACAATTATTTAATTTTAATAACGATAATAAATCTCATTTATACAAAGCTGGTTTAGATTTTTATATGAATGATAACAATACCTTTTCATTCTTTACTAACCAAAACAAGTATGATGGCAAAGGAGCAGGTTCTACGGGCGTACAATATATAAACCAACCTATACAATCGCAATTATTTGATAATGAGAATGATAATCTATCATCTCAATACAATGGTGTATTTAATCATACCTTTGCAAAAGAAGGTGAAAAACTGGATATTGAAGTTGATTATAGCAAGTTCAAAAATGATGAAGTTTCTAATTTTAATTTCTTTAATTTTTCATTTCCTCCAAATTACACAGATTATGTTTATACCAAAAGAGACCAAACCGTTGCCAATATAGATTATGTAAACCCTGTTTCAGAAAAAGCAAAACTAGAAGTTGGTTTAGAAGCCAGATTATTTGAAACCAATATTGACTATAGTTCTACAGGTTTATCTTTTAATGAAAATCAAGATGACATTGAGAATAATGGAGATGAATTTATAACTACTCCAAGCACAGACTTTACTTATAAAAGAGACATTTATTCTGCATATACTACCTATAGTAAATCATTTGAAAAATGGACGCTTCAACTTGGTGTCAGAGCAGAAACTGTTACTGAAGACGCAAAAGCTATTAAAACATTTGATAATTCAACAGAAACAAGTCCGTTTAAAAATGATTATTTCCAAGTATATCCATCGGCTTTTTTCACCTATTCACCAACTGAAAAAAATTCATATCAAGCAAGTTTTAGTCGTCGTGTAGATAGACCAGGTTTAGAGCAAGTAAACCCAATTAGAGAATGGAGTACACCTTTAATATCATCTTTTGGAAATACCCAATTGCAACCACAATTCACAAATTCTTTTGAAATAAATTATACAAGAAAATTAGAAAAAGGCAGTATTACTGGTGGTGTATTTTACAGAATTATAGAAGACGAAATCAACAGAGCACTATTTATTGACAGAATTGATTTAAACAAAACTATTTTGAGTTTTGATAATTTTGATAATACTACTGCTTATGGCGTGGAATTAAATTCAAATTATAAACCAACAAGCTGGTGGAACTTTAATGCAAGCTTTGATTTGTATTCTAAAAAACAAAAAGGAATTACTGAAACTTTAAATGCACCTATTGAAACCGCTACTGCCAATGACATTTTAATATCAACTATTGAAGTAGATAACTTAGTTTGGAATTTTAGAGTATTCAATAACTTTAAAGCAACTAAAAAACTTAATCTTTCATTATTTACCATGTATAGAGGAAAAGAAAATGGGTTACAAATGAACAGATTACCTATGTTTATGGTAAATACAGGTTTACGCTATAGCTTCTTAGAAGATGACAGAGCTACTTTTAGCTTTAACTATAATGATATTTTTAACACCATGAAATTTGAGTTTGAAGGAGATAGACCGTTTCCTTCAAAAGGAGAATTTCATTGGGAAAGCAATGCATGGAACATAGGACTCTCATACCGTTTTGGTGGTGGAAAATATAGAGCCTTACAACGCAAAAACAGAGATAGCAATGAAAAATCTGGTGGCGGAGGGTTCATTTAAAAAAATTTAATAGCCTTCTTATTATAGTTGATGGTTAGTGTAATGCAAGGTTATTAAATAACAAAACCCAAAGTTTTTTGCTTTGGGTTTTAATATTTTTAAACTAACCTAATGGTTTACAAATGTTAAAAAATGTTAAAATTATTTTTTTTAATAATAAAAATAAAATCCATACGTTAACGGTATATACTAATCATTTTTCAAAAACGCTATTTATAATTTTTTAGAATTAGTCAGCTATCAAAATTCAAAAACGTTAAGTTAGTATTTAAAAAGAGCTTTTAAAACTCGGAATGTCTTATTTCGGGTTTTTTTGTTTAAAAAAGTTAAAAAATGTTAAATACATTTAGCAATGCAATAAAAAGACAACTATTACGTCTTAATTATATAGACTTCCATTAAAGTGTTAGTTGGAGTTGATTAATAGCTAAAAAAAACCCGAAATATTTAATATTTCGGGTTTTTTGATTTTTAAAGATTCTTACCATTTAATAATAACACTTCCCCAAGTAAAGCCACTTCCAAAAGCTGCTAAAACCACATGATTTCCTTCTTTAATTTTACCTTGCTCCCAAGCTTCAGTTAAAGCAATAACTACAGATGCAGCTGTAGTATTACCATACTTCATTATATTATTGAATACTTGTTCATCACTCAATCCAAATTTCTTTTGAATAAATTGAGCGATTCTCAAATTTGCTTGATGTGGAATCAACATATCAATATCTTCTTTTTTAAGATTATTTTTAATTAAGCCTTCCATAATCACTTCACTAAACCTAACAACCGCATGTTTAAACACAAAAGTACCATCCATATAAGGGAAATAGGATATATCTTCTTCTCCAGCTTCAATAATTTCTGGAACCCAGTGAGCAATACTTGGTGAGGCTACAATTAATTTATCAGCATATTTACCTTCACTATGCAAATGAGTTGATAGAATACCTTTGGTGGTATCTTCCTCTCTTGAAAGTACACAAGCACCTGCGCCATCACCAAAAATAACTGTAACGCCTCGTCCTCTTGTTGTTTTATCTAAACCGTTGCTATGATATTCTGCTCCTATTACCAAAACATTTTTATACATGCCTGTTTTAATAAACTGGTCTGCTACAGAAATAGCATACACAAAACCAGAACATTGATTTCTAACATCTAAAGCTCCAACCGTTGGCATATCTAACAAATCTTGAATTTGCACACCACAACCAGGAAAATAATAATCTGGACTTAAGGTAGCAAACACAATAAAGTCAATATCATCTTTGGTTAAACCGGCTCGTTCAATAGCAATTTTCGCTGCTTTTGCACCCATAACTGCTGATGTATCTTCAGATCCTTCTTCTATCCAACGTCTTTCTTGTATACCAGTTCGTTCTTGTATCCATTCATCATTAGTATCCATCATATTTGATAAATCATCATTCGTAACAACGTTATCAGGAAGATATTTACCTAAGCCTATAATCTTTGAATTGTACATAATACGTTTAATTTGTTTAAGCAAAGTACAAAATTTAAACTTTAAAAAACAATGATTAAAATAGCTTTTAATCAATTTAATAAAATTTTAGATTGTGCCAGTTTGTCACCTTTTAACTCTTGGTACTTTTTTTGTCTATTGATGAACCATATTAATAATCATAATTTAAACATATATAACATGACAAAAGGAAATATTAATGTATCGGTTGAAAATATTTTTCCACTTATTAAAAAATTCCTCTATAGTGATCACGAAATTTTTCTTCGTGAATTAATTAGTAACGCTACAGATGCTACTTTAAAATTAAAGCACTTATCAAGCGTTGGTGATGCCAAAGTTGAATATGGTAATCCTCAAATTGAAATTAAAGTAGATAAAAAAGGGAAAAAGCTTCATATTATTGACCAAGGTTTAGGTATGACAGCAGAAGAAGTTGAAAAATACATAAATCAAATTGCATTTTCTGGTGCTGAAGAATTTTTAGACAAATATAAAGATTCAGCCAAAGATTCTGGTATAATTGGTCATTTTGGACTTGGATTTTATTCAGCTTTTATGGTAGCTGAAAAAGTAGAAATAATCACAAAATCTTTCACAGATGCACCTGCTGCTCACTGGACTTGTGATGGAAGTCCTGAGTTTTCTTTAGAAGCTCATGATAAAACAGACAGAGGAACTGAGATTATTCTTCACATTGCTGAAGATTCTACAGAGTTTTTAGAAGAATCTCGCATTAGAACACTTCTTTTAAAATATAACAAGTTTATGCCTATTCCAATTAAATTTGGAACTAAAGAAATTAATGACCCAGAGCATGAACCTTCAACCATTACAGATAAAGATGGTAAAGAAACCAAAGAACCTCAGCGCAAAATAACCGTTGATAATATCATTAACAACCCAAACCCAGCTTGGACAAAACAACCTGCTGATTTAAAAGATGAGGATTACAAGGATTTTTACAGAGAATTGTACCCAATGCAATTTGAAGAGCCTTTATTTAATATTCACTTAAATGTAGATTATCCATTCAACCTTACCGGAATTTTATATTTCCCAAAATTAGGTCAGGATATGAACATTCAAAAAGATAAAATCCAATTATACCAAAATCAGGTGTTTGTTACTGACAATGTAGAAGGCATTGTTCCAGAATTTTTAACCATGCTTCGTGGTGTGATTGATTCTCCAGATATTCCATTAAACGTATCACGTTCATATTTACAAGCTGATGGTGCTGTTAAAAAAATATCGTCGTACATCACTAGAAAGGTAGCCGACAAATTAAAATCGCTATTCAATTCTAATCGTGAAGACTTTGAAGCTAAGTGGAACGATATTAAAATTGTGATTGAATATGGAATGCTTTCAGAAGAGAAATTCTTTGAAAAATCTGGTGATTTTGCGTTGTATCCTACAGTTGATGGCACATACTATACTTATGATGAATTATTCAACAAAATTAAAGCTAATCAAACTGATAAAGATGGTAAGTTAGTCATTCTTTATGCTTCAGATAAAGATGCTCAACACAGTTATATTGAAACTGCTAAAGCGAAAGGTTATGAAGTATTGTTATTAGATTCGCCAATTGTATCTCATTTGATTCAGAAACTGGAAAGCACTAAAGAAAATATTTCTTTTGCACGTGTTGACGGTGATCACATTAACAAATTAATCCAAAAAGATGACACTGAGATTTCTAAATTAACTGAGGAGCAAAAAACAGCTTTAGAGGCATTATTAAAAGAAGTCATCCCTTCAGAAAAATTCATGGTGCAATTAGAAGCTATGGATAGTGATGCTTCTCCATTCATCATTACACAACCCGAATTTATGCGCCGTATGAAAGAGATGCAACAAACTGGCGGCGGCGGTATGTTTGGAATGGGAGGTTTTCCTGAAATGTACAATTTGGTAGTTAATACCAATTCAAAATTGGTTGGAGACATTTTAGAAACCAAAACCAAAAACAAACAAGAACGTTTAATTAACCAAAGTTTAGATTTAGCGCGTTTATCTCAAGGCTTGTTAAAAGGAGAAGAATTAACAAACTTTATCAAACGTAGTTACGAAATGATAAAGTAAGCAGTCTTGCTGATTAATATTCAGCTATCTTTAATATATAAAAACCACTTTGCTAAATCAAAGTGGTTTTTTTATTACTTTTATTTTATGAAATGAGCCATAATAATTAAGTTGACACCAACCAATATGAGAATGGGCGAACTCCATCTCACCTCTAAAAAACAATAAATATTAACAGATGAAAATCATCTCAACAAATCTAGCCAATCCAACCACCATTATTTGGAACGGAAAAGAAGAAACCACGGGTATTTATAAAACACCAACAAACAGCCCAATTTTTATAGGCAAAGCCGATGTGAAACATGACGAAGTAACAGACCGCATTCATCATGGTGGTTTTTATAAAGCATGCTATATGTTTTCTGCAGAACAATATCCTTACTGGAAAAACCTATATCCAAATTTAGAATGGAATTGGGGTATGTTCGGCGAAAACTTAACCGTTTCTGGGTTTGATGAAACACAGGTTTATTTAGGCGATATCTATAAAGTTGGTGAAGCATTGGTACAAATTTCTCAATACAGAGAACCTTGTTATAAATTAGGATATAAATTTGGCACACAAACCGTGCTTAAACAATTTATCGAACATGGTTTTGGTGGCACTTACTTAAGTATTCTTGAAGAAGGTTATGTCAATTTTCATGATACTTTTATTTTAGTTAAAAGACTTGAAAATAGCATTTCTGTTGCAAACCTATTTCGTTTAGTTCATTCTAAAAATAAAGACCAAAACTTATTAAAAATTGTTGCAAATAGTGAAGCCATTCCGCCTAAAAAAAGAGTATTATTTAGCTCATATATTAAAACCATATAGGTTCTTTAGCTCCTAATTTTTCTTCTATCTTTGCTCAACCAAAAAAGATTATGAGCGTTACACTTTTATCGTCTCCATTACAAGGCTTTACCGATTTTAGGTTTCGAAATGCCTTTAACAAATACTTTGGAGGTATTGACACATTTTACGCTCCATATATTCGCTTAGATGGAAAAATGGTGATTAAATCATCCTACCAACGTGATTTATTACCCGAAAACAATACCACATTAGAGGTCATCCCACAAGTTATGACCAATGATGCCGATGAGTTTCTGTTTGTGATTAAATATATTAGAGAATTAGGCTACAAAGAACTAAACTGGAATTTAGGTTGCCCATACCCAATGGTTACCAAACAAGGCATGGGTTCTGGTCTTATATGCAATCCTCAAAAAATTAACCACATACTAAATCGTGCACATAATGAAACAGATGTTATTGTTTCCATGAAAATGCGTATGGGTTACGAAAATCCAGATGAAATTCTAGAAGTATTCCCTATTCTAGACAAATATCCGCTTAAAAACATTGCCATACATGCGCGTATTGGAAAACAACTTTATAAAGGGCCCGTTAATCTGGAAGCATTTCAACGTTGTGTAAATAACACTAAACATAAGCTATATTATAATGGCGACATTACTACGGTTGCCAAGTTTAAAGACATGCAAAACCGATTTCCAAGTATTGACCATTTTATGATTGGACGTGGCCTCATTGCAGACCCATTTTTACCAAATATGATAAAAAACAATACCACAGAATATCCTGCAAACAGATGGAAAATTTTTAGTGCGTTTCATGATACTATTTATCAGGAGTATGATGCAGCACTTTCTGGACCAACACCCATTAAAATGAAAATGTTAGGCTTTTGGGAATACTTTTCTCAGTCGTTTTCAAATCCTCAAAAAACCTATAAAAAAATCAAAAAAGTCAGTAATCCCAGAGCATATACACAAGCCGTTGCCGAAATTTTAAATAACGAGAAGTAACCATTTTTGGGCGTTCCCTAAAAAGGTCGGGCTATACGTTACAAGTCCTCGTTCGTACCTCACTGCGGGCTTTCCACTGCTATCCCTAACGCAAACTATAAATCAATTATATGTACATTATTGCAAATTATGATTTTTCTGGCATGATGCGGCAATCTCTTTGTTTCTTGAGAGTACTTTTTCATTTCTCCTAGTAATAAAAACTCATTTTTTCATGCTTAATAAGAATTTCAGCTTCAATAACAAAAACAAAAACAAGGTCATTTCAAATAAAGCAATAACACGTTTCTTCAATTTCATGCAAATACAAGTTTTAAATTATATTTGCTTTAAATTTTAATACATCATTTTGAAAGACCTTTTACTCATCACGCCGCCGTTTACGCAATTAAATACGCCCTATCCTGCGACTTGCTATTTAAAAGGGTTTTTAAATACTAAAAACATATCGTCTTTTCAAATGGATTTAGGTATTGAAGTGATTTTAGAATTATTTTCCAAAAAAACATTTGAAGAGCTTTTTGAATTGGCGTCTAAAAACAACTGCATCATTTCTGAAAATGCTCAAAGAATTTATACTTTAAGAGATGCTTATATACAACCTTTAGATGATGTAATTAGCTTTTTACAAGGCAAAAAACCAACCTTTGCCAGACACATTTGTAAAGATACTTTTTTACCACAAGCGTCGCGTTTCAACCAATTAGACGACCTCGATTGGGCTTTTGGTTCTATGGGCATGCAAGATAAAGCAAAACATTTAGCCACCTTGTATTTGGAAGATTTATCAGATTTTATTGTAGAATGCATAGATGATAATTTTGGGTTTAGTCGGTATGCCGAACGCTTAGGTCAAAGTGCCAATTCGTTTGATGCATTATACAAACAATTACAAGGTCAACCCACATATATTGATAACATTACTTTAAAAATTCTTGAAGAAACATTAAAAACCATGCAACCCAAATTGGTTTGTTTTTCAGTGCCGTTTCCAGGAAATTTATACAGTGCCTTTCGATGCGCCCAATATATAAAAGCCAATTACCCCAACATAAAAATTGCGATGGGTGGTGGTTTCCCAAATACCGAATTACGATCGGTTACAGACGCTAGAGTTTTTGATTTTCTCGATTTTATTACGCTGGATGATGGCGAATTACCAATTCAATTACTCTACGAAAACGCCTGTCACACTGAGCGCAGTCGAAGTGCTGAAAAAGAAGCCATATCCTTCAAACGCACATTCCTCTTAGAAAACGGACAAGTCATTTATAAAAACAACAGCACCAAACCAGATTATAAACAAAGCGCCGTTGGCACACCAGATTATTCCGATTTACAGTTAGATAAATATATCTCAGTCATAGAAATTGCCAACCCCATGCACAGTTTGTGGAGCGATGGCCGATGGAACAAACTCACCATGGCGCACGGTTGCTATTGGGGCAAATGCACGTTTTGCGATATTTCGTTAGATTATATCAAAATCTACGAGCCCATTGCTGCGACACTTTTAGTTGACCGCATGGAACAACTTATAGCCCAAACCAATGAAACTGGTTTCCATTTTGTTGATGAAGCAGCGCCTCCATCGTTAATGAAAGCGCTGGCACTTGAAATATTAAAACGAGAACTTACAGTAACCTGGTGGACCAACATTCGGTTTGAAAAAAACTTCACGAAAGATTTGTGTTTGTTATTGAAGGCCTCAGGTTGTATTGCGGTTTCTGGCGGATTGGAAGTCGCTTCCGATAGGTTATTGGAGTTGATAGATAAAGGCGTGACTGTGGAACAAGTGGCTCAAGTCACCCGAAATTTTACCGAAGCCAACATCATAGTGCACGCTTATTTAATGTATGGCTACCCCACGCAAACCATACAGGAAACGATTGATAGTTTAGAAATGGTGCGTCAACTCTTTGAAATCGGCGTGTTGCAATCGGGGTTTTGGCATCAATTCGCTTTAACGGCTCACAGCCCGATTGGATTGAATCCATCCGAATACCACATCATCCCAAACACCAAAACCATTATGTTTGCCAATAACGATATTGAATTTACAGACACCACGGGCATAGACCATAACCAATTTAGTTTCGGATTAAAAAAGTCGCTTTTTAATTACATGCACGGTATTGGCTTTGAATTGCCCTTGGAAGAATGGTTTGATTTTAAAATCCCAAAAACCACGATTCAACCCGATTATATCCATAATTGTTTAGAAACTAATATACATTTCAATATCAAACCCACGGCTAAAATACTGTGGTTGGGCACCAAACCTTTGGTAACAGAAACTTCCAAAACCAAAAAAGGACATACGTATTATACGTTACAAGCCACTTTCCATAGCACCTCGGATACCTTTACAATCACTTTAGATAAACATCATGGCACTTGGTTTTTAAATGTATTGGAAAAGTTAAGTCCGAATAACCCACAACTACTATCCTTTTCAGAATTAAAAAAACATTTTGAAACCCAATTTGAAGATTTTGAATTGTTTTGGTTTTCAAAACCAATGATGGTTTTACGAGAACATGGGTTGTTGATGTTGTAAAAGTTTTTTTGTTTGAATTTATCAGAAAATAAACCTAACTTCGTTTATCGTGATAGTTATCAGGACTGATATAAAACATTAAAAGAATTTCATATAAATAAAGTTAAACGACATCTAAATTATTTCCTCCACATGCTTTTTAATATTTGCCGAAATCTTTTCAATAGGTAAGTCGTTGGCATCAAAGCCAAAAGGGTCTTCAATTTCTTCGGCAATTAGCTCTAAACTTGCTAATACATAAAAAATAAAAATAACAACAGGTATCGAATAATACCCTAAGCTAAATACGTAACCAAAAGGCAAAGTCATGATATAAAAAAAGATGAATTTTTTAATAAACGCACTGTAAGAGTATGGAATAGGCGTGTTTTTAATCCGCTCGCAAGCCCCACAAATATCGGTAAACGATTGTAATTCAGTATTTAAAAAAATAAGTTGGTCGCCAGAAATTTTATGTTGTTCATGTAAATCGTTAATTTTTTTAAACATCATGGTAGCCACTTGGTTTGGTCGGTGCTTATGGTGGTCTAAATCAATACCTTCATACAATTGCAAACTGGTTTCTACATCGGTTAAATGTTTAGAAAGTATAGAAGCATAGCCTGGAATGAGTTTTCTAAAATACGCCCTATCGTGCTCTTCTTTTAAAATAACACTCAGTTTCATGGCTAAATTTCGACTGTTATTTACCAATGCACCCCAAAGTTTTCTACCTTCCCACCAGCGGTCGTAAGCAGTATTGGTTCTAAACACCAACAATAACGAAATAACAAAACCCAACATACTGTGCATAACGGTAATGTTTGATAAATGGTTTTGTTCAGACAGTTTCCAATATTCAAGCTCCAAATATCCAACGCCATAGGTATAGAGCCCGATAAAAATCATCATAGGAATGAGTTTGCGAAAGGTATCCGATTTGTGAAATTTAAAAATAAAAACTATCCAGTCTTTTGGGTTGTATTGTACCATGGATGAAAATTATAATTGAATGGTAAAATTAGAAAATGTTTTCAACCAAATACCTTAAAAATATATTAAAAATTAGCCATTCAACTTTTATGTATCTTTGCAGCAAATTATCATTCATGTCATTTAAAGACTTACAACTTAACAGACCCATTTTAAGAGCCGTTGCCGAAGCTGGTTATGACAACCCAACTTTGGTACAGGAAAAAACCATCCCTTTAGTATTGGCAAAAAAAGATGTGATTGTCTCTGCTCAAACCGGAACGGGCAAAACTGCCGCCTTTGCTTTACCCATTTTACAACAATTGTTTGATAAGCAAGATGCCTCAAAACGTGGTAAAAAAATACGTGCTTTAGTAGTAAGCCCTACACGAGAATTGGCAGTTCAAATTGATGAAAATTTTCAAAAGTATTGCACCTACACTAACTTAAGAACTACCGTAGTTTTTGGTGGCACATCCATTGAACCTCAAATAGATATTCTAAAAAAAGGTGTTGATATTTTAATTGCTACACCTGGACGTTTACTTGATTTACATAAACAAGATGTTATAAACCTTGACTTTATTGAAACCTTAGTTTTAGATGAAGCCGATTTAATGCTTGACATGGGTTTTATTGATGATGTAAAAAAAATAGAACGTTTATGCCCAAAAGAAAAACAAATTTTGTTGTTTTCGGCAACTATTCCTTATAAAGTTGAACAATTAGCAAATACTATTTTAACAAATCCTGAGCGTGTAGAAGTCGCTGCAAATTCATCTACTTCAATAAACGTTAATCAAGTATTGTATTATGTGCCAAAAAAGAACAAAATAGAATTGTGTTTACATTTACTAAGAAATACCATAAAAGGCAGTATTATTATTTTTAGACGCACCAAATTTGGAGTTGATAAATTAGAACAAACTCTTTTAAAAAACAACTATAAAGTAGTTAGTTTACATGGCGATAAAACCCAAAATGACAGACAAGCTGCTTTAAACCAATTTAAAAATAAAGAGGTTAATATCCTAATTGCTACCGATGTAGCTGCTCGTGGTATTGATATTGATAATTTAGATGCTGTAGTTAACTTTGATTTGCCAAACATACCCGAAACCTATGTACATAGAATTGGTAGAACGGCTCGCGCTGGAAAAACGGGTACATCATATTCTTTATGTTCTGCTGATGAAAAACCTTATGTGGCAACTATACAACAACTTATTCAACTTCAAATAGATGTTATTGAAGAGCATCCATATCCTTTAGATCCAAAAGCAAAAAAAGAGATTCATAAAACTCCTGGAAAAAGCAAATACAAAAAAGGCAGAAAAAGTGAATCTTCAAAAAAGAAAAAGAAACGCTGGTACTAAGGTTTCTTCTCAATTTAAAGTTTTATTTATACTTCCAATTTTTTATTCAAATAATGTTTTAAAATTGGAATTTGTATAAAAAGCATCACCGTTAATAAAACACAAGCATAAACTGAAGTTTTTGAAAAATGAACATTCTCAATTGCTTTTGAAAAATTTAAACTTGGTAATGTGTTTAAGTTTAATTTATCAAACCATCCAATTGAAGCAGGTTTTGAATCATTAAAAGTTAAATACACAATTAAACCAATCATAATGGTAAAAATAACATACCAAATCCATTTTGAAATTAATGGTTTATAAACAGTAACCTGACTTGTTTTAACTTCTAAAACTTGTGCCATAACCATATCAGTAAAATTAAAAGAAGGAGATCCTAAAGATGTTTCTTTCATTATTTTATCTACCAATTTTTCTATTTGCTTATCTGTATTATGATTCATATACTTCAATTATTTCAGGTTCTAATCGTTCTTTTAAAATAGTAGCCAGTTTTTTTCGGCTTCTAAACAACTTTACTTTTACATTATTTGGAGTTAAATCTACAACTTTAGCTATCTCTTCTAAAGATTGTTCATCAAAATAAAATAAGGTTAGCAAAAAGGCATCATCACTTGGCAAAAGGTTAATACAATCTTGAATTGTTTTATTTCGTTCTTCAGCTTCCATCAAATCAAGGGCATTATCTAGACTTTTTATTTGATTTAAATTAAACTCATCGATTGAAACTACGTGTTGTTCTCGCTTGTTTTTCTTTAATCTATCTAAACAGGTATTATAAGTTACCTTATAAATCCAAGTTGAAAATTTTGAATCGCCTTTAAATTTGCTCAATGACTTAAAAACTTTAACAAAAGTGTCTTGAGCAATTTCTTCTGCTTCTTCCCTATTCTTAACCATTTTCAACGCCAGTGAAAATACCAAATCTTTATAACGGTCAACCAAAACGCTAAATGCATTTGAGTTGCCTTCAATAATTAAATTAATATAATATATGTCGTTGTTGGTGGTCATTTGATAGTAAGACGACATTGATTAGTTTTAGGTTACAAAACATTTCAAAAAAAATTATTTAGTGTTATGTGTAACCTAAATATAAAAGATGTCGTCATAAGCTATGAACACATGAAATATAATCAATTAAAAACAAACAATTATGGAAGACATTTTAATACCAATCAGTTTATTTCTTGCTATTTTCGGCATTGTATATTTATACTTATCTACAAGAAACAAAGAACGTTTAGCACTTATTGAAAAAGGTGCAGATGCCAGCATTTTTATGGGTGATAGAAATAACCGTTCACCTATTTGGAAAGTGCTTTTATTAAATTTAGCCTTATTATTAATGGCTATTGGCCTTGGTGTATTTATTGCATCAATTTTACAATACAACTTAGGTGTTGATGAAGATGTGGCCTATCCAGGAACCATATTTTTAATGGCAGGTATTGGGTTATTTGTTGGGTTTAACATGACCAAAAACCTAGATAAATAATATTATTTCACCAATCAAAAAACATTAAAAACTGCTTTTGTAATAAAAGCAGTTTTTTTTATTCAATAACAAAATCAAAATAAGTTTCAGGAAAAGGTTCTTGCCTTAAAGTAAAATGCCACCACTCTTTTGGATAATTTCTAAAGCCATACTTTAACATTACATCTTGTAATATTTGTCTATTTGCTTTTTGTTTTTCTGAAATATCTTGATAATCAACCCAAGATTCTTCACCAAAAAAATCATACGGACTTCCCATATCTAAAGGAATGCCCGTATTACCATCAATGATTGTTACATCTAAAGTACTACCTCTACTATGGCCCGAATGTGTTGCAATATATCCCTCATTAAACAAATCACTTTTATTTACATTTGGATAAAATATATGTTTATTAATGGTGTCATTCAAATTTCTTGCCCAAATTATAAAATGATTTACAGCACGTTGCGGACGATATCCATCATAAATTTTTAAACACAAATTTTGTTTTAGCAATTCTACTTGAACTTGTTTTAAAGCGTTAGCTGCTTCTTTTGTTAGTATAAGAGAATTTGTTTGATAACCGTTTATAGGACTACCAACAAAATTATATGATGTATAATATCTTAACTCAACATTTAAATCTGGAATAACGTGTTCTGCATACACAAAGCCTTCAGGTAATTGAGAAAACATATAAGAGTAAACAAAAAATAAAACCAAAAGTAATTTATATTTCATATTGATATCAATTTAAGCTAATTTAGAAAATAAAAGTACATGCGCT
This sequence comes from Flavobacteriaceae bacterium, assembly GCA_021739635.1. Taxonomy (GTDB): domain Bacteria; phylum Bacteroidota; class Bacteroidia; order Flavobacteriales; family Flavobacteriaceae; genus Yeosuana. The sequence goes on along the minus strand of JAIPBH010000001.1, from coordinate 329,284 downwards.
TTGAAAGTGAAATAAATTTAAATATGAAAGATGCTGATGTTATGTATTATCCACATTTTTTCAATGATAAATTATCAAATAACTATTTTAAAACTCTTTTAAATACTGTTGAATGGCAAAAAGACACTATTACAGTTTTTGGAAAAACATATCTACAACCGCGATTAACAGCTTTATACGCTAGTAATAAACTGTCTTATACCTATTCAAATATAACAATGCATCCAAAACCATTCACAAAAGAGTTGTTAGAAATAAAAGATGCTATTGAAAAAGTAATTGATGCAAAATTTACAACTTGTTTAGCAAATTTATACCGAAATGGACAAGATAGTAACGGATGGCATGCCGATAATGAAAAAGAATTAGGCAATAAACCAATTATTGCGTCTGTTACTTTTGGAGCTGAACGCATTTTTCATTTTAAACATAAATATGAACCTAATTTAAAAACAAAGATTATATTAAATCATGGTAGTCTTTTATTAATGAAAGGTGACACACAAAAAAATTGGTTGCATCAATTACCAAAAACTAAAAGAAAAATTGGAGAACGAATTAATTTAACCTTTAGAATTATTGCATAAAAAAAACCAAGATCCCTCAATCTCGGTTTTTCGTCAATTTGCTTTTTTTTATTTTGAAGATAGATTTAGGGTTCCTATAACTATTACAAAATGCAAATATTAATTAATTAATCCATTGAACTAAAAAGTATGTTATTTAGTACGCTTCAAAAATATAATAAAATTTGTTTAAAACCGATTAAATGAATATTTTTTCGATGAAATGCGTTTTATTTTAACATTTATACGAAAATTGATTATTTTTATATTAAAAACAACCTAATGAAAACAGAAAAATAGTTTTAAAAGTTGCTTAATTAAACTACTTAAATTTAATGCATAAAAAAACCGAGATCCCTCAATCTCGGTTTTTCGTCAATTTGCTTTTTTTTATTTTGAAGATAGATTTAGGGTTACTATAACTATTACAAAATGCAAATATTAATTAATTAATCCATTGAACTAAAAAGTATGTTATTTAGTACACACCAAAAGTAACATAAAAATTGTTTTAAACCGATTAAATGTATATTTTTTCGATGTAATACATTATATTTTAACATTTATATGTAAATTGATATATTATTCCTATAAAAATATTATAATAACTACTTAATATTTAGTTCAAAAAAAACAAAAATATCTTCAACTTTAATATATTTTTACTTGCCATAATAATAAATCAGATATCATTACAGTTTAATCCAGAAACCTATTATTTAAAAAAATGAAAACTAAAATTTTAATATTTTCAGTATTGTGTTTTATAAAATCATACTCTCAAAACATGTCTTTTAATTCACAAGATATTCAAGTTAATAACTTTATTGATGGAACACTTTTAACCCCAAATAATATAACAAAACCACATTTAGCCATTATTATTGGCGGTTCTGGTCCAACAGATAGAAATGGAAACCAAAGTTTTTTAAATAATAATTCATTAAAAAAATTAGCTGAAGATTTAACCAATAACAATATTGCAACCTTTAGGTATGATAAACGTGTTGTAAAACAAATTAAAACAGGCAGAATAGACCGTAACATACTTTTTGACGATTTTGTTACAGATGCTACTTCTGTTATTGAGTACTTCAAAAAAGATGGAAACTTTAATCACATATATATAATTGGTCATAGTCAAGGTAGTTTGGTTGGAATGCTAGCAGCTAAAGACAAAGTGGATGGATTTATTTCTATTTCTGGACCAGCTCAATCTATTGACAATATTATTCTTGAGCAAATTGCTAAAACATATCCTATATTATCAAATGATGCAAAACGAGTGGTTGATAGTTTAAGAAAAGGAATTAAAACAGATGATTTCCCAATGGAATTAGCCTCAGTTTTCAATAAAGATATTCAGTCTTTCATGATGAATTGGATGCAATACAACCCTACAGAAGAAATAAAAAAACTTAAAATGCCAATACTATTAATTAATGGCACTAAAGATTTGCAGGTAGAAACTAAAGAAGCTGTTCAACTAAATGAAGCCGTACCAAGTTCTATTTTAAAATTACTTGATAATATGAATCATGTATTAGTCGCCATTGATGGTGATAATTTAGAAAACTCAAAATCATACAATGAGCCAAATAGAAAAATAGCGCCTCAACTCATTGATGAATTATTAAATTTTATAAAATAAAAAAAGCATCCTAAAATTAGGATGCTTTTACTAACCAACCAAAAATATAATTACACTCTTAAGTTTAAAGTAACCACTCAATAAACTATTCATTTTGAATGTAACAATTATTATATTTCAATGATTGTGCCAAATTATCATTTTAACAAAATCTTAATACTAATTTATATTATATTATTTTGGTATTTTTAAACAAAATAATATAATATGGATAATACGCCACTTTTTACTGACGACACAATTGTATTTGGTTTACTAATGCTCGCCTTAGGATTCGTTTTTTATACAGAATCAAAAACATCAGGATTTTGGGTTAAATTCTATAAAATAGTTCCTGGTTTATTTGTAGCCTACATGCTACCATCATTATTTACTACTATTGGACTCATTGCACCAGAATGGGAAACATTAAATGCCTCAGGTGAAATATCAAAACACAGTTCAAATTTGTATTATGTATCTAGTAGATATTTGTTGCCAGCAGCTTTGGTTTTAATGACTTTAAGCATTGATTTAAAAGCTGTTTTTAATTTAGGATGGAAAGCTTTAATTATGTTTTTTACAGGAACCATTGGCATCATCATTGGAGGACCCATTGCCATATTATTAATTTCAATGATTTCTCCTGAAACCGTTGGTGGTGTTGGGCCAGATGCTGTTTGGAGAGGCTTATCAACCTTGGCAGGAAGTTGGATTGGTGGCGGAGCAAATCAAACTGCTATGTTGGAAATTTATGGATACAACCAAAAACTATATGGAGGTATGGTGTTTGTTGACATTGTTGTAGCTAATATTTGGATGGCCGTTTTATTAATAGGTATAGGAAATTCTAATAAAATTGATAAGTGGTTGAATGCAGACAATTCAGCTATTGAAGCTTTAAAAGAGAAAGTATCAACATTTACTAATAAAGTGAAACGAAATCCATCCTTAAAAGACCTCATGATTATCGCAGCAATTGCTTTTGGAACAGTAAGTATTTCACATTTTTTTGCTGGATATTTATCGCCATACTTTGGTAAATTAGTTGGAAACATTGAATCTCCAAGAACAAGAAATATATTTACTTTTTTAGACTCAGAATTCTTTTGGATGATAAGCATTGCAACATTAATAGCCATAGTATTATCATTTACAAAAGCTAAAAATTATGAAGGCGCAGGTGCAAGTAAATATGGAAGTGTATTTATTTATATTCTTGTTGCAACTGTTGGAATGAAAATGGATTTAACACTAATTTTTGACAATACAGGCTTAATTTTTATTGGCATGGTCTGGATGACTATTCATGCTGGATTATTAATTTTAGTTGCTAAACTTATTAAGGCTCCATATTTCTTTTTAGCAGTTGGGAGTCAGGCAAATGTTGGTGGTGCAGCATCAGCACCAATTGTAGCAGCCGCTTTTCATCCATCACTAGCCACTGTTGGTGTTTTATTAGCTGTTTGTGGTTATGCTATTGGAACTGTAGGTGCTATTTTATGTACCATTTTAATGGAATTGGCATCCGTTAGCTAATTATAAATATTGTATTCACTTAATTTTTTTAAAACTTATAATTATCTGATATTTGCGCACTAAAATTAAATTTTTTAAATGAAAAAAATATCTACTTTATTGGTCTTGCTTTTAATATTTTCTTGTGAAAAAGAGCAACACGACTTAACTGTAATTGGTAATATAAAAGGCCTTAAAAAAGGTAGCGTTTATCTTAAAAAGGTTAAAGACACAGCTTTAGTTATGATAGATTCTGTAACTATTAATGGAAATTCCCAATTTGAATTACATAGTAAATTAGAGTCTCCTGAAGTGTTTTTTCTCTATTTAGATAAAAACAGCAATAGTGAAGATGATAGAATTCTGTTTTTTGCAGATAAAGGAATTACAGAAATAAATACTACTTTAAAAAACTTTTCGTTTGATGCCAAAATTAATGGTTCGAAACAACAAAAAACTTTAGAAGAATACAGATTGATGGCATCTCGTTTTAATGAGAAAAACTTAAATTTAATCAAAGAAAGTTTTGAAGCTCAAAAAAATGGAGATACATCAAAATTTAATAGCATACAAAATGAGTTTGATAACTTGTTAAAAAGAAAATACTTATATACAGTAAATTTTGCTTTAAACCATAAAGACAGTGAAGTTGCTCCTTATTTAGCGCTTACAGAAATTTACAATGCTCAAATTAAGTTTTTAGATACCATAAATGTTTCATTAACTCCAGAAGTAAAAAACTCAAAGTATGGTAAAGAATTTCAAAATTTTATTGATAACATTAAGAAAGAAAATTCAAAGAATTAATCTTATAATTGAATACAAAAAAAAGACCTTTCAATTGAAAGGTCTTTTTTTTTAAGAGCCGATAGAGGGACTCGAACCCACGACCTGCTGATTACAAATCAGCTGCTCTAGCCAGCTGAGCTACATCGGCGTTTTTAACGGATGCAAATATAATAGCAAAATTGATATTTACAACAATCCGTTAAAAAAAATTATCCTAGCTTATTAATTTTTTCAATTAATGCTCTTCCCTTTTCTTCTAGTTCAGAACTAATAGCTTTAAAATGTGCTTTTTTATTTTCAACATTTTTGTCATTAACTTTTGCAATTAATGCATCAAAAGTGTTTATAGCTTCATCTACAATAGCCTCACTCTTTTTATTGTCTTTATTGGTGTTTGTATATTCCCAAACATAAGCTGCTTCAATAATATCACCTAAAACATAATTAATGTCTTTTTTTAGGTTTCTAACATTTGCCATATTTTAATTTTTAATTTACATGCAAAATTACGCATTAACTTCTAATAGTGATATAATTTTAGCACTAATTTATGTGTAACCAATAAGGTACTGTTTTTAATTTTTACAATCTCATTAAAATTTATTTACCAGAATAGGTCACAAAATTTCTTGGAGTTTCGTAAAGAACAACTTCCAAATCAAACTTTGAATCAAGCTTTGCTTTAATCTTATCATAAATAATAACTACAATATTTTCAGCAGTAGGATTTAGGTCTTTAAATTCTGGAACGTCTAAATTTAAGTTTTTGTGATCGAAGGCATCTTCGATTTCAGACTTTATAAGGTCTTTTAAAATTTTAACATCAATAACATAACCTGTTTCTGGATCAATTTCACCTGTAACATTTGCAATTAATTCATAATTATGTCCATGAAAATTTGGATTGTTGCATAACCCAAAAACTTCATCGTTTTTTTCAAAAGTCCAGTCTTTTCTATATAATCTATGAGCTGCATTAAAGTGCGCTCTCCTACTTACCGTTACCTTCATTTCCTAGAATATTTATATGTTGATAAAATTTTTCAAAAATAATTTTAAACCATTCTGTATAAATTTCAGGATGTAAAACCATATCATTCTTTACATTTTCCAAAGGCATCCATTTCCAACTGGCTACTTCATCTAGATTAATTATTGGCTCTTGGTTGAATTTTCCAATAAGCACATGGTCAAATTCATGCTCGGTTAATCCGTTATCAAAGGGTGCTTTGTATATAAATGAAATGATGTCTTCTAATTCTACAACAAAACCCATTTCTTCCATCAAGCGGCGTTTTCCGGCTTGTATATTGGTTTCGCCAACACGTTGATGGCTGCAACATGTATTGGTCCATAACAATGGGGAATGGTATTTATGTGCTGCTCGTTGTTGTAGCATCAATTCATTTTTATCATTAAAAACAAAAACTGAAAAGGCACGATGCAAAAGGGCTCTTTCATGGGCTTCCATTTTTGGCATGACACCAATTTGTTCGTCGTTTTCGTTAACAAGAATTACTTTTTCTTCTATCATAAAGTAAAAATACCAAGTAAATTCATAAAATCATCAATCTTATGATAAATTTAAAAAGCTACATTATCAATTATTCTTATTGAAGTTAATAATAGTATCTTTGCAACCGATTTGCAATAAAGATTATGAGTTTTATTAAAGAAATACAACGTAGAAGAACCTTCGGAATTATATCACATCCTGATGCAGGTAAAACAACTTTAACTGAAAAATTGTTACTTTTTGGCGGAGCTATTCAAGAAGCTGGAGCTGTAAAAAGTAATAAAATTAAAAAAGGTGCCACGAGTGACTTTATGGAAATTGAACGTCAACGTGGAATTTCTGTAGCTACCTCTGTTTTAGCTTTTGAATATGAAGGAACTAAAATAAATATTTTAGATACACCAGGTCACAAAGATTTTGCTGAAGACACTTTTAGAACCCTTACAGCTGTTGATAGTGTTATTGTTGTGATTGATGTTGCTAAAGGTGTTGAAGAACAAACTGAAAAATTGGTAGAGGTTTGCAGAATGCGTAATATTCCAATTATTGTTTTTATTAATAAATTAGATAGAGAAGGAAAAGATGCTTTTGACTTACTAGATGAAGTAGAACAAAAGTTGGGTTTAAAAGTAGTGCCTTTAAGTTTCCCTATAGGAATGGGTTATGACTTTAAAGGTATTTATAATATTTGGGAAAAGAATATCAACCTTTTTAGTGGAGACAGCAGAAAAAACATTGAAGAAACTATAGAAATTTCTGATTTAGAATCTTCTGAACTTAATAAAATTGTTGGTGATAAAGCAGCAATTGCATTACGTGAAAATTTAGAATTGGTTGATGGTATTTATCCAGAATTTGATAAACAAGCCTATTTAGATGGCCATCAACAACCTGTATTTTTTGGTTCTGCCTTAAATAATTTTGGTGTTAGAGAATTATTAGATTGCTTTGTTCAGATAGCGCCTCAACCCAGACCCAAACAAAGTGAAGAACGTTTAGTAAACCCCGATGAAGATAAATTTACGGGATTTGTGTTTAAAATTCATGCCAATATGGATCCTAATCACCGTGACCGTTTGGCTTTTGTTAAAATAGTTTCTGGTGTTTTTAAAAGAAACACGCCTTATTTACATGTTAGACATGGTAAAAAACTAAAATTCTCCAGCCCTAATGCCTTTTTTGCTGAAAAAAAAGAAATAGTTGATATTTCATATGCAGGCGATATTGTAGGTTTACATGATACTGGAAATTTTAAAATTGGTGATACTTTAACAGAAGGTGAAGTTATAAATTATAAAGGTGTTCCAAGTTTTTCACCTGAACATTTTAGATATATAAATAATGCTGATCCACTAAAATCTAAACAACTTTTTAAAGGCATAGACCAGTTAATGGATGAAGGCGTTGCTCAATTATTCACTTTAGAACTTAATGGAAGAAAAGTTATTGGAACGGTTGGCGCGCTTCAATATGAAGTGATTCAATACCGATTAGAGCATGAATATGGAGCCAAATGCACGTATGAAAACCTAAATGTATATAAAGCCTGTTGGGTTGACCCAAAAGGTTCAAAAACGGATGAATACAAAGAATTTATTAGAGTTAAACAACGTTATCTGGCAATGGACAAACAAAATCAGTTAGTATTTTTAGCTGATTCTGCCTTTTCATTACAGATGACTGAGCAAAAATACCCAAGTATAAAATTTCACTTTACCTCAGAATTTTAGTCTTATCTTTTAAAAAATTTTATTTAAAAAAAATCCCTTTGAAGTTTCAAAGGGATTTTTTTTAAGCTTGTCCAGTTGGTCCAAAATTTAAAGGAATTGGAGGTTGCTCATAATCTTTAATTTCACCATGAGCGCTTTCAAATCTTGATATATTTTCCCCTAAAGCCTTTAGCAAACGCTTGGCATGTTGTGGTGTTAAAATAATTCTAGACTTCACTTTATTTTTAGGAACTCCAGGCATAATATTTACAAAATCAACAACAAACTCTGATACTGAATGATTAATAATAGCTAAATTTGAATACGTACCTTCAGCTACTGCTTCATCCAATTCAATGTTAATTTGTCCAGGTTTAGGTGCTTTATTATCTTCTGCCATGGTAATAGGTATTAGTTAAAAGAAAAGATTCCCAATTTTATTGGGAATCTTAACTATTTAATTATAATTTACTTCTTTTCTAGCTTGCATCATTTCATCAAACTCTTCTTTTGAACCAACTATAATGTTGCTATATCTACGCAAACCTGTTCCGGCTGGTATTCTATGTCCAACAATTACGTTTTCTTTTAGTCCTTCAAGATCATCTATCTTAGCTGCAACTGCTGCTTCGTTTAAAACTTTTGTAGTTTCTTGGAAAGAAGCTGCCGAAATAAATGATTTTGTTTGAAGTGAAGCTCTAGTTATACCTTGTAAAATAGGTGTAGCAGTTGCTGGTTGAGCATCTCTAGCTATAACTAGTTTTTTATCTTCTCTACGCAAAATAGAATTTTCATCTCTTAATTGTCTAGCTGTAATGATTTGTCCAGATTTCATATTAGCAGAATCTCCAGAGTCTTCAATAACTTTTAAACCAAATATTTTATCGTTTTCTTCAATAAAATCTGATTTATGAACTAATTGATCTTCTAAGAAAAGTGTATCACCAGAATCAATGATTCTAACTTTACGCATCATCTGTCTCACAACAACTTCAAAGTGTTTATCGTTGATTTTAACACCTTGTAAACGATAAACTTCTTGTACTTCATTTACTAAGTATTGTTGTACTGCAGAAGGCCCTTTAATATCTAAAATATCATCTGGAGTTACAGAACCATCAGAAAGTGGCATACCTGCTTTTACATAATCATTTTCTTGAACTAGAATTTGACTAGATAATTTAACTAAGTATCTTTTTACTTCACCTAATTTAGACTCTACAACTATTTCACGATTACCTCTTTTAATTTTACCAAATGAGATAACACCATCTATTTCACTTACAACAGCTGGGTTAGAAGGGTTACGTGCTTCAAACAATTCTGTTACACGTGGTAAACCTCCTGTAATATCTCCAGATTTTGCTGACTTACGAGGAATTTTAACTAAAATTTTACCAACTTTAATTTTTTCTCCATCATCAATCATTAAATGCGCACCAACTGGTAAGTTATATGAACGTAAAATATTGCCTTTACCATCTTCTACATGAAGCGTTGGTATTAATCGTTTATTTCTTGCTTCAGATATTACTTTTTCTTGGAAACCTGTTTGCTCATCAATTTCAACTTGGTAAGTCATCCCTTGTTCGATATTCTCATAAGAAACTTTACCAGCAAATTCAGAAATAATAACACCGTTATATGGATCCCATGAACACACCACATCACCTTTACTTAATTCATCACCATTTTTAACAAATACTGTTGAACCGTAAGGAATGTTATTGGTACTTAAAGTAATTCCTGTTTTTTTATCGGTAAGTTTTAATTCTGATGTACGAGAAATTACAATATCAATTGGGTTTCCTTCATTATCTTCACCTTTAACAGTTTTAAGATCTTCAATTTCTGCAACACCACTAAACTTCACTGCTAGTTTATTTTCTTCTGAAATGTTACCTGCAATACCACCAACGTGGAATGTACGAAGTGTTAACTGTGTACCTGGTTCTCCAATAGATTGTGCGGCTACAACACCAACAGCTTCTCCACGTTGAACCATTTTTCCAGTTGCTAAATTACGACCGTAACATTTAGCACAAATTCCTTTTGTAGCTTCACAAGTTAATGCTGAACGTACTTCTAAACTTTCAATTGGAGATTCTTCAATGGCTTTAGCAATATCATCTTCAATTAATTGACCAGATCTAACTAATAACTCTTCAGTAAGTGGATTGTAAACATCATTCAATGCTACACGACCTACAATTCTTTCTTCAAGAGTTTCTACAACTTCATCATTTTTCTTTAATGCTTCAACTTCAACACCTCTTAAAGTTCCACAGTCTTCAGTGTTAATAATAACATCTTGAGAAACGTCAACCAAACGACGGGTTAAATAACCAGCATCGGCAGTTTTAAGAGCTGTATCGGCAAGACCTTTACGAGCACCGTGAGTAGAAATGAAGTATTCTAAAATTGAAAGACCTTCTTTAAAGTTTGAAAGAATTGGGTTTTCAATAATTTCTCCTCCACCTGCGTTTGATTTTTTAGGTTTCGCCATTAATCCACGCATACCTGTAAGCTGACGAATCTGTTCTTTAGATCCACGAGCTCCAGAATCAAGCATCATATACACAGAGTTAAATCCTTGTTGGTCCTCACGAATACGTTTCATAGACAACTCGGTTAAGGCTGCGTTTGTAGAAGTCCAGATATCAATAACTTGGTTATAACGCTCATTGTTTGTAATGAGACCCATGTTATAGTTAGCCATAATGCCATCTACTTGCTTGTTAGCAGAAGCAATCATTTGTGTTTTTTCTGGTGGAATAATAATATCACCTAAACTAAATGATAGTCCACCTTGAAATGCAAATTTAAATCCTAATGTTCTTATCTCATCAAGGAATTCTGCTGTTTCTGGAACAGATGTGTATTTTAAAATATTACCAATAATATCTCTTAAAGATTTTTTAGTAAGTACTTCATTAATATATCCTGCTGCTTGTGGTACTTTTTCGTTAAATAAAACACGTCCAACGGTTGTTTGAATAATCATTGGCTGTAGTTTACCATCAGCATTGATATCTAATGTTCTAACTTTAATTGACGCATTTAAATCAACTTTCTTTTCATTAAATGCAATCTCTACTTCTTCTGGTGCGTAAAAAGTTAAACCTTCACCTTTAACTGGTGCTTCAGGAGTAGATTTACGTTCTTTGGTCATATAATATAAGCCAAGTACCATGTCTTGAGAAGGAACCGTTACTGGTGAACCGTTTGCTGGGTTTAAGATATTATGAGAAGCCAACATTAATAACTGACATTCTAAAATAGCTTCTGGTCCAAGTGGTAAATGAACTGCCATTTGGTCACCATCAAAATCCGCGTTAAACGCAGTACATACTAAAGGATGTAACTGAATAGCTTTTCCTTCAATTAATTTAGGTTGGAATGCTTGAATACCAAGTCTGTGTAACGTAGGAGCACGGTTTAGTAATACTGGATGTCCTTTAAGAACATTTTCCAAGATATCCCAAACCACTGGTTCTCTTTTATCAATAATTTTTTTAGCTGATTTTACGGTTTTTACAATACCTCTTTCAATTAGTTTTCTAATAACAAAAGGTTTGTAGAGCTCTGCAGCCATATTTTTTGGCAATCCGCATTCAAATAATTTTAATTCTGGCCCAACAACAATTACTGAACGTGCAGAATAATCAACACGTTTTCCAAGTAAGTTTTGACGGAAACGACCTTGTTTTCCTTTTAATGAATCAGATAATGATTTAAGCGGTCTATTTGAATCTGTTTTTACAGCAGACGATTTACGTGTGTTATCAAATAATGAATCTACAGATTCTTGAAGCATACGTTTTTCGTTACGTAAGATTACTTCAGGAGCTTTAATCTCAACCAATCTTTTAAGACGGTTGTTACGAATGATTACTCTTCTGTATAAATCATTTAAATCTGACGTAGCAAAACGACCACCATCTAACGGCACTAAAGGACGTAATTCTGGCGGGATGATAGGAATTACTTTCATAATCATCCACTCTGGTCTGTTTTCTCTATTTTGATTTGATTCACGTAAAGACTCAACAACTTGTAAACGTTTTAATGCTTCTGTTTTACGTTGTTTAGAAGTTTCAGTGTTGGCTTTATGACGTAATTCATAAGACAAAGCTTCTAAATCAATTCTTGATAATAACTCAATTAAACATTCAGCACCCATTTTAGCAAGAAACTTGTTAGGGTCATGATCATCTAGGTATTGGTTTTCTTGCGGAAGTGTTTCAAGAATATTTAAATATTCTTCTTCAGTTAAGAAATCCATTTGTTGTAATGGTTCTCCATCAACATTTTTAGCATTACCTGGTTGAATTACTACGTAACGTTCGTAGTAAATAATCATATCTAATTTCTTAGATGGTAATCCTAATAAATACCCTATTTTATTTGGTAACGAACGAAAATACCAAATGTGAGCAATTGGCACAACTAAATTGATGTGTCCAACTCTATCACGACGTACTTTCTTTTCTGTTACTTCAACACCACATCGGTCACAAACGATACCTTTGTAGCGAATTCTTTTATATTTTCCACAAGCACATTCGTAGTCTTTTACAGGACCAAAAATACGCTCACAGAACAAACCATCTCTCTCTGGTTTGTGAGTTCGATAATTGATAGTTTCTGGTTTTAAAACTTCACCTTTAGATTCTGCTAAAATAGACTCTGGTGATGCTAAACCAATGGAGATTTTATTAAATCTCTGTACTGTATTCTTATCTTGTTTTCTTGCCATAATTTCTTATAGTATTCTGTATTCAGTGTTCAGTGTTCAGTATATAGTACGCAGTTGGACTGTTTACTGAACACTGCTTACTGCTAACTATTTGTTTATTCCTCTAGTCTTATGTCTAATCCAAGACCTTTCAATTCATGCATTAACACGTTGAAAGACTCTGGTAGTCCAGGTTCTGGCATTGGCTCACCTTTAACAATGGCTTCATACGTTTTAGCTCTACCAATAACGTCATCAGATTTTACTGTTAATATTTCACGTAATGTAGCCGAAGCACCATAAGCTTCAAGTGCCCAAACCTCCATCTCACCAAAACGTTGACCACCAAATTGTGCTTTACCACCTAAAGGTTGTTGTGTGATTAATGAGTAAGGTCCTATTGAACGAGCATGCATTTTATCATCAACCATATGTCCTAATTTCAACATATAGATAACCCCAACTGTAGCTGGTTGATCAAAACGCTCACCAGTTCCACCATCATATAAGTATGTATGACCAAATCTTGGAATTCCAGCTTCATCTGTTAATTCATTAATTTGATCTAAGGTAGCACCATCAAAAATAGGTGTTGCATATGTGCGACCTAATTTTTGTCCAGCCCAACCAAGAACAGTTTCATATATCTGACCTATATTCATACGTGATGGTACTCCAAGTGGATTTAATACAATATCAACTGGTGTTCCATCTTCTAAGAATGGCATATCTTCATGACGAACTATACGAGCTACAATACCTTTGTTACCGTGACGACCTGCCATTTTATCACCTACTTTTAACTTACGTTTTTTAGCGATATAAACTTTAGCTAGTTTAATAATTCCAGCTGGTAATTCATCTCCAACAGAAATAGTAAACTTTTCACGTCTTAAAGAACCTTGTAAATCGTTTTCTTTAATTTTATAATTGTGAATTAAATCAGCAACTAAATCATTTGTGTGATCATCTGTAGTCCATTTTCCAGATACTAAATGCGCGTAATCATCAACAGCATTTAACATTTTAAGTGTGAATTTTTTACCTTTTGGTAATACTTCTTCACCTAAATCATTATAAATTCCTTGAGATGTTTTACCGTTTACAATATTGAAAAGTTTTTCAATTAAAACGTTTTTTAAATCTTCAAATTTAGCATCATAAATAGCTTCAAGATGTACAATATCATCTTTATCTTGAGCTCTTTTACGTTTATCTTTAACGGCACGAGCAAATAATTTTTTGTCAATTACTACACCGTTTAATGATGGAGATGCTTTTAAAGACGCATCTTTTACATCACCTGCTTTATCACCAAAGATAGCACGTAGTAATTTTTCTTCTGGTGTTGGATCACTTTCTCCTTTTGGAGTAATTTTTCCTATAAGAATATCACCAGGTTTTACTTCAGCACCAATACGAATCATACCATTTTCATCCAAATCTTTAGTAGCTTCTTCTGAAACGTTTGGAATATCATTGGTTAATTCTTCATTCCCTAATTTAGTGTCTCTAACTTCTAAAGAATATTCATCAATATGAATAGATGTAAAGATGTCTTCACGAACTACTTTTTCAGAAATTACAATAGCATCCTCAAAGTTGTAACCTTTCCATGGCATAAAAGCAACTTTCATGTTTCTACCTAATGCTAACTCACCTTTTTGAGTTGCATAGCCTTCACATAGAACTTGTCCTTTAGTTACTTTATCACCTTTAACCACAATTGGTTTTAAGTTGATAGAAGTTCCTTGGTTAGTTTTTCTGAACTTTACAAGTGGATATGTTTTAACATCACTATCAAAACTTACTTTTGCTTCATCTTCAGTACGGTTATATTTAATAACAATTTCTGTAGAATCCACATATTGAACTACACCATCACCTTCTGCATTAATAAGTACACGAGAATCTGAAGCTACTTGACGTTCTAATCCTGTTCCAACAATAGGAGCTTGAGGCAATAATAAAGGTACTGCCTGACGCATCATGTTTGATCCCATCAAGGCTCGGTTAGCATCATCATGTTCCAAGAAAGGAATTAATGAAGCCGAAATAGATGAAATTTGGTTTGGTGCAACATCAGTAAAATGAAGACCTGACGGATCAATTACTGGGAAGTCGCCTTCCATTCTTGCAATAACTTTATCATGTAATATTTTACCAACTGAATCAACTTTTACAGTTGCTTGAGCGATTAACTTACCTTCTTCTTCTTCAGCACTTAAATAAATTGGCTCATTCTTTATATCAACTACACCATTATCAACGGGACGATATGGTGTTTCAATGAATCCCATTGAGTTTACTTTTGCAAATACCGATAGTGAAGAAATCAAACCAATGTTTGGTCCTTCAGGTGTTTCAATAGGGCATAAACGACCGTAATGAGTATAGTGAACGTCACGTACCTCAAAACCTGCTCTTTCACGTGATAAACCTCCTGGTCCTAGCGCAGATAAACGACGCTTATGTGTAATTTCAGCCAATGGATTGGTTTGATCCATGAACTGAGATAACTGGTTCGTACCAAAGAATGAATTAATAACTGAAGATAATGTCTTCGCATTAATTAAGTCTATAGGTGTAAATACTTCGTTATCACGAACGTTCATACGCTCACGAATAGTTCTAGCCATACGTGCTAAACCAACTCCAAACTGTTGCGATAATTGCTCACCTACTGTTCGTACACGACGGTTAGATAAATGGTCAATATCATCAATCTCTGCTTTTGAGTTGATAAGTTCGATTAAATATTTTATGATGGTAATGATATCTTCTTTGGTCAAAACTTGTTTGTCCATTCCAATATCAAGATTCAATTTTTTGTTCATTCTGTAACGCCCCACTTCACCTAAAGAGTAACGTTGGTCACTAAAGAATAATTTATCTATAATACCACGTGCTGTTTCCTCATCTGGCGGCTCAGCATTACGTAGTTGTCTGTATATATGTTCAACAGCCTCTTTTTCAGAGTTTGTTGGATCTTTTTGTAACGTATTATGAATGATGGCGTAATCACCTTGTTGCGCACTTTCTTTATGTAAAAGAATAGTTTGAACATCTGCTTCAATTATTTCTTCTACATTATCTTTATCAAGAATAGTATCACGATCAAGCACAATTTCATTACGCTCAATAGATACTACTTCACCAGTGTCTTCATCAACAAAGTCTTCATGCCAAGTATTAAGAACACGAGCAGCAAGCTTGCGACCTAAAACTTTCTTTAATCCAGATTTTGATACTTTTACTTCTTCAGCAAGATCAAAAATCTCTAAAATATCTTTATCACGTTCAAAACCAATAGCTCTGAACAATGTTGTAACAGGTAATTTTTTCTTTCTATCAATGTAAGCATACATTACCTGATTAATGTCTGTAGCAAATTCAATCCAAGAACCTTTAAATGGAATTACCCTAGCAGAATATAATTTTGTTCCGTTAGCGTGGAATGATTGTCCAAAGAAAACACCTGGTGAACGATGTAATTGTGATACAACTACACGCTCAGCACCATTGATAACAAAAGTACCACTTGGTGTCATGTAAGGAATTGTACCTAAATACACATCTTGCACAATAGTTTCAAAATCCTCATGCTCAGGATCTGTACAATACAATTTTAACCTTGCCTTTAGCGGAACGCTATATGTAAGACCTCTTTCAATACACTCATCAATAGCATATCTTGGTGGATCTACAAAGTAATCTAAAAATTCTAATACGAATTGATTACGTGAATCTGTAATAGGAAAGTTTTCCATAAAGGTATTATAAAGACCTTCATCTCCTCTTTCTTCAGATTTTGTTTCTAATTGGAAAAAATCCTGGAAGGATTTAATCTGAATATCCAAGAAATCTGGATATTCTGTTCTATTTACAATAGATGAGAAATTTAATCTTTCAGCTTGTGTTGATAACATCAATGGACGGAATTATGATTAAAAAATAATAGTTAAAGCGTATCTAATGATTATATACGCAAAATGGTTTAGGTCTTGAAGTTAACCTTCAGACCTAAACCTTTGTATTGTTTGGTTGTTAAGCTTACTTAAGCTCAACCTCAGCTCCAGCTTCTTCTAAAGATGATTTTAACCCTTCAGCTTCGTCTTTAGAAACTGCTTCTTTAATTGGGCTTGGTGCATTATCAACTAATTCTTTAGCTTCTTTTAAACCTAAACCAGTTAATTCTTTTACTAATTTAACTACAGCTAATTTAGAAGCACCTGCTGCTTTTAATATTACTGTAAATTCAGTTTGAGCTTCAGCAGCATCATCACCACCTGCAGCAGGACCAGCAGCAACAGCTACAGCTGCAGCAGCAGGCTCAATACCATACTGTTCTTTTAAAATAGTAGCTAACTCATTTACTTCTTTTACTGTTAAGTTAACTAATTGTTCTGCGAAATCTTTTAAATCTGCCATTTTTCTATCGTTTTAATAAATTTTTAATTTTAATATAATTGTAATAAAGTGCGCTAATTAAAGTTATCTTATTTTTCAGATAACGTTTTTAAGATACCTGCTAGTTTACCTCCACTTGATTTAAGTGCAGATATAACGTTTTTAGCTGGAGATTGTAGTAATCCTATAACCTCTCCTATCATCTCTTCTTTAGATTTGATATCAACTAAGGCATCTAATTGCTCATCACCAATATAAATCGCTTCTGAAATGAAAGCCCCTTTTAATAAAGGTTTATCAGATTTTTTACGAAACGCTTTTATAATTTTGGCTGGAGCATTACCAGTTTCAGAATACATTACTGAAGTGTTACCTTTTAAAACTGATGGTAAATCTCCAAAATCTTTATCTGAAGCTTCCATTGCTTTTTCAAGTAATGTATTTTTTACTACTGCTAATTTTACGTTTGCTTTAAAACAAGCATGACGTAAACTTGAAGTGCTACCTGCGTTTAATCCTGAAATATCTGCTAAATAAATATTAGCATTATCAGCTAATTGTAAAGTTAACTCTTCAATTACTTGTGATTTTTCTTCTCTTGTCATAATAAAAGTTTTTAACTAATTAACTAACTTTAGGATCAACAGCAACACTTGGACTCATAGTGCTAGATATATGAATACTCTTAACATAAGTACCTTTAGCTGCAGTTGGCTTTAATTTAATTAATGTATGAATTAGTTCATTTGCATTTCCTGCAAGTTTATCAGCACTAAATGATGCTTTTCCTATTGGTGCATGTACAATACCAGTTTTATCAACTTTAAAGTCAATTTTACCAGCTTTTACTTCAGCAACTGCTTTTGCAACATCCATAGTTACTGTACCTGTTTTTGGGTTTGGCATTAAACCACGAGGACCTAATACACGTCCTAACGGACCTAATTTACCCATTACACTAGGCATAGTAATAATTACATCAACATCTGTCCAACCATTCTTAATTTTATCAAGATAGTCATCTAATCCTACATAATCAGCACCAGCTTCTTTTGCTTCTGCTTCTTTATCAGGAGTAACTAATGCTAAAACCTTCATGTCTTTACCAGTACCGTGAGGTAATGATACGACACCTCTTACCATTTGATTCGCTTTTCTAGGATCAACTCCTAATTTAACTGCGATATCAACAGATGCATCAAATTTTGTAAAGGTTATGTGTTTAACCAATTCTGATGCTTCATTAATAGAATAAAGTTTTCCTTTTTCTATTTTTGCTAAAGCTTCTTTTTGCTTTTTTGTTAATCTTGCCATTTCTTAATGTCTTTATTAGATTAATTAGGAGCGTTTCCGGTTACGGTAATACCCATAGACCTTGCAGTACCAGCAATCATTCTCATAGCAGATTCAATAGTAAATGCGTTTAAATCTACCATTTTGTCTTCTGCTATTGTTTTAATTTGGTCCCATGAAACTTTAGCTACTTTTTTTCTGTTTGGTTCTCCTGAACCTTTTTTTAACTTGGCCGCTTCTAATAATTGTACTGCAGCTGGAGGAGTTTTAATTACAAAGTCAAATGATTTGTCTTTGTAAACCGTGATAACCACAGGTAATACTTTACCTGGTTTATCTTGTGTTCTAGCATTAAACTGCTTACAAAACTCCATGATATTAACTCCAGCAGCTCCTAAAGCGGGTCCAACCGGTGGCGATGGATTCGCAGCACCTCCCTTAACTTGTAGTTTAACTACTTTACCAATTTCTTTTGCCATTTTTAATAATTTAGTTTGATATGCTTCTTAAATTGAAGCTGAAGAGCATATCGATATTTAGTGTAACAATTATTATACTTTTTCAACCTGCATATAGCTTAATTCTAATGGTGTTTTTCTTCCAAAAATTTTAACCATTACTTCAAGCTTACGCTTTTCTTCATTTATCTTTTCAATAGTTCCATCAAATCCATTAAATGGACCATCAATTACTTTAACTGTTTCTCCTTTTGTGAAAGGTATTGATACATTTGCATCGGCATCAACAGTTAATTCGTCAACCTTACCTAACATTCTATTGACTTCAGATTGTCTTAATGGCACAGGATCTCCTCCTTTAGTTTCACCTAAAAAACCAATAACATTTGTTACTGATCTTATAATATGAGGAATCTCTCCTGTTAAGTTGGCTTGAATCATTATATATCCTGGAAAGAAAACTTTTTCTTTATTTATTTTTTTTCCGTTACGAATTTGAATAACTCTTTCTGTAGGAACTAATACTTGATCAACATAATCTTGAAGACCTAAACGAGCAATTTCATTTTCGATATAGGACTTAATTTTATTTTCTTGACCACTTACAGCTCTAACAACATACCACTTTTTACCAGTTACTTCAGACATAGAATTTAATTTTACTGTTAATTGATTAATTGAAAGTAAAATGCTATTACTTTAGTAAAAACGGTATCAACGCCCCAAATTGCCAAAGAAAACACAATAGAAAAAACTGCAACTAAAACAGTTAAACTTTGAGCTTCTGCTCTTGGTGTCCAACTTACATTATTTTTAAGTTCTCCAAATGATTCTTTGATATAATTTACAATTCCAGCCATTTATATTTTTCTTTATTTTTAACGGATTAAAATCTTATTTATTAATAAAATTATTGTCTCGTATATATCTTTTAAAATTTATAATTCAAAAAGAAAATTAATATTTCCAAGCACGGGTTGAGAGACTCGAACTCCCGACACCTGGTTTTGGAGACCAGTGCTCTACCAAACTGAGCTAAACCCGTAAACATAAGTCAAGGTATTCCGAAAAACGGAATACCTTAGCTTACTATTTGTTTAAACTAAATTAGTCTAATATCTCAGTTACCTGTCCAGCACCAACAGTTCTACCTCCTTCACGGATTGCAAAACGTAAACCTAAGTTCATTGCTATTGGTTGAATTAACTCAACAGTAATTGTTAAGTTATCACCTGGCATAACCATTTCTACTCCAGATGGTAAAGAAATAGTACCAGTTACGTCAGTTGTACGAACATAAAACTGTGGACGATAGTTATTATGGAATGGTGTATGACGTCCACCTTCTTCTTTTTTCAAGATATAAACCTCAGCTTTAAATTTAGCGTGTGGAGTTACAGAACCTTTTTTACAAATAACCATACCTCTAGAGATTTGAGTTTTTTCAATACCTCTTAATAAGATACCTACGTTATCTCCAGCTTCACCTCTATCTAATATTTTACGGAACATTTCAACACCTGTAATAGTAGAAGTTAATTTTTCAGCACCCATACCGATAATATCAACAACATCACCAGTATTAGCGATACCTGTTTCTATACGACCAGTAGCAACAGTACCACGACCAGTAATAGAGAATACATCTTCAATTGGCATTAAGAATGGCTTATCAACATCACGAGGAGGTAATTCAATCCAGTTATCAACCGCTTCCATTAATTCCATGATTTTTGGAACCCATTTATCATCTCCATTTAATCCTCCTAAAGCAGAACCTAAAATTACAGGAGTGTTATCACCATCATATTCATAGAATGATAATAAATCTCTGATTTCCATTTCTACTAACTCTAATAATTCCTCATCATCAACCATATCCACTTTGTTCATGAATACAACTAATCTAGGAATACCTACTTGGCGACCTAATAAGATGTGCTCACGAGTTTGTGGCATAGGACCATCAGTAGCAGCAACAACAATAATAGCACCATCCATTTGAGCAGCACCAGTAACCATGTTTTTTACATAATCGGCGTGACCTGGACAGTCAACGTGGGCATAGTGACGATTTGCAGTTGAATACTCAACGTGAGATGTATTAATAGTAATACCTCTTTCTTTTTCTTCAGGAGCGTTATCAATAGAATCAAAACTTCTCATTTCTGATAATCCAGCCTTAGCTAATACCATTGTAATAGCAGCTGTTAAAGTTGTTTTACCGTGATCTACGTGTCCAATTGTACCAATGTTTAAATGTGGTTTGGAACGATCAAAATTTGCCTTTGCCATGTTTAATTTATTTAATCTTAGTTATATAATAATATTAGTGTCAATTTTTTAAAACTTTGATAGAGCCAATGACGGGAATTGAACCCGTGACCTCTTCCTTACCAAGGAAACGCTCTACCCCTGAGCTACACCGGCTTAAAAAAAGAGCGGGAGACCGGGTTCGAACCGGCGACATTCAGCTTGGAAGGCTGACGCTCTACCAACTGAGCTACTCCCGCAATTAATTATAAAATCCAATGTTTAAAATGTGGGGAGAGCAGGATTCGAACCTGCGAAGGTGAAACCAACAGATTTACAGTCTGTCCTCGTTGGCCGCTTGAGTATCTCCCCAATTAAAAACTATTCACTCTATTTAAAGAACTTGAGCCGATAGAGGGACTCGAACCCACGACCTGCTGATTACAAATCAGCTGCTCTAGCCAGCTGAGCTACATCGGCTTTTTCTTTCTTTTTTTCACAAAAAAAAGCCCGCTATTTCTAACGGACTGCAAATGTATAGAATTATTTTTTTAATCAAAACATTTTTCAATAATTTTTATTGCAAATGTGTCCTTAATTTTTCTTTTCTCTTTTTTAATTGTCTTTCTAAGGAAGCTGCAGCCATATCTACACCTTCTTCAAAGGTTTTGCATTGCTTTTTTACAACAAAACTGTCTCCTGGCACACTTACTCTTGCTTCAAATATTTTATTTTCTTTATCACTGGTGTTTTCAACTTTCAAATAAACATCTGAAGAAATGACTTTATCATAAAACAAATCCAACTTATCCATACGCTTTTGAATAAAATCTATCAGTTTTTTATCTGCTGTAAAATTCACTGATTGCGTGTTAACTTTCATACTTTTAATTTTTAGGTTAGACAATAATCATTGCTGTTTATTTTTTACTTCTAGGATGTGCGTTTATATGTACTTTTTTCAACTCTGCTATACTATTATGTGTATAAACTTGAGTGGCAGCTAAACTTGAATGTCCTAAGAGTTCTTTAACAGCATTTAAATCGGCACCTTGATTAAGTAAATGTGTTGCAAAAGAATGCCTCAATATATGTGGACTCTTTTTTACCTTTGTAGATGCCATACTAAAATACTCATTTATTATTCTGTAAACAAGTGTTTCATATATTTTAACGCCATTTTTTGTTAAAAATAAGTTATTGTCATCCACACATTTTATTACACTTCTAACTTTTAGGTACTTAACCAAAGTTTCTAATACTGGGTTTATTAATGGAACTATTCGTTCTTTATTTCGCTTTCCTAATACCTTTAAGGTTTTAGCACCAAAATCAATACTTGTGAGTTTTAATTCAACTAACTCTATTCTTCTTATGCCTGTTGAATAAAAAAGTTCTATTATTAATCTGTTTCTTATGCCTTCAAAATCATCATCAAAATGCAATTCATCTAGAACCATATTTATTTCAGTTTCTGAAAAAGGTATTTGAATTTTTTTACTTGTTTTTAATGCCTTATGCTTTGCTAATGGATTTATTTGAGTTTCGCCAACTTTTAAAAGAAATTTATAATACGTATTTAACGATGATACTTTTCTATTGATGCTTCTATTTGAAATATTACTTTCAACCAAATTAACTATCCAGTTTCTAATTTGAGGATAGTTAACGGATTTTATATTATTAGAACCGTACTCGTGCTTAATAAAATCTTCAAAATTCTCTAAATCATTTTTGTAGGCAACAGCTGTTAGTTTAGAATAGTTTTTTTCTAACAGTAAATAATCTAAAAATGCGTTGAATGACATGCTTTTAATTAAGGCTTTTGCTAAATGTACAAAGTTTTATTTGCATATAAGTTGTACGCAAAAAAAAATTCCCACATAAAGTGGGAATTATATTATATAAGATTAAAAACAATTAAATATTGTCTTCTGCATCTCTTAATCCTTGAATGTATTGCGCTTTTTGAACTTGAGCTCTACGTTCTACAGATGGCTTTGTAAATTGTTTACGATTTTGTAACTGACGTTTAATGCCTGTTTTATCAAACTTTCTTTTAAAACGCTTTAGCGCTCTATCAATGTTTTCTCCTTCTTTTATTGGTATTATTAACATAGTGTCTTAACCTCCTCTCTTTTAAATTTCGGTTTGCAAATATATAAACTAATTGATAATTAACAATTAATATTTAAAAAATTATGTAACTGGTTTGTATTCTTTTTTATCAATAATAATTCTAGCCAGTATTTCTCTAAGTATTTCTGATGTTCCTCCACCTATGGGTCCTAACCTACTATCTCTAAAAAGACGTGCCATGGGGTAATTTTCCATATATCCGTAACCACCCATAAATTGTAGGCATTGGTAGATAACCTCATCAGCCATTTTAGTTGATTTTAGTTTAGACATGGTGGCTTCTTTAACCATATATTCATTATTATTCAATCTATAAGCTACAGAGTAATTAAACTCTTTGCATACTTCCATATCTGAATATAAATCTGCAATATTATGTCTTAAAGCTTGAAATTTATCTATTGTTTTTCCAAAGGCTTCTCTTTGAGACATATATTCTAAAACATACTCTAAAGCATATTCTGCACGAGCGTGAGCATTGATTCCCATGATTAAACGCTCTAATGCAAAATGTTGCATGATGTAACCAAAACCAGCATTTTCTTCACCTAAAAGGTTTTTACTAGGTACTTTAACATTGTCAAATGCAATTTCGCCTGTATCGGAAGCATTCCAACCTAACTTATCTAATTTGGTTGCCGACAATCCTTTTGATTCTCTATCAACAACAAAAATACTGATTCCTTTATTGCCAAGTTCTGGTTTTGTTTTGGCGGCTACTACCAAATAATCACTATAAACGCCATTGGTTATAAATGTTTTTGAGCCATTAATTATATAGTGATCTCCATCTTTTACTGCGGTAGTTCGCATACCAGCAACATCACTTCCACCAAAGGGTTCAGTTATACATAAACAACCAATTTTATCACCAGAAATACTAGGTGCTAAATACTGTTGTTTTATTTCATGAGTTCCTTCTTTGTTTAAATGAGTCATCGCTAAATACACATGAGCCCAAATAGCTGCAGCAAAACCACTTGAATTTATTTTTTGGAGTTCCTCTAACAAAATAACTGCATAAAAAAGATCGAGATTTAGACCTCCATAAGCTTCAGGATATGAAATTCCAAAAAAGCCCATGTCTCCAAATTTCTTCCAAATAAATCTTTCTATGGTTCCTGTTTTTTCCCACTTTTCAATATGTGGGACTACTTCTTTTTTTAAAAAATCTTGAATACTCTCTCTAAAAAGTTTATGTTCTTCTGTGAAGTACATACTATTCATACACGCGCTTTTTTTGTTTTTTTAATCGAGCGACAAATATAATTTAATTATCTCGATTTTATTTACTGGAAAGTCTTTAACTTTTGTTAATTCGTCTAGAGATTTAAATCCATCTAGTAATTGTCGTTGTTCAATAATATGATGAGCCGTATCATAATCTATGTGTTGAATCGTTACAAGTTGATCAACAGTTGCTGTATTCACATTAATTTTTTGTATTTTTCTTGGTGTTTTAACAGTAAACTCATTGGTTATTTTTTCAATAACTTCAGGTGTTAATCCGTTAACATCTTGCAATTGAACATCTGCAATAAAACCTCCAATAAATTTACTTCTAAGGTTGATAATTTTTTCAGAATAATATTCTCCAATACCATTAACTGTTTGAAGTTGTTTTGCTGTTGCGATATTTAAATCTTGTTTTTGAGCAAATGTTTTTGGTATTTTGTTAAATGACAATGGTGTAATTGATGTTGAATTTGTTACCCATTCTGGAAATTTAAAATAGGGCGAAATCTGATTGAGTAAGGAATCTGAAACCTTGGTAACTTCTTGAAATTGTTTTACAGAATTAATCCACTCACCTTTATTTCTGAATTTTAAAAGCCTATCAATTTCTTCATTATTCATTCCTAATGTATATCCTTTATAATCAGTTATATAGTTAGGGTTAAATGGATATATTTTTGGGGTTTTTTCTAATTGTCCAATGTTCCTTAATGAATCTATTTCTTGTTGATACTTTTTCAATTCCTTAGAATTTATTGAATATTCAGAATGAGGAAAATCAACAAAAAAATAAATGCTTTGTAAAACAATAATGATGATTATCAATAAAAAAATCCCATTTCGTTGACTTTTAGAAAACTTGAAATGGGATTTCATATAAAATGTATTAATTAGTTACATATGTTTTGTAATATCTTCAGCACCATCAAGAATTGCTTCCTTTTTAATTGAAATAGCATTTAAATATCGTTTCATTTCTTGTCTTACTTTAGGAAATAAGAAAAATAATCCAATCATATTAGGGAATACTAAAGCTAAAATCATGGCGTCTGAAAATTTAATTACAGCATCTAAAGTTGCAGCTGCTCCAATAACGACAAAAATCAAGAATAAAATTTTATAAACTAAATCTGCCATTTTCCCTTTTCCAAACAAATATTTCCATGCTTGTAAACCATAATAAGACCAAGAAATCATAGTTGAAAAAGCAAATAGTACAATAGCAATAGTTAATACGTAAGAAAAATGAGGAATTACAGAATCAAAAGCCATAGAGGTTAAATCTACACCACTTATGGTATTTCCATTAGAATTTAAAATAACGCTGCTACCATGTTCTGCCGTGTAATTAAATACTGATTGAACATCAGTACCATTGATGTTGAAGAAAATAATAACTAAAGCCGTCATGGTACAAATAACAACGGTATCAATAAAAGGTTCTAGTAATGCTACAATACCTTCTGAAGCAGGATATTTTGTCCTTACAGCAGAATGGGCAATAGCGGCCGATCCAGCTCCAGCCTCGTTTGAAAATGCAGCTCTTTGAAAACCAACAATTAAAACACCAACAAGTCCTCCTAATCCTGCCATTGGTGTAAAGGCTCCATCAATTATTAATGAGAACGCCAAGCCAATATCGCTAAAGTTGGCAAAAATTATTACTAATGAGGCCAAAATATAAAGTCCAGCCATAAAAGGCACAATTTTTTCAGTAATGCTTGCAATACGCTTAATACCTCCAATGATTACTACACCAACTAACGCAGCCAATACAATACCTATAATAACACCCGTAGAACCACCATGTAAATTAAATAAAGTGCTTAACTGAACAGCAGCTTGGTTTGATTGAAAAGCATTACCACCACCAAAAGATGCACCAACACAAAGTACAGCAAATAATATGGCTAACACTTTTCCAAAACCAGCAAAACCTATTTCTTTCATGCCCTTAGAAAGGTAATACATGGGTCCGCCATAAACAGTACCATCTTCTCCTATATCTCTGTATTTTACGCCAAGCGTACATTCAACAAACTTGGTTGACATTCCTAATAACCCACAAACAATCATCCAAAAGGTTGCTCCTGGCCCACCTAAACCAATAGCAACTGCCACTCCTGCAATATTACCTAGTCCTACAGTACCCGAAACTGCTGTTGCCAAAGCTTGAAAATGAGATACTTCACCATGAGCACTTTCGTCTCTAATGGTATTGGGAATATCTTCAACAGCTAAGGCTTCATCGTTATTATATAATTTATCAACACCATGCTTTTCTATGTCTACATACTTACCTCTAACAGTTTGTATAGCCGTCCAAAATTTGGTTATGCTTGGAAACTTGAAATAAATGGTAAAAAAGGTTGCGCCAAGAACTAAAAGAAGTACAACAAAAGGGATTCTATACTCTCCAATAGGAATTGTTGTTAAAATAAATCCTTCCCACCAAGTTGCAAAAGGCATAAAGGCATCATTTACTTTTTCGTCAAGGCCTTTTTCTACAACTTCTTGAGCAAACGTTACAAATGGTATAATTAAAGTAAAAATTGAAAGAAAATATTTCTTCATAAGGTTGGAGTTAATTAATAATTTATTGAAAGATTGTTATTAAAAAGCAGCAAGATGCTAAAAAAATTTGGTTTTTTAAAGAAACTGTTGTTAAAATAAAACATTCTCTAATCTATGTTGTACTGAGAATTTAACCCTTCTATTTGCTCTGGTCTTCCTAGAACAATAATTTTAGAATTTGGCACTAATTTAAGATTAGCTTCAGGATTTACAATATACTCTCCTTTATCAGTCTTATAACCTATAACCGTGCAGCCTGTTTTTCTTCTTAAATCTAAATCTTTAATAGTTTTAATTTCTTTTGTATTGTATAATTTTTCTACGGCAACTTCTTCAATATTTATATCTGATTTACCAACAATAGACAGGTTATCAAGAAATTCCATTAATCCTGGAACAACCACCAAAGATGCCATATGATCACCTCCAATTTTATCAGGTAAAATTACATTATTAGCTCCTGCAAATTTTAATTTTTCATAGGAAGATTCTTGTGATGCCCGACTAATAATATTGATGTTTTTATTCATCTGCCTTGTTGAAAGCACTACAAAAAGATTATCAGCATCACTTGGTAAAGCCGAAATAAAACATGAAGCTCTATCAACTCCTGCTTGTAATAAAATTTCATCTTCATTAGCATTTCCTATTACATAAGGTACATTGTCAAACTTAAGTCTTTCTATAACATCTTTATCTCTTTCAATTACAACAAATGATCTTTTATGTGCCGCCAATTTTCTTGCGGCTTGTTTACCATTTCTTCCATAACCACAAATAATGATGTGGTTTTTAAAACTATCAATAAGTTTTTGCATCTTTTTTTGTTTTAATTCATCAACATTATTTTTGCTTAAAATATATTCTGTGATAATAGATATTGCATAACCAACTACTACAATACTTATTAAAATAAGAAAAATTGTAAAAATTTTGGATTGATTATCTAACGGAACAACCTCACCAAAACCAACAGTAGTTATGGTTATTACTGTCATGTAAAGTGCATCAATCCACGAATAATTTGAAATCATTCTAAACCCTAAAACACCAAAGGTTACTACAATAAGCAATAAAAATATAGCTGTATAAACTTTTTTCTTTAGTAATATTAAAAGTGGGTTCATAAATCAAATACCGATGAGCGTTTTGTGTATAATAAATCTTTAATACCCATCCAAAAAGCAATAAATAAATAGATTGCGAATCCAAACCCAACGGTTACAAAAGTTAAGTACATAAAAGTTGTACGAACAATTCTTGCTCTAATACCTAATCTATCTGCAATTCGTTGACAAACGTAATAACCACGTTTTTGAAAATACAATAAGATTCTGTAAAAAATATTCATCTGTTAATTTTTATGGTATCCATTTGAAAGATGCAATTTACCAATAGTAATTTGCATAAACACAAATTTTATTTATTAGGCTATTCATGCCGCAAATTAGCAATTTCCTTTCAATATTGCACTACCAATAGCACATTGTAAGCACTTGTTTTTATTGCAGTATTCGTTTTTAAGTTGAATTAAAGCCTGAGATTGCAAAGCAGAAATAGAAACGGACTTTAATGTTTCGAATTTTTCTATAATGCTATTTTTCTCTGAAGCTATTTCTTGAACCAAATTTATGATATCTTCATCAATCTGTTTCCCAACATGAAGCGCATAACTAAACTTAATTGGAATGATGGTGTTTATCAACAATAAATCTATAAATGATTTTGTGAGTTTCTTTTTTGAAGATTTTGATGCTCTATTAAATGTATAATGTGACTCCCAAAACAATGACGTTTCAACAGAAAGAAGACTATAAAATTCTTTAACTGTTTTTAATTCAATAATTTTTGAAAACAAGTTTTGATTTTGATTGTACAAACTTGCCAATTGGGATAATCTAATGGTTGGAAAACTTGGTGGTCGCAATCTAAAAAACTGAATAGTCTCTACATTTTGATTTGAAAGTTTAAATTTTTGTTTTAAAAATTGATATTCGTTCGCCAATTTTAAATAATACGCGTCTTGTATTTCATCTTCCAATAAATTTGACTGACCAAAAAATAAAGATTCTAAAGTTGTTTGATTGGATTGCAATTTCCTTATCATTGAAAAATCAATCGAATTTGCCATGCTTAAAAATGCATCGCCATTTACTTTTAAACCAAAATTTTTAGCTAGCATTTTAAATAACACCGCTTCCCAATCATTTTTAGTATTGCTTAAAAGTTGCTTTATACTTTCTGATTTTCTTTCAAGACGTTCAAAATATAAACGCTCTAGCCAATTATTAATTACAAAATCATCAACACTTGAGAAATCATGCTCACAATTAATCCATTTTTGAGATTTAGAAAACAATTTTTCATAATTTTTTAAAGCTTCCTTTGAAACATAGTCCTTTAACTCCAAAGTAGGAATACGTGTATTATCTTTTCTAAACACATCAGTATCATGTTCCCAAACCACATGAAGAATTACATTATCATAATTTGAATCTGATTCATGATTGTGCAAAAACCAATCAGATGATTTTACGTGAATCTCAACATTTCCAGCCCAAAGTTGATTACCAATTTTTAGTTGCGCATTAAAAAAATCTGGCCCTGAGTTTTGATTATAATCACCTAGAGAAACAATAGAAACAGAATCATTATCAGTAGTTTTTAAATTTGATAACTCAAATTTTTTATACCTCCATATATAATGTAAAAAATCTTCTTGCATATCACTAAACTAATAAAAACCTATATAATTTTAAATAAATAAAATTTATTGATTTTAAAAATAAACTATTTTCCAAAAGTAAGGTCTAATAATTAAATCTTCATATTTTGAAAGAAGAAGTTGTCCTTATTAAAAAACTTAAAAATCCAAAGCTTAAAAACGAAGCCTTTAGGGATTTACTCG
This sequence comes from Flavobacteriaceae bacterium, assembly GCA_021739635.1. Lineage (GTDB taxonomy): Bacteria > Bacteroidota > Bacteroidia > Flavobacteriales > Flavobacteriaceae > Yeosuana. Next base: position 299,547 of record JAIPBH010000001.1, on the reverse strand, counting down.
ATTTGTATCAAGAACGCTTGTATTGGCATATTCGAAAAATAGTTATTACGCATGATAATGCAAACGACGTCATGCAAGAAACCTTTATACGAATATTTAAAGGCATTAATAATTTTGAAGAAAAAAGCTCCTTACATACCTGGATGTACAGAATAGCTTATAATGAGTCTCTTCGCTTTTTAGAAAGAAATAAAATAAAAACTTCAGTTTCTATAGAACAAGACAACAACTCTTACATTAAAAATTTAACTCAGGATAGTTTTTTTAATGGTAATGAACTACAATTAAAACTAAACGAAATAATTTCTAATCTTTCAAATAAGCAGCAACGTGTGTTTCAAATGAAATATTTTGATGATTTAAGTTTTCATGAAATATCAGACCTTTTAAAAATAAGTGAGAACACACTAAAATCTGCTTACTACAGCGCTGTTAAAACTATAGAAGAAAAAATATTAGCAGAATGCTAAACAAACTATTTAATAAAACTTAGTTCTAATAAAATTATAATAAAAAATATCATGAAAAAATCAAACCAACACAAAAAAGATATTTCAAGATTACATAAAGACAAGCTTGGAATGAATATTCCTGAAGATTTCTTTTCAAAATCAAAAGAAGATATTCTTAATAAGGTTTTAAAACAAGATAAGCCAAAACAATCTATTTTTTGGTTGAGAACAACGATTGCTTATCCTATTGCTGCAAGCATCATTCTATTATTTGCCATAACCATATGGATGAAAAATAATAACCAAAAAATTAATAATCAGATTACAAATACTGAATATTTTAATACGATGAACCCTGATTTCTTTGATAGTGATTTTTTAATATCGTCACTTATGGTTCCAGATAAAGACATAGACAATTATTTAGATTATTATCTTATCAATAAAGTTGTTATTGAAGCCGAGTTATCTGAACAACAATTAGAAAACATTTTTATTAATTCTCTATTTGTAGAAGACTCTTTAGTTGATGATTACTTAAACAAAAATCTAATTGAAAATATTGTAATATAATTTTCAAACTATTTTAAACTTTTAGGTTCTAAATAATAAACACATATAAATAATTTAAATACATAAAATCATGAAAACACATTTAAAAAAAGTAATTGCATTATTTAGTTTAATTATGCTTTTAACAACAGGCAGTACTCTTTTTGCTCAAACAGATGACTACACACCTATTATGAAACAATTAACTCTTCAACAAAAAGACATGTTGGAAACACAACGTCAGTTAATGTTAAAAACCAGAGAACAACTCAAAACTACTTTAACAAATGAACAGTTAGCAATTTTACAAGACAAAACTCAAACCAAAGAACAAATAAAATTACGTTTGAGAGAAACTTTCACTGATGCTCAAAAACAAATGGTTCAAAGTCAAGAAGGGCAATTAAGTCAAATAAGAGAACAATTCAGACAATCATTGACTCAAGAACAAAGACAAGTGCTACAAGAACATATGCAACAAACCAGACAATTATCAGGTCAAGGTGAAATGAAAAATAGCGAAGGGTTTGGAGGTAGTGGAGACAAAACTAGAAATATTGATGGAACTAGAACTGGCAATGGTAACAGAGGTAATTAAAATCTCTAAAAATGAAAACTCATTCCTTATTTAACAAACATTTATTAGCATTTTGGTTGCTGCTGTTTACAGTAGCAACCTCTGTTAATATATATGCCCAAGAGCCAAAAGAAGATGACATAGATACACTTCTTGACGAACTCTTTTTTAATGATCAGCAATTTATTAATGATATTTTAGATTCTTTTAATACCTATAATTTTATTTATACAAACGTATCCTTTAATAGTAATACATTTTTTTCTGGTCGTGATTCTGGAATTGATCAGTTTAATATTGTTCCACAAATATCTTATTACAGTGCATCAGGATTTAATGTGAGTATTTCCGGTATGTATTACGAAATCTTCAGCCCTAATTGGGATTTCACAAATATATCTGTTGGATATTACAACACCATTGGTAAGGATAAACTTTTTAATTATAATGTTGGATACACTAGATATTTTTATTCCAACGGCTGGGATACTTTTACAAACTCAATAGATTTAAGTCTGGGAATAAGGAATAAGTCAAGAACACTTGGTACAAAACTGACATCTTCTTATTTATTTGGAACAGATCAATCATTCCAAGTTATGTCTCGCACTTACGCAAACTTAACGTTAACTAATGAAAAGAATTTCACTTTAAAATTAAGGCCACAAATTAGTTTTATTGCAGCACAACAAACAACGGCTTTAGAACAACTAAATGTAATAGGAGATATAACTACGGTTGAATATGTTTATAATGACATTTTTGATTTATTAAACACTCAAGTAAGTATTCCTTTAAATTTATCAACCAAATCATGGGATTTTGAGATAGGTTATAATATTAATTTCCCTTCTCGTGTTGAAACAGAGCCGGAACTAAAATCAACAAATTTTTTTAGTGTTTCAATAGGTTATTTGATTGATTTGAAATAAAAAATCTCGTTTTAATGTATTATTAAAATTTAAAAACCTTATAAAAATTACATAAAATTTAATATTACTTGTTCTTCATTATTGCTTAAAAGGCAATAAATGTTTAACTTTAAGTCATATTAAAAAACATGCAAACAAACCTTCTTCTTATCTATTCATCAGTAGATGGACAGACCTTAAAAATTTGTAATGCCCTTACAAAACAACTAAAAGAGCACAACCAACCAGTTGACTTATTTTCTATTGATGATTTTCATGGAGATATTAGTTCATATAACAAAATTGTTATTGGTTCTAGCATACGTTATGGTGTTCATAACAAAAAAATAATTGAGTTTATAAATACTCACAAAGAAGAACTTGAAGCCAAAACATCTGTATTCTTTTCAGTGAATTTAGTAGCTAGAAAACCTGAAAAAAGTTCTCCCGAAACAAATACCTATGTGGTTAAGTTTTTTAAAACTATCACTTGGAAACCAACATATGTAGCTGTATTTGCAGGAAAGATAGATTATAAAAAGTACACCTTTTTTGATAGAATTATGATTCAGCTCATTATGTGGATGACCCATGGACCAACCAACAGAGATGCTGAAATTGAATATACTAAATGGGATAGAGTGCATGCCTTTGGCGAAAAACTATTAACACTTTAAACCTATGGAACAATTAACCCTAACAACACCAGCATTATTGTTTTCGGCCATATCATTAATAATGCTTGCTTACACTAACCGCTTTTTAGCTTATGCTTCAGTTATAAGAAGTTTGCATGATAAATATCTTCAAAAAAAAGATAAAATATTAATAGACCAAATTAAAAATATTAAACAAAGGTTATACCTAACCAGGTCTATGCAAATTTTTGGAATTTCAAGTCTTTTGCTATGTGTACTCACCATGTTTTTAATTTACATTCAACAGCAAATCATAGCTGTTTGGGTTTTTGGTATTGCCCTTATTTTATTAATTATCTCGCTTGCTTTATTAATTAAAGAAATTCAAATTTCAGTAAAAGCGTTAGAACATCACATTAGTGATATTGAAAATAACTAAGTATTTCTTTAAGTATTTTAAAAACCTTATCACAAAACAACATGACTATTTTTAATTTTAATTCAAAGAGTGATATTTCTAATTGGAACATAGTTGATGATGTGGTTATGGGCGGGCGCTCAAACGGTGCTTTTTATTTAAGTGATAAAGCCACAGGCGTTTTTCATGGAAAAGTGTCTTTAGAAAATAATGGAGGATTCTCTATGGTACAATACCGGTTTAAAACCAAACAAACCGATGGTTTCACAAAAGTTTGCATTAAATTAAAAGGTGATGGCAAGGCATATCAATTCAGAATTAAAACGAATGATAGTGATTATTATTCTTATGTGGCTTCTTTTAACACATCAGGTAATTGGGAAACCATAACAATTCCTTTCTCAAGTATGTACCCAGCCTTTAGAGGCAAAAAATTAGATGCTGAAAATTATCCCGGAAAACAAATGGAACTCATTGCCTTTTTAATAGGTAATAAAAAAGAAGAATCTTTTAAAATTGAAATAGAAAGCATAGAGTTAAAATAGCTTGATTATTTATATGAAAAGCATAAAAATACTATTCAAATCTGATGGCTTTAACTGGTGATATTTTTGTAATAATGTATGATGGTACTAAAAGCATGATTAAACACAATATGAGTGTACATATATTTAATGCAATAATGTAAACAAAATTGATATAAACTGGTGCTTCACTTACGTAATAAATGGCTGGATCTAAGGGAAATAATTTAAAATATTTTTGAGCAAACAATAAGCTTAAACCTATAAGATTTCCCCAGAATAATCCTAAAAGGATTAAATATGAGGCGTTGTATAAAAACAGTTTTCTAATACTCCAATTATTGCTTCCTAAGGCTTTTAAAATTCCTATCATTTGGGTACGTTCTAGTATTAAAACTAACAACGCCGTTATCATATTAATGCCAGCAACCAAAATCATGATACCAATTATGCCATAGATGTTTTTGTCAAATATTTTTATCCATTCAAAAATGGAAGTATATTTTTCACTAATGGTTTGTGTATTGAATGTTGAAGGTGTGTTATTATAAATCTCAACACCTTTTTGTTGCAATTGGTTGAAATCATTAATAAAAACTTCAAAACTGCCTACTTGGTTATCTTCCCAATTATTGATGCGTTGTAAATGACGAATATCTCCAATAACATAAGTTGCATCAAAATCTTGAAAACCTGAATTATAAATTCCAACAATGTTATAAGTAATGATATTTGGTAATTTATCAGGATCATCTTTGGCAAATATCATTTGAAATGTGTCTCCAACATTAAACTTTAAACGGTTAGCAATATACTGAGACATTAAAACTTCTTGATTTCTCTTTTTAGAATAATCTGGCAAACGTCCTTCAACCAAAAAATCTTTAAAATAATCCCAACTGTAATCAGATCCAACACCTTTTAAAACCACTCCTTCAAAATCAGTTTCAGTTCTTATTACGCCAAATCTTGTTGCTACAGCTTGGATATGTTTAATGCCATCAACCGATTTAAATTCTGGATAAAAATCTTGTTTGGTTGAAATTGGGAAAATACTTTCTTGGGAATTATTGCTATCAAAATTAGAGATAATAACATGGCCGTTGAAAGCCACCACTTTATCACGAATTTTTTGTTGCAAACCAATACCAGTTGCAATAGCAATCATCATCACCACAATACCTATAGCAATAGCAGAAATACCAATTTTTATTATTGGAGCCGAAATGCTACTTTTATACGCTTTACTACCAATAATACGTTTAGCTATAAAATACTCGTAATTCAATTTAGTATGATATTTAATATTTTCAAAAATACAGTTTTATTATTTCTTTTTGTGGTGATTTCTTGTGGAAACTTTTCTAATGGTGGAACAAATAAAGAAGCTATCAAAATTAAAAAAACAGAGCCTATTGTAGGAGCTAACCAAATTGAAGCCTATTTACCTTTATTAAAAGGGAAAAGGGTTGGTATTGTTGCCAATCAAACCAGTATTATTTTTAGAGAACTAAGAGCTGAGAGCAAAGAAACAAGACTTTATACCCATTTGGTTGATTCACTACTATCTCTAAAAGTAGATGTTAAAACAGTATTTGCTCCTGAACATGGTTTTAGAGGAAACGCAGATGCTGGAGAACATGTTAAAGATGGTATAGATGCAAAAACTGGTCTGCCAATTTTATCACTACATGGCGATAACAGAAAACCTAAACCTGAACAACTTAAAAACATTGATATTGTTATTTTTGACATTCAAGATGTTGGTGTTCGTTTTTACACCTATATTTCCTCACTACATTACGTTATGGAAGCCTGTGCAGAAGCTAAAATTCCTTTGTTAATTTTAGATAGACCCAATCCAAACGGGCAATATGTTGACGGACCAACTTTAGAAATAGAAAACAAAAGCTTTTTGGGTATGCATCCAATTCCTTTAGTACATGGTATGACTATAGGAGAATATGCACAAATGATTAATGGAGAAAAATGGCTTAACAATGGAATTACCTGTGAACTAATTATTATTCCTATTAAAAATTATACACACCAAACTACATATAGCTTACCAATCAAGCCTTCACCCAATCTTCCAAATGATCAAGCAATAAATTTGTATCCAAGCTTAGGATTATTTGAAGGCACTAATATAAACGCAGGTCGTGGTACTGAATTTCAGTTTCAAAGATATGGTGCACCGTTTCTTAATAAAGAGGTTTTTAAATTTACTTATACACCAAAAGAAAGTCCAGGAGCTAAAGCCCCTAAACATAAAGACAAACTTTGTTATGGTGAAGATTTAAGCAATGAACCTCACATTCAATATATGTCATTGAAATGGGTCATCAATGCTTATGAAAACGCAACAGATAAATCTTTAGTATTCAATAAAGCAAATTTCACCAAGCATGCTGGCACCGCTAAATTACAAGAACAAATAGAAGCCGGATTATCTGAAACCGAAATAAAAGAAACTTGGAAAGAAGGCATAGATACTTTTAAAAAAACCAGAGCAAACTATTTAATTTATAACTAATCTTAAAGTTACCTACTTTGATGAAAAAGATTATTGCATTTATAATGCTATCATTAAGTTCGTTTGGATTTAGCCAAACCACTGATAAGCCAACACAAGTTAAACCCAAAAGTGCTAAAAAATTAGCTAAAGAATTTATTAAAACTTATAATATTCCGGGCATGGCCATTTCGGTATCAAAAAACGGGAAACTTATTTGGTCAAAAGGCTTTGGTTATGCCAGTTTAAAACCTAAAGTTAGAGTAAAACCAAAGAAAACAATTTTTAGAATAGCAAGTATTTCAAAGTCTATAACTGCTTTAACATTATCTAAATTATTGGATGATAAATTGATTGATTTAGACAAAAGTATTTATTACTATTTACCCGAATTTCCAAAGAAACTTTATGATTTCAATGTTCGTCAACTTGGTGGAAATCTAGCTGGTATTAGGCATTATAAAGATAATGATGAATATGCGCTCAATAAAAAAATGAGCATTAGTGAAGGGTTATCGGTTTTTGAAGATGAGGATTTATTATTTGAACCAGGCACTCAATATCACTACAGTTCTATGGGTTATGTGTTATTAAGTGACATTATGCAAAAGGCATCAAACATTCCTTATGATACTTTTGTAAATGATTCTATTTTTAAACCTTTAGAAATGATGCATTCATCAATGGATAAATCAGATATCATTCTGCCAAATAAAACTGAGTTTTATAAAAGCTCTTCATTAAAAAAACCTGTCATTGCAAAGCCAGTTTCAAATGAATATAAAGTGGCTAGTGGAGGATTTTTATCAACTTCAGAAGATATAGTAAAATTTGGCAACGAAATTATTTTCCCGAAAATAGTATCAAAAGAAGCCATATCAGAAATTATCACTTCACAACGTTTAAAATCAGGAAATAAAACGGGTTATGGTATTGGATTTTCTGTAGGACATTCACAAAAAGGAACTCCAAAATATTATCATACTGGTGGTGGCGTTGGTGCTTCTACTCTACTATTAATTTATCCAGAAGAAGAAATGGTGATTACCATTTTAACTAATTTAACTGGAGTAAACATGATAGAATTTGGAAATCAATTAGAGACTTTCTTTATGGATTAATTATTGTAGGCTTTTTATATTTTTGAAAAGGCTGTTTTAATAAATTGTTTATTTGACCATTTTCAACCTCATTAGGAAATACATCTACACCAAAAACCAGTTTTTCTCTATCTAAATACATATAGGTTCCAAGTAATCTATCCCAAACAGAAAAAATATTACCATAATTAGAATCTGTATAAGGTAGCACATAATGATGGTGCACTTTATGCATATCTGGCGACACCAAAACATAACTTAAAATTCTATCTATTGATATGGGTAATTTTATGTTAGCATGCGTAAATTGTGTGGCTACAAGAGATAACGATTGATACAGCATAACAATTCCCATAGGTGCTCCAATAACAAAAACCCCAAAAAGTGTAAACACAAACCTAATGACACTTTCAATGGGATGGTGCCTATTGGCGGTTGTAGTATCAACATAATGGTCTGTATGATGCACTAAATGAACCATCCACAATGGCTTTATTTTGTGCTCCACAAAATGTGGTAAATAGGCTCCAAAAAAGTCCATAAATAACACACCTAAAACTACATATAACCAAAGTGGTATGTCTGGTAACCAATTAAGAATACCAAAATTATTCAGCACAACCCAATCTGCAGACTTTAACAATAAAAAAGCCAACACAAAATTTATAATAATGGTTGTTAAAGTAAAAAATATATTAGGAAAGGCATGCTGCCATTTTTTATAATTGAATTTAAATAAGGGATTTGCACTTTCTAATAACCAAAAAAACGTTAATCCACCAACTAAAATTAAACTTCTGTGAGAAGATGGTATGGTTTCAAAATAGTTTAAAAAATCTTGCATTTTAATCAGTTTAGTTTTTTAAATATAACAAAAAAAGGAAACGTTTATTTACTTAATTAGTTTTTTCATTTCTTCAACAATATGGTATGCTGCTGGGCAAATAGCCACATTTTTTAAAGTAAGATTTGATATTTGCTGAAATTTCTTTCTGTCTGTATGCGGAAACTCGCTACAAGCTTTTGGCCTAACGTCATAAATTGAGCAGTAATTATCAGCTCCCAAAAAAGTGCAGGGCACACTTTGCAACACATAATCATGATCTTCATCAATACGCAAATACTGACTAATAAATTGTTGTGGTTTTAATTTAAAATACTTTGAAATACGCTCAATATCTTTATCTGTAAATAATGGCCCTGTTGTTTTACAGCAATTGGCACATTGCAAACAGTCGGTGCGTTTAAACTCTTGTTCATGTAATTCCAGCATCACATAATCCAAATTCTTTGGAGGCTTGTTTTTTAGCTTATCAAAGAATTTTTTGCTTTCGTTATGCTTATCTTTGGCGAGCTTTGGAAGATTTTTTATAAAGTCTTGCATAGCACAAAAATACAGTTTTAAATGAAAGATTTATTTGGCAAAGCTTTATTAGATTATCAAAACAATCAATATTCTGAAGATATTATGACGTCAACCAATATTTCTGATGATGATATTTTACCAATATCCTATCTGTTTAGAAGTTTCAAAAACATGCCTAAACTAGAACAAAAAGCCTTAAAACTTGCAAAAGGATTTGTTTTAGATGTTGGTTGTGGAGCCGGAAGCCATAGCTTATATCTTCAAGAAAAAGGGTTTAATGTAAAAGCTATTGATATTTCAAAAGGAGCGATTGAAGTTTGCAAACAAAGAGGATTAAATCATGTTGAAAAAAAAGCAGTTTTAGATGAAACAGATGCTTTTGATACCATTTTATTACTGATGAATGGCACAGGCATTTTTCAAGAACTTTCTCAAATATCTAAATATCTAACCCATCTAAAAAATCTATTGAAACCAAACGGACAAATTTTAATTGATTCTTCAGATATTAAATACATGTACGAAGATGATGATGGTGGTTTTTGGATAGATACCCATTCAAACTATTACGGTGAACTTGATTATTTTTTAAGCTATAAAGGACAAAAAGAAGCACCGATGAAATGGTTGTATTTAGATTTTGATACTTTAAAATTAGCTTGTGAAACCGTCGGTCTTCACTGTGATTTAGTTTTAGAAGGAGCGCATTTTGATTATTTGGCAAGATTGTATTAATTGAATACTGACTTGCCATCAACAAAGGTATTTATCGCTTTTAAATTTGGTATATCTTCTATAGGAACTTCCATAATATTCTTGTCAAGTATAAAAAATCAGCAAATTTTCCTGCTTCAATACTACCTTTTTCATGGTCTTCAAAATTTGAAAAAGCAGCCCAAATAGTCATACCTTTTAAAGTTTCTTCTCTGCTTAAGGCATTCTCCATTTGAAAACCTCCTTCAGGATATTGTTTTAAATCTTGTCTTGCAACAGCAGAATAAAACGTGTAAAACGGACTAACATATTCTACTGGAAAATCGGTTCCTAAAGCAACTTTTCCATAAGCTTTTAATAAATCTTTATAGGCATAAGCGCCTTTAATACGCTCATGACCTAATCTGTCTTCTGCCCAATACATATCACTGGTTGCATGGGTTGGTTGCACAGATGGAATAATGTCATGAAATAACTCAAAATCTTCTGGCGAAATAACTTGGCATGCTCAATTTTCCAACGTCTATCTTTTTTACCTTCCAACACATTTTTATAAATATTCAAAACAGCGTGATTTGCCGAATCGCCAATGGCATGTGTATTCATTTGAAATTCTGAATTTGCAATTCGTTTTGCATAAGAATCAAAAGTTTCTAAATCAGTCAATAACAACCCAAAATGGTTTGGTTTATCGCTATAAGGAGCACGAAGTAAAGCACCTCTTGAACCTAAAGCGCCGTCAGCATAAAATTTAAACGACCTTACATCAAGTTTTTCGGTTTTAACAATACCTTTTTTTAAATAGTAATCTACATTTTCTGGTGAACCAGAAGCCATGGCATATACGCGCATTTTTAAAGTGCCAGCTTGTTGTAAACTATCAATAATTTCAATAGAACTTCTATCTAATCCGGCATCATTAACCGTTGTTAAACCGTAATTAAAACAAATATCTTGTGCTTTTAGCAAAGCATTCACAATATCATTTTTAGTTGATTTAGGCCAAAAATTCATAACTAAACTTTCCGCATTATCAATTAAAACGCCAGTTAATTCTCCTCCTTTAGCCACTACTTCTCCTCCATCAATTTTACTCTCTATGGTTACTTTTCCTAAATCTAAAGCTGCTTGATTACATAAAATAGCATGACCATCAATTCGTGTTAAAACAATGGGCGTTTCTGGAAATAATTTATTGAGCAACTTGTTATCAGGAAACGCTTTATCTTCCCAATCATTTTGATCCCAACCTCTTCCTCTTATATATTCTGAAGGATGGGTTTTAGTATATTCAATAATTTTATTAATTATTTCATTAAAGCTTGTGGTTCCTACTAAATCTACTTGTTGAGAATTAAATCCTAAAGCTAAAAAATGGCAATGCGCATCAATAAAACCTGGCACAATAGTTTGTCCTTTGGCATCAATAATCTCTTTTGAAGTATATTTTTTTTGAATGTCCTTAGAATTTCCTACTTCTACAAATTTTCCGTCTTTGATGGCAAATGCTTCAGCTTCTTCAAAATTTGAATTCACAGTATAAACTTTCGCATTGATTACGATAGTATCTACTTGAAGTTTATTTTGGCAAGACACCATTGAAATTACAAATAGGAATAAAATAGTTTTTTTCATTTTGGTGGTTTTTCAGAATCTAGTAAAAATACAAAAAGCGTTCAAAATAGAACGCTTCTTCAATATTTTAAGAAAATAATAAACTAAAAATCAAACTTATACGTTGCACCAGCTAAAAACTGAATACTTTGTACCGGAAAATTTTGCCAACGTTGATAACCTTCATTTGCTAAATTATTGGCTTTAGCAAATACTGAAAGTTGTTCATTTACATGATAGCCTAAATGCACATTAGCATCAAAATAACTATCTAAAACCACAGTAAAAGGTGTAGTTATTGCACCATTATTTAAAAAGAACTGGTCTTTACGTTCACCTACATAAAATAAATTAGCGCCAGCAAACCATTGCTGACTTATTTGATAATCTAGAAATAAAGAGCCTTTTACGTCTGGTAAATTCCAAGCTTCTGCTTGACCATTTGTGGAGTAACTAAAATATTCTGCTTTAATTCCTAACTTAAAATTTCTATTAACATCTACATTTATTTCTCCTGCAAGGCTAAACGTATCAACGTCGTCATATACAATTCCGAAAGAATTTCCGTAAGAATAGTTTTGTGAAGATGCTGTAATATCGTTATTAATAAAAAGGGCTTTATTTCTATCTGCAAAATAATGTCCGCTGATATTATAACTCATATTACTTGACACTTTCCCTTTTAATCCAATAGATGCATTATATAACTGATCGGTTGGCATGATATACAATGTTGGAGATACAAAAGGGTTTTCTGATGCAAAATCATAATAAGAGTTTTGAATTAGGCCTCCTTGTATTCCACCATAAGCGATTAAAATATCGTTTACCAATCTGTAAGACGCCGTTACATTTGGATAAATATAAAACTTGCTTTCGCTTGCTTCTGTGTCTTTGAGATAGTAAGCAGATATTCCTAAATTAAGCGTTAAATCATCTTGCTTTAATTCATAAGTTGGAGAAACTCCTATTTGAAAATTTCCATATTTCAACTCATCAGCGGTAGCATAATTTCTATCAAAGGAACCGCCTAAATAATCAAATACAATGCCTGTTGAAATTTCTTCTTTATCAATAGGTATATCAATAGATGATTTTATTAAAAATCTATTTTCTCCAGAACCTTGATTATCTCCAAAGCGTCTAAATAAAAAACTTCCAGATTTAATATAGGTATTTTCAATAGTGACATCACTTCCAAAATGAGCTCCAAAAAATGAGTGTCCACCTTTCACATTGTTAGCTTCAGCATCATCAACCATTGATAATGGTAAACCATACCAATTATATCTTTGTTGTTGAAAACCGGCCTCTACATTCCATGATAAATCTCTTAATCTAGATGCATAATTCACGTTAATTTTTGAGTCTGAAAAATTATCATCTAAAAGTAAATCTTGAATACCTCCTTGAGAAGAATGATGACTTACATAACCACCAACACTTTCTGTTCTGCTAATAGTATGATTTAAGTACACTTCTCCTAAAACTGTTGTATAAGTTCCAACACCTAAAGTAACATAATTATCATATAATTTAACTGGTTTTGCTTTGTCTACAACAGCTGCCTTCCCTTTTGCTGGTGTAAAAGTTGAAGCTACTGGAAAGGAGAAAATATTATATTTTATTTCTTTTTTTGTTGCTGTTTCTTCATCATCAATTGATGGTGTTTCTTTTACTTTAAAAGCATCTGCAATTGTTGGTGTGTAAGGTTTCACTACATTAATAACACCTGTACTAATGGTGTCTTTTTCCTGAGAAAATACTATAGAAATACTTAATGTAAAAACTGCTAATATGATTTTATTTACGTGCTTTCGCATATGATTTGCTTTTGATTATTAACAATGATTGATGACTTATTAATCTTCGGTTTTAATTGATGAATTGGTTTTAGCTTCTTCAGATTTTATAATAGTTAACTCTGCTTTAGCTTCAGAAACAAGGTCATTAAATTCCTTAAAGTTTTCAATAACACTTTCTAAAATATAGGTGGCTTGATAGGCGTCATTAAGCGCATAAAAATTCTTAGCCATCAGCACTAATCCTTTAGCGCTGTAATATTTATATCCTGAAAAATCTTTAGCCAATTTTTGAATTGTGGTATTTGAGGCTTCATACTTACCTTCTTTATTTTTAAAGTAGGCATTAAAATACAAAGCTTCTGCTGCAGTTTCTCCAGTTGCTACGGTTTCAACCTTAGCATAATTGGTTTTTGCTTTAGCTTCGTCACCTGTTTTCATAGCAGAACGTGCTATAATGATATGAGCGTCTGCTTCAATTTTATTATCGATTTTAGAATTTGACAGTACCTTTTCAGCATAAGAAACGGCTTCATTATACTTTTCTAATTGATAATTGGCTTTCATTAAATTAGATTGTGCAAATATGACATTCTGTGGAAAATTAGCTTCATCTTCTAACCTATGTAATAAAGGCATGGCCAGATTAAAGTTTTTGGCTTCTAAATAAAATTGTGATAAATGCAATAAAGCTTCTTCAGTAAATTCATTTTGAGATGCGTCAACTACATATTTATAATGAGGAGCTGCATTAGATGCTAAATCTTTTTTATAATACAATTGAGCCACATAAAAATGAGCTTGTAATGCGTGTAATCCATTTGGAAATTTATTGATATACCCATTAAATTGAGCAATGGCTTTATCGGTATTATTATCTAAATATTGCTTTTCAGCAGCTTCATAAGTAGCATTATCCAAATCTGAATCAGACACTTCAACATAATCAAGTGTTCTTACCCAAGAAGCATATTCATCAACGCGACCTAAATCAATATAAATTAATCGTGCTGTAGAAACCGCTTGAGCAGCTTCTGGAGTATTAGGATAATCAGCTGCAACTTTTTTAAACTTCGTTAAAGCTTGGTCGTTTTTACTAGAATTATAATATACTAATCCTTGGCGTAACAATGATTTTGGCACAAACGAACTCATTTTATATTCAGCATTCAACCTATTATACATTTGCAAGGCTTTATCTGTTTCGTTTGCTTTTACGTACGAGTTTCCTAATTCATACATGGCATCATCGCGAAGTTTTGATTTTGGATAGTTAGAAATAAACTGTTCTAATTCTGCTATTTTTTTTGAAGCCTGACCTATGTAACCTGCACTAATGGCTTTTTGAAAAAAGGCATAATCAGAATCTATTTCACTTAGTTTATTGGCATTATTGTAAGCTTTAATGGCATTATTATAATCACTACTTACAAAATACGCATCACCTAAACGCAAATAGGCATCATTCAATCTTACTTTATCCTCTTTTTTATTGGCAGTAAACTGATTGAAATAACGAGTAGCTGGTTCATAGTTTTTAAGTTTAAAATATGTGTAACCTAAATTGTAATCAATATTTTTAAACTCTGGAGTTAATTTTGAAACAGCTTGTTGCTCAAACTGCTTAAAACCAATTAAAGCATCGTCATAATTGGTTAAATTATAATCTGTTTCTGCTTTCCAAAAAGTGGCTCTAGCGGTATATTTATCGTCTCTTGGTTCTTTTAAAGATTGACTAAAAAGTGTTCCTGCTTCAAGAAATTGATTTTCATTATAGAGTTCAATGCCTCTATAAAAAGCTACTTTTTGATATGCTACTTTATTTTCGAAACTATTTTTACCTTCCAGTAATTTTAGAGCTTCTTTATAATTTTTTGAAGTAATGTATGAATCAATTAAAAGCGTTTCAAGTTCTTCTTTATAACTTGACTTTGGATATTTTTCTAAATAACCTGCTAAAACCTGAGGAGCTGATTGATATGGATTTCCTATCTCATAACTAATCTTAGCGTAATTTAACCAGGCATCTTCTTGAATTTTTAAATCGAAACTCATTTGAGAAGCGTTTCTAAAAGCATTTAAAGCTTCTTGCTTTTTGTTGAGATTGATATAACTTTCACCTAAATGATAATAGGCATTTTGAGCAGTTGCATCATTTCCTCCAATTATTTTATTAAATTCTGAAACGGCATTTTCATAATCTTTTTGCTTATAATGAGCATACCCTAATTGATAAAAATCGGTATTATTCCACTTTCCATTTTTACCTTTATAAGCGTTTAAGTATGGAATTGCTTCAGCATATTTTTCTAAATTAAAGTAGCTTTCGCCTATAATTTTTGAAAGCTCAGAAATTTCTGTATCATCACTTGTGGCAAGTCTTTCTTTTGCCAATTCAATAGCTTTTTCAAAATTTCCTAATTTAAAATTTAAATCAGCTTGATAATATGATAGTTTTTCTTTGTATTTTTCTTGGTCACTTACTTGCTCAAAATATTCATTTGCTTTATTGTAATCATCACCTTCATAAGCCATAAAACCTATATAATATTTGGCTTGCGACCCATATTCTTTTGAATTTTCAACTTTACTTAAATATTTTTTTGCGTCTTTATATTGCTTTGATGCAAAGGCAGAATACCCATTATTAAAATTGAATTTTTCAGTTTCCTTGCTAGATAAAGCATCTTCATTTACTTTATCATACCATTTTCTGGCATACGCATATTTTGAGTTTTCAAAGTAATAATCGGCTACATCTACAAAAGCTGTATTACGTTTTGTGCTAGTTGGATATTTCTTTACAAAATCTTCAACTAATTTATCGGCATTTTGCTGATTTAATCTCACAGCACAATTGGCTATATAATAAGCACAATCAGATTGTAAAACATCTTCTTCAGTTGTTTTTTGAATAGCACCAAACAAAGATTGTGATGCTAAATATTGTTGATTATTGTATAGTGATAATGCCTTTTGATAATCTACTAAATCATTAGTGTAAGCTGCAGATTGTTGGGCTCTTAAATGGAAGCTAAAACTTATGGCAATCCAAAGGAAAACTAGTTTTTTCAGAGTCATTAAAAAATAAGGTTTAATTTAAAAATCAAAGATAATTTAATCTAAATCTTATAACGCAACAATCGTGCTATAATTATAAACCGAGTTATTAAAATTAAATTTTAAGTAAATTTGACTTCTTTATAGGCTAATTTTTACTCCTTTATTATAACCATTGACTTTTGATATTTTAGTAATACCTTTACAGTTCTTAAATATTTTTTGATTTTATGTCCAATCCTATTTTACAACTAAAAGACGCATCAATTTCTCAAGGCGATAATCTTGTCCTTTCTAATGTAAACGTTGAAATAAATAAAGGTGAATTTGTTTATTTAATTGGAAAAACGGGCTCAGGAAAGAGTAGTTTTATGAAAATACTTTACGGAGATTTAATTTTAACTGAAGGTGAAGGACACATTGTAGGACATAATTTAAAAGACTTAAAGGATAAAGACATTCCGTTTTTAAGACGAAAATTAGGTATTGTTTTTCAAGATTTTAAACTTCTCACAGATAGAACCATAAATGATAATTTATTGTTTGTTTTAAAAGCTACAGGTTGGAAAGATAAAACTGAGATGAATACAAGAGTTGAGGAAGTTTTAAACAAAGTAGGCATGAAAACAAAAGGATTTAAATATCCGCATGAACTGTCTGGAGGAGAACAGCAACGTGTTGCTATTGCCAGAGCTTTACTTAACAATCCAGAACTTATTTTGGCCGATGAGCCTACCGGAAATTTAGATCCACAAACAAGTATTGAGGTTATGGAAGTTCTGCAGGATATTAATAAAAATGGCAACACCATTTTAATGGCTACACACGATTATGCTTTGCTTTTAAAATACCCAAGTAAGACTTTAAAGTGTGATGAGAATCAGGTTTTTGAAGTGGTGCAACGAAGGGTTTAAAATATTTTTTTTAAACCAAATTTCACTAGAGCTATAAAAGTAAAAACCGGCATTAAAGCAACGGAAGATGCCTTTGTTTTCAATAAAATTTCTTCTTTATACAACGCTAAATTATATTTTTTAGAGAACCCTTGAGTTCCACAAGTGGCGATAATGTTATTTGAAATTAAAATAGGGACTTGACTTTTCCAAAGATTTAGATTAAACGCATAATCGCCCAAAACTCTATAGTTAATATCATAACGTTTTTCTTTAAAGATAGAATTGTGATAAAACATGCCTTGATGTGGTAACGTATTTCTAATCCAGATTTTTTTAGACCATATTGGTTTTATTAAACCTTTATTTTGTTTAATAAAAATTGAATCTTGATCTTTATATCTATAAACAATTTGTCCAATTATTAATTTAACTGATTCTGAATCAAAAAGTGGTGTGAGAGATTTTAAAACATCGCTATCATAAAAATAATCATCTACGCCCATAAAGTATAACCAATCACCTTTAGCTAGAGAAATCCCTTTATTCATGGCATCAAAAATTCCTAAATCTGGTTCTGAAATAAATTTTATGTTATTTGATATTGATTTTAAAAAGCTCGCAGGATTATCTTTAGAAGCACCATCAACAACAATTATTTCATATGAATTAAAAGTCTGATTTGAAATAGACTTCAAGCATTGAATAAGTTGAGGTGTTTGATTTAAACACGGTATAATTATAGATAATTTCAAACAAATAAATTTAATTTAAACACATTTCTTCATACATTTGGTTACAAAGATCTTGGTAGAAGATTCAAATTTACAAAATCATTCAATGGCACCATTTTTTTCAGTAGTTATTCCATTATATAACAAAGAAAAATATATTCAAGCAACCATAGAAAGTGTTTTAAATCAAACTTTTTTAGATTTTGAAATTATAGTTGTTAATGATGGATCTACAGATAACAGTCAAATCATATTAAAATCTTTTGAAAATACTAAAATTAAGATTTATACTATTAAAAATCATGGTGTATCTTATGCTAGAAATTATGGGATTGAAAAAGCCAGTGGTCAATATATAGCCCTTTTTGATGCTGATGATTTTTGGTATGAAAATCATTTATCAGAATTTAAAAAACTAATAAACTGCTTTCCTGATGCAGGTTTATATTGTAACAACTATAACATTTATTACAAAAAAAACATTAAACGAAAAACTGTTTTTAATTTTAACTATAACAATTCGTGTTTACTAGTAAATGATTTTTTTTCCGCAAGCATTATAGATTCAGTTGCTTGGACTTCTGCTACCGCATTTTCTAAAGAAAAATTTATGAGTATTGGAGGGTTTGACACTAATTTTATAAATGGTCAAGACACCGATTTATGGATTCGTTTCGCTTTACAATATTCTGTTTGCTTCAACCCAAATATTACAGCTTCATACAACAAGTTTATTGATAAAAGTTTATCCAAAAATGAAAACAACAAACTTAGATATGAGCTTGTAAACAAATTTAAAAAAGAAGAAAAAGATAATGCTTCACTAAAATTGTTTATGGATATTAATAGATATTCGGTTGCGTTGAGAAGCAAAATACACAATCAATCAGAAATTTATAAAAAACTAAAAAAAGAAATTGATTTTTCTAATTTAAATTACAAACAGAAGCTTCTTTTATATCTACCAAAACATTTAATTGTTCCAATTAGAAAATTGCAACAATTTTTAATAAAAAATAATATATTTTTCACTGCTTATTCTTAGATAACTTAGAAGTTATAATGATTTATCCTATCTAAATTATTGTTTTTTATAATTTTAAAAAAAAGCATTAGAAATTTTTAATTTTGGTAATCTATTTAAAATAACCATCAAAATCAATAGTGTCTTTAATTATGCGTTTTCGTTCTTTAAAGCTTTTATTGAATATACTACGGGTAGAATCCAATTGATTTGAACTTACATTACTTATATCTGCTATTGAATGAAATATATCATCGGTCATATATTTCTTATTTACATCAAACTTTAAGGTGTTTTTTGATTTATACGCATCTGAAACCCATAAAAACATTGGTATTTCATACATGTTTTTTGTTATTTTTTCATCAATGGTATGCCCAGAAAAATTAATATCATCATATACTTCTTGACCATGGTCTGAAAAATAAAGTACGAAACTCGTTTCATTTTCAGCTTTAACAAGGTCTATAATTTGCTTTAACAACTTATCATTATATCGTATAGCATTATCATAATCATTAATTGTTTGATATGCCTTTTTTGTTTTAAATTTTGTTTTTGGAACATCTTTAAAATAGGTTTCTGATTCAGGAAACCTATTATTATAACTTAAATGGGTACCTAACATGTGCAAGAAAATTATTTTTTTATTGCTCTTTTCCATCAAAATATTGCGCATTGTTTTAATTAATTCAACATCTAAAACAGTATTTTCGCTTGTATGCTTTGTATTTAAAAAGAATGATTTACTGGCTCCTAACCCTATTTTTGTTATGTGAGTATCCATCATGCCCACAGGTCGTTGATTAGATACCCAATAGGTGTTAAAATTAGCTTGATTTAATAACTGGATAATTGAACCTTTATATATATCATCAGGATTTTCATAATTACCCAATGTTAATGCTTTAGATAACGCTCCAATGGTATAAGAATGAGCACTAATTACATTGCTAAAAACAAATAAATCATTTTTAATACTGTTTAATTGCGGTGTTGTTTCTCTATAATAATTATTATATAAATTGAAGTGCTTTTTATTGGTAGACTCACCAAGAACGATAACATATAATTCTTTACCATTTTCCTCATGCTGCACATTAGTAAAAGAACCTAATTTATTTTCCTTACCGTACTTCTCAAATTTTTTCATTTCTTGATAATATGAAACGGGTGCTTTTATTAATATGTAAGGCACATTATACACAATTATTACTGTTAGTTTTAGCACAAAATATACTATCAGTAAAAATGTAATTACTAAAAATTTATTCAATTTAAATTCAAAAAAAACTTCTAAATGTTTTTTCCCTTTAGTTAGTACATATATGATATTTATTAAAAACATTAATATTAAAACTATTATAGCCTGATCTACATGTATTGATAAAAAGTCTTTTATTTCATTAGAATTAGATTCTATTACTACAAATATGGCAGAAGCTGTTAGATAATTATCAAACAAATAATAATACAGCGTTTCAAATAGCAGACAGAGATTGAAAAGTAGGATACTTAATAAAAAGAAAAGTTTTTTATACTTTAAGTTAGTAATTAAAAAACTAAATAAAATAATTAGTGTTGCAAATAATAGGTTTTCTATTAAATTAAATAATCTAGGTAGCGTTATACTTTTAAAAACAAATTCAAAACAAAAAGCAAAAAATATTGGCAACAAAAAAAGATATAATATTGAGTGTATATATTTAATACTTTTCATCTTTTAACGTTTTATAAAACTTAATAGCCAATACACCTACCATAAACTTAGAAATAAAATATTTTATTGATATAATTCTTTTTCTTAAAAGAAAAAACACAAACTTAAACAAATACAAATAACTCAAAAGTTTATAATCGTGGTAATAAAGTGCTGCTTGAGCTTTTACAAATTGGTCGCTACCCAAATTACTAGTAGATCTTTTGACGGAATGTTTTACGATAGCAGTATTTTCAAAATAAACTTTTTTGTGCTGCTTTAAAGTTTCTTTTAAAAACAAATATTCTTCACCACAAGTAAAGTAACTACCTAAACCAAAATTAGTATTAAACTGTACTTTATTGCAAATGGCTTCACGTTTAAAAGCTATTTCAATTGATGATGTGTTTTCAATTTCCTTTTTTTTATTAAGTTTTTTTGATGAAATTGGGTATCGTTTGTAAGCTTCTCCTGAAAAGGTTTCTATTTTAAACCTAACAATAGATGCTTCAGGAAATTTAATGAATGTATTAATAACTGTTTCTTCAAAATCTGGCAAATACTCAACGTCATCATCAGCTATCAAACAAATGTCGCCAATGGCGTTTTGAAGTGCTAAATTTCTACTTTTTGAAAGTCCTTTTCCATAAGAATTAACAACTCTTATATTAGGAAATGTAGATTGTAATTCTTTGCCTTTATCAGTTTGGTTAATGATTAAAATATTTAAGTTTATTAACTCATGAAAAGGAAACATGTTCTCCACAAAAGCCAACGACATTTTATGCATTGCTGAAATTAAAACTTCAACTTTAAGGCTTTTATATGGTGATTGGTTTTTCATTTTAACATGCTACTTAATTGGTTTATCTTGTCCTATAAAATTAAATCTTAAAATATAAAGTACCACAAAAAAATAAACAACATACCTAAAAAAATGAGCCATAACAACACCTTCTGTACCATAAAGTTTAATAAAATAGACTGAAAACCCGTAAAACAATACTACCGAAAGCAATTCTGTAAACACAAAATACCCTATTTGACGCTTTGCTAAAAATTGATACGAAATAACTAAGGCAATAAACTTAACTAAATCGCCTAATAATTGCCATTTAAATAAGTTAGTCATTTCTAAAAATTCGCTTGTAAAAAGGATTTGTACTACCAAACTTCTAAATAAATAAATTAAAAACAACCCTACCGTAATAAGTGGTAATAAAAATTTATAAATAGATATTACTTCGTTTCTAAATTCATAAGTTGATGAAATTTTTGCATACTTTGGTAATATATAAAGCGGAAAAATAGCTGCGGTAAACTGCATATATGTTTTTGAAATAGATGTTAATGCAGTCCAATATCCTGCTTCTTGCACATTTGTGTTTTGCTCTATTAAATAACGCACAGCTAAATCGATTACATTTATAAATAAAATAACCACAACACTCATAACGCTGTAAGATAATAGCTCATTTTTAAAACTAAGCTTAAATGAAAGTTTACTAAAATCAATATATTGTTTATAGGATTTCGATAAAAAAATTAACGCTGTTATAAATTGTATAAGTGGTGTTAAAACAATGGCAAGCATAGCTCCTTCTAAGCTATATTTTATTGTAAAAAAAGCAATAAGAAGCGTACTTACAATAATGGTGATAAATGTAACTTTTGAATAAATTTTATATTCTGAAATGCCATTTAACAAGGCATTTAGTATAGAATTAATACCCATAAATGGGATTATAAATGCTAATATTTTAAAAACGTAAGCAAAGTTATTATTTATACCAAAAACAACATTACTGAGCGAATTTGACCAAAAAAATAAAATGACAAAAGAGAGTATTGAAGCAACACTTGCAAATAACATGCATGTTGAAAACAAATCGTTCAACTTACTTTTATTATGTCTAAATTCAGATATATATTTTACTAAACCATTAGATGTTCCTAAGATTGAAAATTGCTCAAAAAAGCTAAAGACATTTTTTAAATTACCTACTTGAGCAATACCTTCTGCCCCAATTAATATAGCTAATATTTTTTGGGTAATTACAGAAAATATCATTCTTGAAACAACCAATAATGAATTTGCCGAAGTAACTTTAAACAATAAGTTATTCTTTATGAAGGTTGTTATTTTCAATATTTTGATTTAATAAAATAAAACTACCTTAGGTTTTTTCCGTATCAAACCCAAAAAGAGAGCTGCCAAACATGAGCAAAATAATGGCATAATACATTAAATAACTCACAAAATGCCCAATTACGGCACCTTTTACACCATAAATATCAATTAGGTACACACTTGTTAAATATAACATTATTACTAAAAATGCTTCTGTAACCACATAATGCCAAAACATTTTTTTAGCTAAAAATTGGTAAGCAATAACAATAGATAATACTTTAACAAAATCACCTAACAACTGCCAAAAAAACAAATCTTCTACAGGTTGAAATTCATCTGAAAAAATTCCAGAAACAATATATGGTCTTATAAAATATATAATTATCAATCCCAAACCAAACATAGGCATTACCGTTTTATAAAAACTAAAAACTTCTTTTCTAAACTCTTTAATACCATCAATTTCACTAAACCTAGGCAAGATATATAATGCCATTAACGAACTAATAAGCATTAAATAATACTTGGAAATCCTAGTCATAGCTTCCCAAAAACCTGCATCTTTATATCCAACGTTGTCAATGATATAATTACGTATTGCCAATAAAACCAATGGTAAAATAACTGCAGAAAATAAAGCCATAACACTGTAAGAGCTCATTTTTTTTAAGAATTTAAAACTTATTTGCTTTACTTTAATAAGCGAAACCAAACTTCTGCGGTTAATAATACCAACTAGTGTTATTAAACATATTAAAGCTTCAGCAATAGCTACAGATATTAAAGCTCCTTCTATTTTATTCTGATAGATTAACAATAAGGTTACTGAAAGTCCTAAAATTTGCCCAATAATATTTATAATAATGAGCATTTTATAGTTTGAAAACCCATTCATTATTGAAAAAGCAAACATATTCAAAGCATAAAAAGGCAATACAATTGAGAAAATTTTTACAACATAAGGGTAGTTATTATAGGTAGGAAATATTATATTATTGATACTATCAGCATAAAAATAGCACAAAAATGATATTAGAAAGGTACTTATAAAACCAACATAAAAAACGGTTGATAAAGCTTTGCTTAACTTTACAGTATTATCTTTAAACTCGGCAACATATTTAACTACTCCATTGTAAAAACCAAGAATAGAAATTGTTTGAACTGAACTTACAAAATTTCTTAAGTTTCCAATTAATGCTAAGCCTTCAGCTCCAATAAAAATTGCAATAGCCTTTGAAGTTAAAATTCCTGCAATTATTTTAGTTAATAAAGAGGCAGTTTGTAAAGATGCTACTTTAACTAAAACATTTTTATTTATGTAAGCTATTAATTTCTTCAATTAATATTATTATTTGTTAGTCTATGAAATAACAGATATTTATAATAAAAATTGCAATGTATTATCAAATCTTCTTCTATTTCGATGTTGCCAAATATACAAAATCATTTAAAGCAACTTTCTTAAAAATGTCTTAGGAAACTTATTTGAAAAAAATATAAATAACCTAATTTTTCTTAAGGAATGAGTAATACATATTAATACCAAAAATAATAGTATTAGTTATAATAATTGGTTTAGATAATGGTTGAAGCATAAACCCATAAATGACAAAAAATAAACAACCAACAGAATTAATGATACGCAATTTATTTACCGATTTCATTAAAAATGATATTAATACAGTTGCCATTGCTAAATAACCAACCCATTCTGTAATAAAGATTCCTATTATTTCCATATTATACTTTTACTTTTTCTAATTTTAAATCGCCATTTAACTTCCAATCAAAAAAAGTTAAAACGGCATTTACAAGATAAAACAAATGCTTAATAACATTTGCTAAATTACCCTGAATTACATTTTTGATAATTTGTGCTATATTATAAAAAGACCAGGTTAAAAATGTTTGTTCATATTTAAAGGCAGTACTTATATTTCCAACTAACGAAATTCCAAAAATAATAGCAACTGTATGTTTAAAAAATTCATTCTTAATGGTTGTTCCAAAAAGATAAAATCCAAAATAAACAAGCGTATAAGCAATTATAAAAGCTGCTATTACAAGTAAAAAATAAGTTGCATCTGCTTTTTTTATTCGTTCACCATAATGCCACTTTTTAGTAGCTATAATGGCTATTATAAAGGTTAAAGGATAAGTTATTATTGCTGAATGATTACCAAATAAATAATCAATAACGCCCGAATTAATTGTTGTAAAAATGCCTATTAAATTTCCTAAATTTTGTTGCTTTACAATCATTCTTGCAGCTAATAAAGATACAATAGCTCCAATTGTTGAAAGCAATCCTATAGGAAAAGCACCTTTTGAAATATATGTATTAAAATCAGAAAAAGGAACTCCAAATTGAATTCCTCCTTGATAATAGATGGTTTCCAGAAAACCATTATAAATACATATACTTAAAACTAAAATAACACCCATAATATCAATATATTTTGAGTGAACAATGCTTCTTAAAAGAACATTTTCAGTTTTTTGCAAATTAAAATTTTAAATAACTTTATTCCGCTTTCTATCAACTTCTGTTAAGTAAATTTTACGTAAACGTAAGTGTTTTGGAGTTACTTCAACATATTCATCCTTTTGTATATATTCTAAAGCTTCCTCTAATGAGAATTTAATAGCTGGAACAATTCTAGCCTTATCATCTGCTCCTGAAGAACGTACGTTACTTAATTTTTTTGTTTTTGTAACATTAACAGTCATATCATCACCACGAGAGTTTTCTCCAATAACCTGACCTTCATAAATATCTTCACCTGGATCGACAAAAAACTTACCACGATCTTGTAATTTATCAATTGAATAAGGAATAGCTTGTCCTTTTTCCATAGACACCAAACTTCCGTTTTGACGTTCAGGAATACCACCTTTTAATGGTTGATATTCTTTAAAACGGTGTGCCATAATGGCTTCACCTGCAGTAGCCGTTAATAATTGATTACGTAAGCCAATAATACCTCTTGATGGTATCATAAACTTACAAATCATTCGATCTCCTTTAGCTTCCATACTTAGCATTTCTCCTTTACGCATAGAAACCATTTCAATTGCTTTACCTGATACTTCTTCAGGTAAATCAATGGTCATTTCTTCGATTGGCTCACATTTCACACCATCAATTTCCTTGATGATTACTTGAGGCTGACCAATTTGAAGCTCATAACCTTCTCTACGCATCGTTTCAATTAACACTGATAAATGCAAAACACCTCTACCAAAAACTAAAAATTTATCAGCACTATCAGTAGCACTTAAACGTAATGCCAAGTTTTTTTCAAGCTCTTTATTTAATCTATCTTTTATGTGACGTGATGTTACAAATTTTCCGTCTTTACCAAAAAATGGTGAATCATTAATGGTAAATAGCATACTCATGGTTGGCTCATCAATGGCGATGGTTTTTAAAGCCTCCGGATTTTCAAAATCAGCAACAGTATCACCAATTTCAAATCCTTCTAAACCAACTAACGCACAAATGTCACCAGCTTGAACACTTTCAACTTTTTTTCGTCCTAAACCTTCAAAAATATGAAGTTCTTTAATTTTTGACTTAGTTATTTTACCATCTCTCTTTACTAAAGAAATATTCATTCCGGTTTTCAATTCACCACGCTGTAAACGCCCAATAGCTATTCTACCAGTAAACGAAGAATAATCTAATGATGTAATTAACATTTGTGTTGTTCCTTCTGAAATTTGAGGAGAAGGAATATGATTAATCACCATATCTAATAATGGCTCAATGGTAGTTGTTGGGTTCTTCCAATCTTCACTCATCCAGTTTTGCTTTGCAGAGCCATAAACCGTTGGAAAATCTAACTGCCATTCTTCAGCACCTAATTCAAACATTAAATCAAAAACAGCTTCATGTACTTCTTCAGGTGTACAATTTTCTTTATCTACTTTATTGATTACCACACAAGGTTTTAAACCTAAATCAATAGCTTTTTGTAATACAAAACGCGTTTGTGGCATAGGCCCTTCAAAAGCATCAACTAATAATAAAACGCCATCGGCCATATTTAGTACACGTTCTACTTCACCACCAAAATCGGCGTGACCAGGCGTATCAATAATATTAATCTTGGTGTCTTTATATATAACAGATACATTTTTTGATGTAATTGTAATACCACGTTCGCGCTCTAAATCATTATTATCAAGAATTAAATCTCCAGTATTTTCATTGTCACGAAATAAATGACAGTAGTACATGATTTTATCTACTAATGTTGTTTTACCGTGGTCTACGTGTGCAATAATTGCAATGTTTTTAATATTAGCCATAATAGTGCCTTATTTTAAGCGTGCAAAGGTACGTTATATTTTATAAATACGTTAATCTTATGTTATAATTAAAAACAAATAATAATATGCTCCATTAAATTCCGTTAATACAGAAAAAATTACAATGAAATTTATCATTCAATATACAAAATTCATCCCTTATCTATACTTTATAAGCATTGTAGCTTATTGGTTTACAGATATTAACAGAACTCAAGGTATAGATGCCTATCCTATACTTTTATTTGGCATACCCTTTTTATGGCAAATTGCTAGTCCAAATAAAAGACTAAATTTCATCCTAGGCATTTCATTTGTTTGCTTATCATCGTATTTAATTTTAGCCTATCTTTTTGATATCATAAAAAAATCTTCTTTTAATTCATCTTTTAATGATTTTATAATTTATGGTGGAATTTTTGTTTTTTTAAATTTTATCATGGCATTATGGATATTAAGAAATAGTATAGATAGAAGTTTTTAAATATGTAACTTTGCATTTTAAATGTGAAGAATATGACTCTTAATGATGTTCCTAAATTAAAACATACCAATTCAAATAATTTTTTCTTACTATGTGGTCCTTGTGCTATTGAAGGCGAGGATATGGCTTTGAGAATAGCAGAAAAAGTTGTTAAAATTACAGATTCACTTCAAATTCCTTACGTGTTTAAAGGTAGTTTTAAAAAGGCTAACCGCAGTAGAATTGACAGTTTTACAGGTATAGGTGATGAAAAAGCATTGAAAATACTTAAAAAAATTTCAGAAACTTTTGATGTTCCTACGGTTACTGACATTCATGAAATATCTGATGCTATATTGGCTGCTCAATATGTAGATGTTTTGCAAATTCCTGCCTTTTTAGTACGCCAAACAGATTTAGTTGTTGCGGCGGCTGAAACTGGAAAAGTTGTCAATCTAAAAAAAGGACAATTTATGAGTCCTGAAAGCATGAAACATGCTGTACAAAAAGTGAAAGATGCTGGTAACGACAAGGCTTGGATAACTGACCGAGGCACTATGTTTGGCTACCAAGATATGATAGTTGACTTTAGAGGTATTCCAACCATGAGAGCTTTTGCCCCAACTATTCTAGATGTAACTCATTCTCTTCAACAACCAAACCAAACTAGTGGTGTTACAGGTGGAAGACCTGATATGATAGAAACTATTGCCAGAGCTGGAGTTGTTAATAATGTAGACGGACTATTTATTGAAACTCATTTTGATCCTGCCAATGCTAAAAGTGATGGCGCTAATATGCTTCATCTTGATTATTTAGAAAAACTTTTAACCAATTTAGTTACCATTAGACAAACTATCAATACCCTTTAATTTACAATACAAATGAAAAATTTACTTACCTACAAACATTTTTTAGTTATTGCTCTTTGTTTTTTTTCTGCACAAAGTTTTGCTCAAGATTCTATTCAAAAAAAATATACAGCAACAAAAAAAGGCAAGTTCTTTATAAGTTGGGGAGGAAATAGGGAATCTTTTTCAAAATCTGATATTACTTTTAAAGGAGACAATTATAATTTTACTATTAAAGATGCCACAGCTGGCGATAAACCTAAAGGTTGGCATATTGATTATATAAATCCAACTAGAATTACCATTCCACAAACCAATGTGAAAATGGGTTATTATATTTCTGATAATTATGCTATTTCCTTTGGTGTAGATCATATGAAATATGTGATGCATCGAAATGAGTCAAGAAAATTAGATGGTTATATAGATTTACCCGTAAGTGAAGCTGGTTCAATATATAATGGTGTTTACAACAATGACCTATTTCTTGTTTCAGAAGATTTTTTAAAATTTGAACATACCAATGGCTTAAATTATGCGTATTTTGAATTTGCTAGAGTTGATGATTTATCGTCTATTTTTCATATTGAAAACACCGATAAATTACAAGTAAACTTTACTGAAGGTGTTGGTGTTGGTATTTTGTATCCAAAAACAAACACTACGTTACTTCAAAAAGACAGATATGACGAATTTCATTTAGCTGGTTATGGTGTTTCAATAAATGCTGGGTTAAATTTTACTTTTTTTAAACATTTTTTTATTGAAGGAGATTTAAAAGGCGGATACATAGATATGCCAGATATTAGAACAACAAGTAATACAGCAGAAAGTGCTTCACAGCATTTCTTTTACTTACAACGAATTATATCATTTGGAGGTATTTTTAGAATATAATTCTTTAAATAAACCAAGCTTTTTTACTTTCGGTTAATAATTTAGAAGCTTCATACAAAAGCTCAACAAAATAGTTATGGTCTAAATCTTCTATGTTTTTTAATTGTATAGACCTAACTTGCTTTCGTTTATTTTTGTTCTTTAAAATAGGAAATTTCTTTTCTAATAAAATACCTTGCACAAAAGCCACATCCACATAATTGGTTCCTTTTAAAACGTTTAAATACAACATAGGTTTTTTACCAATGTTGTAAAACGGAATTTTATAACTATACCGTTCCTCTACTTGCGGTAAGGAATTTAAAATAATACTTCTCACATAAAGCATGATGGATTGATAGGGCTCTTTTTGATTAAGAAAATATGCTTCTACTGGTTTCATGGTTTTGTTTTTTATACCAACGCATCCACATAATCTTGTAAATATGCAAAACGTTCTGTAAGTTTTCCGTTTTCGGTCATTTTTGCTCGAGCCAAAACACCATCTTTATCACCATTAAAAAAAGCTGGAAGGACATGTTGCAAAAACATATCACCAAAACCTTCACTGGCATCTTTTGGAAGTTCGCATGGTAAATTATCGACAGCCATGATTGCAATAGCACTATTGTTTTTAAAATCTGTTTCACTTTCGGTTTCTGGGTCGTAACCGTAAAATGGGTCTGCAATGGTTGATGTTCTTAAAGTGGTAGAAATGGGTCCGTTATTAACATCACAACTAATATCGGCCACTACTTTAATATTAAAACCAGATGATTTCACATCATCTTTTGTGAAAAATTTTGGCGCTCCATTGCCATAAAAATGACCTGCTATGTAGTAATCGGTTACTTTGGCAAATCGCATAAAATTTGATTCGTAATCTTGTGGATTATTAAAGAAATCTAACATATCAATAAGCTTTCCATCTTTACGCTTGTTGTAATCTAATACATCAATTTTACTATACACAGGTTCATTAAAAGTTTGGTTTAAATAGTCATTTACCGAAACCTTTTTAATAGGTATAGCGTCTAGTATTTCTTGAGATCCATTGGCAACTTTTCCATTTCCTGTAAGCAATATTTTAATGTTAGGAATGTTAAGGTTTTGCAATTGATTGATTAACGCCTTTTGGTCATGTATG
This sequence comes from Flavobacteriaceae bacterium, assembly GCA_021739635.1. Classification (GTDB taxonomy): domain Bacteria; phylum Bacteroidota; class Bacteroidia; order Flavobacteriales; family Flavobacteriaceae; genus Yeosuana. Next base: position 269,166 of record JAIPBH010000001.1, on the reverse strand, counting down.
GTTTCGGCTTTTGGTAAATTCCATACATTATATTTTAATCCCCACGCTCTAAAGCCATTATAAGTTCCTACAATACCGGCATAACGACCAAAACCAATTAAACGAAAACCTTTTTCATTCACAATGGTTTCGTGGTCGTATAATTCTATGTTTTTCTGTAAAATAGTTTGTAATAATTTTCTATTGTATGGTTGCTTTTTTATGGTATGCGAAAAGAAAAAGTATTTTTTATTTGGAATAAGATAATTAAGTGGTACTTCTTTAACACCAATCATTACATCACAATCACTTACATTATGAGTTACTTGAAATCCTGCTTTGGTGTACTCTTTATCTGAAAACACTCTAATATCACTTGATTCAATTTTAAATGTTGCCTCTGGAAATTGTTTTTGTGCCTCAACTAATTTTGATGGTGTTAAAACAACACGTCTGTCTGATGGTGTTTTTTGTTCTTTTATGATTGCAAATTTGATGCCCATATGGTAATGATTTTTTTAATAAACTGACAAGCTATTAATTGGTATAAATTTTGTACTAATGTAAAAGGTTTTGAATGGTTATACAAACTTTTTGATACCTTTGCAACCCGCGTTAAGGATTGAGGCATTGTTGGAGCTCTTTTTGTTTTTTTTTACAAAAAAGCGACTGCCGAAAGCCTGACGCACTTTTGCCATTAAAAGCAAAAGTGGGTAACGCCCAAATATTTTTAATTAATGGGGTCGACTGGTTTTGACAGCGAGATTAATTAAACTGTAAGCACGTCGTGTAATGACTTTGAGACACGTAAAAGGCTAGGTCAAAATTTAAACGGCGAGAATAACTACGCTTTAGCTGCTTAATCTGAATCAAGTAAGATAAGCCTCGGCACACAAGGTGTGCAAGCTAAATGTCTCTAGAAAGCCTTGGTTAGCGGCGGTCTGTATAGAGGCATCGTAAAAGTTAACATAGATTAGGTAGCGCTTTGATGCCTTTTTGAAACTAAAAAAGCTAAGTTGTGAGTAGAGTGTTTTTAATCAGCTTACAAACGAAAACCATGAAAAAACTAAGCGTGTAGAAAGCCTTTTGGTTACTTGTTTGGACGAGAGTTCGATTCTCTCCGGCTCCACTATTAAAAAACTCAATTATTTGTAAATCAATTAGTTGAGTTTTATTTTTTATTCATTTTCCCATCAATCTTTTGAAATTTCTGTAATTCTTCAATAATAACTTTAATATATCTCTTTTCTATTGCTATACATTGCCAAAAAGCAATTTGAATCTATTTTTTTAAACTCCGTATAAAAAGTTTAAAAGTTAAAGATAGTTCATTTACATATTCAACAAAAAAATTTAGATTAAGGACTAAAATCAGTAAAATTCCCAAATCATTTTTGATAAAATTTATTATCTTACATTCTTAAACTAAAACGTGTATTTAGCACAACATTTTACACAATTTTGTTATAAATTAATAAAATATGAAAAAAACCATTTTACTTTTATTTACTACACTATTTTTTTTTAGCTGTAAACAGAGTCAAAATAATAAGAAGCTACAAAGTTCAATTGAAACAACTGAACCTAGAGGTATTGAAAATGTTGCATATAAGTGGGGACATATGGCTTTAACCGCTCAAGCTAATGATACTGAAAAATTTAAACCAAGACCTACTATTACTTCTAGGTATTTGGGTTTGATATTCGTTTCCATTTTTGATGCTTGGGCAATGTATGATGAAAAAGCTACTCCGGTCTATCTTGAAGGTGTTACAAGACGTCCAGCAGAAGAGCACACCTTGAGTAATAAACAAATTGCAATTAGTTACGCAGCATTTAGAGCAATGAATGAATATTATTATTCAGATAAAGAATTATTTGCAAGTTTTATGAAAGAACTGGGCTTAGACCCAATGAATGACTCATTAGACCCTACAACTCCAGAAGGTATTGGAAATTTAGCGGCTAAAGCAGTGATAGAGGCTCGAAAAGGTGACGGCTCTAATCAATACGGTGAAGAAGAAGGTTCTAATGGTCAGCCTTATTTTAATTACGTGGGATACAAACCTGTTAATTCGGCTGATAAAAATATTGACCCCAACCGGTGGCAGCCAAAATATTTTTCTGATGGAAAAGGTGGAAAATATGCTCCTGGATGTTTAACCCCTTTTTGGGATAAAGTAAAACCAGTAGCATTAAAGTCAGGAGATCAGTTTCGTCCAGGCCCACCGCCAAAGATTGGATCTGAACAATTAGAAAAAGATGTTAAAGAGGTTATAGAAATGCAAGCTAACCTTACCGATTACCAAAAAGCTTTAGTGGAGTTTATGCGGGATGGACCTCAATCGGTTCAGCAAGCTGGACATTGGCTAAAATTTGCGCAAGATGTGTCACGCAGAGACAATCATACACTTGATCAAGATGTAAAAATGTATTTCTATAATCAGGTAGTGGCTATGGATGCTTTTATTGCTTCATGGGATTCTAAAATGTTTTATGACTATGCCAGACCTTATGCATTGGTGCATAACTATTACGATGGGAAAATAATTAAAGCTTGGGGCGGAGAAGGAAAAGGGATAATTGATATGGACGGAAAAGAATGGAGACCATATTCACCCGAGATATTCTTATGCCCTCCATTTCCAAGCTACACTTCCGGGCATAGTACCATTAGTGGTGGCTGTGCGGAAGCCTTAAAAACATGGACAGGAAGCGATGAGTTTGGTTCAGAAACAAAGTTAGTTGCAGGAGCATTAACAGAGCCAAATAATTTAGGTGATACAATAACCCTAAAATTTCCAACATTTACCGAAACCGCTGAAATGGCAGGTATTTCGAGGGTTTTGGGTGGTTATCATATACAGGCTGATAATATAGCTGGGCTGGAATTAGGCAGAAATGTAGCTAAAGAAGTTTGGAGATTTTACAAAAAACATATTGGTGAAGAATAACATCACACAAGAAACCCCATAAACAATAGAGGATTTGGGAATAAAACACGTTACATTACAGTCAAAAAATAAAAGTATAACCATTATATTAGGTTATACTTTTATTTTTTGATGTTTTGATACTGTTTGTACTTCAGATATCTTTTAATGTTAATCTCTTTTTTCTTTGTCTATTTTTATTATTTGTAACTTATCGTTATTATTTGCTACTAAAATAAACTCATTATTACCATTTTTAAATTTCCTTATTTTTTTAGCATCTTTATTAATAAAAAGTCCAGTTTCAATTGCTCTTTTAGGTAAAAAATTACCTTTTCCATCACCTTGCATCAAAAGACCTATTCCAGCATCATTACGAGTTGTTTCAATCTCTGAAACAAACAGGTTTCCAACTAAGATTACATCTAAATTACCATCAGAGTTAAAATCTTCAACTAACATGTCATTTATATTGGAAAATTGAGCCTCAATAGGTAATTCTGAGATTTTAAATTCGCCGTTCCCTAAATTTTCAATATATGAGGAAGCAAATGTTTGTGCCTTATAATACAACGCATTATCTAATTTTTTATCTCCATATATATCTTTAATTTCTAGTGAAGCAAATACATCATACTTTTTTATATCATGTTTTAATTCGGGTATTTGTTGTGACGAACAAGAGAATCCACGAACTGGATAGTGTTTGTTTTTTTGATAATACCCCAACACAATATCTTTACTTCCGTTAGCATCAAAATCATTATAATAAACATCAAACGGTGCTGATTGAGACGCTTTATATTTATAGTTTAATCCTAAATTACCAGCAACAAAGTCCATATCTCCATCATTATCAAAATCTCCTTGTTCAATACTAAACCACCACCCTTCACTATTTACCAGACTTGAAATATCTTGCTTAACAAAATTACCATCCTCGTTTTTAAAAACAGTTATTGGCATCCATTCGCCTACTATAATTAAGTCAAGATCCTTGTCGTTATCATAATCTGACCAAATAGCATCTGTAACCATTCCTATATCTAATAGTTCTGATGCCTTTTTTTTGGTGATGTCAACTAGTGTTCCGTTCTTATTTTCTAAAAGCTGACTATCTGTTGGCGATGGATAATCGCGAGGAGATAATCTGCCTCCTACAAAAACATCTAAATCACCATCTCCATCAAAATCAGCAGTAACAACAACACTTCCACTTACACTTTTACTATTTAAACTATTTGTGCTTTTAGAAAAATTTCCGTTACCATCATTAATATAAAGTCTGTCCATGTAATTTTCATCTCCTTTTTCATATTCGTTTCCTCCACTTACTACATATAAATCTTTGTCTCCATCATTATCAATATCTAAAAAAATGGCATCCAAATCTTCAGAATACCTATCCTTATCAAAGGCTTCTAAAGGATGTTTTTCAAAATTTCCATTGCTGTTTTGAATAAAAAGTTGCCCTGGAAAACCTGCTGCTCCTCCAACAAAAACATCTTCTAAGTTATCACCATTAACATCATCTACAGCTAATGCCGGACCAAATTGCGATAATTTATGGGGTAATAATATTTGATATTTAAAATCGTCAAAGTCGTTTTCTTGATGTTTAAACACCAATTTATTAGTATCTGTAACATCAGAAAAAAATGGCAATTGTTTTTTATTCTCGTTTGATTCTAAAACGGAGGCATCTTCCATATAAAGAATTAATTCTTGATTTGCATTTGTGTTTTCAAGAATAGTTTCCGAATTATCTGGCCAAACAATCTTTATTTCTTCAACAATACTTGTATTACCTAAACCAAAATGAACTGTTTGTTGGCTAGTAGAATAAATTCCTCTCACATTTGTAGTTTCAGCAAACTTAAATTTGTTACCTACTTTTATTGAAACTCTAGCACCAAATACTGAATTATATTTTTTACTCTTTAGCTTTATTTTTAAATAGTTGTTTTGGGAATTATTAATATATACAAAAGCTTCTTCATTTATGTTATTAACTACTAAATCTAAATCTCCATCATTATCAAAATCAGCATAAGCTGATCCGTTTGAAAACGACTTTTGATCAAGTCCCCAATCAGAAGTTACTTTTTCAAAATCATAGTTACCATTATTTCTAAACATGAAATTAGAAAGTGGTTGTGATGGTAATAAACTTAAGGTTTTTTTCAAATCCAGAATATCCCAAATAGTAACTTCACCACCTTCGGGATGTTCTTTAACCCAAGCATTGGCTGTTTGAGTTACAAATTCTCCAACTGCTTTAGATGCATCTGTATTTCTAATATCTCTTAATAAACCATTTGTTATATATAGGTCTTTCATGCCATCATTGTCAAAATCAGCAATCAAAGGAGACCAACTCCAATCTGTAGCTGCAACATTTGCTAATTGAGCTATTTCACTAAATGTATTATTTCCATTATTTAAATGAAAATTATTAAACATGTACTGATAATGACCTCCATTTTTTACAACATCCCAAAATGAATTTGGATTCATCCCGCTCATATTAGATTTTAATCTAAAATTATCTTCAGCAACCATATCAACCACAAAAATATCTAAGAATCCATCATCATTAATATCAGAAACATCTATTCCCATACTATAATATGACATATGATTTAGAGCTTTGTTCACAATATTGGTAAATGTTCCATCATGATTATTAATATACATCACATCTGGAGTATAAAAATCATTAGCTACATATAAATCTGTCCATCCATCATTATTAAAATCACTCGCAGAAACCGCATTAGGGAATCCTGCTTTAAGTAAACCTGCTTCTTCTGTAACATCAACAAACGATGTTCCATTTACATTTTTGTACAACCTTGATGTATAATTTGGTTGCAGTAATTCTGTTCCGAAATATTCTGAATAACTACCAGGATTAGGAGGTTGATTTAGTATAAATAAATCAAGTAATCCATCTTTATTATAGTCTAAAAAAGTTGCCCCTCTGGTGCGTTCACTATTGTCCACCCCATAAGACTTTGACATCTCTTTAAAAGTGGCATCCCCTTGGTTTATATATAATTTATTTTTTCTTAATTCTGGTTTATGATCATATAGTTCTTTTGTTACATATATATCCAAAAAACCGTCTCTATTAACATCTGCTACTGTAACACTAGTAGACCAACTGCCATCGTTGATTATTCCGGAATCTTTAGTAATGTCTTTAAACTTAAACTGACCAAGATTTAGGTACAGTTTGTCATCTACCATATTTCCTGCAAAGTAGACATCTTCTAAACCATCGTTATTAAAATCTCCAACTCCAACACCGGCACCTCCATAAAAGTTTGCATATAGTAATATATTTTTTTCTTTATCATCAATGATTGAATTATTAAACGTTATTCCGCTCTTTTTTGATGATATTAATGTAAACAACGTTTTACTTTGTGCGTTGCCTTTAGCAACAATTAAAAGGGAAATAATGGTATAAAAACACAACGAAGAAATTTTCATTTGCTTAAGTTTTTGAATTTATATTCTATAATTTTAATGAGGCCTATTTAATAACAATTTAAATATTCTTGTATCTAAGAAGTTAACTCATATAGTAAATTTAGCACTCTTTAAATTAATAATAAAAAAAAAAGGGAGATATTAATCCACTCCCTTTTTTTTTTATTATTCTATTTTAAAAAGAAATTTAATTATCCCACCATACTCTTGTAGTAAGAACATCTGGTCCTTGTGCAGCAACTGCAGCAGCATAATTGTCTGCATTATTACTTTGATCACTTTCAGGATAAGTTAAGCGTCTTGGAATAGTTCCGTTTGTTTCATTACCAGGGTAATTAACCGGAGTTAACACAGGAAAACCTACTCTTCTCCAATTAGCAAAAGCTTCATATTCATTTAGAAATGTTGCTGCCCAATATTGATTGTTAATTTGTTCTAATGCATTTGAAGCATTGTAAGGATTATTAGTTAAGTAAGTTGTAATGTCAGCATCACTTATTTCCGCTCCAGCACCATACATTGATAACATTTTCATAGCTGCAGTTACCCCTGCATTATAATGCGTTGCAGCATCTCCAGCAAGTCCCCAACGTACGTTTGCTTCAGCTAATAATAATTCAACTTCAGCATAAGATTGAAAAAACATTGGAGCATTCATTTGTCCTATGTTTACTATGTTTGGTTCTGCAAAAGCAGTTGTACTAGCTTCTCCAGTTGCTCCTAAAAGTGTATTAGAGTCTAAACCATTTGGTAATCCTTTTAAATCAGCAGGATCAGTACTTCCGTCAATTCTTCTTCTTGCTAGTACAGGTAATCTAGGATCATCTGATGCTTGTAACCAGTCAACAAATGTTTCGCTCAAACGTTGGTTTCCATCAGCATCAAAAGCTTCACTATTTCCATTTCTGTTATTGCTATCATGTGGAAAGAAGAATATATCATCATTAGATTGCATTACACCTCCATTGATAGCTTTAGTTACCCATGCTTGTGAAGCAGCAGCATCTCTTTTTATTAGTCTAAAACCTAGTCTTAACATTAAAGAATTAGCTAAACGCTTCCATTTTCCTTGGTCGCCTTGAAAAATAACATCTGCAGCACCAAAACCGGATGTGCCTGAACCTAAAGCAGCAGCAGACTCTTCTAATTCATTTAATAAGTCTGGATAAATTTCACTTTGAGCATCATATTTAGGTTTTAAAATTCCTGAAATAACGGCTTGTCCAGCTTCAGAATAAGGAATATCTCCGTATAAATCTGTTAATCTAGAATAAATGTAAACTCTCATAATTCTAGCAATAGCTTTCATTTCTTCAGGAGCTTCTTCAGTGTTTAATTGAAGCATAATATCTTCAATACTTTTTACAGCATTTTCGTAATACCTATCAATTAAAGATGATGCGTATCCTCTATTCCAAGTATATTTATCTCCACTCCAATAACCAGCTGTAGTTGCAATGTGCTGCATCATTGTAGATTGATAAATTAAATTTGCTCTCCAGTTGTCATAGCGCTCGCTAGACATAAATTTTTGTGCTGCTGTTAGTTTATTTGCAACACTAACTTGTGATGGTTTAGTAGGATTAATATTTAATTCCTCAAAACCATTGTCGCATGCACTAAATGTTAGCAGTGCAATAAACATTATATAAATTGATTTTTTCATAATTTTTTTTTTAAAACTTAATATTTAAATTAAACCCATAACTTCTAGCAGAAGGTACTCCAAAATATTCAAGTCCTTGAGAGTTTCCTACATTATAACCACTTTCTGGATCAATGTTATCAATACTTCTTTTCAAGTAAAAAAGGTTAGAAGCAATAAAAGATATATCTACACTACTTAAAAAGATATTCTTTAAATATCTTTCAGGTAATGTGTACCCAATGCTTAATTGTCTTAATTTGATATAATCTGCATCTTCAACAAACTCCTCTGCAATACCACTAATTCTACCATAATAAGTAGAAAGATTTTCTGGATCTACAGTAGTAGTAAAAGCACTACCGGTTGCTTTGTCAATTCCAGAAACCACTAAACCATTTTCTCTTCCATCAAGAGTTGCTTTGTGTAATCCACGACCATATGCCCCTGAATTTGTTCCTGAAAACATTTGTCCACCAAATTTACCATCAATTAAAAAGCTTAAGCTTAAATCTTTATATCTAAATGTATTACTTAAACCTAAAGTAAGTGGAGCCACGCCTTTTCCTAAAATTTTACGCTCCCCTTGTACAGCTAATGGAACGCCATCTCCATTAATTTCATAAACAATATTACCACTAGCATCTCTTTCATAAGAAACACCAACTATAGTTCCGTAAGCCTCTCCAACAATATGTGTTATACGAACATTTTGAGAACGTGGTTCATCCAAATTCACGTTTGAATTTGTTTCATTAGTTGCTAATATTTTTCCAGAATTATTTGCTCCGTTAAAACTAGCAGACCATTTAAAGTTATCTGTTTGTATAGGAGTAAATCCAAGTAAAAATTCAAACCCTTTATTTTCAATTTTTCCTAAATTAGCTTTAGCTCCATTGTAGCTTGAAAAAACGGATGTAGACACATCTACAATATCATTTGTAGTCGTGTTTTTATAATAAGCTAAATCAATAGATAATCGATTATTAAATAAACGAGCGTCAATACCTACCTCTGTTTCTTCTTTACTGAAAGGAACTAAATTAGCATTTGGAACAGTACCACCATTAACACTTCCTAAAGGTTGTCCATTAACTGGATTTCCGAAAATTTGATATGTTAATGATAAAGCATACGGGTCTTGAGCACCACCAGCAACTTCTGAGTAACCTCCTCTTAATTTCAAGAAGTTTACAAAGTCTGGCATCTCAATAACTTCTGAAAGAATTAAACTTGTGTTAACAGAAGGATAGAAGTCATCATTTGGTGTTGTTTTACCAGGAGCAGAAAGCGTGGAAAACCAATCGTTTCTTCCTGTGAAAGTTATGTAAGCCCATTTATTATAAGCTAATTCAAGAGAACCATATAATGATCCAATTTTTCTTTCTCCAAAACTGCGACCTCTACTTTGTGTAATTGTATTCCCTATGTCTTCTAAACCAGGAACAATAAAATCATTACCCCCTAAATCAAGTTGTTCAGTTTTTATACTGTTACTATTTGCTCCAAAAAAGGCAACTGCAGATAATTTATCTGTAATGTCTTTTTCTGCACCTATCATAACATCTGCATCAATTTGAGTGTAACGTATTTCATTTTCGTTTATACCCCCTAAAGGCTTATAAGCTGTTCCATAAGGCTCAACAGAAGTTCTTCTAATTGTAGAATGATCCACACCAGCTCTAACAGAGGTATATAACCAATCATTAATATCATATCTTAATGATGAATTAGCTATGATTCTGTTTTTTGTATCTTCATTTCTGAAGTTATAAGCTGCAAAGTATGGGTTTTGAGAATACGTATTAGTAGAGTAAGTACGCTCAGTTAAATCTTCATTTGCTCCTGGATTCATAGTTCTAACATCTACGTTTGCAGGTAAGCTAGCAACTGTGAAGTTAGCATTACCTGGAGCATCAGATAATCTAGGTCTGTTTTGAACGTTTTCAACAATGTATTTTATATTTGCTGTAGTAGTTAATTTATCAGCTAAAATAGCACTTGAATTTAATCCAAATGATTTTCTGTTTAATCCCGCATTTGGCATAACATCTTCATTTGTTAAATCTGATGCAGAAAATCTATAGTTCATTTTATCTGTTCCACTAGTAAGAGCAAGTGTATTAATAAAGGTTGTACCTGTTCTATAAAAATGATCTAGATTATTGCCTACATATGAGTATGGTCTTGACACACCATCCCATTGCACAACACTACTACCATCTAAACGTGCTCCCCATGACGATAAACCATTATCTCTAGCCTCATCAACATTTGCAGGTTTTCTTCCTTGTATACCCTGTCCATATTCTGTTTGATAATCTGTTAACGAACTATCTACTTTATCAAAAGTTACAGAACTACTAAGTTCAACACCAAAACCATTTTGACCTTTTCCAGATTTAGTAGTAACTAATATTACTCCATTAGCGGCACGTGAACCGTATAATGCAGAAGCAGCACCCCCTTTTAAAACACTTATTGATGCGATATCATCTGGATTAAGACTTGATATACCATCACCACCATCAGAACCACCCCACATACCTGCAGAACCATTATTTTCGTTACCAATTGGCACCCCATCTACAATATATAAAGGTTGGTTATTACCAGTTAATGAACTGTTTCCTCTAATTATTACTCTACTTGATCCAGCTGCTCCTGTTGCATTTTGAGTAATACTAACACCAGCAATTTTACCTTGTAATGAATTAACAGCATTAGTAGTTTTAACTGTAGAGATTTCCTCCCCTTTTACCTCCGTTAAAGAGTAACCAAGAGCCTTTGTACTCTTTTTTATTCCGAGAGCCGTTACAACTACCTCATCCAACTGGCTCGCATCTTCGGCAAGCGATACATTAATAGTGCTTTGATTGTTTACAGATACTTCTTTAGTAGTGTATCCAACATAAGAAAAAACTAATGTAGCATTTTGATCAGAAACATTTATTGAATAGTTTCCATCAAAATCTGAAGTCACTCCATTTGAAGTTCCTTTTACAATAATATTTGCCCCTGATAGAGGAATTCCACTACTACCGTCCGTAATAGTTCCCTTTACTGTAGTTTGAGCTTGACCATTTTGAAACGAGAACAAACAAAACACAAACAGTAGTTTTAGTACTTTTTGAATCATAAATTTAAGTTTTGAATTAATAATTTTTACTTTTTTGAGTTAATCATAAGTTAATAATCTGTTAAATCTAAAAATCTAAAACGTTATAGTTATCATTATTTCGACCAATAACAAATTTAAAAAGGTGTTGGGATAAATTTCTTGTTTATATCAATCGATTAAATAAAATAACTATTTGTATCGTTTTTATTGAGCACTAATTTAATAAATAAAACAACATGAGTTATTAAAACAGATTAGTTATGGTTAAAAATTTAATGCTAACAAATCTCTGTTATCTTGATGAATTTTTATTATCAATTCACCAAATAATGTATTGGCCCAAGCAAACCAATCTCTAGAGTAATTGATTGGGTTGTCTTTATCAAAACCTTCATGCATAAAACCTGTTCCTGCATGGGTAGCTTTTAACATTTTTAAGCATTTAACAATTTCGTTGGTATCTGTGCTTGTCATTGCTCTTAAAATAATTCCCATAGGCCAAATTCTACTTTTTCCAGTATGCGGACTGCCTTGTCCTTCAGCATATTGCCCTTTTAAAAAATAGGGGTTATTATCACTTAATAAAAATTGACGTGTGTTTTTATATAAGTCATCCTTTGGTTTATGAGCTCCTAAATAAGCTAATGACATTAATGAAGGAACATTGGCGTCATCCATAAATAGTTTATTGCCAAAACCATCTATTTCGTAAGCATAGATTTCACCAAAATTTAAATGATTTGAAACTGCAAATTCTTTAATAGCGCTATCAACCTCTTCTGACATTTGTGTGCATATTGTTGCAAACTCAATGTCTTTAAATACATTTTTATAAAGCCCTGCTAAATGTATTAAAGTTAAAACAGCAAAAATATTTGAAGGAATTAAAAATGGGTACATTGTTGAATCATCTGAAGGACGAAACATGGAACAAATTAGTCCGTTCGGTTTAATTGGTCTTCCTGTACCACCAAATGGTGGCGAATCTATTACAGAGGTTGTCTCTCTGCTAAACACATATTGGGATTCACTGTGTTTGCGTTGCTCTGTTTTAAAGGTTTTAACAATCAAGCGCATAGCTTTGTCAAAATCATCATCAAAAATTGAAGTATCCTTTGTTATTTTATAATATTCATTAGCTAAGCGGACTACATAACATAAAGAATCTATTTCCCATTTCCGTTCATGAACTCCTGGCAACATGAGGGTTTGATCGCTTTTCCAATGCGAAATTTTGGTTTTATCTTTATAAAATGCATTCGCATATGGGTCTATTAAGACACATTTTACTTGTCTGTTAATTAATCCTTGTATGAGCTTTTTAAGTTTTTCGTCATTATTAATTAAAGGCATATATGGCCAAACTTGAGCTGTTGAATCTCGTAACCACATGGCATCAATATCTCCAGTAATAACAAAGGTGTCTGGTTTACCATCTATCATTTCAAAATCAATGGTTGTATCTAAGGTATTTGGGTAACAATTTTCAAAAAGCCAAGCAATTTCGTCATCTTTAATAACGGCTTTCACCTTTTTTATTAGTTGTTCTACAGCTTCACTTACAAATTTTCTATCGGCAAACTTTGGCCTCTTACTCACAAATTTTGTTTGTGAAGCCATTATCGTGTTTTGAGGCATTACCAAGGTTCCCGCTGTAAACAATGAACTTTGAACAATAAAATTTCGTCGTTTCATAATGTAGTGCTAATTAATTTGAATTTCGGCAAAAACAGGTAAATGATCTGAAGGATATTTGCAATCTTTTGAATCACTCAAAATTGTAAATTTTTCCACTTTTATATTCCTTTTACTAGTGAAGATATAATCAATTCTATCGGTTACTGGTTCATTATGCTTAAAACCATTAAAGGTGCCTTCAGGACCAAAGGGTTTTGTAATGCTAACAGTTTTTGTATCGTTTAAAACTTGGGATAGATATTGTATTGGATCGCTTTCTGGTTTTAAATTAAAATCTCCCATTAACACGATTGGTAAGTTTGTTTTATTGAATTCATTAATTTTACTGATAATAAGTTTAGCACTCTGTAACCTAGCGTTATTACCAATATGGTCGAAATGGGTATTAAATACCCAAAATTGTTGATGTGCAGCTTTGTTCTCAAACAAGGCATAAGTACAAATTCGTTCCATGGACGCATCCCAGCCAACCGATATTTTATTGGGTGTTTCAGACAACCAAAACGTTGCTTCTTTAATGACTTTTAACTTTTTTGAATTATAAAAAATTGCACTGTATTCTCCTTTGATTTTGCCATCATCTCTGCCCACACCTACATAGTTATAATCAACAAATGTACTATCTATATAAGCCACTTGATGCTGTAAGCCTTCCTGAATCCCAAAGATATCGGGGTTATAAAAAGCAATTTGTTCGCATAAATAATCTTTTCTTTTTGACCATTGATTTTCTCCATCACCTGAATTATCATATCGAATATTATAGGTTAGGAATTTATACGTTTGCACTTTTGTTGTATTAATTCCAATTAAAAATAATATGGTTAATAAAACATTTTTCATTTTTCTTTTTTTTATAGAATTTAAGCTAATTTACAATCACCTCATCAGCAAAAATCCAAGCAGGTGTTCCTGCTGCATGGTGCCAATAAGGTGGTTCACTCATGTTTTCACCAACTACTTTAATATATCTCGCCTTCACTTTTGAGAAATTGAGGTTAAAATATTTTATGTCATTTATCTTACTTGTTTTGGTCAACGGCAAATCATTTTTTATGGTTCCTAATTTTGTAAAGTTTTTACCTTCATTAGAATAATAATAGGTAACGCTTTTTGGAAAAAAAACCACATGATTGGTCACTTGTAAAAAAGCAGTAGAAATTGAACTGACTTCTAGTTTGGTTTCTAAGTCTATGACTGCTTCTAAATGATTGCCCTCAAAACCCAACCAATTGGCATAAAAACTATTACCTCCTAAAGCACCATCAGTTAGTGTTTGTGGATTTTCATTAGCGTATTTTTTAGGTTGTGTAAGCAGCGTTACTTTTTTACCAAAAGCCTTATTTGGTTGTGTGGCAACTTCCATACTTTTTTTATAATTATCATAGTATTCTTTAACAGTAAAGCCCATTTCGTTCATCAATGTTATATTGGCTTGATTACAAACGTTATAAAAATTTTCTAACCGATTTTTAACATTTGGGTTCATAGCCTTATTACCTATACTATCTAAAACCACCATGCTAAATTTCTTAGTGACATTCTTTTTACAAGCTTCTAAAATGGCATAATCTAAGCCTAATCTGGCTTCTTTAACCCGTTTTAAAATAGATGGTTTATTCGCTACTGCCTTTTCTCCTTTATTAAAATAAGAATCATAAGTAGTTAGTAATTCTGCACTTAAAAAAGATGAAAATGCTTGGGAAGGATCGCCATATAAAAAGAGAAAAAAGTCATTATCTTCTTTAATTTTTTCATGAATCAAATCTATATATTGCTTAACATAAACACCTGCTTCTTCATAATACCCATTAGTAAATTCTGTAAGTAACTCATCAATATTTCTATCTGGATTCCACAATAATTTTGCAGTGACATAAGAGCGCAATTCAAACAGCTCACTGGGGTTATTACTATGTTGTTCAAATATCCATTTTGCATGATTGTCCCTAAAAAACTTGATATTTGGTTGTAGCGTAGAGATGTTTGGAAAAGGTGCCAAAAAATTAGTAAACTGAGTCGTGTAATCCCAAATTCTTATATTCTTGGTAATTTCTTTCCATCCTTTTAAATCGTCTGCAAAATCGGTACAATTGTTTTCAATAGGTGCACTTCTGTCGCATTCTATAGAGCACAGAGTGATTAACACATTATCCAAAGCCTTTGTTTTAGGAGGCTTTCTAGTATATTGATAGGCTAAAGTAGAAATGGTTTTATCGGGAAAATCTGATGCAATTCTATTTACAAATCGAATCATTGTACCTGAAAAACTCTCTTCTTCTTCATCTACGGTTTTACAAAATTCACAAGTACAGTATTGCTGATTATCATTTTGACTAACCGAAATTACTGTAGCTTCAGGAAATTGTTTAAACAACGATGCTACAGAATCTCTAACTATGTTATACACATTTTCATTAGTTAAACACAATTGTGTTGGAAGTCGTTTATTACCTCGTAGCGCAAAATATTCTGGATGTTGCTTATAATAAACTTCCTCTGGAACAAACTTGTTAAAGGTATGAACCTTTGCTGATGGCACGTAATAAGGAAATGCTTCCGAAGTAACTTTTAGTTTTTCTGCAAAATCAGGATGTTCATAAAATAATCTAGAATGTACCGTTCTTGTTGTAACAGCTGGACTATATGAATAATCAATGTTATTAGGAACTGTTATGTTATTTGAAACTGGAATTTCTTCAATATCTGGGGCATACCACTTACACTTTAAATAGGATTCCAAAAACTCATAAACAGCATTTTTAATTGCAGAATTTGAACCACCACTTATTATAATATCCTCTCCTTCAACCCGTATATTAATTTGATTCTGGTCTATTTCATCTTCAATATTAACAAAAAGGCCATGCTTATTATTTTTATGATTTTGAATAACAATTGGAATTTTTACTGATGAAATTTCCTCAATATAATGTTGCAATTCTACTGCTGTAGAATTTAGATCGCTTGAAACTTGATCTTTAATTACTATTTCATAATCTGAAGCTCCATCACTAACAAGTTCTAATTTGTTTTTTGGAGCACATGATATTACTAAACATACCAAAAGGAAAAATATATAAACTAATAATCGTTGTTGATTAAAACTGGACTTCATAGTATTTAAAATTAATCTGTTACCTTAAACCTAATTATTTGTAAATCGGTTGAATTTCCTCCTACCATTACTTCAAACTCACCAGGTTCAACAACGCGTTTCATTTCTCTATCCCAAATAGCAAGTTCTTCTGGAGTCAACACAAATTCTACATGTTTGGTTTCTCCTTTTTTAATGAAGATTCTTTTAAACCCTTTTAATGTTTTTAAGGGTGTTGTTACGCTACTGTAAACATCGTTGATATATAATTGTACTACTTCATCTCCATCATAATCACCTGTGTTTTTAACATCAACACTAGCTTTAACGTTGTCATCAGCTTTTATTTCATTGGTACTTAACGCGAAGTTTGAATACTCGAATGTAGTATAACTCAATCCGTAACCAAAGGTGTAAAGTGGGTTTTCGCTTTCACTCACATATCTGTGAATGGCAGAGGGTTTTTGATTATAATATATGGGCAATTGCCCAACCGATTTGGGAAACGTAATAGGCAATCTTCCTGCTGGGTTATAATCGCCAAACAATACATCTGCAACTGCTTTTCCTCCTGCTTCACCAGGAAACCAAGCTTCTAAAATGGCAGGAATATTGTCATTAATCCAATTGATTGATAATGGTCTTCCATTTAATAACACACAAACAACAGGCGTTCCTATTTGCTTAATGGCTTCAATAAGTTCTTGTTGCATACCATATAAATCTAAGGTAGCAACATCTCTATTTTCTTCTACCAATTCCCTTGATTCTCCTAAAACAACAATGGCAACATCGGCTTTTTTAGCAATCTCTACTGCAGGTTGAAAATTTACTTTCTTTAAATTCCAGCGTAAATGAGCTCTGGCTCCCCAGCCTCCTTCCCACATTTCTATGCGAACTTTATATTTTTTACCTGCCTCTATTTTTTTTGGAGTCGTTACCATATTGGTGCTCCCTTTTTTCCAATTGTCAATAACAAGCATATCATCCAGCCACATTCTAATTCCATCATCCGAACTTAAGCCTAACCAACCATCAAATGACTCTTCAGATTTGATATAACCCGTCCAACCAATGGAAAAATCATCGTCTTTAACACCATCACCTGGCGACCATGGCCAATCAAATTCCAACTGACTATCAATACGTGTTAAGGCAGGTTCACCTTCTAAATTTCTATTATTAAAATACTCGCCTTTTAATCCGTTTTGTGACTCATCTGGAGTTAATAAATACTTTGATGGTATAATTTGTCCTTTTACAATTAATGGCACACCTTCTTCATAAAGCACATTGGAATTATCTCCTACTACTTGTTTTATACCTTCTAAAACAGTAGTAGCTACTTTATTTTTTACAGAATAACCGCCTAACCTTGAGGCATTGGCATTCGGACCAATAACTGCAATTGTTTTTGTGTTTTTATTTAACGGTAAGATGTTATTTTGATTTTTTAATAGAACAATAGATTTGTGACCTGCTTCTAAAGCAATATCTTGATTTTCTTTAGAATGAAATCGCTCTTTGATTAGATTTTTATCTGTAAACGGATTCTCAAATAAACCTAAAGTAAATTTAAGACGTAAAACACCACCAGCAGCGCGGTCAATATCATCAATTGACAATTTACCTTCGTTAACTAAATCTATAATGGTTTGTTGCCAAAATTCATTTGAAAAATCATAGAATTGCATATCTACTCCAGCTGAAACTGCTTGTCTGATACTTTCTTTAGGTGAATCTGCTACAAAATGTGTACTTTGAATATATTTGATGGCAGCCAAATCGGAAACTACAATCCCTTTAAATCCCCATTCTTTTCGTAAAACATCAGTCAATAACCAATGATTAGCTGCACAAGGAATGCCATCTAGTTCTGAATATGCACACATTGCTCCTAGAGCCCCACCTTTTGTGTATGCTTTTTGAAAAGATGGTAAAAAATCTTCGCGAGCAGTGCGTTCACCAACAATAACTGGAGATGAATTCCCTCCTGCTTGAGGATAACTATGAACAGCGAAATGTTTTGGTTCTGAGATAATTGATCTATCTGAAGCTAGCGTATCTCCCTGCATCCCTTTAATCATTCCTAAACCCATTTCACCTGCTAAATATACATCTTCACTAAAGGTTTCGGCAACTCGTCCCCAACGAGGTTCACGACCAACGCCAAGCACAGGGCCTAATCCAAAATGAACACCATGAGCTCTGGCTTCAGTACCAACTACCTCACCTACTTTTTCCATTAAATTAGTATCCCAAGTGGCACCTAACCCAATATTCATAGGGAAAGCGGTACTGCCATCATCTAAATAACCATGAAGCATTTCGCACATAATAAGCGCAGGTATTCCCCATCTATTATTTTTTATCACTTCTTTTTGAAGGTCATTAATCATTTTTACAGAACGCGGATAGATATCATGGATAGCACCAATACCTAAATCACCAATTTTTGTATTTGCTTTAGATTTTGAAAAATCTTCTCCTTCCTTAAAAAACTCGCCTTTATACATATCCATTTGGCGCACTTTTTCTTCTAAACTCATTCTACTTAATAAATCTGCAACTCGTTCTTCTACTGGTAATTTTGAGTTTTGATATGGGTATGGGACATTTTGGGCATTCACACTAAAAGAGAATGTGATAAACATAGCAATAAAAAACAACGACTTCTTTATTTTCAAGACTTTCAACTTAGTACTATTTAAATTTGATATAAAAGAATTACTATTCATAAGCTATGTAGGCTGACACCAACCAATGATTTAGTTTATCTTCAGTAGCCAAGGTTGCTGGAATACTGATTTTTAATGTATGCTCACCATTTTTTATATCACCCAACTCTACGACAAATGGTTTTACTAAAGATCCTGGGCACCAATTAGATCTTGACAAGTCTGATGATGCAATGCGCTCTTCAATTTCTTTCATCTGATAAGAATTAGTTTCAAAATCTATATAGGAAGCGGTGTCTTTTTTGAGCCAAACTCCAGATGTTGGATTAAACCGCCTGAAAGATGCACAATCATCTCGCCATGGTATGGTATCTAAAACAAGTTTATTATCAATTGAGATACTATTCTTTATTTTAATAAACTCATCACCACCTTCATGCCCGCCATGCCCTGTAGTTGTATAGTACAACTTTACATTTTTTGCGTTTTTATCCAATTTAAAATGTTGTTCTAAAGTGTTTTCAGCAAAAAAATCTGGTAGCGATTGCCCATCCACATAGCTTATTGTATTTACCAGAGGTTTAACTTTAACTGTTTTTCTTGGTCTGTTAGAATAGATAAGGTTTAAATCGATGTTGTAGCCCTCTTTTGTCCAAGTATCTATCCAAATTCCAACATAAAACGTATTGCTAACTAGGCTAGATAATTGAGATATATCTAACTCCCAAACAACTTCATTTTCCCATTTAGGAATGTAAACAGGTTTTCTATGTTTGCCTTCTTCATTACTATAATACCCCACTCCAAAGGGTGTCATAAAACGCAATAATTCTACCACAGGATTATAAGTAGAAGTTGCTTTTACCCCGCCAAACTTATTATTTAAAGTAGAGCCTACGGGAAATGCTTTTTCTCCTTTTGATACATCTAAAATGGATATTTTACTAGTATCTGAAACCACAAAACAAGACCCCGATTTATCCCATCTATCACCATTAGAACGGAGAGAGAGTTTTATTCGAACATCGGTTCCCAAAAGGAAGTTTGGAACCGAGACCATTTTATAAACGATTCGTCCATTTTGCAAACGAATAGATGCTTTGTCAAGTCCTAGTTCTCCGCCAAAATTAATTGGTTGGTTTTTGAAAATATGATAGTTTAACGGCTCTTGCGCTATACTTTTTAAACAAAAACATAGTATAAAGCTTAGTATAAAATATTTTGTTTTCATCAAGAAGATGTTCTTAGATTGATTAGTTATTTTAAAAACACTTTTAAATGGACCCCATTTACCAAATTGGAATGACTGATAAAAAATCCTTTATAAATGTTTCCATTTAACTCTATTTTATCAATTTTACCATTACTATTTCCTATTCTTTCTATTACCAATGTTTTATTTTTATAGTATTTTGAATCTAGTTGAATGGTAATTTTATCAAACATAGGTGTTGTTATCGTATAAAGCGGATCACCTGGAGATATTGGATAAAGACCCATCATTGAATAAACTAACCAAGCAGACATCACCCCTGTATCATCATTTCCAGGAATACCATCAGGGGCATTTTTAAAGTATTTTTTTACGAGTTCTTGAACTAATTGCTGACTACGCCATTCTTCACCTTTTACATAATTAAATAAATATGGATAGGCAATATCGGGTTCGTTTGCCATATCAAACTGTTTGGTATCAAACACTTTTTTCAACTGATTTGTAAAGGCTTTTTTACCACCCATTAATTTTATAAGCCCCTCTATATCATGAGGAACCATAAAGGCATATTGCCACGCATTACCCTCAATAAACCCAATATTCTCTTCAAAATTAGCTCCAGATAACGGATTGAAAGGTTCGTAAAAACTGCCGTCTTCATTTTTGGGATGCAGTAATTTTAATTCCTTATCGAATAGTTTTCGATACGATATTGAACGGTTTTTAAATTGGATATAATCTTTTTTGTTACCTAAAGCATCTGCCAACAATGCGATTGAATAGTCTGCAGAATTGTACTCCTGCGTGGTTGACACCGACCCTTTATCTTTTGTTGTTAGATATCCTTTTTCAATATAATCTTTAAGTCCGGGGCGTAGTGGATTATTGTCCATTTGGTCGGCACTTTTTAACATCGCTTCATAAGCTTTTTGCACATCAAAATCTTGAATCCCTTTTAAATACGTATCTGTAATTACAATACTTGCAGGATCTCCAACCATAGTGAATGTTTCCGTAGAATTAAGTTCCCATTTAGGTAACCAACCATTTTCATCATACATCTCTAACATGCTTTTTATCATATTCGATTGTTGTTGAGGATACACCAAAGACATGAGCTGATGTAGGTTTCTGTAGGTATCCCAAAGTGAAAACACGGTATAACGTGTCCCTTCGGTTTTACCAATTTTGCCTGTTTTTATTTCAGGGTATTCGCCATTAAAATCATTTAAGGTATTGGGATGAATTAGTGTATGATATAAGGCTGTATAAAAAATAGTTTTTTCTTCATCTGTACCACCTTCAACCATGATTCTAGAAAGAAGAGTATTCCATTCGTTATAGGTTTCCTTATAAATCTCATCAAAAGATTTGTTTCCAGTTTCCCTTTCTAAATTTTCACGCGCGTTTTCAATACTCACATACGAAACCCCTATTTTTACCTCAACGGTTGCAGATTTTTCAAAATTATATGAGAAATAAGACCCAATGCTGTCACCCACAACCATTTTTGTTGAGTGTTCCATCAATCTGGTTTTTCCATTGTAACCCATCCATTGTGCTTCAACACCCTCGTATTTAGCAGGTTTTTTCCACACTCCAAAATCATCAGCAGGTTTTGAGAATTTAGCAACAAAATACACTGGATATGCGGCTTCAGGATTATTATAACAGAATGACCCAACACTACGCATTCCTTCAATTTCGGTTGAAGACACCACTTTAACCATAGCTCCTTGTTCATTAGTTAAACCTAAACCAAGGTTTAGTAAAATATTGGATTGTCCTTTATTAAATGTAAACTTACTTACACCTACTCTTTTTGAAGCAGTAAATTCTGCCTGAATGTCATACCTGTCAATTTTAGAACTATAATAACCCGTTTTGGCAACTTCATTTGAATAGGTAGAACCATATTTTAAATGATTTGTTTCAACGTCTCCCGTAGTTGGCATGAGCAATATAACGCCTAAATCTGGACAACCTACGCCACTTAAATTCACTTGAGAAAAACCTGTTAAAAAGGTGTTTTCATGAACATATGGGTTTGATAACCATCTGCTATCTTTTTCTAAGGGCAAATTTTGTGGCCCGGTGACATTAAACGGACTAATACTTGCCATTCCTCTAGGAGCAATAGGTCCAGGATAAGTTGCGCCAAAATTAGAGGTTCCAACAAACGGATTTACAAAATCAGCAGGTTGTTGCCCATAAAAACTGAAGGAATACAAGCACAATACTAATGCAAATTTTATTGATATTCTTTTCCTATGAATTAAAAACATAACGAATTATTTCTATCTGATTATTTTTTCGATTTTTAAAGTCCATGCTTCTTTACAAGGTAAACTGTTTCTTAATTCTTGTGGAATAATGACTTTAAAACCCTCGTTTAATTTCGTCCATTTTAATATTTTTTTTGAACCAAGCAAGGTAATTTTAGTTCCTTTTTGGGGATTGATGGATTTTACAATAATTTCTGAAGGTATTTTATCCTCATCTTCTTTTGCCATGTAAAACAAAAACACGTTACCTTCTTTATTTTGGGTCATACAAATATTATTTTCTTTAAATGGCTCAATAGGTTTTGTGTTGTATATGGCACCACTGTTAACCATCATCCAATCTGCATACTCTTTTAAAAGGTTATATGCTCCTTGTTGCCATTCGCCATCAGGTCCTGGAGCTACATTTAACAATAAATTTCCACCTTTAGCAACAATATCAATAAGCATGTGAATGCCTTGTCTTCCTGTTAAATAGTTAGCGTCTGGTGTGTATGACCATCCGCCTCCTGAAATAATACACGATTCCCAAGGATAAGGCAATGTTTTCTCAGGGACACGATTTTCAGGTGTTAAATAGTTTTGGTTTTTACCATGAACCGCTCTATCAACCACAATCAATCCCGGTTGTTTCTCACGTGCCTTTACAACCAATTCATCCATTTTAATATCTTGGTTTACAATACTGTTTTTAAGAAACCCTCCTTTATTATTTGCAATATTTTGAGTATAAAAATCATCTATTTCTTCCTCAGACGTTTTTGCAACCCAACCACCATCGAGCCATAAAATATTTACTTTGCCATATTCGGTAAGCAATTCTAAAATTTGATTATGTGTAAAATCCACATACTTTTTCCATTTTTCTGGGTATAACATCGGGTCATAATTCACATTTCTGTCTAAAGGAGGAAAATACGGATCCCAGTAATTCTCGTTGTGCCAATCTGGTTTAGAAAAATAAGCACCTACCCATAAATTTTCGTTTCTAAAAGCATTGAAAACTTCTTTAGCTATGTTTGATTTTGGATTTGCGCTAAAAGCGCATTCAGAATCTGTGACCTTATAATTAGTATATTTAGTATCAAACATGCAAAACCCATCGTGGTGTTTGGTTGTAAACACCATATACTTCATACCAGCATCTTTGGCTGCTTTGGCCCATTTTTCTGGATTGAATTTTACAGGGTCAAAGGTGTGTTTTAGTCCTTCGTATTCTTTTTTATATTCAAAATAGTTTTGAGGTTTCTCACCTTTTTTACGTTCACACCAGCCGTAATCTTCTGGGCATAAAGACCAAGATTCTACAATACCCCATTGGCTGTATGTTCCCCAGTGCATTAACAACCCAAACTTTTTACCTTGCCATTCATCCAAATTTTCTAATACCAACGGATCGGTTTCTGGGACATAGCGTTCATCTTCATAAATGGCTTGAGAAAACACCTTGAAAGTAAATAATATGGCAATGACAGCTATCTTCCTTTTCATTTTATAAACTTTTCTTAATCTTTAATTACTTTGGCTTCTTTCATTACTTAAAGAATAGGGAGCATTTTCTAGTTTGATTGCCCAATCCTTATTTGGCGAATCTACTAATTGATATTCTAATGTTCCACCTTTTTGAATATCTTCAAAAGTTAAAAAACTATTTGAATAGGGTTTTTTATTTAATGTTGCCGACTGGATATAGAAATTACTTTTAGAATTATTTTTTGAATCAATCTCAAATGAATTACCGTTTTCTAAATATAATGTTGCTTTTTTAAATAATGGGCTTCCTATAACATACTGATTTACTCCAGGAGTAACAGGATAAAAGCCTAACGAACTGAATACATACCACGCCGAGGTTTGTCCGTTATCTTCATCTCCACAATACCCATCTGGTGTTGCTGCGTATAATTTAGTTAGGACTTCCCTTATTTTTTCTTGTGCTTTATAAGGTTGCCCTGCGTAATTATATAAATAAATCATGTGTTGGATAGGCTGATTTCCATGGGCATAATTCCCCATATTTACAATCTGCATTTCCCTAATTTCATGAATGGTTTGCCCATAATAAGAATCATCAAATGTTGGTGGCATTTCAAAAACCTCATCTAGTTTTGAAACAAATTGTTCTTTGCCTCCCATTACATCTATCAATCCTTGAATATCTTGAAAAACCGACCATGTATAATGCAAACTATTACCTTCGGTAAAAGCATCTCCCCATTTTAAAGGATTAAAAGGTAATTGAAAACTCCCATCTTCATTTTTACCACGCATTAAATTTGTTGAAGGGTCAAACACATTTTTATAGTTCATGGATTGCTTGAAATATTTTTCTGCAATCTCTTTTTTTCCAAGTTTTTCGGCCATTTTAGCAATAGTAAAATCGGCATAGGCATATTCTAAAGTTCGTGCTACATTTTCGTTAATACCAACATTATATGGCACATATCCTAAGGAATTATAATAATTTAAACCTTCTCGTCCTACAGATTTCATAGGTCTTCCTGCTTCAACCGTTGCGTTTTTCAAAATAGCTTCAAACAGAACATTGACGTCTTTCTCTTTAACATTACTTTTTAAAAAGGCATCAACTATTATAGGAGCCGAGTTTGATCCAATCATACAATCTCTATGCCCAGGACTAGCCCATTCTGGAAGCCAACCTGACTCTTTATAGGTGTTCGCCAAACCTTCCATGATATGACTATTCAACTCTGGATACATCATATTAAAAAATGGATACACGGCTCTAAACGTATCCCAAAAGCCATTGTCTGTAAACATATAACCTAGGAGTACTTTCCCATTATACGGACTATAATGAACAACTTGATTGTTCTCGTCAAACTCATAGAATTTTCTTGGGAACAATAAAACACGATATAGGCAGGAATAAAATGTTCTGATATGGTCTATATTATCATCTTCAATTTGAATTCTACTTAACTCTTTCTCCCAAGCCTGTTTTGCTTTTTCTTTGGTTTCTTCAAAGGTATCGGTGCCAATTTCTTTGCTTAAGTTTAATTCTGCTTGCTCCGGACTAATAAATGATGATGCGACTTTAACGTGAACAACTTCGCCTTTTTTGGTCTTAAACCCAATGATGGAACCTACATGATCTCCTTCACTTGCAGTTGAATTCTCCATTAATTTCCAGTTATCACCCCAAGTATTCATTATTTCAAAATCTTTATCAAATTCGGCTACAAAATAGTTATGAAAATTATCGGGCACACCACCACTATTGTTTCTACAATAGCCAATGATTTTACGTTCTTCGGGAATAATTTTTACCATGGATCCCTTAAAGAATGCATCAAGAATAATAAAAGATGAATCAGCCTTAGGAAAAGTGAACTTAAATTGTGAAGCTCTTTCTGTTGGAACAACCTCTGCGGTTACATCATAATCTGCTAAATAAACCGAGTAATGATAGGGTTTTACAATTTCGGCTTTATGTGAAAACCACGATTCGCGTTCGTCTTCCTGAAATTTTAAATCGCCCGTAACTGCCATTAATGAAAACGCCGCGTAATCATTAATCCACGGACTTGGTTGGTGTGTTTGCTTAATGCCTCTGATTTTATTTGAATCATATTTATAAGTCCAACCCTCGCCAATTTTAGACGTCATAGGCGTCCAAAAATTCATGGCCCAAGGTGTTGCAATAACAGGGTAAGTATTTCCATTAGATAAGCTATAATCGGAATCGGTGCCCATTAAAGGGTTTACCAAATCTGCTAAATCTATAGTTTTTACCGTAGAATTTTGATTAGGCGTTTCTTTTTCTTGATTACATGAGATATTAACTAATGCCACGAAACAGGCTAATAATTTAATTTTGTTGTTTATTCTTTTCATCCGTTTAAGTTTATTTTTTCACTAGTCATATGTAACATCCATGCAGTCATTATGCTCTGTGACTATCACTAAGTCATGGATATTTCCTTTAATTACTTTCTATTACGTGTCCTTTTTCTCTGTATAAATCAACTTCACCAGCCAATTGTATGGCAATAACGGTGACATCTTGATCTTGAACGTCTTCTGGTAAATCTATGTATAATAATCCGGGTACATCACTCCAGTATTGTTTTCCAACAACCGTGGTTTTTAATTTTGTACCATTACCAACAACCCAAGCTCTATTTACTTTATTTTTTAAGCCTTTTATTAATAAGGGGCCGTTTGGTTTATTATCAACATACAAAAACAAAATAGTTTTATCTTCAGACAGCGCAGTATACCCATTAAAATGACCAAAAAGAATACCCGCGTGAGTACCATAAATGGCTTCCTGATGCTTACTGGTCCATCTGCCCAGACCTTTTAAAATGTCTATTTGTTCTTGTGGAATGGTACCATCTGGTTTAGGTCCAATATCCAAGAGTAAATTACCGCCCATACTAATACAATCCACCAAAATGCGAATGATTTGATTGACCGATTTGTAATTGGTATCATTGGGCTGATAGCCCCAAGAGTTATTCATGGTCATGCACAATTCCCAATACTTGCTATCTGGTTTTGTTATGGGAATGCCTTGCTCAGGCGTAGCGTAATCACCATAGCCTTGCAATCTTGAATTGATGATGGTTATTGGCGTTTTTTCTAATAATAAATCACGGATTTCTTTGGCCTTCCATTTTTCAGCGGATTGTTCCCAATCACCATCAAACCAATATAAATCTGGATTGAACTTTGTTAATTCTTCTATTTGTGAGAAATTAAATTTGGTGAATTTTGCCCATCGTTCCTCATCATCTGTATATCGTTTTTTATCTCTTAAAAAATTTGGGTAATCTGGATGAGACCAATCCAGCAACGAATAATATAATCCTACTTTTAAACCTTGTTTGCGCGTCTCATTTAAAAAAGGTGTTAGCACATCTTTTTTTGCAGGTGTTTTTTTCGATACACTTAAATCGTCTTGTTTGGTGTTCCAAAGCGCAACACCGTCGTGGTGCTTTGTGGTTATTACGGTATATTTTGCGCCACTTTCTTTGATGAGTTCTGCCCAATATTCAGGATTATAATTTTTAGCAGTAAACCCATCTAATTGTTTCATATAATCATCATAAGAAATGTAACCATTGTGAAAAGACCACGATTCGTCAATTCCGTTTACTGCATAAATTCCCCAATGAATAAAGATTCCTAGTTTAGCATCTTTAAACCATGCCAAGCGTTCTTCTTTGGTTAATTCAGTATTTTGACTTTTAGCAACAGTACTCAATAAAAGTGTAATGCAACTAATTGCTATTGTTAAAAAAAATTTTTTTTGTGCTACCATAAATATATTTCATCTACAAATATCCATGAAGCATTACCAGCACCTTCGTGCCAACTTGGTAAAACTTTTGGGTTTTTAACTACTACTTTAATGTATTGGGCTTTTGTTTCTGGAATATTGACTGTAAATTTTTTAATTTCAGCCAAATCATTCTTATTGTCTTCATTAATTATTAACGTTCCTACCTCCTTAAATCCCGATGTTTTATTCAAAGACGTACTAACAGTGATTTCAGCCGGAAACAAAATCCAGTCTTTAGATTTACCAAGACAATTTACAGTGATATGACTAATTGATTTTACATCTCCCAAATCTGCAGTTGTATTGATATCTTTACCAAGAAATCCAGTCCATTTATCATCTTTAAAATTTTCTGAGCCCAGTTCCATATCAAAAAGTTTTTCTGGTCCTGAATATTGACTCTCTGGTTTGTAAACTATGCTGTAATCTGAAACTTGGTATTTTATTTTGTAAAAATCCTTTTTCAAAATTTCACTCGGCAACCATCCTTTTTTAAAAACCTTAATAGCAAAATGAGTGGTTGAATCTATTAAAATAGGATTGGTATATTTTAACGAAGTAGTGTCTGGCTCATCTCCATTTAACGTATAATAAATAGTTGAGTTTTTTAATTTTGATTCTAATTTAATGGCCAATGTATCTGTAAATAATGTCTTTTTTGTTAAAACTAAAGGCGGAATTATATGGGGTATTTCTACAAAACCCTCTACAATACCCACATTAATATTTACATTGTATTTGAGTTTCAGTTTTTTGGCTATCTCTTGATTTATATTGGTTTTCCAGGCGTAAATATGCTTTGGTTTAATAGAAGTGAGCAGATTTTCTAATCCATGTTCTGTCATTTGTGTATTAACAATATTAAGAGTTACTAAATGTGTTAACTCATTAATGTTCTGCAAAGTTTTATCTGTTATTTGCGTGTTATTTAGTTCAAGTTTTTTAAGGTTTTTTAGTTTATTCAAACCTTTTGTCATATCATCATATAAAGATGAATTACTTAAATCGAGTTCTGTTATTTGTTCCTTTAAATTAGTTAATGTTTCTACACTGTTTTTTGTAATTGTTCCTTTTTTGAATTTCACCCAAAGTTCTGGTTTGTTAGGAACAAGCTTTGTAACAGAAAAACCTGCTTCTTCTACCTCAAGGATGTCTTTTGCCGAAGCTTCTTCAATCTGTGGTTCATTAACTACAAGATAGTTTTTCAACAAGTTGTTTAAAGTATCGTTTTTAGCTATGTTAACAACCTTATCATCTATCGCCTTACTGTGGTTTATCCAATATTTAATAATCCAAACCTCATCTTTAGTGAGTTGTGGTTTTCCTTCTGGAGGCATGTGTTTTTTATCTGAAATTGGTAGTTGTATATGCTCATAAAGCAAGCTTTCATTAGCATTTCCTAACTTTATAATTTCTCCAGATTTGCCACCCAATACAATAGATTCATTAGAAATCAAAGATAGGTCTCCCTTGTTTTTTGTGCTATTATGACATTCAATACATTTATCATCAAATATCTTTAAAACAACATTGTTGTATATGTGAAGACTATCAACTTGAGTGATGGTTTTCGCTTTGTTTGGTATCTTGATATATTCTGTTAAAAAATTATCACCATGAGTTAAAATACTACCAAAATGTCCAGCAACGCTAATACAGATAATGGTTGCTAAAAATAGAGGAAAAAAGAGGCGCTTTATTAATTTCCCTTCTTTAGAACTTAATAAAAATAACCCCGTAATTAATGTAGCAGATAAGATTCCTGTCCAAAAATGTATATCTAGGGTTTTTTCAGAATACCCACCTTCTAATGATAAAAAATACCCTAGAACACAGGCAATAATAGAGAAAAATGTCGAAAACCCTAAAGCATATTTTATGGTGTTTTTAGGATAATCTTTCTTTATTCTACCTATAATATCAAGAAAAAAAGTAAGTAGTAAAGCTCCTATAGGTAAATGTAAAATTACTGGATGAAAACGACCAATTGCTAGTATGGCTTTGGGTACATTTTCTGCATTGGAAGCATAACTTATTCCAAAAAAGAATAAGCTAATTATTAAGAGAATTTGTTTTTTAATATTCATTCCACATTCAAATTAGTTTACAATCCATTCATCCATAAACAGCCAAGCTTTTTGTCCTTGTCCTTCATGCCACGCAGGTATCGATTTTAAATTATTAACTTCTATTCTTAAAGAGGTTACTTCTTTTTTAATTGAAAGACTAATCGATTTAATTTCTCTTGGAAGCATTTCTTTCAGAAGTTCTGGACTGGTGGTGTTTTTATAAAAGGGTTCTTCATCTATATATACAGAAACACTTTCGGGTGGAAATATCCACGAAGCCATATCATTTAAATAACGCAGAGATATGCTTTCTACAAAAGTTTTCTTTTTAAATGAAATGGTTGCAGAGGCTAATGAATCAAATCCAACCCATTGTGAATCACTAAAAATAAAAGATGCCAGTTTATCATTAATTAAAGTTATTGGTCCTTGTCCAGCATATTTTTCATTAGGATTTGTATGCCAAACAATAGCATCAACATTCAATCCTTTTTTGTAAAGTGGTAATTCCATAGTTTCACTGGGATTACAATCTGGATGAAATGCTTTAAATTTATAAATAATAGGTTCTGAAGCTTTAATAGGATACTTGTATTTTGGGGATAATAATGTTGGCTCTTCACCATTGGAGGTGTAGTGAATGGATATCCCATCCAATTTTAAATTTGCGCTAATAGTAACAAATGAGTCTATTAAGTTATTGGATGCCATTACTCTGGGTTGTGCTAAACTAACCGTGTTTGGCTGCAAAAATGTGGTTTTGTTCTTAACGGAACAATTAAACAAAATACCTGAAATGACAAAAGCGTATAAAAATGTTCTCATACTCGTGTTAGTTTTATAGGATATGTTTGTCCTGAATTCCATTGGGCTACATACATATTTTCATCGTCATCAATACAAACATCATGTGGATGTTGAAATAACCTTACTGTTTGATAAAGCTCTTCCAATTCATTATTTGTATATGTTGGAAACGTTGCTCCAGGACACGAAACGACCTCGTTTTTATCGTTCATAATTAATAAAAACCCTGAGTCATCATTAGATGCATTTTTAGATTTTAATACCGCAAAATAAATATCATTCTTATGGATTACAGGTCTACAAATTAGCGCGCCTGGTACTTTTACAGAAGATAAATAAGTACCGTCTAAACTGAACCTCTTAAGTATATTAAGTTCTCTTGCTGTTACCAGAAGCACTGGGTTATTTTTATCTCGGTTATCGTAACAAATCCCATGAGCATTTAAAAATTGAGAATCATCAGTGCCCCTACCACCAAAAATATTGAGTAACTCCCCATTATGGTTATAGTGCATGATATACTGGTTGCCATAACCATCGGCTACATAAAAATCCCCATTTTCAATAACTGTAGTCTCTGTCGGTTTAAATTCGTCTTTACTCTTATATTTTCCTGAATCTGCAGGGTAGTCTATTTCAAAAATCACTTTCCCATGAATAGTTGTTTTTATAACCTGATGTCTTTCGTAATCAGTAATTAACAAAAAGTCTTCGCCATTTTCTTTAACCAATGTTAGTCCATGACCACCTGGAAAATTTGTTCCCCAAGTTTCAAGCAGTTTACCAAATTTATCATAAATAATAACATTGTTTTTGGTGTGGTTAGTCAGCAAAACAATACGTCCTTTAGAGTCTTGTACCATTTCATGACAATCTTTTACAGGTGTTTTTAAAGGATTTAAATTGCCCCAGTTCATATCTACTTTATAACGATGCGAGTTATGACCTATAATAACATCACTATTAAAATTAAATGAAAAAGCACTGCTATACATTGGGGATGCAAGTATGCCAAGTGAAGCTAGTGAGGTTTGTTTTAAAAACTTTCTACGACTCATGTTTTTTTGATATTACGTTATAAGATCATTAACTACATGGCCCGACACGTCGGTTAACCTAAAGCGTCTTCCTTGATGTTTATAGGTGAATTTAGTATGATCAATGCCCATAAGGTGCATGATTGTTGCTTGTAAATCGTGCACATGCACAGGGTCTTTAACTATGTTATATCCAAAATCATCGGTTTCCCCATAAGTAAATCCGGGTTTAACACCACCGCCTGCCATAAACATGGTAAAACATTTTGGGTGGTGGTCTCTACCATAATCCGTATCAGTTAAAACGCCCTGACTGTAGTTGGTTCTTCCAAACTCTCCGCCCCAAACAACCAAAGTGTCCTCTAATAGTCCTCTTTGTTTTAAATCCATAATTAAAGCGGCCGTTGCTTGATCTATGTCTTTGGCTTGCTTTTCAATTTGAGAAGGCAGGTTAAAATGCTGATCCCAACCCATATGATATAACTGAACAAATCTTACATCACGTTCTACCATACGTCTTGCTAATAAACAATTAGCAGCATAGGTACCAGGAACTAAAGAATCCATGCCATACATTTGAATGATATGTTCTGGCTCATCTTCAATATTCATGGTATCTGGAACAGATGTTTGCATGCGATAGGCCATTTCATATTGTGCTATTCTGCTATTAATTTCAGGGTCTCCAAACTCTGCTTCTTGTTTTTCGTTTAATTTATTGATATAATCCAGCATTTGTCTTCTGTCATTTCTAGACATACCATCGGGATCTTTTAAATACAAAACAGGATCTTTACCAGATCTAAATTGAACACCTTGATGTAACGAACTTAAAAACCCGTTCCCCCAAAGTCGGGAATATAAAGGCTGTGAAAAAGGGCGCCCTGTTCCTCTTGACAATAGGACTGTAAATGTGGGAAGATTTTCATTTAAACTACCTAAACCATAACTCATCCAAGAGCCCATACTGGGTCTGCCTGCTTGTTGTGAACCTGTTTGAAAAAAGGTAATAGCGGGGTCATGATTTATAGCTTCTGTATTCATCGATTTTATAAAGCATAATTCGTCAACAACTTTTGCGGTATAAGGCATTAAATTACTAACCCATGCTCTTGACTCTCCATATTGGTCAAATTTAAAATTGCTGCCAACCAAAGGAAATTTGTCTTGACCAGAAGTCATTCCTGTTAATCTTTGTCCATTTCTAACCGATTCAGGAAGGTCTTGACCTCTCATTTTATTAAGTAATGGTTTATAATCAAAAAGCTCCAATTGTGATGGACCTCCACTTTGAAATAAGTAAATAACACGTTTTGCTTTTGGTGCAAAATGTGGCAAATTCAATGCCGAAGGATTAATTGCTGTGTTTTCTGTGGCAAGTGAAGAAAACGGATCTAATAATGAAGCCGCTGCTAAACCGCCAATCCCCAAGCCCATTTTTTTTAGGAAATGTCGTCTATTGTTGTTTAAAAAATGTTTTGATATTTCTTCCATAATTTTATCCTTTAATTATAGCTTCGTCCAGATTAAAAATTAAACTTGTCAATGCCGTATAAGCATATTCTACTTTAGAAGTCACTTTCGATTTTATATAATTTTTTTTTGATGTTTCAAAATTATTTTCTGCATTTTCCAAATATTTCATCAGTTCTTTAGTTTCTGTCTCATCAGGAAAACGAGATGTTATTTTTCTGAAGATACTTTTAATTCTATCTTCATCTGATAAGCCTTCTGCTTTTAAAGTGTTTTTTGCCAAATACTCAGCAGCCTCTATAAGTTGAGGGTCGTTTAACATAACCAAGGCTTGTAAAGGCGTACTAGTTTTTTGGCGTTTCACTTCACATAAATCTCTGGTAGGAGCATCAAAAGTCATCATAGACGGAGGTGGTACAGTACGTTTCCAGAATGTATATAGACTTCTTCTATGGCTATTTTCACCCGTGTCTTGAATGTATTTTGTTAGTCCTTGTCCAGAGGTTGTTTCTTCCCACAAACCTGGTGGCTGATATGGTTTTACACTAGGGCCTCCAATTTTATTGTTTAATAAACCACTTACCGCTAAAGCGTTATCTCGAATCATTTCGGCGCTTAGCTTATTGCGGGAACTTCTAGCTAGAAAAACATTTCCAGGATCGGCTTCCAGAAGTTCTGGTGTTACTTTTGATGTTTGTTGATAGGTGCTAGACATCACCATACGTTTGTACATTTTTTTCATATCCCAACCTTCTTCTCTAAAGGTTACGGCTAGCCAATCTAAAAGTTCAGGGTGAGAAGGTAAAGCGCCTTGGCTTCCAAAATCAGATGAGGTAGAAACAATACCCACTCCAAAAATATGTTGCCACATCCTGTTTACTTCTACTCTTGCCGTTAAGGTATTTTTTTCACTAAAAAACCAGTCGGCTAGACCTAATCTGTTTTTAGGAAATGAATCAGAAAAAGGCAAAACTACTTTAGGGGTACTAGGAAAAACCTCTTCTTGTGGTGCATCATATTGCCCACGTTTAAGCACATAGGTTTTTCTGTTTTGAGCCTCATCCTTCATGACCATAACTTCTACTTCATTGATAGAATCTGGCAAGT
The DNA here is from genome assembly GCA_021739635.1 of Flavobacteriaceae bacterium. GTDB lineage: Bacteria > Bacteroidota > Bacteroidia > Flavobacteriales > Flavobacteriaceae > Yeosuana. Next base: position 235,212 of record JAIPBH010000001.1, on the reverse strand, counting down.
TTATAAAAGGCAATGCCTCATGAACCTCCTTAGGAGTGATTTTGATGTTTGGTTTAGGAATTTCATTATATTCAATTCGTCCTTTTTCTTCCAGTTTATTGAAAAAACTATAAAAACTATAATATTCTTTTTGTGAAATTGGATCGTATTTATGGTCATGGCAGCGGGCACATTCCATAGTTAAACCTATAATAGCTTTTGACGTAGTATTAGCGCGATCCATGACATATTCTACTCGATATTCTTCATCTATTACGCCGCCTTCTTGTGTTATTTTATGATTTCTGTTAAAGCCAGTAGCTAAAACTTGGTCAAGGGTGGCATTGGGTATTAAATCGCCTGCTAATTGCCATTTTATAAATTGGTCATAAGGCAAATTTCTGTTAAAAGCATTTATTACCCAATCTCTCCATGGCCACATAACGCGTTCTAAATCGTCTTGATAGCCATGTGTATCGGCATATCTAGCAACATCTAACCAGCTAGAAGCCATGCGCTCACCATAAGCTGGTGATGCTAAAAGTTTATCAACTACCTTTTCGTAAGCATTGGCGTTTGTATCGTTTATAAAATTATCAATATCTGAAGGTGTAGGTGGCAGACCTGTTAAATCAAAATAGACTTTTCTAATAAGTTTTTCTTTTTTTGCTTTTTCAGAAGGGATTAGTCCTTCTTGATCTAACCTATTTAAAATAAAATAATCTATCTCATTTCTTACCCATTTTGGGTTAGACACTTTTGGTAATGATTTTTTTTGGGGTGAAATAAAAGACCAATGATCTTTCCAAACAGCACCTTGTTCTATCCATTTTGCTAGTATCTGTTTCTCATAATCTGTTAAGCTAAGATTAGAATTTTTAGGTGGCATTACCGTTTCTGGATCCGTGCTATTTATTTTAGATACTAACATGCTTGATTTCACATCTCCTGTTACAATAGCATATCTGTCTAAATGCTTACCTAAAGCAGCAAAAGCACCTTCTTTGGTATCAAATCGTAAACCTGCCTCGCGGGTTTTTTCATCCGGACCATGGCATAGATAGCATCTATCAGAAAGAATGGGCTTAACATGAAAAATAAAATCAACAGTATCTGGCAATTTCAAAATTTTGTTACCAGCAACTTCAACTTTTTCAGAATCATGTCCTTTATTTCCTACCATCAAAGGTTGGTAGCTGTCTTTGTTTATTCCAATGATGTATTTCACCAATATTACAGTAATGAATGGTATTATAAAATACAATGCCAAAACCCACTTGCTTTTGTTTTTTTTATCGGTCATTATTATTATTTCTAATTATTTGGTAATAAAAATCATATATCACATAATAAATTGTCTCATAAATAATTATTATTCAGTTTATTGAATAACAAAAGATACAAAATTCTATTTCAAAAAAAATTCCAAAATTTATATGTTATTCAACAATTATTTCATCAATAAACAACCATGCTTTACCTCCGCTTGGAGTTATTTTTAAATTGGCTGCAATTACTTTTACAAACTTTGCCTTTACAGGTTTAAAATCAATTATAAAATCTTTTAATTCAGTATTTGAATTGATTGCAAACGAGCGATCAACTTTTCCAACTTCTTCGTAAGTATTACCATCTTCTGAAACATATACTTTTACTGATATAGGAAAATAAATATCTGATCCTTGATTTTCTATTGAGCCAACCTTTACTTGTTGTATGCTTTGTTCTTCATCTAAATTAATAATAACTCCCATATCATCACCTAACCATGCTTGCCATTGACCATCATGAAAGTTTTCAGTTCCTCGTAGAGCATTGACCATTCCAAAAGCTCCAGCACCTTTATAATCATCACTGTATGGAGTTATATATTCAACCTTCTGTGCTACAGCTTTATGAAATGTAATGGTGTCTGTAAAAGTCTTACCAACTGGTTTATTGTTTTTAAACAATGAAGCTTTTATAATGGTTGTTTCTTTAATTTCTATTGAATCTGTATATTTTGCAGCAGTTTCATCAAGGTTTTTATCACCCAAAACATAACGAATATCTGCATTTGTAAATTCATTTTTTAAAGATAAGTATACTGCCTTCTTATCTAAATCCACACTTACTTTAGGTGTTATTAAATACATACTTTTAGCATAGTTTATTCCCAAATAATCATAGCGTTTGAACATGCTTTCAATTCTCGGTGAAAAATCATTCCAATCACGTGATTCTTTTGGACTCCATAAAGCTTCTGCCATCGCCGCCAGTCTCGGAAAAATCATGTATTCAGAATGTTGCGTTATTGTTATATATTCAGACCAAAGATTTGCTTGACCACCTAAAACATAGTTTGCTTCTTCAGGAGTCATGGTGTCTACAACAGGATCAAATTGATAGACTTTGCTTATTGGGGTATACCCACCAATGGATAAAGGCTCTTCATTTTCTGGGCCTTGACAATGATCAAAATAACAATGAGTTCCAGGTGTCATAATCACATCATGGCCTTGTTCTGCAGCCTCAATGCCTCCTTTAGTGCCTCTCCAACTCATTACCGTGGCTTGAGGTGCTAAACCACCTTCTAGTATTTCATCCCACCCTATTATTTTTTTGCCTTTTGAATTAACAAATTGCTCTATGCGTTCTATAAAATAACTTTGCAATTCATGCTCGTCTTTAAGGCCTTCTTCTTTGATTCTTTTTTGACATTTAGGGCAAATTTCCCAATGAGGTTTAATGGCTTCATCACCACCAACATGAATATATTTTGACGGAAATAACGGTAAAACTTCGCTTAATACATCTTCTAAAAATGTGAATGTTTCTTCGTTGCCTGCACAATAAATATCCTTAAATACACCCCATGATTCTTGAACGATTTTTATCTGACCTTTTTCTTGTAATTCTTTTGAAGTTTCAGACATCATATTATGGGGAACAGTGGTCGGTTCCTCTGGAAAACAGCTTAAATAAGGATAAGCCGCAATGGCTGCACTACTATGTCCTGGCAATTCAATTTCCGGAATAATAGTCACATTCTTTTTTGAAGCATAAGCTACAATATCTTTAATTTCTTCTTGAGTATAGAAGCCTCCTTCTCTTTTGTTTTCATTTTCACTTCCTGGATAATGCCCAACTATGGTTCCATTTCTGTAAGCTCCAACCTCTGTTAATTTCGGATATTTTTTGATTTCAATGCGCCATCCTTGGTCGTCTACCAAATGTAAATGCAATACATTCATTTTATGCATTGCCAAACGATCGATGGTTTTTTTTACATAATCAACATTAAAAAAGTGACGTGATACATCTAACATCAAACCTCTGTATTGAAACCGTGGCTGGTCTTTTATAGTAAGAGCAGGTATAATCCATTCTGTATTAGATACAAGGTCGTTACTTTCAATTGCAGTAGGAAGCAATTGTCTTATGGTTTCTAAACCATAAATAAAACCAGCATTATCTTTAGCGGTTATATTAATATTATCTTTACTTACAGTTAACTGATATGCTTCATCCTTTAAAGTATCATCAACGTTAAATTGCACATAATTGCTATTTGGAACAATATTAGTCATTTCTGGTTTCCATCCTGCCGCTTTTTCAAATTTTGAAATTAAAGCATTAGAAATTTCTTTTTGAAAGTCGTCAGCAACCACAAACTTGGTGTTTTCTGAAAACTCAAATACACCGTTTGAAAGTTGTAACTCTGCTGGTTTAGGAATGATTTGAATATCTTTTTCAGTAAATACTTTTTGTTTTGCACAGGAACAAAAAATAATTATTACTATTACTACTAAAATTTGATGTAATGTTTTCATTTTATAAATTTATAGATGGTTTTGTTTTAAATTTTAGAGGATATTGCCATACTGTTTTTTCTGGTTTTATTTGGTGTATTTCCCATTGTAAAAACTAAGACTCCTCCTTGTTGAATTTTTTTATGAGTGATATAATTTCTATCTATTTCCTTTCCATTCAAGCTAACAGATTGTATATAGATATTGTCATCACTATTGTTAATTGATTTGATTTCAAAAGTCTTTCCTTTTTCTAAATGAATGTTTGCTTCATCAAACAAAGGCGAACCAAAAGCATATATACCTTGCGCAGGATTTACAGGATAAAACCCTAAAGAGCTTAATACATACCATGATGACATTTGTCCACAATCTTCATTCCCACAGTGTCCATTAGGTTTATTTTTATATTGGGTTTTTAAAATTTCTCTGACGAGTTTTTGGGTTTTCCATGGCTTATCAATATAGTCATACAAATAAGCTACATGATGGCTCGGCTCATTTCCATGGGCATATTGACCAATCATTCCGGTACTGAATATAGGGAGTTTGTCTTCTGGCGATGGATTTAAAGTAAACATACTGTCTAACTTTTTTTCAAAAGCATCATTGCCTCCAACCGCCTGTATTAAGCCTTCAATATTTTGAGGAACCGACCAAATGTATTGCCAAGCATTACTTTCGCAGAAATAAGGCGTGTATTCTTTAGGAATAAATTCTTTTATAAAATTGCCATTCTCCAATTTTGGACGCATGAATGTGCTTTTTGAATCGTAAACGTTTCTCCAATTTTCAGAACGATTTAAAAAATAGTTATAGTCTTCTGTTTTATTTAATGCTTTTGCAAATTGAGCCACACACCAATCGTCATAAGCATATTCTAATGTTTTTGAAACCGACCAATTTTCATTTTCATCATTAACAGGAATATAGCCCAAGGATTTATACATGTCTAATTGTCTTGAATTGACCATTGAACTTTCTTTACAAGCTTGATACGCTAACGCAATATCAAAGCCTTCAATTCCTTTAAAATAAGCGTCCAAAATCACAGGAATCGCATGATTACCAATCATCATATTGGTTTCATTACCCTGCATCGACCAAACCGGCAATAAGCCTGTTTCTTTATAATGTGCTAATATTGAATTTATCATATCAGACACTCGTTTTGGATGCAATATTGTGTATAATGGATGTGCAGCTCGATAGGTATCCCATAACGAAAAGGTATCGTACCTATTAAAACCATTTGCTTTCATAATACTATCATTGGCTCCTTTGTATTCTTCATTAAAATCACTTAACAATGTAGGTGCTAACATAGATTGATAAAGCATGGTATAGAAAATGGTCTTTTGATTTTCGTCTGATGATTTAATCCTTATTTTTTGGAGTTGTTTTTCCCAAATAGCATTTGCTTTTTCTTTGTAGCCTTCAAAATTAAAATCAGGTGCTTCTATTTCAAGAGATTTATAAGCACCGTTTATGGATGCTGTAGAAAGTCCTGTTTTTAAAATAATAACGTCGTCATTAGAGGTATTATAATTCAATATGATTTTTGAATTTTTAGCTTCAACTGGGTTTGTCGCAAGCGTATCATTTTTAAAAATTTGATACGATTTAAACGATTTTGACAATTTGATAGCAAAATAAACACGTTGGTCCTTTGCCCATCCAGTAGATTTTCTATAACCTTCAATAGTTGTGCTATCAACTACATGAATGTACGTATCAGTAGGCGCATCCCAATTTATGGCATAACCTAAATCGATATGGATTTGCGACAAACTATCTTTAGGGAATGTGTATTTGTGAATGCCTGTTCTTGTTGTAGTCGTCAATTCTGCCTTAATGCCATAATCCAATAAATCGACTTCATAATAGCCTGGTGAGGATTGTTCCCTATCATGAGAAAATCTGGAAAACGGTTTATAATTGTTGTCTGCAATCCGTTTAGAAAACCTACTGTTGGTTGGCATGACTAAGATATCATACAAATCGCCTGCACCGGTGCCCGATAAATGGGTATGTGAAAATCCGGAAATGATAGAATCTTGATAAAAATAACCCGCTATTCTATCCCAACCAGGAATCCCTATATCCGGACTTAATTGCACCATTCCAAAAGGAACGGTTGCCCCAGTATACGTATTCCCAGGTCCATCTGTACCAATAAATGGGTTTACATAATGAGTTAGTTCAATAGGGTCCATACTTTTATATGGCTCGCAATTAAATAACAGCGACGCACAAACTAAACATATGAGACCATATTTAACCATTACGCATTCTTTATTTTAAACTGGCTTTTGTTTCTTTAATAGTATTTAGGTTCGCCTCAGATAAGGCAGGTCCATCAAAAAACGTGATGCCTTTTGCACCGCTTTCTTTGGCTAACAAAATAGCTTCTTTTAGTTCTTCCTCAGAAGTAAAATCAGGTATATAAATTCCTGTATTAATTTGAGTTTTTTTGCCGGATAAATCTTTTACTCCTTGTTTGGTTGCATACCCAATCCAATCAACTTCTTCATTGTAAAATCCATGATAAATCATAGGATATACCTCATCAATATCCCATTTATCCCAGCGTTGACGTACCATATGATCAGCCATTTCAGGATATGGAAATACAGCTGCGGTTAGGTTTTTATTGTATTTATGTGCAATTTTATAAGCATCATCAACAACAGCTTTAATAGCATCTAATCTGAAGTTTTTCCACTCCATATCTATAGATGTATTGTTACTTTCTCTAGGATTTTTATGATGTATTTTTTCAAAAGCGTTTACACATTCATCACAATAGCAGAAATCAAATTCTGCCATTTCAGTATCTTGAACAAGATTATATTTAGGAAGCAGACCAATTGGCAAAAAGATATCTGAAAAGCGAATATAATCTAAATGAACACTTTCAATACCATCTACTTTTGCTAAGCCTTCAACCAAACTTAATACATGGTTTCTAGAGGCTTCTCTAGTTGGGCAAAGCCATTGGTAATAATCTACATACGGACGTGTATCATAACATGATTTTCCGTCTCTACTAACGGCATACCATTCTGGGTGTTGTAGTGCTACAGAATCTCCGGGACGATTCATTGCCATAATCCAGGCATGTACTTTTAATCCCTCGTTTGTCGCTATAGGGACCAATCGTTTTAATAATTCAGGATCTGTGCCCGTATTTATTAAAACCTCATCAATGCCCGCGCTTTTGTATTTTTTAAATTCTTTAGAATAGTCATCATCAGGCTTATTTGCATTGGCACTAACCCAAACACCAAACTCAAATGCTGAGTTATTAATTATGCCTTCATACATAGCAGTGTCTTGAGTTTTATTGTCTTTATTAGCACATGAAAATAGACTAATTGTAAGTACTAGGAATACTAATTTTGATAGTTCCATAATAGGATTATTTTGAAATAATTTTTCCATTTTCTTTGATGATTAAGGTTTTATTTGAAAAAGGACTCTTCATTGAAATATTGAATCCAGTTGAATGATTTTCTAGAACAGGTTTTAATATATTATTTTCAACAGAAATAGGTTTTTTTGAAATACTATCTAAAGATGTTGCCCAGGATTTATAGGTATTGTAATAGTCTTTTTGTGCTCTATACAAACTGTATAATTGCCATTTAACTTTGTCGTCTTGCGGAATTGAAAATGTGTCTTTTGAACCAACTTCTTTTGAAGAAAAATAGACGTAGCCCCATTTTTCTGGTTCGTGCATATTAATGACTCCTGTTGGTGACCATACCCAATTGTATTCTGGAAGAAACTTTCCTTCATCGTCTTTTTTGCGCGTGTATTTTCCGTTTGTTATATCATGTTGCCAATTGACCCTTGAAAAATCTACTCGCCAAAAATTATCTCTAGGAATATTATCTTGGTAATAACCTGTTTTATAAGCAGCCCAAGGAATTGCCAACTCCAACTGCCATCCTTGATCTGTATCTGATGGATTATTGATTGTTCCGTTTACTTTAATTGCTGATTTTAATCCTGTTAATGTCCAATCATTTAAAACTACATTACCCACTTCCCTGTAAGGTTTATCAATGAATAAATCCCAAATGGTATTTAAAGCATTCATTTCTAATTCATAGTAATTATAAGTATCATTATCTGGATCGATAAATACTTCAAAATCATTATTATAAAAAATAATCGTATCACGTTGTTTTATAGTAGCCCAAACATGAGGTTCCTCAAGTTTTGCAAGGATATAAAAATAGGTATCATCCCAAAGCATTTTAACATGTGTAGTGTATTTGGGCTTTATAACTCCTTCTATATCAATAAAAGCATCAGACCATTGTGCTTCTTTCCAAGATGCTTCAGAATCATCACCATCAATAACTATTTTTTCTGAAGTATTATAAGCTACATATGTTTGTGGTGTGATGTCCTTTTTTGATTGTGCACAACCAAACAAGGATATCAAATTCACTACAATTAATACTATATTAAACTGGTTTTGTATATTCATTTATAAACTGTTATTCTTAGTAAATTCAATGACTTCACTTAACTTTCCGAAAGCAATAGCTACAACTGTATCAGCCGCACCATAATATACTGCTAATTTATCCTCATTAATATCATGTAAAGCTGCACACGGAAATACTACGTTAGGCACATCACCTACCATTTCATAGGTAGTAGCTGGCCCTAACAAATAAGGTTGTGTTCTGTACTTTACTTTATCTGGTTCATTTTCATCTAAAATGGCAGCACCCATAGCGTAACGAAAACCATTACAAGTATTAATTACACCGTGATATAACATGAGCCAACCGTCATTAGTCAAAATTGGAATTGGTCCGGCACCAATTTTGGTACATTGCCATGCACTATCAGGAAAGGGTGTAGGTTTCATAACGCATCTATGTTCACCCCAATATTTCATGTCTGGACTGTAACTAATCCAAATATCTCCAAAAGGTGTGTGGCCATTATCACTTGGCCTGCTTAACATGGCGTATTTTCCATTTATTTTCTGCGGAAATAAAACACCGTTTCTATTAAATGGTAAAAAGGCATTTTCGCACTGAAAAAAAGTTTTAAAATCAAAAGTATACCCGATACCTATTGTTGGTCCGTTAAACCCATTGCACCAGGTAATCCAATAACGATCTTCGATAAACACAACTCGAGGGTCATATTTATAATCTGATTGTATCATGTTTGTATTTCCAGCTTGCATTACAATAGGCTCGTGGTTGATTTCCCAATCAATTCCGTTTTTACTAAACCCTGCAAAAATATTCATCTGTACAGCTTTGTTATCGCATCTAAAAACACCTGCAAAACCATCTTCAAAAGAAACAACTGCACTATTAAAAATGCTATTTGATGATGGAATTGCATATCTCTCGATAATGGGGTTTTCAGAATAACGCCACATAACGTCATTACTATTTTCAGGTTTATCTTGCCAAGGAATATTACTCACTTTTATTGTTATTTTATAATTGAACTTATTTTGATTTTTCTTTATATAAAGATAAGTTATACTTAATTAGTCAGGTAGTTTTCTAACTTTATCTAGCCAAGTATATTTTAAAATAATTGAAGTAACTAAAAAGACAATCAACGAAATTATTATCTTTGGATAGTCCCTAATTAAAAGAAATATTGGAAATACAATCATGCTTGATTGCCATACGATTCCTATAGCACAGTTTATCATATCAGCTCTAAAATCTATATTCTTTGTAAAAGATATATCTTCAGACTTTACCGCATTATAAACAGGTTTCCACCAACCCCACGGCCTTACATTTTTATAAAAATCTTTTAATACAAAAATATCTGTAGGTCTAGTAAAGAAGGTTCCTAAAAAAGAACCTAGTATTGAAAATCCAAATATTATTGGAAACAGGTAAATTGCTTGTAATTCTGTTAAGTCATATAACCAAGAACCTTCTACAAAACTTCCTTTGCTTTGATCCAACACAAATTGTAATGAAGCTACCACTAAGCCAGTAAACATTCCCCAAAAATAGCCCCAACCATTAAAACGCCACCAAACCCATTTTAAAAAATTAGCTGCTACATAACCTCCAAATAATGAGCTAGTAATCCATAATGTTAATGAGTTTATAGAGTCTGCAAAAAAGCCCATAAAAACACCCAAGCTAACAACAATAAAAGATGCGATATGACTAATTTTTATATAATGCTCGCTTGTTGCTTTAGGTTTAAAATATTTTTTATAAATATCATTAACTATATAGGCCGGTCCTGCGTTTACAAATGCTGAAAACGTAGACATAAAAGCGGCTAACAGTCCAGCAAGTAATAACCCCTTGATACCGACTGGCACATGAAAATTTATGATTTTTGGTAATAATATCTCTAAGTCGGCTCCATTTAAGGAGGTATTAGAAGCCATTTCTGGGGCCAACGTAACCAAGGCAATAACAACAATACCAGCAATTAATAAATACCTTGGAATAAACAAAATTAAGTTAGTAAACCCACTCATATAAGCGGCTTCTTTAACCGATTTTGTAGAAAGTATTCGCTGTAAATCATAACTTGGTGTTGGACCAGCAATACTAGCAAAAAACCCTTTAAACAAAGACATTCCTACTAAAGCTCCAAACATTTTATAGCCTTCAGAATTAATTAAATTATTAAAGACTTCATATTTAGAACTCCATTGAGCATCAAGTTCCCAACCAAAAAAAACGTTTTTCCATTCTTCAGAAATAACAGAGGTTATTTGAACATCTGTAAAATGAATAAGCGTATATCCTGCTACAAGTAATCCAGCAATAACCATAATGCCATATTGCAACACTTCAGTAGCAACCACAGAAAACATACCACCTTTAACTGTATAAACAGTAGTTAAAAAAATGATAATTAAAGCATATGATTGTTCTGAATTAAATAAGATCGCTTGACCTAAATGAAGAGTTAAATCCCATGGTAAAATAACGGTCATAAATTTACCAATTCCTTCAAAAAAGTAAGCTATAAATCCTATAGCCGAAACTATAGCAAAAATAGCGACTATAATATGAGATGCTTTACCTGCTTTATCATCTCCAAAGCGTGTTAAAATCCATTCAGATCCTGTCATTACTTTAGATCGTCTTATCCAGACAGCTAAGAACATCATAACGAAAATTTGATTCCATATGGGCCAAAGCCACATAAACATAAAGCTTTTTACCCCATATAAAAACAAAATACCAACCATCCAAGCTGTGCCAGATATATCAAACATACCGGAACCATTACTTAATCCTAAATAATACCATTTTATAGATTTTCCGCCAAGAAAATATTCATCTAATCCTTTTGAAGCTTTTTTAGAAATCCAAACGCCAACACCAACAGTTAAGAGGATATAAAATATAATAATGCTTAAATCAATGATATCCATTTATTATTGACTTTTTTTAATTGTTAAACCCCAATTTTTATTTGGTTTAGACCCCATAACAAAATGTAAATTTCCACCTTGTAAGATTTGTTGATGCAAAATAGTTGTTTGATTAAATTCAACCCCATTTAATGTGGCCGACTGAATATAAATGTTGTTATCAGAAACATGTTCGGCTTCAATCACAAATGTTTTTCCATTTGGAAGATTAATCGTTGACTTTTCAAAAATAGGACTTCCTATTTCGTAATCGCCCGACGCAGGATTCATAGGATATAACCCAATAGAACTAAATACATACCAAGCAGACATTTGTCCGCAATCTTCATTACCGCTTAAACCATTTGGCATGGTATTGTATTGAGTGTCTAAAATATGACGCACCCAATATTGTGTTCGCCATGGCTTATTAGCATGATTAAACATATAAGCTATATGGTGACTTGGTTCATTCCCATGTGCATATTGCCCAATTAACCCTGAAATATCAGCTGATACATTATCGCCTGTAATTTCAGAACTTTCTGTAAACAATTGTTCTAAACGATTAGTAAAAATATCGTTACCTCCATGTAACTGAACTAGATTTTCAACATTTTGAGGAACAAACCAACTGTGTTGCCATGCATTGCCTTCGGTATAATCGGTATGTTCTCTGTGATTAGAATGCTTCGGATCAAACGGCTCATTCCATGATTTACCATCATCAGATTTACCTCGCATAAATCCTGTTTCAGAATCAAAAACATACTGATAGGCTTTCGAACGATTTAAAAAATAGTTGTAATCATCATCTTTCCCTAAAGCTTTAGCCATTTGTGCTACACACCAATCATCAAAAGCATACTCCAAGGTAATGGTAACAGATTCGTCTAATAAATTATATGGAATGTATCCGTACTTTTTATAAAAATTTAAACCACGTTGATCTTGCATCATAGTTGCTTTCATGGCTTCATACGCTTTTTCAGCATCAAAACCTTTAATTCCCTTTAGGTAAGCATCTGCAATGACAGGAATAGAATGATAGCCAGTCATGGTATTGGTTTCATTGGCATAAAGTGTCCAAACAGGTAAAATCTTGTTAGTTTCATAATAGACCAACATAGAGTTTACAACATCGGATGCTTTATCTGGGGCTATTAAAGTTAGTAACGGATTTTCTGCTCTAAACGTATCCCAAAGCGATAAGGTAGAATAAGCTGTGTAGTTTGTAGCTGTTACAATACTGTCATTCTCTTTTCTAAACTGCCCATTTTTATCACTGTAAGTAACTGGGGCTAATTGTGTATGATACAATGCTGTGTAAAATATGGTTTTAAGAGAATCAACTGAGGTTTCAACTTCTATTTTTGATAAGGCTGAATTCCAATTAGTTTCTGCTTCCGTTTTAGCTTGATCAAAATTAAAATCTCCTGAATCTAAATTATCTTTGGCATTGGCTACACTAACCGATGATACCGCTACTTTAACAAATAAGGTGTTACCACCTCCGGCACTAAAAAATAATTGTGATTTGGCTTTTTCCCCTTCTACGGATTGCCCATCAATATTATTTTGAGTATCTGCTAATGTGTATTTTAAAATTGGTTTAGAAAATTCGGCAACAAAAAACACTTTCTGGTTTTTTGCCCAACCTGTACTAAAACGATAGCCGCTAATTGTATGATCGTCTTCAATTGTAATAGCCGATTTTAAAGCTTTATCCCAATTGATAGCAAAACCAAGATCTATAACTATAGATTGTGTATCGTCTTGAGTAAAGGTATACTTGTGATATGCCGTTCTTAAAGAAGATGTTAATTCTACATTCACTTTTGGATCCTGAAGAAATACCTGATAGTATCCAGGACTTGATTTTTCGTTAGCATGACTATACGACGATTTGTACGGAAGTGAATCTCGTGACACAGTATTAAAAGTTAAATCAACTGTTCTATTAGTAGGCATGAACAATATATCTACCAAATCACCAATACCTGTCCCACTTAAATGTAAGTGGCTAAATCCGGCAATTATGGAATCTTGATAATGATAACCAGAACACCAATCCCAATTTGAAATACCATTATCTGGACTAACTTGCACCATTCCAAAAGGAACAGTTGTTCCGGGAAAGGTATGCCCATGACCTCCTGTACCTATAAAAGGATTTACATATTTTATAGTAGATACTCTATTTTGATTGTTTTCAGTAGTAAATTCTTTGCAACTAAAAAATAAAACTATAAATAAAATAAAGAAAGTAAAGTTTTTCATATGACAACATCAATATTTAAGTTTAAATTTTCATTAATTTTATTGTAAATAAAAGTAATTTAGACGGATAACATATTAAAAGCCCTAAACACCACAAAAAAGTATCATCTATATTTATTGAATAATGAGTTTTAATAGCGATAAATTTTATTTAATATCAAGGAAATATCATATTATATTTTGGGTTGTGTATTTTTTATTTAATACGTTTCGCTGGGGAAGCTATTTCAATGATTATATGTATTCAGTTAAGTCTAATTTATTAGGTTTTCCTATACACATGGTGTCTAGCTACTTAAATATTTTTGTTTTTATGCCCTTTTTGGTGTATCGAAAAAAATATACCCTTTATGTTATTGCAATTTTAACAACCATTTTTATTATGGTTGTAATAAAGTATAATCTAACCTATTATTTAATAGGTCATAATGTTTGGCCTGAAGGACCAGAACCCATTGATAGTTTAAACTTAAACTATACTATAGAAATGATGATTGGCGAACTTTATGTAGTAGGATTTGTTGCAGCTATAAAAATTACATTAGATTTTTTAAAAGAACACAAACGAGTTACTGATCTTGAAAAAACACAATTAGAAACTGAATTACTTTTTTTAAAGAATCAAATTTCCCCACATTTTTTCTTTAATACACTAAATAATATTTATTCATTATCGGTAATAAAGTCTGATAAAACCCCGAAAATAATCTTAAAACTATCAGAATTAATGCGTTATATGCTTTATGACACTAAAGCAAAACGACAAAGTTTACAAAACGAAATATTATGTATTCAAAACTATCTAGATTTAGAACGAGTTAGATATGATGACTCACTAGAAGTTAATATGTCAATTTCTGGAGATATACAAGATAAAGAAATTGCGCCAATTTTATTGTTAACATTTGTTGAAAACGCCTTTAAACATGGTGCAAACAAAAATATAGGTAACGTGAAAATTATTATTAACTTTAAAATCGTTGAAAATTTTCTTTATTTTACACTAATTAATCCTATGCCTTTAATCACTAGTCATAAAGATAATTTTAAAAAATCTAGCGGAATTGGATTAGAAAATGTTAAAAAGAGACTAGATTTAGGGTATGATAAAAACGATTACGATTTAAAGATCAAAAACAATAAAAAGAAGTTTATTGTTAAACTTAAAATCAAAGTAAGTTAAAAATTAAAACAAACACTCCTTTAGTAATTTGATTAGAATTACTTTTAATTGAGAAATAGTGAAAGACATGAACATAACTTGTTTAATTATTGATGATGAGCCATTAGCTATTAAAGTTATTAAAAATTATTTAGAGCAAATTGAAAATTTTGAAATAATAAATTCATTTAGCAATGCAATAGACGGCTTAAATTATTTAAAAAACAATACGGTTGATGTTATTTTTTTAGATATAAACATGCCTGTTCTTGATGGCATAAATTTTATTAAAAGTTTAGAAAAACCTCCTTTACTAATAATTACAAGCGCTTATGATGAATTTGCTATAGAAACTTATGAATTAGATGTTTTGGATTATCTTGTTAAACCTATTGAATTTCCTAGATTTATGAAAGCTCTTAATAAGGTAGAAAAAAGACTAAATATAGCCAATAGATTTCCTATTGAAAACACCAAAGAACGCCTTTTTATTTTTGTTAAGATTGATAAGAAGAAAATGAAGAAAATTTTTCTAGATGAAATTTTAGTCATTGAAAGTTTAAAAGATTACTTAAAAATAAACACCCTAACAGGAAGATATATTGTACATAGTACACTAACAGATTTTACAAATTTACTACCTACAAGAGATTTTTTACGTATACACAGGTCATATACTGTAGCCATTGATAAGATAGATGCCGTTGAAGGAAATAGTTTAGAAATAGAAGGTCTTAGATATGTAATTGGTAGATCTTACATAGATGATGTAAAACAAAAAATTTTAAATTCCTCTATTTAAAACTTGTTTAAAAAAAGATGGTTATCATCTATTTAAAGGGATAACCATCATTAACTAAAAAAACAACTAAACTCAACAATTATAAATGCTACTAATCAATATTTATTTTTGGACTTAAAAGTAATGACGCTTAAAAGCTTCTATGGCAGCATAATCTGCCAACCCTAAATCATTATATTTTTTTGCGGTCTCTCTATTTCTATCTTCTGCTCGCACCCAAAACTCTCTAGAATCATCTCCCTGAAACATGACGCCATCTTTTTGAGATTGGTGATAAAAAATAGCATGTCTTTTTTTAAGAACCTGATCTGGACTCATAGGTACAGCCATTTCAATTTGATAAGGTTCCCATTCGTGCCAAGCACCTCGATACAGCCATACCCAACAATCGTGTATAAAAGGCTTATTTTTTAATTTTTTCAAAGCTTCAAACAAACTATCCAAACAAACTTTGTGTGTACCATGAGGGTCTGCTAAATCGCCGGCAGCATAAATTTGATGTGGTTTTACTGAATCAATAAAATCACACATAATATCAATATCAGCATCGGAAAGATTTGTTTTCTTTATCGTTCCTGTTTCATAAAATGGAAGATCTAAAAAGTGAACATTAGTATCTGGTAATCCTATATATCTAGTAGCTGCTAAAGACTCACTTCTTCTAATTATACCTTTTAATTTTCTAACCTCAACAGAGTCAATATCATTATCGGACTTATTTTTTAAAAAATCAATAATACGTTCTGATTCCGCTGATTTAGAATTTAATGCCATAGAAACTTCGGCAAATTTCAAAGCTTCTTCATTAGAAACCGCAATGTTACCTGATGTTTGATAAGCTACATGCACATCATGTCCTTGTTCTACTAATCTATCAAAAGTACCACCCATTGAAATAACATCATCATCTGGATGTGGGCTAAATATGATAACTCTCTTTTTTGCAGGTGTTGAACGTTCTGGTCTATATGTATCATCAGCATCTGGTTTTCCTCCCGGCCAACCTGTAATAGTATGCTGTAATTTGTTAAACATTTTAATATTTAAATGGTAAGCAGTACCTTCTTCAGTTAAAAGACCAGCCATACCATTATCGTTATAATCTTTGTCTGTCAACTTTAAAAATGGTTTATTGGTTAATTCACTCAACCAAACAACTGCTTTAAGCTTTAACGCATCTGTCCAAACACATGATTTAACCAACCAAGGAGTTTTTACTCTTGTCAACTCAGAAGAAGCATCACTATCTAAAACAAAGGTTATATTATTATGTTCTTGTAAATATGTTGCAGGTACTTGTGAGGTAATTTCTCCTTCAATAGTTTTTTTTAATATTTCAGCTTTACTAATTCCCCAACCAAGTAGTACGATACGTTTTGCACTTCTAACTGTGCCAATTCCCATAGTAATTGCTTTTCTAGGAACATTGTCTATACCTAAAAAAGTAGGAGCAGCATCAACTCTTGTAATATGATCTAGTGTAATACTTCGAGTACCTGAATTAATATGAGATCCAGGCTCATTAAATCCAACATGCCCTGTTCTACCAATACCTAGAAGTTGAAAGTCTAAACCCCCATAAGATTTTATTTTCATCTCATAATCTATACAATACTGACGAAGTTCTTCTGGACTCACCTTTCCATCTGGAATATTTACATTTTCCGGAAGAATATCTACATGATTAAAAAGATGATCATGCATAAAATAAAAATAACTTTGAATATTATCTTTATCCATAGGATAATACTCATCAAGATTAAAAGTCACAACGTTTTTAAAACTTAATCCTTCCTCATTATGCATTCTGACAAGCTCTTCATATACCTTTATAGGTGAAGACCCAGTTGCTAAACCTAAAACACAAGGCTCTTTTAATTCTTCTTTTCTTTGAATTAAATTAGCAATTTCTTGAGCCACCAATATGGAGGCTTCTATAGAAGAATTAAAAATAACGTTATGAATTTTTTCAAAACGGGTATCTTCAAATTTACCTGCTTCTTTATAACTTATTCCTTCTTTTTCTTTATAGCTGATATCTTCTGTAACCATTTAGTAGCTTATGATTATATTAACGTGATAAAATTACTAACAAGCTATTATTAATGAATCAAAAATTCGACTAATAACTATCAGACTTCGCCAAAGGTTTAAAAAAATTGTTGAATTTGAGCTAGTTTATCAAATTGAACTTAATTATTAAAAAAGGTACAGAAGTTAAAAATTATGCTTTCTATCTTTAGTGAATTAAAATTTTAAGCAAAATAAAAGCTTAAAAAAGTTAGTAAACACAAATTTAATTTGATGCTTATTGATTTTTATGGAATAGGAATTTTTACCGTATGCCTAAATAGTAAGTGTATTTCTTCTCTAAGGTTTTTATTTTATTTAAAATATAATCAGAATTTTTATTCATCCATTTTTTTTGTTCTTCACTTGCATTTAGATATTGATTAAAATACAATGAATAGGGATTATTTACTTGATTTGTATCCTTTTTGAAATCTTCTGATTTTTTAAGAATGCTCAATTTTTCCAGAAAAATACTATTATTTTTAGGCATAGTCGAGTTGTTTAATTAATCATTTAAGGTACTTAATATTTTATCCTTTTTCAATGACAAAAGTCATGTTTCATCTGTAATTATTTTTACTAAATATCATTCAGAAAAAAAGTAAATGCATTGCGATGTTTTTATTTTTCAATTTTTATTACTTTTTAAAGTATCTATAAAAATCTATCTTGTAATTGCTTTGAATTATAATTCATAATATATTTAAAAAATATTTAATGTATCAGTTATGAAAGCCATTTTAACTATTTGCCTTCTTATATTAAGCAACACCTTTATGGTTATGGCATGGTATGGCCACTTAAAATTTTCAGAATGGAAATGGTTTAATAAATTAGGGCTTATCTCCATTATTTTTATAAGTTGGGGCATTGCCTTGTTTGAATATATTTTTCAAGTTCCAGCAAATAGGATAGGTTTTAAAGAAAACGGTGGACCATTTTCACTTATTCAGTTAAAAGTAATTCAAGAAGCTATTACTTTATTAGTGTTTGCGGTATTTACATTAGTAGTATTTAAAACAGAAACCTTTAGGTTAAATCATATTATTTCGTTTGTTTTTTTAATTTTAGCAGTATATTTTATGTTTAAAAAATAAATTTGCTTTAAAGTAAAATCAATTCTTTTTTTGATATTAAATTCTAATCATTTAACTAAAACTCCGTTTTCAATAATTAAATCATACTTATAACCAGACCCAAAGTCTTTATTTAAAACTACATCGCCCTTAATTGTAACTACTGAACCAACAGAAACTAATTCATCAGAAGTTATTACTAAATCATAATCGTCTTTGCTACCATCTTTTAAATGTATCCAGTTTTTACCCATTATCCCAACATTAATTTTGGTACATTCACCATCAATTTGAATTGTTTTTCCTTCATATTTCTTTGAATTACTGACTATCTCAGAAATTTTAATAGATCCTTTTTGTGTGACAATATTTGGTTTTATTGAATTAGAAACTATACTCTTACTCTTAGAATCATTTTCATGATTCACATTATTTGAATTCAATTGATTTCCATGATTTGAAGAAACTAAATTTCCAACAAGATATAATTCATCAAATATTCTATTTAAAGCTTTGCTTTCAAAGTTTTCTTTCAAAAGTCCTCCAACATAAAAATAAGTTTCACCAACTTTAGCATCACTATTATTTACAGCAATCCAAAAATTCTTTTCACCTTCTAACACCTGCAAATAGGTATAATTTGCTGTTGGAAGAATTTCCTTTACAATAACGGCATGCAATTGATTAGAATTTGTATTTACTGTTTTAGAATCTGCATTAACAACGACAGATGGTGTCGTTTTATAAGGGTCTTTACACCCAAAAAACAAAAGAACAATAAGTACAGAAATTAGGTTAAAAAGTTTCATTATATAGGCTTTATTTAAATTACGTGATTTTAATAGACTGATTGTTTACTTGTCCAATAGTAAACATATATATTTAAATATTTTCTGATTGTTATCATGTTGAAAAAAATTTAAAAAGCAAAAACCCATAATGGTTTATAAACCATTATGGGTTTTGTGTTTTATAGAAATTATCTAAAAAATTTTTAGATAAAAATTAACTAATTTTTAGTTGCTTAACTTCGTGTTGCGCTTTCTTTTTGTTTAGCTTATCAAGTTCAAGTCTAATTTCTTCGCTACGTTTATTTAGCTGACTCATTTTCTCGTCTCTTGCTTTTTGCTTTAAAGCCATCTCTTCAAGTCTCAATTGTTCCTTTTTGAGCTCAATTTTTTCAATTTTTTTATCGCGTATTTTTTCTAAAGTAACAGATGCATAAGCATACCCATACATACTTAGAAACAATAAAGCAATAATACCTAAAATGACATACCCGTTTTCCATGGTTAACTAATTAATAAAATTAAACTTTATAATTTTTAATATATTAAATTTTTTGGACATTTATTTAATAATCTTCAAATCTTTGTGTAAAAGTATATAAATTGATTTTTTTTCTAAAAATAAATAGCTAAAGAACTTAAAAATTAGTTGAAATAGTTAATGCAAATAAAAAAGCCCTTGTCTTAAAAAAAAGATAAGGGCTTTTTATTCTTTTATAACATCTAATCCTTGTTTCTGCCAATTTAAAATTCCACCATCTAAATTATATAAATTTAGAAACCCAGCATTCAAAAATTTTACTGCTGATTTTGAACTTCTGTTACCTGACCTACAATATAAAATAATTGGTTTATCCCTATCTAATTTTAAAATTTCTTCTTCAAAACTAGGTGAAAAATAATTGATGTTTTCAGCATTTTTTATAAATCCTGATTGATACTCTTCTGGAGTTCTTACATCTATTAACTGAATATCTGCTGTTTTTAAAAGGGATTGCATGTCTTCAACAGATATATTTTTTATTCGTGAATCTGTTTGTCCTTTACAACTTAAAATAATACAAGAACATATTATTGTTAAAGCTATAAGTGTATTTTTAATAAAATAATTAAGGTTATTCAACATCTCCTTCCCATTGCATCATGCCTCCAATAAGATTGTAAGTGTTTTCAAATCCAATTTGTTCCATAATTTTACAAGCTTGACCACTTCTATTTCCTGATCTGCAATAAATATAATAGTTTTTTGTTTTATCAAGTTTTTCAACTTCAGAAACAAATTCTTCTCCTCTGTAAATATCTATATGTAATGAATTTGGTATTTTTCCTTCGAAAACTTCGCTATCTGTTCTAACATCTAAAATCACAGCATTAGTGTCGTTTTCTAATTGTTCTACCCATTCTTCTTGTGATAAATTTTCCATATTTTATTAAAATTTTAGGTGACAAAAATAATATTTCTAAATAACTTATATGATATAAATTGTTTTTGAATTAATTATATTAGTTAAATCCCAATAATTTATAAAAAAACTGATTTTTATAGTTTTTATTTTAAAAATCTAAGAATTTCATTTTCTAAAGTCTCATACGTAAATGATTGTTCAAAAAATCTAAAATCATCATTTTTATAAATAATTGTGGCTGGAATTGAACCAGACCAATCTTTATTTACTTGTGGTATCCATGAGTTCATATCTACATCATCTAAAGCTATAACCTTTGACTTGATATGATGATCAACAATGAAAGGTTTTAATTTTGATTCATATAAATGAGGAAAATCTAAACTAACTAAAACAACCTCAACATTTTTATTAGCAAATTGAGTGTTTATTTTTTCAAAAAAAGGCAATTCTTTTACACAAGGTGCACACCAAGTTGCCCAAAAATTAATAACATGAATTTTATCATCATTTTGAGTTAAAAATTTTTTAAAACCATTGAAATCATAAACATCTAGTTGAATACTGTCTTCACTTGACTGCATCTTTTCAACTATCTCTTCTTTATTTTCAGGTAAATTATGATCACTCTTATTTTGCTTACAACTTATAAGAATTACAGTTAAAACAATTAAATATATATATTTCATATTGCTAAAATTAAATATTACATTATAATTCAATGGCCGTTTAACAAATTTTTAATTAAAAAAACATTAAACTATTGTGTAATTATATTGTCTTTTCTATATTTGACCAAATTAAAAATATGAACACAATTTTAAATAATACTTGGTGGTGGAGCTTTATGAAACTTAATTTCGTGAAGTAGTCGCTTAGTATATTTAAAAACTAAAAATATCAAAAGGCTTGTCATTCACGACAAGCCTTTTTTAATGAATAAAAATGAAAACATTTAACTTATACACACATTACAAAAAAATTCTGGCAGATACTATCACGCCTGTTAGCATTTACCTTAAAATTAGAGACAACTTTCCTAACAGCATATTGCTTGAAAGTAGTGATTATCATGCTAACGATAACAGTTTTTCATATATCTGTTTTAACCCAATTGCCTCCATAAAAGTTGAAAATGAAACCATTCTTCAAACGTTTCCCGATGGAACTTCTACACGTTTAAAAATTTCAGAAAACACAGATGTTACAGAAGAAATTCATCAGTTCACAAAAAGGTTTAAGATACATTCTGAAACAAAATTTAAGTTCATTAATAATGGTATTTTTGGATACATAGCTTATGATGCTGTAAGATATTTTGAAGATATAGACATTTCTAAAAAAGAAAATTCAGTCAGTATTCCAGACATTTATTACGCTGTTTATCAAAACATCATAGCCATCAATCATCATAAAAACGAAGCCTTTATTTTTG
The DNA here is from genome assembly GCA_021739635.1 of Flavobacteriaceae bacterium. Lineage (GTDB taxonomy): Bacteria > Bacteroidota > Bacteroidia > Flavobacteriales > Flavobacteriaceae > Yeosuana. Next base: position 213,030 of record JAIPBH010000001.1, on the reverse strand, counting down.
CTCATTGCTATGAAAATGATAGTAATATTGAAGCCATTTTTCAACTTATAAAAGCAAGAAATTTTGCATCTTATAATTTTGAACCTAAAGGAAACATTTTATCAAATTTATCTGATAGTGAATATAAAACCCATGTAGAATTAGCCAAAAAGCATTGTGCTCGTGGTGATGTATTCCAACTAGTTTTATCAAAAAGTTTTTCTCAAGAATTTAAAGGAGACGAATTCAATGTATATCGTGCTTTAAGAAGCATCAACCCATCACCATATTTATTTTATTTTGATTACGGAAATTTTAAAATCTTTGGAAGCTCGCCAGAAGCCCAGTTAATAGTTAGTCATGGCAAAGCCGAAATTCATCCAATAGCAGGAACTTTCAGAAGAACTGGAAACGATATACAAGACGCAGAATTAGCCAAGAAATTAGTAGTTGATGATAAAGAAAATGCAGAACATGTGATGCTTGTAGATTTGGCAAGAAATGATTTAAGCAGACATGGAAGCCATGTAACAGTTGATACTTATAGAGAGGTTCAATTTTTCTCGCACGTTATTCACTTAGTTAGCAAAGTAACCGGATTAAAACACAAAGAAACCTCAACCATGCAGGTTGTTGCAGACACATTTCCTGCAGGCACATTATGTGGAGCACCAAAGCACAGAGCAATGCAACTTATTGAGCAGTATGAAAAAACAAGTCGCTCATTTTATGGTGGCGCCATAGGTTTTATGGATTTTGATGGCAACTTTAATCATGCCATTATGATAAGAACCTTTTTAAGTAAAAATCACAAATTGCATTGGCAAGCAGGCGCAGGACTCGTTTCAAAATCCAATCCAGAAAGTGAATTGCAAGAAGTCTATAATAAATTAGGAGCCCTAACAAAAGCTATTGAATTAGCAGAAACTATTTAAAGATGATAAAAGTATTAGTGATAGATAATTACGACAGTTTCACATACAATCTTGTGCATTACTTAGAAGATTTAAACTGCGATGTTACCGTTGTTAGAAATGACAAACTAACTTTAGATGACATAAAACCGTTTGATAAAATTGTATTATCACCAGGTCCAGGAATTCCAGACGAAGCTGGTTTGTTAAAACCCATTATAAAACAATTTGCAGCAACAAAAAGCATTTTAGGTGTTTGCTTAGGCCAACAAGCCATTGCTGAAGTTTTTGGAGGTTCACTTATAAATTTAGATAATGTGTATCATGGCGTTGCAACAAAAGTCACCATTACTGTTAATGATGAATCACTATTTAATGGACTTGAAAAAACAATTGAAGTAGGTCGCTATCATTCATGGGTAGTAAATTCAGAATTACCTGAAAGTTTAGAAGCAACCTCACTTGATGAAAACGGACAAGTCATGTCATTACGCCATAAAGTTTATGATGTTAAAGGTGTACAATATCATCCAGAATCGGTATTAACACCTCATGGTAAACAAATTCTTAAAAACTGGATTAATAGTTAGACGATGAAGCATATATTAAACAGACTTATAAACCACGAAAGCATCTCAACTGAAGAAGCAAAACAAGTATTAGTAAACATTTCAAAAGGCGACTATAATCAAAGCCAAATTGCCGCTTTTCTTACTGTTTATATGATGCGAAGTATAACGCTTGATGAATTGCAAGGTTTTAGAGATGCCCTTTTAGAACTTTGCATTCCTATTGATTTAAAAGATTTTAATGCCATTGATTTGTGTGGAACTGGTGGCGATGGAAAAGACACTTTTAATATTTCAACAATAGCATCCTTTGTTACTGCTGGTGCAGGCGTTAATGTTGCAAAACATGGCAATTATGGGGTTTCATCAGCTTGTGGATCATCAAACGTTATGGAATTTTTAGGTATTAAATTTTCAAGTAACGAAGATTTTTTAAAACGCTCCATTGATAAAGCCGGAATTTGTGTTTTACACGCTCCTTTGTTTCATCCTGCCATGAAAAACGTAGCACCAATTCGCCGTGAATTAGGTGTGAAAACTTTTTTCAATATGTTAGGCCCCATGGTAAATCCGTCATTCCCAAAAAATCAAATGGTTGGTGTTTTTAATTTAGAGTTGCTACGTCTTTATGGTTATTTATACCAAAATACAAACGCAAATTATTCTATTGTACATGCCTTAGACGGTTATGATGAAATTTCATTAACAGGAAAAGCTAAAGTCATTTCAAACCATGCAGAAACCATGTTTTCTCCAGAAGATTTAGGGGTTTCTGAAATTTCACAAGAATCCATTTTTGGCGGAAGTACCGTTGAAGATTCTGCTAAAATTTTCATGAATGTAATACAAGGAAAAGGAACAGAACAACAAAATAATGTGGTTTGTGCCAACGCTGGTTTAGCTATTGCAACTACTAATCAAATAGAACATAAACTAGGGTTTGAACTAGCAAAAGAGTCTTTACTTTCAGGTAAAGGATTAAAAGCTTTACAAACCATTCAAGAGTTAAGCAAATGAACATTCTAGATAAAATAGTTGCAGATAAGCGTGTTGAAGTTGATTTAAGAAAATCATTAATTCCTATAAAGCAATTAGAACAATCTGTTTTGTTTGAAAGAGAAACCATTTCTTTAGCAAATAAATTGAGACAAAGTCAGACAGGAATTATAGCTGAACACAAACGTCGTTCACCTTCAAAATCGGTGATCAATCAATCTTTAAATATATTTGATGTTGCAAAAGGTTATGAAGATGCTGGTGTTTGTGGTATGTCAGTCTTAACCGATGGCAAATATTTTGGAGGTTCGTTAGACGATTTGTTAACAGCAAGAGCCAGTTGTAATTTACCACTTTTACGAAAAGAATTTATTATAGACGAATACCAATTGCTTGAAGCTAAAGCCTATGGTGCCGATGTTATTTTATTAATTGCGGCGATATTGTCACGTGAAGAAATTAAACAGTTTTCAGAATTTGCTAAAAGCTTAAAATTAGATGTATTATTAGAAGTTCATAATGAAGAAGAACTCCATAAATCCATCATGCCAAGTTTAGATATGTTAGGCGTAAATAATAGAAACCTTAAAACATTTGATGTGAGTTTAGAAACCAGTAAAACACTAAGTAAACTCATCCCAAATGACTTTGTAAAAGTTTCTGAAAGTGGCATTAGCAATATTGCTTCTATAAAAGATTTACAACATTATGGTTTCCAAGGTTTTTTAATTGGAGAGAATTTCATGAAAACTGATAATGCAGGTGAAAGTGCGAAACAATTTATTAAAGAATTAAATAAGTAACGTCATTACGAGGAGAGAAACGACGAAGTAATCTCATAAAAAAAGATTGCTTCACATTGTTCGCAATGACGATAAAAAGGAACATATGAAACTAAAAATTTGTGGCATGAAATATCCAGACAATATAGATCAAGTTGCAGCTTTGCAACCAGACTATCTGGGTTTTATATTTTATGACAAATCTGCAAGATGTTTTAATTCTGTAATTCCTAATTTATCAAAAACTATTAAAAAAGTAGGCGTATTTGTTGATGCCAATTTAGAAGAAGTTATTGAAAACATTAAAAAACACAACTTACAAGCAGTTCAACTTCATGGAAATGAATCACCTGAATATTGCTTAAAATTAAGACGTCATTACGAGGAGAAAAACGACGAAGTAATCTCATCAAAAAAAACAGATTGCCACGACTTTTCAGAAAAGTCTCGCAATGACAAGAAGATTCAAATTATCAAAGTATTTTCAATAAAAAACGAATTCAATTTTGAGGTTTTAAAACCTTACGAATTGGTTTGTGATTTTTACTTATTCGACACCAAAGGCAAATTACCTGGAGGTAATGGTTACACCTTCAATTGGAATGTATTACATACTTATCCATCAACCAAACCATTTTTTTTAAGTGGTGGAATTGGACTAAACGAAATTGAAAAAATTAAAGAATTTCAACAAAGTGAAACTTCAAAATATTGCTATGCCATAGATGTAAACAGTAAATTTGAAATAGAACCTGGACTAAAAAAAATAAACTTATTACAAAATTTTAAAGACACCGTCATTACGAAGAAGGAACGACTGAAGTAATCTTTTTTATGATTAAACAGATTGCTTCTCGATGTTCGCAATGACCACAATAAAAAATAAAATGAATTATAACGTTAATGAAAAAGGTTATTATGGTGAGTTTGGTGGTGCATACATCCCAGAAATGCTATATCCAAATGTTGAAGAATTACGTCAGAATTATTTAAAAATAATGGCTGAACCTTCATTTAAAGAAGAATTCAATCAACTTTTAAAAGATTATGTTGGGCGGCCTTCTCCTCTATATTTTGCAAAGCGCCTTTCAGAAAAATACAACACTAAAATTTACTTAAAACGTGAAGATTTAAATCATACTGGAGCACACAAAATCAACAATACTATTGGTCAAATTTTAATGGCCAAACGTTTAGGAAAAACCAGAATTATTGCCGAAACCGGAGCAGGACAACATGGAGTTGCAACAGCCACCGTTTGTGCCTTAACGGGCTTAGAGTGTATTGTTTATATGGGAGAAATTGATATTGCTAGACAAGCACCCAACGTTGCCCGCATGAAAATGCTTGGTGCAACGGTTGTTCCAGCATTATCAGGAAGCAGAACCTTAAAAGATGCTACCAATGAAGCCATTCGCGATTGGATTAATAACCCAGTTGACACGCATTACATCATTGGTTCTGCTATTGGTCCGCATCCATATCCAGATATGGTCACGCGTTTTCAATCAGTTATTTCAGAAGAAATAAAATGGCAATTAAAAGAACATGAAGGCAGAGAAAAACCAGATTATGTAGTAGCATGTATTGGTGGTGGCAGTAATGCTGCTGGAACCTATTATCACTTTCTTCATGAAGAAGATGTAAAGATTATTGCTGTTGAAGCTGCTGGCCATGGAATAGATTCTGGCGAAAGTGCAGCAACATCAGTTTTAGGAAAAGAAGGCATCATTCATGGTTGCAAAACACTATTAATGCAAACCAAAGACGGACAAATCACAGAACCATATTCAATTTCAGCTGGTTTAGATTATCCTGGCGTAGGGCCAATGCACGCACATTTAGCCAAAACTAAACGAGCAGAATTTATGTCTATTACAGACGATGATGCTATGAAAGCAGGCTTAGAATTATGCCAGTTAGAAGGCATCATTCCAGCCATAGAAAGCTCTCATGCTTTGGCTATTTTTGAACATAAAAAATTTAAACCAAACGATGTTATAGTAGTAAGCTTATCTGGCCGAGGCGATAAAGATTTGAATACATACATAAACTATTTTAAATTATAACGTCATTCCGAACGCAGTGAAGGAATCTCATTAAACAGATTGCCACGTCACTTTGTTCCTCGCAATGACGAAAAACATATAATTATGAACAGAATTCAACAAAAATTACAAGAAAACAAAAAGTTACTTTCTATATATTTTACAGCTGGTTACCCAAGTTTAAATGACACAGTATCTATTATTCAAGATTTAGAAAAAAGTGGTGTTGACATGATAGAAATTGGGTTGCCTTTTAGCGACCCATTAGCAGATGGGCCAACCATTCAAGCTAGTTCAACTCAAGCACTAAAAAATGGTATGACAACAGAAGTGCTTTTTAATCAAATAAAAAATATAAGAAAATCGGTTTCAATTCCTTTAATCATTATGGGATATTTTAACCCTATGTTGCAATATGGCGTGGAAGCATTTTGTAAAAAATGTAGTGAGATTGGTATTGATGGTTTAATTATTCCCGACTTACCAGTGGATGTGTACCATGAGCAATACAAATCTATTTTTGAAACATACGGACTCATTAATGTGTTTTTAATTACACCACAAACAAGTGTAGAACGCATTAATTTTATTGATTCTATTTCAAACGGATTTATCTATATGGTTAGTAGCGCGAGTGTAACTGGTTCACAATCTGGTTTTGGAAAAAAACAAACCAATTACTTTAAACGAATTGCAGAAATGAACTTAAATAACCCTCAAATTATTGGTTTTGGCATTTCTGATTATAAAACATTTACCCAAGCAACACAATACGCAAAAGGAGCTATTATAGGAAGCGCTTTTATAAAATATATTTCAAAATACGGCATCAAAACCATTCATGAGTTTACAAAAAATATAAAAAACACTAACAACTAATTACTTTAAACTCATACTAAACAACCTTAATTTAATAGCATATGTCACCATTTAACAACTGGAAAATTATTGTAATACTTTGTCTCACTTTAGGATTAGCGCCTTATTTTCCAGAACCACATATAGTAGGAAAAATACGTTGGATTGCTGGTGGTGGTAATGGAATGAAAATTATGGATTGGTTTGACACCATACTTCATGGCTTTCCTTTCGTTTTATTAATCATATTTATAGTTCATAAATTTTCAAATAAAAATGCCTCTTAATATTGTTTTGATTGAACCTGAAATACCAAACAATACAGGAAATATTGGAAGGTTAGCCTTAGCATCTGGTTCAAAATTACATCTGGTGAAACCTTTTGGTTTTGAAATTGACGATACCCGTTTGAAGCGTGCGGGTTTAGACTATTGGCAGCATCTTGATATTGTATATTATGATAATATAGAAGATTTCTTTAATAAAAATAAAGAGGCAAATATGGTATTTTTATCGAGTCATGGCACCAAAACACATTGGGATATTCCTTTTGAAGACAATATGTTTTTAGTCTTTGGAAAAGAATCTGTTGGATTACCTAAAACTATCCTAAACATCTACTCAAAAAACTTATTCAAAATACCTATTTATACCGATAAAGTTAGAAGCCTTAACCTAGCAAATGCGGTTGGAATTGTAGTATATGAAGGTTTAAAACATTTAAGATAATTACATTCTTTCAGGCACTTCAATACCTAATAATTTAAAAGCATTTTTAATAGTTAATGCCACTTTTTTTGAAAGTTGTACTCTAAAAATTTTATCATTTAAATCATCGGCTCCAAGTATAGAAACGTTTTGATAAAAAGAATTAAATTCCTTCACCAAATCATAGGTATAATTTGCAATTAAAGCTGGACTATGAGTTTCGGCTGCATTTTGAATTACCTCAGGAAATAATTCCAATTGTTTTAAAAGTTCCTTTTCTTTTTCATGTAAACTTATATCTGTCAATATTTTGGAACAATCAAAATCTGCTTTGCGAATAATAGACTGTATTCTGGCATAAGTATATTGAATAAAAGGACCTGTATTTCCTTGAAAGTCTATAGATTCTTTAGGGTCAAACAAAATACGTTTCTTTGGGTCAACTTTTAAAATAAAATACTTTAAAGCACCTAAACCTATTGTTTTATAAAGCTCTTGTTTTTCATCATGAGAATAGCCATCAAGTTTCCCTAATTCTTCTGAAATTTCTCCAGCAGTTGAAGCCATTTCTTCGATTAAATCATCAGCATCCACCACGGTTCCTTCTCTACTCTTCATTTTCCCTGAAGGTAAATCAACCATTCCGTAACTTAAATGATATAAATTTTTTGCCCAATCAAATCCTAGTTTTTTCAAGATTAAAAACAACACTTTAAAATGATAATCTTGCTCATTTCCTACGGTGTAAACCATTCCGCCTACATCAGGAAAATCTTTGATACGTTGAATAGCTGTTCCTATGTCTTGAGTCATGTAAACCGCAGTTCCGTCGGCGCGTTGTACTATTTTTTTATCTAATCCATCTTCAGTTAAATCGCACCAAACTGAATCATCTGCTTCTTTCACAAAAACACCAGATTTTAATCCTTCAGCAACAAACTCTTTTCCTAATAAATAGGTGTTACTTTCATAATAAAGCGTATCAAAATCAACACCAAGATTTTTATAAGTAACATTAAAACCATTATAAACCCAATGGTTCATTTTTTTCCAAAGGGCAACTGTTTCTTCATCACCTGCTTCCCATTTTAAGAGCATATTTTGAGCTTCTAATAAAATGGGGGCTTGTTTTTTTGCTTCTTCTTCAGTCTTGCCAGCTGCTATTAAACCTTTAATCTCATTCTTATATTCTTGGTCAAATTTCACATAATAATTTCCAACCAACTTATCTCCTTTTAAACCTGTAGTTTCTGGAGTTTCACCATTAGCGAAACGTTTCCAAGCCAACATACTTTTACAAATATGAATGCCTCTATCATTGATGATTTGAGTTTTATATACCTTTTTTCCTGAAGCTTTTAAAATTTCGGCAACACTATAACCCAACAAATTGTTTCTAATGTGACCTAAGTGTAAAGGTTTATTGGTGTTTGGCGAAGAATATTCAACCATAATACCTTTATCATTTGCCTTTGGAGATACAAAACCATAATAATCATTAGTACTTATATCATTAAAAAAATGAATATAATAAGCATCTTCAATTTCAATATTTAAAAATCCTTTAACGACGTTAAAAGCTTTAACTTCATCAACATTTTCAACTAAATAGTTTCCTATATCATTTCCTATTTGAACAGGATTTCCTTTAATAAAACGCAACATTGGAAAAATAACAACCGTAATATCTCCAGCAAATTCTTTTCTAGTAGCTTGAAATTCTATGGTATCTAAAGAAATACTAAATATTGATTGTACAGCTTGTTTAACCTGTATTGATAAAGTTTCTTGAAGGTTCATTAATTATAACTTTTAAAGGGAGCAAAGATAAAACTTTTATTAAAGTTTATTTGCAAAAATAGGCTTAATAAAAGAATTGAGACCAATTAAAACATATTTAAAAAAACACGTATTTAGCATCCTTTTTTCCTCATTTTTTACCGTTCATCTATTCATCGATATTTTAAAAAATGCTCATGTTCATTTAATCTAATTTATTGGTAGTAAAACGCAAAAATTAGATTTTTAAAAGGCTTTTCACAACTTTTGTTTTCGATTTGCTATTGTTCTCTTTTTAAAACTAAAGACTAACAAAAACTAACTAACAGAAACAACTAATATTAAATAGTCTTAATTCCCTCAACAAGAAACGTTATATGATTATAATATTGATGGTTGTATGTTAAATATTGTATGAGGAAAATAATTACTCTATTACTCTTTTTATTAATTTACTCTGGTTATTCACAAACCAAAGAGATAGATAGTTTATTCATACAATTAGCCTACCAAAAAACAGACACCTTAAAGGTTGATACTTCTTTAAAACTTATTCAAAAATTGTATGATATTGAAGAATATGATAGAGCTTTAAAATATATTTTTGAAAGTGAAAAACTGTCAAGTGCCATAAATTACAAGCATGGTATTGCAGAAACTACCTATTATAAATCTTTAATTTACGCTAATAAAAGTGATTACATAAACGCTGTTACTGGTTATGCTAAATCTAAAGCATTGTACACAGATTTAAAAGACACTTTAGGCGTTGCAAAAGTTAATAATAGCATTGGTTTAATTGAAATTAAAAGAGGAAATTATGCCAAAGGTTTACAGTATTCTTTATCTGCTATTCAAGAACTTGAAAAACGAAACTTAAAACCTGAGCTTTGCTCTGCCTACACTAATTTAGCTAAAGCATATTTTAATATTAATGCAAAAGAAAAAGCTACAGAGTTTTATTTAAAAGCTTTACAACTTCAAACAGAGCTAAATAAAAAATCTGACATCATTGAATCAAACAACCGATTGGCTGAGTTATATTCTTCTAAAAAAGAATACAGAAAATCCATAGAATACTATGAAACCGTTATTAAAATGGTTGGTAATGATAATGATTCTATTAAAGGAAACGTATTACCAAAACTTGGTGGAGAATATTTGAAATTTAACGATTATGAAACTGCAACAAAATATTTACTGGAAGGTTTAAGTTTAAACAGAAAATTAAATAATAAGTTAGGTTTGGTTATTTCACTAAATAATCTTGGTGAATTAAATTACAACCAAAAGAAACTAATACTTGCTGAAGATCAACTTTATGAAGCTGGAACACTTGCTAAATCAATTAATAACAAAACTGAATTATTAAAGTATTACAGACTCATGAAAGCCATAGATTCTACCAAAAGAAAATTTGATAGAGCTTATTATTGGCAAAGTGAATATTACACTTTAAAGAGTAGTCTGGACAAAAGCACCATTTTTAAAGATAGTGTCTCTGGTTCTGGTTTAGAGCTTAATCCAGATTTTGATAATATAATAAATGAAGCCAACAGTTCTTTTGCTCATACAGAATTAAAAATTGAAAGTGATGACAAAATAAATCGCTTTCAATTAATTTTTTATGCCCTTTTAGGTGCTTTAGCCATTGTTTCTACATTCTTAATTTTAATTTATTTAAAACGAAACAACAGTATTAAATATACTCAAGAATTAGAAGAAAAAAACATGAAAATTGAGTTGCAAAACAAAGCTTTTCAAGAACAAACTAAACATCTAGAAAATGTAAATAATGTAAAAGACAAGTTGTTTTCTATCATATCTCATGATTTAAAAGATTCTCTTTCTTCAATTAACGGGTTTATTGATTTACTAAAAGACGGTTCTTTATCAAGAGATGAATTTGATAATTTAATACCCGAATTAAGTGAAAATGCCAACAACGCTTCTTTACTTCTTTTCAATTTACTTAACTGGTCAAAATCTCAAATGCATTCTCTAGAGCCAAAGCCAACCTTGTTTGATGTACAAGAAGTTTTTGAAGACAAAATTAAATTGATAGAACAACGATTAGATAGTAAAGGCATTGATTTAATTGACCATTCACTTCGTGATTTTGTTTATGCCGATAGAAGTATGTTTGAAATTGTAATTCAAAACTTGCTTGCTAATGCAGTGAAATTCTGTAAAAATGGCGATTCAATCACCATTTCAAATCATATAAGTAATGGTAGTTGCATTATTAGTATTGCAGATACAGGTATAGGAATTTCAAAAGAGAACATTGAAAAACTCTTCAAAAATAATTCATTCACCACTATAGGAACTAAGAATGAAAAAGGTACAGGTTTAGGACTTTCAATTTGTAAAGAACTGGTTGAATTAAACCACGGTAAAATTTGGGTTGAAAGTAACCTAAACGTTGGAAGCACTTTTTACGTGCAACTTCCAAAATCTAAATAATAATATTTTAGGCTTTAGGTAAAAATACTTCAGCCATCATACATCTTGCGCTGCCACCACCACAAGCTTCAATGGTGTCTAAAGAACTGGAAACAATCGCTTTATTGTGTTTTTTAAGAACTTCTAGCTGAGAATTAGTAAGTGAATCATAAGCATATTGACTCATTACCAAATATAATTCATCATTTGTTCCTTTTACTTGCAACATGTTACCAGCAAAACAATTTACTTGAGCTTCCGTAATATCAATAATTTCTTTACCGTCTTCTTTTAAATTCTGAATTACATTTTTTCGCTCATTTTTATCATCAATACTTGATAAACAAATAACCGCAAAAGTTTCACCCAAACACATCATAACATTGGTATGATAAATAGGTACTCGTTTTCCGTTTACGGTTTGATTTGCTGTAAACCAAACAGGCATATAATCAAAATCTTCACAAAACTCAATAAACAAATCTTCATCAGCTCTAGGAGACAATGCACAATAGGCTTTTTTATGTATTCTGTCTAACAACAAACTACCTGTGCCTTCAAGAAAAACTGCTTCATCTTCAGCACTTGTATAGTCAACAATATCATAAATCAGAAATCTTTTAGATTCAAGGATTTCTAAAATATCTTCCCTTCGTTCCAATCGTCTGTTTTCAGCAAACATGGGGTACAAAGCTACACTTCCATTTTGGTGAAATGATATCCAGTTATTTGGAAAAACAGCATCTGGAGTATCTGTCTCATTAGTATCATTTACAACAATAACCTGTACGCCTACTTTTTCAAGCTTTTCTACAAAGGCATCAAACTCTTTTTGTGCTTTAGCATTTACCGTTTCTGGCAATAAATTATCTAAAACTTTTTGGTAATAATTGTTTACAGCTGTTTGTTCATTCATCCTAAAATTTACTGGACGAATCATTAAAATGGTATTTGTAGTTTGTTGCATGTTAAAACTTATTGTATTACAAAAGTAAAGTTAATTGTATTTACATGATAGTAATTAGCTTCCTTTTTTAAAGTTTCAAAAAAATGGTTTTTGTAAGATTTTTTAACTAAATTTGTTTGACTGCTGATATAGAATATTAAAATAGTTGGGTAAAATTAAAATGAATATCACTAAATGAATAAACTATTAATACTAGGAACCCTTTTCATTCTTTCATCATCTCTTTTTGGACAAATAAGCATTAAAGATTCTACCGTTCAAGTAATTGGGTATTGGTCAAAAAATGAAATACAATCATACGATGTTACTTATGAAAAATTAAAAATAAAAAAGAAAGATACGATCTCACGAGAATTAATGAAATATGAGGTTGATATTAAAATAATTGACTCAACAGAAAACAGCTATACAATTGAATGGTTTTATAAAAATCACTCAATAGACACAGAAAATGAATTGGTTAGAAAACTTACATCAATTGCTAATGATATTTCTGTAAAAATTAAAACAGATGAACTTGGTGCTTTTATAGAGGTTATCAATTGGGAAGAAGTTAGGGATTATATAACAAAAATAACTGAAACCCTTAAAAATGAGCTAAAAGATGTTCCAAATTACGAGAAAATAATAGCTAATGTTATGAACATTTACTCAACCAAAGAATCTATTGAGGCAAATGCTATTAAAGATGCTTTACAATTTTATAAATTTCATGGAGTAAAATATAACCTTGGAGAAGAATTGACAGGAAAATTAGAAACCTCAAATAATTATGGGGAAAAACCATTTGAAACTGATGTTCGGTATAGCTTAGACCAAATAAATGAAACTGATGGAAATTCAATATTAAGATCAAATGAAGTCATAAATTCAGAACAATTGACTGATGCGACATATAACTATTTAAAAAAATTAGGAATATATGGAGATAAATTTCCCCCGAGAAATAAATTCCCTTCATTGATAAATGTGACAAATACGGCATCTAGAATTCACGGAGAAAGTGGATGGGTAATTTATAGTATTGAAACGAAAGAAATAATATCTGAAGAAACAACAAATATTGAAGAAAGAGTAATCGAAATAAAATAACTATGCCTAAAAAAGTAAAAATTTATGCTTAGGTTAGTGCTTAATTTAAGGTTAGTGCGTTTTACTAACTTCTGTTTTCTTTCCAAAAATCCTCGGTCACAAACACACTAACTATCTTTAATCATAAACGCTAAATAACACCTAATCAATCTCTAATTAAAGGCAAGGTAGAACAACGTAATAAGCCTTCTTGTTTGGCTATTTCGGCATAAGGCACTTCTTCAACAGTAAAACCTTGTTGGCGTAACCAAGTGTTTAAACGTGTGAAGTTTTTTTCAGAAACTATCACTTTTTCAGAAATTGAAAATACATTGCTATTCATGTTATACATTTCTTCTTTGGTAATTTCAAAAATATTTTCTTTTCCAAAAAAGTCAACCAACCATTGGTATTCTCGTTCTATGAGAAATCCGTTTTTATGTAAAATTGCTTTGTTTTTACCAATGGGTTGAAAACAGCAATCTAAATGCAAGGCGTTTTCTTTAGCGTTTGTATTGGATTTTTTAAGTTCAAAACCCTTAACCATTTTATGTGGAAACAATTCTTGCAACGCAATAACCGCATCTAAATTGGTTCTGGCAGTAATATAACTTGAATAGTCTTCTCCAGAATAGGTCCCTACAAAAATATAGTCATTCCAAGGCATGACATCACCGCCTTCGGCATGACATTCTTCTGGCAGAATAATTCTTTTTTCTGGTGCTATTTGATTCCATATATAATCAATGGCTCGAATTTCTTCTTCTCTATTTGGTAAAATATTAGCTCTTATAATTTTATCTTCAATAACAAAAGCGATGTCTCGTGAAAAAATTTGATTACAATCTTTGATAACTTCTGGTCTAAAAACTTTAACATCATATTTTTTAAAAACTTCTGCTAAAGCTTCCATTTCAAGAATCATATCTTCTTCTTTTGGATACGTACCTGCTTTAACATGTTCAATGCTTTTAGGGTCATAACATGCTTCAATTTTTGGCACAGGTCCATTGCTTTGAGCTGTTCCTAAAACTACGGCTCTTAATCGTGATGTTTCGTTATTTATATTTAATTGTAACATGAGCCTAAGATATAAAAAAAGCTTCATAGTAATTATGAAGCTTAATTTTTTGAATTTAAAAAATTTTATCTGTTGTCAATATCTACAAAAGGTCTTTGAGTTGCGCCAACATAAATTTGTCTTGGTCTTCCTATAGGCTCTTTGTTTAATCTCATTTCTCGCCATTGAGCAATCCAACCTGGTAAACGCCCTAAAGCAAACATCACGGTAAACATATCGGTTGGAATACCCATACCTCTATAAATAATACCAGAATAGAAATCAACATTAGGATAAAGTTTGCGCTCTACAAAATAAGGATCATTTAAAGCTTCTTGCTCTAAACCTTTTGCTATATCTAATATTGGGTCATCAATTCCTAAATCATCTAATACTTCATCGGCTGCTTTCTTAATTATTTTAGCACGAGGATCAAAGTTTTTATAAACTCTGTGTCCAAACCCCATTAAACGGAATGGATCATCTTTATCTTTTGCTTTACCCATATACTTTTTAGTATCACCTCCATCTAATTTAATAGCTTCAAGCATTTCTAAAACTGCTTGATTGGCTCCACCGTGAAGTGGACCCCAAAGTGCAGAAATTCCTGCAGATAATGAGGCAAATAATCCAGCATGAGACGAGCCAACAATTCTTACTGTAGAAGTAGAGCAATTTTGTTCATGATCGGCATGCAAAATTAAAAGCTTATCTAAGGCATCAACCAAAATTTTATTTTGAGCATAATCTTCATTAGGTTGTCTAAACATCATTTTTAATACGTTTTCAACATATCCTAGGTTTTTATCGCCATAATCTAAAGGTAATCCTTGTTTTTTGCGATGTGTCCAGGCAACAAGCACAGGGAATTTACCCATTATTTTAACTATGGCTTTATACATATCTTCTTCAGAATTTACATTTACAGAAGAAGGATTGAATGCAGTTAAAGCACTAGTTAGTGATGATAAAACACCCATTGGATGGGCAGTTTTAGGAAACGCATCTAATATTTTTTTAACATCTTCATCAACAACAGATTGCGCTTTAATATCGGTATGAAATTTATCGCGTTGTTCTTTTGTTGGAAGTTCACCAAAAATTAATAGAAATGCGACTTCTAAAAAGTCTGCCTTTTCAGCTAATTCTTCAATAGAATATCCTCTATATCTTAAAATTCCTTGTTCTCCATCTAAAAAGGTAATGGCACTTTCACAAGAACCAGTATTCTTAAAACCTGAATCTAATGTAGTTACACCACCAGTTGCGCTTCTAAGGTTATTAATATCTATTGCAACTTCATTTTCTGTTCCTGTTATTAATGGAAATTCATATTTTTTACCATTTACTTCTAAGGTGGCTTTTTCTGACATAAGTACTATAATTTAATTTTCTTTGCGTAATGCTAATTTACGAAATTAACTACTATTATTTAAGCAACATTATACATTTGTTGGTAATTTATTATACAAAAAAACATTTATTAGACATAAATGTTTTTTTTGTATTTAATTAAAAATAAATTCGGTTTCTATACAATAATCTAATTAATCATTTAAATTTTATTTTTGGCTTCTACCATTTTTTCTAGCATTTCAGTTGTTACTGATTTAGGCCTCTCAAGTGAATAACCTAATGCTCTATCCCAGATGATATTTGATAAAACACCAAACGATCTGCCAATAGCAAATAATACAGTGTAGAAATCATATTGAGTCACACCATAATACCATTGCAAAACACCAGATTGAGCATCAACATTTGGCCATGGGTTTTTTGCTTTACCATGTTCTCTTAAAATATCTGGAACAACTTTATATAAAGCATCTACATATTTAAATAATTTATCATCTGGCAAATGCTTCAAACAAAACTCTCTTTGTACTGTATATCGGGGATCAGTTTTACGAAGAACAGCATGACCATACCCAGGAATAACTTGACCACTTTTTAAAGTTTCCCATACATAGGTTTTCATTTCTTCCTCTGATGGTATTTTACCACTCATCTGTTCTCTTAAACCTTGTAACCATCTAAGCACTTCTTGATTTGCTAGACCATGAAGCGGACCTGCCAAGCCATTAATCATGGCTGAAGTAGCATAATAAACATCCGAAAGAGAACTTGCTACTAAATGACCTGTATGTGCACTTACATTGCCACTTTCATGATCGGCATGAATAATAAAATACATCCTGGATACATCATCATAGGGTTTATCTTTACCCATCATGTAAGCAAAATTTGCTCCCAAATCTAACGAAGGGTCTGGGTAACGATGACCTTTTTCAGGATGATATAATTTATTATAAATATATGCTCCTATTAATGGCATTTTAGCAAGCAGATTAGTAGCATCTTCATAAGTACTATCCCAATAATCCATCTTGTTCAATCCTTCTTTATATTTAATATTAAAATGTGATTCTCTTTCTAAACTCACCACAGCAGCAGACAATATTGCCATAGGATTGCTATTACTGGGAAACGCATCAATAACATCCCACACATATCTTGGAATAACTCTTCGATTGTTAAAATCAATCAATAAATATTTTACTTCTTCTTCAGTTGGAATATCACCTGTTAATAATAAATAATATAATCCTTCAACGTAAGGCATATCTGCTCCTTCAGGTTTTGGCAATTTCTCTAACACTTCTGGTAAGGTATATCCTCTATAACGAATTCCTTCAAAAGGATCTAAATAAGATATGTCAGTAACCAAACTTTTAATACCTCTCATTCCACCAATAACTTGGGAAACCGAAACTTGATCAATAATTGTATCCCCGTGATCTTCTAATAGTTTTGTAACTCTAGGCCTATGCTCTTGAATTTTACTGTATAATTTATCCTTTAAATTGTCCATATCTTTAGTTTAATTAGTTTAGAAAGATGAGTTGATTTCTAAATTTATTACTTATTAAACATAAAAAACATGACTTATGTCACTAAATATCAGATAAGTAACAATTGTTACTTAAAATCCTAAAAAATTAAGACAAAAAAAGCCAAATTCAATTAAGAATCTGGCTTTTTATAAAAATCTATTGTTTTATTTTACTTTACTTTGAACGCTTTTTCTTGTGGAAAGTAAGCTGTTTCCCCTAATTCTTCTTCAATACGAAGTAATTGATTGTATTTAGCCATACGGTCACTACGAGAAGCTGAACCTGTTTTAATTTGACCACAATTTAAAGCAACTGCTAAATCTGCAATCGTATTATCTTCAGTTTCACCTGATCTGTGAGACATTACAGAAGTATAACCAGCATTTTTTGCCATATTAACTGCTGCAATAGTTTCAGTTAAAGAACCAATTTGATTAACTTTTACTAAAATTGAATTGGCAATACCTTCTTCAATACCACGAGATAAACGTTTAACATTAGTAACAAATAAATCATCACCAACCAACTGCACCTTATTTCCAATTTTATCAGTTAATAATTTCCAACCTGCCCAATCATTTTCATCCATACCATCTTCAATAGAAATAATTGGATATTTAGAAACTAACTCAGCTAAATAATCTGCTTGTTCTGCACTAGTTCTTATTTTCCCTTTATCTCCTTCAAACTTTGTATAATCGTATTTTCCATCTACATAAAATTCGGCAGAAGCACAATCTAAAGCAATCATAACATCGCCGCCAAACGTATAACCAGCATTTTCAACAGCTAATTTAATAGAATCTAAAGCATCTTCAGTTCCTCCAGCTAAAGTTGGTGCAAAACCACCTTCATCACCTACAGCAGTACTTAATCCTCTATCATGTAATACTTTTTTAAGATTGTGGAAAATTTCTGTTCCCATTTGCATAGCATGAGTAAAGTTTTTTGCTTTTACTGGCATAATCATAAACTCTTGAAAAGCAATTGGAGCATCACTATGCGAACCACCATTGATGATATTCATCATTGGCACTGGAAGAGTGTTTGCAGAAACTCCTCCTACATAACGATATAACGGCATATTTAACTCAGCAGCTGCAGCTTTGGCTACGGCTAAAGAGACACCTAAAATGGCATTTGCGCCTAATTTTGATTTATTTGGTGTACCATCTAAATCAATCATCACTTGATCAATTAAGTTTTGTTCAAAAACAGACACTCCAATTAGTTCTTGAGCAATGATTGAATTTACATTATCTACTGCTTTTAAAACACCTTTTCCCATATAGGCTTTTCCGCCATCTCTTAACTCGACTGCTTCATGTTCTCCTGTTGAAGCACCAGATGGTACTGCTGCTCTTCCTAAAACATCATTTTCTGTTATTACATCTACTTCAATAGTAGGATTTCCTCTAGAATCTAAAATTTGTCTAGCATGGATATTAATTATTATACTCATAAGTACTTTATTTAAAAACTTTTAATATTCAAATTTACGCTTTAATCTTGTTTTAATTAACTTATTTTTAAAGAATTACATAAATTCTTATCTATAACGTTTTAGTAAAATAAAAACCTCAAATATTAAATATATCTGAGGTTTTTATTTTACTAATTTTTAATGTTTTCAATAAAATGATCGAAAAGATAGGACGAGTCATGTGGCCCAGGACTAGCTTCTGGATGATATTGAACTGAAAAACAGTTTTTAGATTTCATTGCTAAACCTGCAACTGTATTATCATTTAAATGAACGTGAGTAATTTCCAAATCAGAATGTAGCTCAGACTCTTCTCTATTAACTGCAAAACCATGGTTTTGAGATGTTATTTCACCTTTACCCGTTTTTAAATTTTTAATAGGATGATTAATGCCTCTATGTCCATTATGCATTTTATAAGTTGAAACCCCATTTGCTAAGGCTATAACTTGATGTCCTAAACAAATACCAAAAAGAGGTAAATTTCTTTTAATAATTTCTTTTGCTAGAGCTTGTGCTTCAACTAATGGTTCTGGATCACCAGGGCCGTTTGATAAAAAATACCCATCAGGATTAAAAGACTGTAAGTCTTCAAAAGTGGCATTATAAGGGAACACTTTTATGTAAGCATCGCGTTTAGCTAAGTTTCTAAGTATGTTCTTTTTAATACCTATATCAAGTGCAGATATTTTATAAGTAGCATTTTCATTACCAAAATAATAAGGCTCTTTTGTCGATACTTTAGAAGCAAGTTCTAAACCATTCATACTAGGAACTTCTGCTAATTGTTTTTTTAATTTCTCAATGTCATCAACTTCTGTTGTAATAACTGCATTCATTGCACCGTGGTCACGAATATAACTAACCAAAGCTCTTGTATCTACATCTGAAATTGCAAATAAATTATTAGCATTTAGAAAATTTTCTAAAGATGTATCAGCTGCATCACGAGAATAATCATAACTAAAATTTTTGCAAATTAAACCAGCAATTTTTATAGAATCTGATTCAACTTCATCGGTATTGGTTCCATAATTCCCAATATGAGCATTTGTGGTAACCATTAATTGTCCATAATAAGATGGGTCTGTGAATATTTCTTGGTATCCTGTCATACCCGTATTGAAACAAACTTCTCCAAAGGCAGTACCTTGTTTGTTTCCTACAGATTTACCATAAAAAATAGTTCCGTCTGCAAGTAAAATAATAGCTATTTGTCTTTTTTGATATTTCATTTTTTCGAAAGGTTTGGCAAAATTGCAAAAAAAAGGATAAACTAAAAAGTTTATCCTTTAATATTTTAAAGAATTATAAAAACTATAATGTGTTGTAATAATTTAAAATCGCTTGAAAGTTTTTATCTTCTTTAATTGAAAAATTATTTTTTGAGATATATTTTTTAATATCCTCTGATTTTTCTCCAAAAATATTTGTAAAAGGTTTAATTGACAATTTTAACTCTTCTATTTTACCATCTTTGAAAGAAAAATATGAATATTTATCAATATATTTATCTGGTGATGCTTTTTGAGTTAAAGGATCTACCATACCTTTTTTTAAAATTTTTTCATGCTTCTTCAAAATTTCTATATTATTTGAAGTTGCTAATACTTCATAATATGATGGTTCTCCTAAATTTAAATAACTCTTGAATAACTTTTTATTAATTATGATCTCTTTAATATCTGTATTATTAAAAACATATACAGAATCTTCAGATACTTTTGCAACGAAAGAATCTGTTTTTGTATCATAATTTAATCCAGAGAGTACTAAATTTTGATTGGTATTGGTTCTAATTATACCATAAGTATTCCAATTTTCAAATAAATAAACATTTCCGTTAACATTATTTGTTACATTGTTAAATATCCAAGCTCCGGATAAATTAGCTTTAAATGCTGAATAATCGTTTTTTACTCTTGCAGAAGTATCATCTTGTGCCAAACTAGTTAGACCAAATAAAAATGATATAATAAAAAAATATTTCATCTTAAAAAATTTAAATAAACCTATATAAAGATAAACAATTTATAATGAATTGTAGTAGTTTAAGATTTCTATAATATTATCATTTCTATTAAAGCTAAGATTATGTTCTTTAGCAAAATTTTTGACTTTTAATTTTTTATCGTCTTCAACCCATGATAGTACAGTTGATTTATTAAGTTTAACTTGTATTAAATCAGTTGTATTTTCATCAAAAATAAAATATAACTCGCCTTTAATAAATCTATCTTGTTTTATCTTTTGCATAGTCATTGGGTTAATTTGACCTTCTTTAACTTTAAGTATATACTTTTTTAAAATTTGTTTATTTTTAAATTTAATTACATTTTCAAAGTAAGAATTTCTATTAAAATGAGGATCTAAATGTCGTGTAAAAACCTTACCCTGAATTTCAATCTTATAAAAACTACCATGATTAAGTGCAAAAACAGAATCGTCAGATATTTTAGCTTCAAATCTTTCTGCTTGTATGTTATAGTTTAAATTGTTAACAACATAAACTTTGTCAGTAACATAAATTTTTCCCTTTTGAAACCAATTAGTAAATAAATACGGTGATCCCTCAATTTGTTTTTGAGTATTTTTAGTATTAATCCAAAGACCATCAGAAAAATCTCCTTGACCTATAATGATAGAATTGGTAGAATTTTGTGCTTTTAAAAGTAAAATATTGTTAAACAATACAAAGAAAAGAAATAGTGATTTATACATTTTTTTTTGATGAATAGAATTATTAAAAAATAGCTATAAAAGAAGCTGTTTAATTTTGAAAAAAAAAGGATAAACTAAATAGTTTATCCTTAAGTTTTATGAAATTTTAAAACATTTATTCTTCCTCTTGATTTGAAGCTGGAGTTTCTACTACTGGAGTTTCAGTTTTAGTTGCACCTCTTCTACTTCTACGAGTTGTTTTCTTTTTAGCTTTATCAGCATTGTAGATTTCATTATAATCTACTAGTTCAATCATAGCCATATCAGCATTATCACCTAAACGATTACCAAGTTTTATTATTCTTGTGTATCCTCCTGGTCTATCTCCAACTTTAGCAGCTACATCTCTAAACAATTCAGCTACAGCTTCTTTTTGTTTTAAACTACTAAAAACAAGACGTCTGTTGTGTGTAGTATCTTCTTTAGATTTAGTAATCATTGGCTCTACAAATTGTTTTAAAGCTTTTGCTTTTGCAACAGTTGTATTAATACGTTTGTGTTCAATTAATGAACAAGCCATATTGGCCAACATTGATTTTCTATGAGCTGTTTTTCTACTTAAATGGTTAACTTTTTTTCCGTGTCTCATGACATTTGTTTTTTAGCTTCATCTTGCTTCAACCCACTATTGAGGAGCAAACTATGAAGTTATTAATCTTTATCTAATTTATATTTACTTAAATCCATTCCGAAGTTTAAACCTTTAACAATTACTAGCTCTTCAAGCTCTGTTAAAGACTTTTTACCGAAGTTACGGAACTTCATTAAGTCGTTTTTATTGAATGATACTAAGTCACCTAATGTATCTACTTCAGCAGCTTTTAAACAGTTTAATGCACGAACTGATAAATCCATATCAATTAACTTTGTTTTAAGTAACTGTCTCATGTGAAGAGATTCTTCATCATAAGTTTCTGTTTGTGCAATTTCATCAGCTTCTAAAGTTATTCTCTCATCAGAAAACAACATGAAGTGGTGAATTAAAGTTTTAGCAGCTTCTGTTAAAGCATCTTGAGGTGTGATTGAACCATCTGTAATGATTTCAAAAACTAATTTTTCGTAATCAGTTTTTTGTTCAACACGATAGTTTTCAATACTGTACTTAACATTTTTTATTGGCGTATATATTGAATCTGTAAAAATAGTTCCTATTGGTGCAGAAGGTTTATTGTTTTCTTCAGCAGGAACATATCCTCTACCTTTTTCAATAGTAATTTCCATATTTAAACTCACTTTAGGGTCTAAATTACAGATTACTAATTCTGAATTTAATACTTGAAAGCCAGAAATGAATTTTTGAAAATCACCTGCTGTAATTTGTTCTTGTCCAGAAATTGAAATAGAAATAGACTCATTGTCAATATCTTCTATTTGTCTTTTAAAACGTACTTGTTTTAAATTTAAAATTATTTCTGTAACATCTTCAACTACACCTGTGATAGCTGAAAACTCATGGTCTACACCTTCTATTCTAACTGATGTAATGGCAAATCCTTCTAAAGAAGATAATAAAACTCTTCTTAAAGCATTTCCTACTGTTAATCCATATCCAGGTTCTAAAGGACGAAATTCGAATTTCCCTTCAAAATCTGTAGAATCAATCATGATTACTTTGTCGGGCTTTTGAAAATTAAATACTGCCATACTTTTTTCTTCGTTTTAATTGTTATTTAGTTGCGCGGTTTATAAGTTTGAAGAAGTACGAATAAACCCTTTGGCTAAATACCAATGTTGTTAATTTATTATTTAGAATATAATTCGACGATGAATTGCTCGTTAATACTTTCTGGAATTTGAATTCTAGAAGGAATGCTTACATACGTTCCTTGTTTAGTTTCATTATTCCAAGTAATCCATTCGTAAACGTGACTTGAATTTGATAAAGATCTATCAATAGCTTCAAGTGATTTTGATTTTTCTCTTACAGCAACAACATCACCAGCGTTTAATGAGTAAGATGGAATGTTTACCACTTCTCCATTAACAGTAATATGTCTGTGAGATACTAATTGTCTTGCACCACTACGTGAAGGAGCAATACCCATTCTAAACACTACGTTGTCTAATCTAGACTCGCATAGTTGCAAAAGAACTTCACCGGTAATACCTTGAGCTGCTCTTGCGCGTTTAAACATGTTTCTGAACTGACGCTCTAATACACCATAAGTATATTTTGCTTTTTGCTTTTCCATTAATTGGATTGCATATTCAGATTTTTTCCCACGACGTTTGTTTGCACCGTGTTGACCTGGAGGATAATTTCTTTTTTCAAAAGATTTATCTTCTCCAAAGATAGCTTCGCCAAATTTACGAGCTATTTTAGTTTTAGGACCAGTATATCTTGCCATTTTTAAAATTTAGTTTTGAGAGTGTTTATGAATTAAGGTCTTAATCTTATCCTTCGATAAACGTTGATCTCCCGTTGATACTTGTTAATTATTTTTTCAGTTTGCAAATTTACACATAAAAATTAATACCAACTGTATATTAAGTTGATATTAATTTTTTAGTAGTTATGTAAATTATACTCTTCTACGTTTTGGAGGTCTACATCCATTATGTGGTAATGGAGTAACATCAATTATTTCTGTTACTTCTATACCTGCATTATGAATAGAACGAATAGCAGATTCTCTACCATTTCCTGGTCCTTTTACATACACTTTTACTTTCTTTAAACCAGCTTCTTGAGCTACTTTTGAAGCATCTTCTGCGGCTAACTGAGCAGCATAAGGTGTATTTTTCTTAGAACCTCTAAATCCCATTTTACCAGCTGAAGACCATGAAATTACATCGCCTTTTTTATTGGTAAGTGAAATAATGATATTGTTGAAAGAAGCATTAACATGTGCTTCACCAACAGAATCTACAATAACTTTACGTTTTTTTGTACTTGTCTTTGCCATATTTTCTAGTTCTTAGTTGTTAGTTGATAGTCGCTAGAATCCTAAACCTTTATAATTTCAAACAGATTCCTTCCAACGTCTAATTACTAAAGACTAAATTTCTAATTATTATTTAGTTGCTTTTTTCTTGTTAGCAACTGTTTTTCTTCTTCCTTTTCTTGTTCTAGAGTTGTTTTTTGTACGTTGTCCTCTTAATGGAAGACCAGCTCTATGACGAATACCTCTGTAACAACCAATATCCATTAATCGCTTAATGTTCAATTGTGTTTCTGAACGTAATTCACCTTCAATTGTAAAGGAAGATACAGCTTCACGAATGTTTCCAATCTGATCGTCTGTCCAATCTTGCACCTTAATGCTTTCATCAACTTTAGCTTCTGCTAAAATTTCTTTTGCTCTACTTCTACCTATTCCATAGATATAAGTCAAAGAGATAACTCCTCTTTTGTTTTTTGGTATGTCTACACCTGCAATTCTTGCCATAACTACCCTTGTCTTTGTTTGAATCTAGGATTCTTTTTGTTAATTACGTAAAGTCTACCTTTTCTGCGCACGATTATACAATCTGCGCTTCTCTTTTTAACTGATGCTCTTACTTTCATCTGTTCCTTATTATTTGTTTTTTTAACTGTCAGATGGAATCTAACGATTTCATCGTATTAGTATCTATAAGTTATTCTAGCCTTAGATAAATCATAAGGACTCATTTCTAATTTTACTTTGTCTCCTGGTAATAATTTAATGTAATGCATACGCATCTTACCAGAGATATGCGCTGTCACAATATGACCGTTTTCTAATTCAACACGAAACATAGCATTTGATAATGCTTCAATAATAGTTCCGTCTTGCTCTATTGCTGCTTGTTTTGCCATGGTATTAAGCTATTGCTTTTCTATTTTTACCAGTTTTCATCAAGCCATCATAATGTCTGTTTAACAAGTATGAATTTACTTGTTGCATAGTATCTATGGCAACACCTACTAAAATGATTAGTGAAGTTCCACCAAAAAATAGCGCCCAACCTTGTTGTACACCCATAATTTTAACTATTAACGCTGGGAACACAGCAATAAGGGCTAAAAATATAGATCCTGGCAAAGTTATCTGCGACATTATTTTATCTAAATATTCAGAAGTTTCAGATCCAGGTCTAATACCAGGAATAAAACCTCCACTACGTTTTAAATCATCAGCCATTTTGTTTGTTGGTACTGTAATCGCTGTATAAAAATAGGTAAATACTATTATTAATAAAGCGAAAGTAATATTATATACCAAGCCAAAAATATCAGCATAATTAGTTTGTAACCAAACTCCTGTAGCTGTTTCTTTTAGAAAAGATGAACCACCAATTAATCCAGGCACAAACATAATAGCTTGTGCAAATATAATTGGCATAACACCAGCAGCATTCAATTTTAAAGGAATATATTGTCTTGAACCAGCCATGACATTCTTTTCGTAGCTTCCAGATGCTGTTCTTCTAGCATATTGTACAGCTATTTTTCTAACAGCCATAACTAACAATATTGCAGCTAAAATGATAACAAACCAAATAACTAATTCAAAAAGTATAAGCATTACGTTATTACCTTCTAGTCTGTTTGCGGCATTTTGAATAAATGAAGCAGGCATTCTAGCAATAATACCAACCATAATTAATAGTGATATACCATTACCTATACCCTTATCAGTAATTTTTTCACCTAACCACATAGCAAAGATACAACCTGTTACTAAAATGGCCACTGATGAAAAATAAAATGTAAAACCAGTTCCTAATAAAAAGGCACTTTGAGGAACTCCTAATGCTGGTAAGCTTGCTAAATAGCCTGGAGCTTGTAATAAACAAATTGCTATTGTTAACCAACGTGTAATTTGATTTATTTTCTTTTGCCCACTTGCCCCTTCTTTTTGAAGTTTTTGTAAATAAGGAATTGCTATTCCCATTAATTGAACAACAATAGAAGCAGAAATGTATGGCATAATACCTAATGCAAAAACAGAAGCTCTTGATAAAGCACCACCAGTGAATGCGCTAAGCAAACCTAATATACCAGTACTTGTACTTGAGTTAAGTTCTTCTAATTGTGAGGCATCAATACCTGGAATTGTTACATGAGCACCAAATCTATACACTAAAAGCATACCTAGTGTAAGGATGATACGGTTTCTCAGTTCCTCAATTCTCCAAACATTTTTTATTGATTCTATAAATTTCATATTCTTAATAAGATCTTATAAAGTTACAGCTTCTCCACCCGCAGCTTCTATTGCAGCTTTTGCTGTAGCCGTAAACTTATGAGCTGATACTTTTAATTTAGCTTTTAATTCACCTCTTCCCATAATTTTAACTAAATCATTCTTATTAGTTAATCCATTTGTGAATAATGTATCTAAATCTACTGTATCTTTAATTTTCTTATCATCAACCAAAAGTTGTAGAGTATCTAAATTTATTCCTTGATATTCCTTACGGTTTATGTTTGTGAATCCAAATTTAGGAACACGTCTTTGAAGTGGCATTTGCCCACCTTCAAAACCTATTTTCTTAGAATATCCAGAACGAGATTTAGCACCTTTGTGACCTCTAGTAGCAGTACCACCTTTACCAGATCCTTCACCTCGACCTATTCTCTTACCTTGATTTTTAACTGAACCTTCTGCAGGTTTTAAATTACTTAAATCCATTTCAGTATAATTATTTTTTAATTTCTTCTACAGAAACTAAGTGATTTACTTTATTTACCATACCAAGAATACTTGATGTAGCTTCGTGTTCTACTACTTGTCCAATCTTTTTAAGACCTAAAGATTCTAAAATTCTTTTTTGTCTTAAAGTACGATTGATTGCGCTTTTAACTTTTGTTACTTTAATTTTTGCCATCTCTATCGTGATTATGCGTTAAAAACTTTTTCAAGTGAAATACCTCTATCTTTAGCTATTGTTTTAGCATCTCTTAATTGTAGTAAAGCATCAAAAGTAGCTTTGACAACATTATGAGGGTTTGAAGATCCTTGAGATTTTGATAATACATCATGAACTCCAACTGCTTCAAGAACTGTTCTAACAGCTCCACCAGCAATAACTCCAGTACCGGCAGCTGCAGGAATAATATTTACTCTTGCTCCACCATATTTACCTTTTTGCTCATGTGGTAAAGTTCCTTTTTTAATTGGAATTCTTACAAGGTTTTTCTTAGCATCTTCAATAGCTTTTGCAATTGCACTTGCTACATCTTTTGATTTTCCTAAACCTTGTCCTACAACACCAGCCTCATCACCAACCACTACAATTGCTGAAAAACCAAATGCTCTACCACCTTTTGTTACTTTTGTAACTCTTTGTACACCAACTAAACGATCTTTAAGATCTAATCCACCTGGTTTTACTAACTCTGCGCTTTTGTATTTACGATACATAATTTCTTAGAATTTAAGTCCTGCTTCTCTAGCTCCTTCAGCTAATGATTTTACTCTACCATGATATAAATATCCACCTCTATCAAAAGCGATGGTTTCTACACCTGCTTTTAAAGCTTTTTCAGCAATAGCTTTACCTACTAGTGTAGCTACTTCTGTTTTATTTCCTTTTGCAGAACTAATATCTTTATCTCTTGAAGATGCTGCACTGATAGTTTTACCAGTAACATCATCAACTATTTGAGCATAAATTTCTTTATTGCTTCTAAAAACAGTTAATCTTGGTCTAGCTTCTGTTCCAGAAACTATTTTACGAATCCTGCTTTTAATTCTTATTCTTCTTTCGTATTTTGTCAATGCCATAACTTACTTATTAAGCTGATTTACCTGCTTTTCTTCTTAATACTTCACCAACAAACTTAATACCTTTTCCTTTGTAAGGTTCTGGTCTTCTAAAATCACGGATTTTAGCTGCTACTTGTCCTACAAGTTGTTTGTCATGTGATGTTAATTTAATGATTGGATTTTTTCCTTTCTCATTCACAGCTTCAACTTTAACTTCTTGAGCTAAGCTAATTACTATGTTATGAGAAAATCCTAAAGCTAATTCAAGGGTTTGACCTTGGTTACTAGCTCTGTATCCTACACCTACTAACTCTAATTCTTTAGTCCATCCATTAGAAACACCATGAATCATGTTTAGCATTAATGATCTGTAAAGACCATGTTTTGCTTTTTGGTCTTTTGTATCAGAAGAACGCGTTACTAAAACATTGCCATCTTCAACTTTAATATCTACAGAATCGAAATTTTGAGATAATTCTCCTAATTTTCCTTTTACTGTAACTATTCCGTCTTTTATATCAACTGTAACTCCTTGTGGAATTACTACTGGGTTATTACCTATTCTTGACATGTCTTATCTTTTTAGTAAACGTAACACAAAATTTCACCACCTACATTGTCTCTTTTGGCTTGTTTCCCTGTCATTACTCCGTGAGAAGTAGAAACGATGGCAATTCCAAGACCATTAAGAATTCTAGGTAATTCTTTTGAACTTGCGTATTTACGTAAACCTGGTTTACTTATTCTTTCAATTTTCTTAATTACAGGTTCTTTTGTTTCTTTATTGTATTTAAGAGCAATTTTAATTGTTCCTTGTACTGAAGAATCATCAAACTTGTAGCTTAAAATATATCCTTGTTCGAATAATATTTTTGTGATGTCTTTTTTCAAATTAGATGCAGGAATCTCAACCACTCTGTGGTTAGCACGCACTGCGTTTCTAATTCTTGTTAAATAATCCGCTATTGGATCTGTATACATAATGAATTGATTTTGTGATTTTGGTTTTCAACGTTTGTTGAACCTTAAATCTGATTATTAAAATAATATTACCAACTTGCTTTTCTTACTCCAGGAATTAAGCCTTGATTAGCCATTTCTCTGAAGGTAACACGTGAAATTCCAAAATCTCTAATATATCCTTTTGGTCTTCCAGTTAATTTACATCTATTATGCATGCGAATAGGAGAAGCGTTTTTTGGTAACTTTTGTAATGCTTCATAATCTCCAGCTTCTTTTAAAGCTTTACGTTTCTCAGCATATTTAGCTACTGTTTTAGCTCTTTTTACCTCACGGGCTTTCATTGATTCTTTAGCCATAACTTAGTTCTTTTGAAAAGGTAATCCTAATTCAGTTAATAATGATTTTGCTTCTTTATCTGTTTCTGCAGAAGTTACAAATGTAATATCCATACCTGAGATTTTATTAACTTTATCAATATTAATCTCTGGGAATATAATTTGTTCAGTAACTCCTAAATTGTAGTTACCTCTTCCATCAAATCCAGTTGCTTTTATTCCGTTAAAATCTCTTACACGTGGTAAGGCAGAAGTTACTAAACGATCTAAAAACTCATACATTCTTTCACCACGTAAAGTCACTTTTGCACCAATTGGCATGCCTTTACGTAATTTAAATGATGCAACGTCTTTTTTAGAAATTGTTGCAATAGCTTTTTGTCCTGATATAGTAGTTAATTCTTCTACAGCGTAATCAACTAACTTTTTGTCTGCAACAGCAGCTCCAACTCCTTTAGATATTACTATCTTTTTAAGTTTAGGAACTTGCATGACGTTTTTATATCCAAATTCGTCTGTAAGAGCAGCAATTACTTTGCTTTTATACTCTTCTTTAAGTCTAGGTGTGTATGCCATAACTAAATTACTTCATTAGATTTTTTAGAAAATCTTACTTTCTTATCACCATCTATCTTAAACCCAACTCTTGTTGTTTCACCTTTTGCAGTTAACAACGATAAGTTAGAAATATGAATTGGTGCTTCTTTTTCTACGATTCCACCTTGAGGGTTTTTTGCACTTGGTTTAGTATGTTTCTTAACCACGTTAACACCTTCAACGATCGCTTTATTCTTATCTAACAATACTTTTTGTACTTTACCTTCAGAACCTTTATGGTCTCCAGCAATTACTTTTACAGTATCTCCTGATTTTATTTTAAGCTTTGTCATCTTATAATTCATTAAAGCACTTCAGGTGCTAATGATACAATTTTCATGAATTGTTTATCACGAAGTTCTCTAGCAACAGGACCAAAAACGCGTGTTCCTCTCATCTCTCCTTGAGCATTTAAAAGCACACATGCATTATCATCAAATCTGATATAAGATCCGTCTGGTCTTCTTACCTCTTTTGTTGTACGTACTACAACTGCAGTTGAAACAGCACCTTTTTTAACGTTACCGTTTGGTGTTGCATCTTTAATTGAAACAACAATTTTGTCTCCTACAGAAGCGTATCTTCTTTTAGTACCACCTAGAACACGTATTGTTAATACTTCTTTTGCTCCAGTGTTGTCTGCTACTTTTAATCTTGATTCTTGCTGTAACATAATTATTTAGCTCTTTCAATTATTTCAACTAATCTCCAACATTTAGATTTACTTAAAGGTCTTGTTTCCATGATCCTTACTGTATCACCAATGTTACAATCGTTTGTTTCGTCGTGTGCAACATATTTCTTTGTTTTTAACACGAACTTACCATACATAGGGTGTTTTACTTTTTTAACTTCTGCAACTACAATAGACTTTTGCATTTTGTTACTAGTAACAACTCCTATACGTTCTTTTCTTAAATTTCTTGTTTCCATCTTATAGCAGAATTATTGTAATTCTCTTTTAGTTATTTCTGTCGCAATTCTAGCTACAGTACGTCTTACATTACGTAACTGAATTGGATTTTCTAAAGGAGATATTGCATGAGCTAATTTTAGGTCTGAATAACTCTTTCTTGTTTCACTAAGTTTCTCTTGTAACTCAGTTACAGATAATTCTTTAATTTCTGATTGTTTCATGATATCAAATAAATTATGCTTCGTAATCTCTAGCGATTAAAAACTTAGTTTTAACAGGAAGTTTTTGTGCAGCCAAACGTAACGCTTCTTTTGCGATATCTAAAGGCACTCCTCCAACTTCAAATAAAATTCTTCCTGGTTTTACAACAGCAACCCAATATTCAACGGCACCTTTACCTTTACCCATACGTACTTCAAGAGGTTTCTTTGTAATTGGCTTATCTGGAAATATTTTAATCCAAAGTTGCCCTTCTCTTTTCATGTAACGTGTAGCAGCAATACGTGCAGCTTCTATTTGACGTGATGTTAAAAAACTTGAATCGATCGATTTTATACCAAAAGTACCGTTTGAAAGTTGATGCCCTCTTTGAGAGACCCCCTTCATACGTCCTGTTTGCATTTTACGAAATTTTGTTCTTTTAGGCTGTAACATTTTTCTTTACTTTATAAAAAATTACTTTCTACGACGAGGTTTAGCAGGACCATTTGCAGGACGACCCGCATTTGATGTAGCTCCACTTTTTCCTTGCTTCTTGGTCATTCCAACAAGTGGAGAAAGTTCTCTTTTTCCGTATACTTCACCTTTCATGATCCATACTTTTACACCTAATCTACCGTAAGTAGTATGTGCTTCAACTAAAGCATAGTCAATATCGGCTCTAAAGGTTGATAAAGGAATACGTCCTTCTTTGTAGTGTTCTGAACGTGCCATTTCAGCACCATTTAAACGACCACTAATTTGAACTTTTATTCCTTCGGCATTCATACGCATAGTAGCTGCAATTGCCATTTTTATAGCACGTCTGTATGAAATTCTGTTTTCAATTTGACGAGCAATACTTGATGCTACTAAAAATGCGTCTAGTTCAGGTCTTTTAATTTCAAAAATATTAATCTGAACTTCTTTACCAGTAATTTTCTTAAGTTCTTCTTTTAACTTGTCTACCTCTTGACCGCCTTTACCAATAATGATACCTGGACGAGCCGTTGTGATAGTAACGGTTACAAGCTTTAAAGTTCTTTCAATAATTACTCTTGATACACTAGCTTTAGATAAACGTACATGTACGTATTTTCTAATTTTATCGTCTTCGGCAAGCTTATCTCCATAATCATTACCTCCGTACCAGTTAGATTCCCATCCTCTGATAATACCTAAGCGATTTCCGATTGGATTTGTTTTTTGTCCCATACTTCTATCTTAGCTTTGTGTGTTATTGTTAGCTCCAACTACTATTGTTACGTGGTTAGAACGTTTTCTAATTCTGTGTGCGCGACCTTGAGGTGCTGGACGTAATCTTTTTAACATTGCGCCACCGTCAACTCTAATCTCTGTTACTATTAATTCAGCATCTTCAATACTTGCTTCTTCGTTTTTAGATTGCCAGTTAGCAATTGCTGATAACAACAATTTTTCTAATTTACTAGAAGCTTCTTTTTGATTGAATTTCAAAATACTAAGCGCTTTTTCTACGCGTTCACCTCTTACTAAATCGGCTACTAAACGCATTTTTCTTGGTGATGTAGGACAATTGTTAAGTTTAGCAAAAGCAACTTGCTTTTTCTCTTCCTTAATAGTGTCTGCCATTTGTTTTTTACGACTTCCCATTGCTTACTATTTTTTACCTTTATTTTTAGCACCTGCATGACCTCTAAATGATCTTGTTGGTGAAAATTCTCCTAATTTATGACCTACCATGTTTTCAGTTACATATACTGGTACAAATTGACGGCCATTGTGAACAGCTATTGTTTGTCCAACAAAATCTGGAGTTATCATACTAGCTCTAGACCAGGTTTTGATAACTGTTTTTTTGTTAGCTTCAACATTTACAGCTACTTTTTTCTCTAATTTATAATGAACGTAAGGTCCTTTTTTTAATGATCTTGCCATGTCTTATTTCTTTCTACGTTCTACAATATATTTATTACTTGCATTCTTTTTAGAACGAGTTCTATATCCTTTAGCTGGGATACCATTTCTAGAACGAGGATGTCCTCCTGAAGATTTACCTTCACCACCACCCATTGGATGGTCAACTGGGTTCATTACTACAGCTCTAGTTCTTGGTCTTCTACCTAACCATCTTGTTCTACCTGCTTTACCAGATACTAACAATTGATGATCTGAGTTTGAAACAACTCCAATAGTAGCTAAACAATTAACAAGTATTAATCTTGTTTCTCCAGAAGGTAATTTGATTGTTGCAAATTTACCATCTCTTGCCATTAATTGAGCAAAAGCACCTGCGCTACGAGCCATAATAGCTCCTTGACCTGGTCTTAACTCAACACAAGAAATAATAGTTCCTAAAGGAATTTGACTTAAAGGCATTGCGTTACCAATTTCTGGAGCAATATTTTCTCCTGAAACTACAGTTTGACCTACTTGTAAACCGTTTTGAGCAATGATATATCTTTTTTCGCCGTCTTGGTAATTCAATAATGCGATAAAAGCTGTTCTGTTTGGATCGTATTCAATTGATTTAACTTCAGCAGGAATTCCAGCTTTGTTTCTTTTAAAATCAATGATACGATACTTCTTTTTATGACCACCACCTATGTAGCGCATGGTCATTTTTCCTTGACTGTTTCTACCACCAGACTTTTTATGCGGAGCAATTAAGCTTTTCTCCGGCTTATCAGTAGTGATGGCGTCAAATCCATTTACTACTCTAAATCGCTGTCCTGGTGTGATTGGTTTTAATTTTCTTACTGACATTAGTCTTTAATTACATGTTACTGTATAAATCAATCATTTCACCTTCCGCCAGTTGTACAATTGCTTTTTTAACAGCATTTGTTTTACCATGTTGAATACCTGTCTTTGTGTAACGGGTTCTTCTTTCTGGACGGACATTTATAGTACGAACTTTTTCAACAGAAACACCATAAGCAGCTTCAACTGCTTTTTTAATTTCCACCTTGTTCGCCTTTGTATCAACCGCGAAAGAATAGCAGTTATTAACTTCGCTATTAGCTGTCGCTTTTTCTGTGATTATAGGTTTAATTAAGATACTCATCTGTTTCTTATTTACTTAAATTCGATTCAATTCCTTCTAAAGAGCTCTCTAAAAGCACAATTTGATTTGCATTTAAAATCTTATAAGTGCTTAATTCTGAATTAGTTATAACTTCAGACCCTTTTAAATTGCGTGACGACAAATATACATTATTATTTGACGCTCCCAACACAAAGAGAGATTTTTTGTTTTCTAAGTTTAAAGCCTTTAAAACCGCAGTAAAATTTTTGGTTTTTGGAGCATCAAAATTAAAGTCTTCTAATACAACAATTGATTGTTCTCCTGCTTTAATACTTAAGGCTGATTTACGTGCTAAACGCTTTAAGCTTTTGTTTAGTTTGAAGCTATAGCTTCTTGGTCTTGGACCGAACATACGACCACCACCTTTGAAAACTCCAGACTTAATACTACCTGCTCTTGCAGTACCAGTTCCTTTTTGTTTTTTAATCTTACGTGTACTTCCAGAAATCTCATTTCTTTCTTTAGCTTTATGAGTTCCTTGTCTTTGGTTTGCTAAATATTGTTTAACATCCAAATATACAGCGTGATTATTAGGCTCAATAGCAAACACATCTTGAGAAAGCTCTGCTTTTCTTCCTGTGTCTTTTCCGTTTATATCTAAAACTGCTACTTTCATTATTTTCTAATAATTACATAAGCGTTTTTATGTCCAGGTACACAACCTTTAACAACAAGTAAATTCTTTTCAGCAACTACTTTTAAAACTCTTAAATTTTCAACTTTTACTTTATCTCCACCCATTCTTCCTGCCATACGCATTCCTTTGAATACTCTTGAAGGGTAAGAAGAAGCTCCTACAGAACCTGGTGCTCTTAAACGGTTATGTTGACCGTGAGTAGCTTGACCTACACCACCGAAACCATGACGTTTTACAACGCCTTGAAAACCTTTTCCTTTTGATATACCTTGTACATCAACAAATTCACCTTCTATAAAGTGCTCAACAGTGATAGCATCACCTAACTTGTACTCCTTATCAAAACCTTGAAATTCTACGATTTTGCGTTTTACAGAAGTTCCTGCTTTTTTAGCGTGACCTAAGTCAGCTTTAGTAGCACTTTTTTCTGTCGCGTCATCGAAACCTAATTGAACAGCTTTGTAGCCATCAATTTCTTCAGTTCTGACTTGGGTAACGATACATGGTCCAGCTTCGATTACTGTACAAGGAATGTTTTTCCCGTTACTATCGAAGATGCTGGTCATACCGATTTTTTTTCCAATTAACCCAGACATAATTATTTATTTAATTTATTACTTACTTATTTAAAAAATTCAGGGTCGAAATACGTTCAACCCTGAATGTATTTTTACCGTTTTTCCCTCGCACGCAGCTTAGGACATGTTTCCAAGGAAATTACCTTGTTATATTAACTATACTTTAATTTCTACTTCTACACCACTTGGTAATTCTAGTTTCATTAAAGCATCAATTGTTTTTGATGATGAACTATAAATATCAAGTAATCTTTTGTAAGAACTTAATTGAAATTGCTCTCTTGCTTTTTTATTAACGTGAGGAGAACGCAATACAGTGAAAATTTTCTTGTGAGTTGGTAATGGAATTGGACCCGTTACAACAGCACCTGTACTTTTTACTGTTTTTACAATCTTATCTGCAGACTTATCTACTAAGTTATGATCGTAAGACTTTAATTTTATTCTGATTTTTTGACTCATTTTCTTAACTTTTTAAGATTGTAATCCTTTTGCTTCTTTTATAACTTCTTCTGAAATATTTGAAGGAGTTTCAGCGTAATGTGAAAATTCCATTGTTGATGTTGCACGTCCTGAAGATAATGTTCTTAATGTAGTTACATAACCAAACATTTCAGAAAGTGGCACTTCAGCTTTAATAGTTTTAGCACCTGCTCTATCTCCCATATCATTAACTTGACCACGACGACGATTTAAGTCACCTACTATATCACCCATGTTTTCTTCAGGAGTAATAACTTCAAGTTTCATGATTGGCTCAAGAATTACAGCTCCAGCTTGTTTCGCAACCGCTTTGAAACCTAATTTTGCTGCCAATTCAAATGATAATGCATCCGAATCCACCGCATGGAAAGATCCGTCTAAAAGAGTAACTTTCATAGCATCAACTTCAAATCCTGCTAAAGGACCATTAGCCATAGCTTGTCTGAATCCTTTTTCAACAGAAGGAATGTATTCTTTAGGAACGTTACCTCCTTTTACAGAATTAACAAACTCAAGACCTACTTTTCCACTATCTGCTGGTTCAAGAGTAAATACAATATCCGCAAATTTACCACGTCCACCAGATTGTTTTTTGTAAACTTCTCTGTGTTGTGCAAGTTTTGTAATAGCTTCTTTGTATTCTACTTGAGGTTTACCTTGATTTACTTCAACCTTAAACTCACGTCTTAAACGATCTACAATAATATCTAAGTGAAGCTCACCCATACCTGAGATAATAGTTTGTCCACTTGCCTCATCAGTACGTACTTGGAATGTTGGATCTTCTTCAGCTAATTTAGCTAATGACATACCTAACTTATCAACATCAGCCTTAGTTTTAGGCTCAATAGCAATACCAATTACTGGATCAGGGAAATTCATACTTTCTAAAACGATAGGATGTTTTTCTGATGTTAATGTATCTCCTGTTTTAATATCTTTAAATCCTACAGCTGCTCCAATATCTCCTGCTTCAATAAAATCAATAGCATTTTGTTTATTGGCATGCATCTGATAGATACGTGAAATACGTTCTTTATTTCCTGAACGATTGTTTAATACATAAGAACCTGCATCTAAACGACCTGAATAAGCACGGAAGAATGCTAAACGACCAACAAAAGGATCAGTAGCAATTTTAAATGCTAATGCAGCAAATGGTTCATTAACACTTGGTTTACGTATTTCTTCTTTTTCAGTATCTGGGTTTATCCCTATAATACCTTCTTTATCCATTGGAGAAGGCAAATAACGACAAACAGCATCTAATAAAAATTGTACTCCTTTATTTTTAAATGAAGAACCACAAATCATTGGAATGATAGACATATCCATTACAGCAGCTCTAAGAGCAGCATGAATTTCATCTTCTGTAATTGAATCTTCATCTTCCATGAATTTTTCAAGAAGATTTTCATCATATCCAGCAACTTCTTCAATAAGTAATGCTCTGTATTGTTTAGCTTCAGCTTTTAATTCTTCAGGTATTTCAATGATGTCAAAAGTAGATCCTTGTGTTTCATCATGCCAAATAATAGCTCTGTTCTTTACTAAATCTACAACACCTTTAAAATCAATTTCTTCACCAATTGGCAAAACGATAGGCACTGCATTAGAACCTAACATTTCTTTAACCTGTCTGTTAACCATCATGAAGTCAGATCCTTGACGGTCCATTTTATTCACAAAACCAATTCTTGGCACTTTATAGTTATCAGCTAATCTCCAGTTAGTTTCAGATTGTGGCTCTACACCATCAACTGCACTAAATAAGAATACTAACCCATCTAATACACGTAAAGAACGGTTTACTTCAACCGTAAAATCAACGTGACCAGGAGTGTCAATAATATTAAAATGAAAACTATGAGAATCATCAGTTGGAACACCGTTTTCTCTTGGAAATATCCACTCACATGTAGTAGCAGCAGAAGTGATGGTAATACCACGTTCTTGCTCTTGCTCCATCCAGTCCATAGTTGCAGCACCATCATGTACTTCACCTATTTTGTGTGATACTCCTGTATAATAAAGAACACGCTCTGTTGTTGTTGTTTTACCAGCATCAATATGAGCAGCAATTCCTATATTTCTTGTATATTTTAAATCTCTTGCCATTTCCTATTAAAATCTAAAGTGAGAGAACGCTTTGTTTGCCTCTGCCATTTTATGAGTATCTACTCTTTTCTTAACAGCTGCCCCTTCTTCTTTAGCTGCTGCTAAAATTTCTGAAGCTAGTCTTTGTGACATTGATTTTTCATTTCTTTTGCGTGAATAGCTAATAAGCCATTTCATAGCCGTAGAAACTTTACGGTCTGGACGAATTTGCATTGGAATTTGGAATGTTGCACCACCAACTCTACGACTACGTACTTCTACGTGAGGCATAACGTTTGATAAAGCATCTTTCCAAGTCTCTAGAGCTGTTTTCTCTTCACTAGTTTTTTTTGCTTCTACAATATCCATTGCATCATAGAATACTTTAAAAGCTACTGACTTCTTACCATCCCACATCATCATGTTAACAAAACGTGTTACTAACTGATCATTAAATCGTGGATCTGGCAAAAGCGGTCTTTTTTTCGCTTGTCTTTTTCTCATGTCTTTACTTTAAAAGATTTTAATTACTTTTTCTTGCCTTTAGCTGGTGCTGCTGCAACTTGTCCTGGTTTTGGACGTTTTGCACCATACTTTGATCTACGTTGTGTTCTACCTGCTACACCTGCTGTGTCTAAAGCTCCACGAACGATGTGATACCTAACTCCTGGCAAATCTTTTACTCTTCCACCTCTAACCAATACTATCGAGTGCTCTTGTAGATTATGTCCTTCTCCTGGAATGTATGCGTTTACCTCATTACCATTTGTTAACCTTACCCTTGCAACTTTACGCATTGCTGAGTTAGGTTTTTTTGGTGTTGTAGTATAAACACGAGTACAAACTCCACGTCTTTGAGGACAAGAATCTAAAGCAGCCGATTTACTCTTCTTGGTTATTTTGGCTCTTCCTATTCGTACTAATTGTGAAATTGTTGGCATATAATTTATATGTTTATTTAAATTACCTCTGTTTAGAGGGCTGCAAATGTAGAAATAAAAAAGTATTTTTCAAACCCTAAAAGATTAATTTTCACAACATAATCATATTTTTTTTAAAGTAGTTAGAATATAAGTCCGTTTTCATTAGCATTCAACACTTTAAATAGGTCATTTTTATTAATTATTTTATTCTTTTATTGCAGACACACCAAATAATTTTAATAGAATTCAAAAATTAATTTATACACTATATTATTAATGTTCTTTTTCCGTTAGTTTTACAATGTATTAACCTTGATTATTTGTTGTGCTAAAGACGTCAATTTCAATCCTAGTTTTATATGTGTTTTCATCTGCTATAGCTACAGGTCAAAACTTAACGCTTAAAGTTTTTGGTAATGATGCTTTTGAAAATCAAGTTATTGATTCTATAGGCTATTCAAAAAAACATAAAAATTATTCATTAATAAATTCTGAAATTGACTCTATTCAGAATAAACTATTCAAAGTTGGATATTTTGAAAATGAGTTTTCAAAAATTAAAAAAGAAAATGACTCTTCCTATTTGGTTAAGATTGATTTAAAAAAGAGATATCATACCATATATATATACTATGAAAAAACTAATCTATCTAAAACTTTATTGAACGCTGTTTCAAAAAAAGTATATCCTAATTATTTTGAATTACCAATATCAAAAATTGAAAGCTCTTTAAATTTCATTAATACTGAAATTTCAAACGAAGGATTTCCATTTTCAAAATTAAGCTTATCTAATATTCAAACAGTTACTGATGGTATTTTAAAAGCTGATTTAATAATAGATTTAAAAACAGAAAAAAGAAACCTAAACAACATCATTATTAAAGGATATGAAAAATTTCCAAAATCCTTTTTAAAACATTATTTAAAAATTAAGCCAGGCCAATTATTCGACTTAAAAACCTTAAAAGAAAAAACTGAACAACTAAATAGTCTAAGATTTGCAAGGCAAATAAAATCTCCTGAAATTTTATTTACAAAAGATTCTACTACTATATATATATATGTAGAAAAAACAAAAAGTAATACGTTTGATGGCTTTTTAGGTTTTGGAACAAATGAACAGACTAAC
The DNA here is from genome assembly GCA_021739635.1 of Flavobacteriaceae bacterium. Classification (GTDB taxonomy): domain Bacteria; phylum Bacteroidota; class Bacteroidia; order Flavobacteriales; family Flavobacteriaceae; genus Yeosuana. Next base: position 173,153 of record JAIPBH010000001.1, on the reverse strand, counting down.
AAACTTGATTTTAATGGGTATTTAAATTTGAATCTCATCAATACATTAAATTATGGTGAATCATTTAGTCTTCAATATAAAAGCACTCAAAGTAACCAAAAACTTTTCCAGGCAGAAATTAATATGCCTTATATTGTAAATACGCCTGTTGGATTGGATTTACAACTTCATATCTTTAAACAAGATTCATCGTTTACAACCATAAATCAATCTTTAAAACTTAATTATCAAATAAATTCTAATCATAAATTATATACAGGAATTAAAAGTACTGAATCAAATAATCTGTTAAACACAAATTCATATTTAGCTGTGTCAGATTATAAATCTAATTACTTCACACTAGCATATGAATTCACAAAACCACAGTTTTACAATTTACTATTTCCAATTAATTCTAAATTATATATTGAAACCGGATTAGGAAAACGTAAAAACGCTGACACATCTGAAAAACAAACACAATTACTTTTAGATGCTTTTAAGATTTTTAATTTGAATAAAAAAAATAGCATCTATTTACGCTTAAATGGGTCAAGCCTTATATCTAATAATTATTTTGAAAATGAATTGTACAGATTTGGAGGCATAAACTCTATGAGAGGTTTTGAAGAAAATAGTTTACTAGCCACATCTTACGGTTTCATTAATACCGAATACAGGCTACAATTAAATCCTACCATATATATACACACAATCATTGATATTGCATCATTTAAAAATAATGTTATAAATTTAAATGAAAAATTATATGCTTATGGTTTCGGTTTTGGCATATTATCGAATGCTGGGCTCTTAAAATTAAATTTTGCAAACGGTAAAACAGATACTCAAAAATTTAAATTCTCAAATTCTCAAGTACACCTTAGTTTAACGGCTCTTTTTTAGGCATAAACCTTTGTTTTATGTTTTTTTTTTAATGGAAAGGTGAATTTTAACCAAAATTTATTGTTTTATTAACTTTTTATTGTGATTTTTGTTTTGACTAATTCAAAAAAATTAAAAATGAAAACAAAGTTTAGTGGAATTCTAACGCTATTCCTAGCGTTTGTTGTGCAAATAACGTTTGCACAAGAAAAAACTATTTCAGGTATTGTTTCAGATCAGTCTGGTTTACCTCTACCTGGGGTTAATATTATTGTAAAAGGTACCACAAATGGAACTCAAACTGATTTTGATGGAAAATATTCTATCAAGTCACAAATAGGTGACGTTTTAACTTTTACTTATTTAGGTCTAAAAACTCAAGAAATTACTGTTGGAACTTCTAGTACGGTTAATGCTACTATGATAGAAGATGCTTCAGTATTGGAAGAAGTAGTTGTGACCGCTTTGGGTATTAAAAGAGAAGAAAAAGCTCTTGGTTACTCAGTTCAAAGTATCAAAGGCGAAGGCATGACTGAAGCGAGAGAAAGTAATATTTCAAATGCTTTAAGTGGTAAAGTTGCTGGTGTTCAGGTAACTGGAACCTCTGGAAGTGTTGGAGCTTCATCTCGTGTTGTATTGAGAGGTAACTCTTCAATTACAGGAAATAATGAGCCTCTTTATGTAGTTGATGGTGTGCCAATTGATAACAGATCTTATGGAAATGCAGGCTCAGGCGGTGGTGTTGATTTACCAAACGGTGCTGCTGATATTAATCCAGACGATATTGAATCTGTAACTGTACTTAAAGGCCCTAATGCTGCTGCATTATATGGTCTTAGAGCTGGTAATGGTGTTATTGTTATTACTACTAAAAAAGGAACTGCTAACAAAAAGTTTTCTGTTTCTATAAATAATAACATTACTTTTTCAAACCCTTTATTATTACCTAACTACCAAAATTCTTATGGTCAAGGAGGTTCTAATTATTTTGAGTTTGTTAATGGTGCTGGTGCTGGTGTTGGTGATGGTGTTGACGAAAGTTGGGGTCCTCCTTTAGATGCTGGTTTAGAGTTTATACAATGGAATTCTCAATTAAATGGTGGAATCCCATTACCTTGGGTTTCATATGCTGATAACGTTAAAGATTTTCTTGATACAGGTTTAAATATTAGCAATAACGTTTCTTTATCTACAGAAAAAGTAAGATTATCTATTGGAAATAGTGAAGAAAAAGGTATGGTGCCATTTACTGAGCTAAGAAAAACTACTATTGGTTTTAATGGTACACTAGATTTAGGAGATCGTTTTACAGGTAATGTTTCTGCAACATATTTTAATACAGATAGTGATAACTTACCTATTACTGGGTATAATAACGAAAACCCTTTTCAACAATTTATTTGGTCTGCAAGAAATGTTAATTTTTCTGATTTAAGAGATTGGAGAAATTTCCCTTTAGCTAATGCAGGTACTGCTGCTGAAGGCACTCCATTAAACTGGAATCATAACTTTCAAAACAACCCATATTGGGTACTTGAAACGAACAGAAATACATTTGAAAAAGATAGAATTGTTGGAAACATCAACTTAAATTATCAAATTAATGATTGGTTGTCTGTTGCAGCAAAAGTTGGAGCTGATTTCTATTCTCAATTTGAAACAGGCAGACAAGCAATAGGAAGTAACAATGCTGCTGATGGTTCTTATTTCCAAATTCAAAGACGTTTTGAAGAAGTAAACTCTGACATCTTAGTAAGTATTAATAAAGATATTAATGAAGACTTTAGCTTCTCATTAAACTTAGGAGCGAATCAAATGGTTAGAAAGTATAACAGTACTTCAGGTAGTTTACCTGCTTTAGAGTTACCTAATTTATTTAACTTATCAAATTTAAAAACAGGTTCAACTGCAGGAGTAGGAAATTTTGAAAGAAATGAAGAAATTCAAAGTGTTTATGGTTATGGTCAAATAGCATTTAAAAACTTCTTCTTTATAGATTTTACTGCAAGAAATGATTGGGCAAGTATTTTACCTATCAACAATAACTCATTCTTTTACCCATCTGTAAGTTCTTCATTAGTACTAACAGATGCTTTAAATGTTAAAAGTGATGTTCTAAATTTCTTGAAGATAAGAGGTGGATGGTCTCAAGTAGGTAGTACAGGTGCATTAAGTGCATATAATCTTAATTCGGTTTTTGGTTTAGGAAACACAGGTTTTGGTAACCAAGCATCTTTACCTAACACGCAATATAATCCAAACTTAAAGGCAGAAACAGTAACTGGAATAGAATTTGGTATTGATGGTAAATTCTTTAAAAACAGATTACGTTTAGGAGCTACTTATTATGATCAAAAATCAGAAGATTTATTAGTACCTATTCAAGTTTCAGCTTCTACAGGCTTTACAAGTGTTTGGGATAACGTAGCAGACATGACTAACAAAGGTATTGAAATTCAATTAGGTGTTACTGTTCTTAAAGCAGAAGATTTTAGCTTTGATGTAGATCTTAACTGGGCTAAAAACGAAAATATAGTAGACTCTTTAGGTGAATTAGACAGTTATTTATTAGGAGGTCAATGGGGTGTAAACTTAGAAGCAAGACCAGGATTACCTTATGGTGTTATTGTTGGTAGAGATTTTGAAAGAGATGCAAACGGAAGTGTAGTTTATGAAAATGGATTACCAGTAGTGGATCAAACATACAAAGTATTAGGAGACATTGCTCCTGATTGGACTGGTGGTGCAAACTTTTCTTTAAGATATAAAGATTTTGATTTATCTGCTTTAGTTGATGCAAAAATTGGTGGTGAAGTGCATAGTATGACTTATGCTTGGGGTAGATATGCTGGTACTTTAGAAGAATCTTTAATAGGAAGAGAAACTGGTGTTGTTGGAAACGGTGTAATGTCTGATGGAAACGGTGGGTTTGTTCAAAATAATGTTGTAGTTCCTGCTAAAGTTTTCAACCAAGCTTCTTATAACAATGACGTGGAATCTAGTTCAGTGTTTGATGCTTCTTACGTTAAATTAAGACAAATTACTTTAGGATATTCTTTACCAAAAAAATTATTAAAGAATACGCCAATAGAGTCTCTTAAGTTTTCTGTAGTTGGTAGAAATCTAGCTATATTATATAAAGTGGCTCCTCATATTGATCCAGAAACAGGATTTAGTAGTTCTAATGGAAATCAAGGTCAAGAATTTGGACAATATCCATCTGCTAGAAACATAGGTTTCAATATCAATTTAAAATTCTAAAAAAATTATATTATGAAAAAAATAAAATTAATATTATGCACTTTTATTACCTTATCGGTAATTTCAAGTTGCACTAAGGACTTTGAGGAACTTAATACAGACCCAAATAATGCCGTAGCAATACCTGCTCATTTATTATTGGGTACAACTCAAAGAGTCTATATGAACGTTATGCACGGTGTTCTTGGTGGCACTGGTGGGGATATGGGTTCTATTTGGGCTCAACAATGGACCAAAGTACAATACAATTCTGAAGAGCGTTATGAGCCACGTAGAAGTGTTATTGATAATATTTGGAATACTACCTACGCTAGTGTAATTTCTGAAGCTGATGCTATGGAGAAATTAGCCATAGAAGAAGGAAACACAAACTTACAAGCTGTAGCAATGATTATGAAAGCTAGTAGTTTTCAATTCCTAACTGATTTATATGGTCCAATTCCTTTTACAGAAGCCTTAGATCCAGCTATTCTTAAACCTGCTTATGATGATGAAGCTACAGTATATGAAGGAATTATTAGTATGTATACTGATGCCGCAGCCATGTTAGCTTCTGGTACTGGTGACATAGTTGCAACTTCAGATTTATTTTATGGTGGTGACACTTCAAAATGGAGAAAACTTGCAAATTCCTTAAAATTTAGAGCTTTAATGAGAATTTCATCAACTAGAAGTGTTGGTAGTGAATTACAAGCTTTAGTAAATGGTGGTGGCTTAATGACTTCAAATGCAGATAATGCTCAAGTAAGTTATTTAGCAGCACAACCTGATGCTAACCCTATTTATGAAACAATTGTATTTGGAGCTAGATTAGAATATAAAGTAAATTCATTACTAGTAGATAGAATGGTTACTTTAAATGATGGACGTTTAGCAGTTTATGCTGCTAAAAACGCTAGTGGACAAATAGTTGGTAAACCAGCTGGTTATGGAGATGCTACTCCGCTACCTAATGAAGATCTTGGTTACACTTACTCAAATATTTCAGGATTGGGAGATTTTTATTTAGATCCAGAACTTCCTGGTGTTTTAATGTCTTATTATGAATTAAAATTCTTAATGGCAGAAGCTGCTAATGAAGGTTATATTTCAGGTGGTTTAGCTGGAGCTCAAGCTCACTATTTTGATGGTATTACTGCTTCTTTTGAATTTAATGGATTAAGCTCTGCTTCTTATATTTCTCAATTAGGTTTAGTATTAGCAAATCAAAATGATGGTAGACAAAAAATTGGTGAGCAAAAATGGTTTTCTTTATTTGCTCAAGGTTTTGAAGCTTGGACAGAAGTAAGAAGAACCAATGTACCAGCTTTAGTTCCTGCTGTTGAGGGAGATATCAGTCAAGTACCTTCACGTTATTATTACCCAACAACTGAAGTATCTTTGAATAAAGCTAATTATGATGCAGCTGCTGCATCTATTGGTGGTGATTTATTAACTTCGCCTTTATTTTGGCAATAAAAAAAAATTAATATGAAAAATTTAAAAATATTTTTAACATTAATTCTAGCGTTATCTTTTGTTACATCTTGTATTGATGAAGATAATGATGAATTAACAGGAAATGCCATTACTGGTGGTTTATTAACCCTGAATAATACTGCAATTGGTTATGTTGTGGGCAACGGTTCTACCTATACTGCAACTGGTAGTGTTTACCAAGGTGACGTACAAACAGTAAAAGTAGAAATCTATAAATCTTTTACAAGTTCTGCGGGAACTAGTAACGAAGCTTTATATGATACTATAACTATTTCTGATACTGCAATAGGTGATAATGGTACCTTTTCAACCTCATTCACTTACGAAGATTTAATTTCTGGACTTACTTTAGCTGGTAGCCCACTTCCTGCTAATGATGGTGAATTAGCCATTGGTGATTATTGGACTCTTCGCTATGTTTCAACCTTAAGTACTGGAGAAGTTGTAAGCAATGCTAATACAACTAAAGTTTCTGTTGGTACTCGTTTTGCTGGATTATACAGAACTGTTGATGCTGCCTATTACAGAATTGGTGTTTTAACCTATACTGAAGTAGACTATCCTGCGGTAACAGTTATTGAATCTGTTGATGCTACAACTTATAGAGTTGTTGAATATTTTGGAGCTTTTAATGGTAATGAGTGGTATTTTCAAATTGATGAAAATGACAAAATTACATATCCAGATGAAACACCTGCAGGCGATGCTCAAACAGGAAACGGACAACCATTTATCACTTGTGAATCAAACCCTACTGACATGGCAACAGTACCTTGTGGTGCTGATACAAATATAGTTATTCGTGACGATGTAAATGGTGCAGATCAACTTGTAATGTCTTTTGGATATTATACGCCTAATTCTGGGCCAAGAACATTTTATCAAGTACTTGAAAAAATAGTAGAATAAAAAAAAATGAAAATGAAAAAATATATTATAAAAATAGCTTTAGTATTGAGTGCAGCCATTCTTACTATTGCGTGTAACGAAGATGATGCTACTGGAGCAGCTACAGTAACTGCCAAAAGTCCATCGTTAAGTGTTACTTTAGATTTTGCTAATTCGCAAACGCTAGTTGAACAAGAAGCTACTTATGCTTTTACAGTTACTTTAAGTGAGCCTCAAATAGCAGATGTTAGAGTTTATTTAGAACAAATAAGCGGTACTGCTACAAATGGCGATGATTTTTCAATGCCAGCAAATATTACGATTCCAGCAGGTAAAACTACTGCATCGGATGTTATATTATTACACGCTGACGATTTAATTGAAGATACAGAGACTGCTACTATTAAAATTGGTACAGGACTTGAATCTAATGTTGGTGGTATATCATCTCAAACTATAACGTTTAATATTGCCAATCTTACAGAAGGTGATTTAGCTATTGGATTAGAGTGGGAAACAGCAGAAACTATTACTGATAATTATGGTAATGAAATAGGAGCTTATGCTGCTGCAGATTTACGTTTATTACTTACAGATGTACCTTACACTACCTTATTAGACGGTGCAGATGGTGGAAGTGCTGAACATTATGTTTTAGATGGTGCTGCTCCTGACGGTGAATATTACATTGTTGCAGATTTCTATGATGCAACAGATATTCCTGTTGATTTAAATTTAACTTTATCTTTTGATCAAGTTGGTGTTATTAACGGTCAAACGCACTCATTTGCTGCAGCTTTAAACACTACAGATATTTGCGCTGATTTATATTTTATCTTAGCTAAGGTTACTAAAACTGGTGATACTTATTCATTTCAAGAAGTAGGAACAAAAAGTACTATAGATTTATCAAATTTTGCTGGAACTTGGTCTGGTCCTGCAACCTGGTATGAATATTTTGGATATACATCGGAAGTTGTTACAACAATTGATTCAAATGGGGATTTATGGGTTAATGGAATAGCTTTCCAATGGTTTGAAGGTTGGTGGGGTGAAGTTATTGTTACAAACACTCCTGTTAAAGTTACTTTAACTGATCCTTGTACAGGTTCATTTGTTATTAGCGAACAACCTTATTTAACGTCAACTTATAATGATGCTCCTCAACCAGCATATGGGTTAAGTGGTTATGGTACAATAATAGATGATAATGGAACTATTAAAATGATTGTTTATCCAACTTTCCATCAATCAGGAGGAACATTTAATGGCCCTGAATTTGGTGGTATCCCATTTAAAGAAGTTCTAACTTTAGATTAGTCTTTTTTAATTATAATTAAAATATTTAAAAAAGCCACCAAAAATTTGGTGGCTTTTTTTTAACAATTTTTACACAAAATAGTTGTTTAACTTTAGTTAATTATTTGTATTTTAATACGCTAAAAAAACCTTATGAAGAAAACTACTCTTATAACACTTACCTTATTATTTACCTCACTTTTTGTAATTTCTCAAGAAAGCACAAAAAAGTCCATTGATAATTTTAAAAAAAATACTCAGGCAAACATTAGTATAAATAAAAATTTAAATATACCATCATTCATCAAATTTCCTAATAATAAACCATTAGTATTAAATGGTAATACTATTAAAAATAAAGTTGATAATTTTTTAATAGCAAATAAAAACATGTATGCTATTAAAAATGTGAGTGAATCTTTTAATTCAGGTATTATTAAAACAGATAATTATGGATTAAAACACTATATCGTACAACAGTATTACAAAGGAGTTCCTATTTATGATAGTGAATTACGTTTTCACTTCAATAAAAATGAGGAGTTAAATTCAATTAACGGAAATATTATACCTGATATAAATTTAGATATAATGCCCACTCTAACTAAAGAAGAAGCTAATTTAAAAGCCTTAAATTTAGTAAAAGAACAAAACATCAATAATTCTGGAGCTCCACTCAAAATTATTAATAATACCTTATACGTTTTTCCTAAAGGATTAGCTCAAGGTTTTGTTACATCAAAATATTTAACATATAGAATTGAAGTTAGAAATGATTTAGATGTTAGGGAATATTTATTTATTGATGCTCATTCGGGAAAATTGATTGAACAATTTACAGGAATGGCACATGCTTTATTTAGAGAACTTTACGAAGTAGATTACAGTACAAAAAAATACACCGAAGGTGGATCTATCTTTTTTCTAAATCAATGGCAAAAAAATGAAGTTGAAACTGCTGGTCATACATACTACTTATTTTATAACGCATTTGGTATTGACTCATATGACAATGCTGGTGCAAAAATGATAACTATAAATAATAACCCAGATATTAATTGCCCTAATGCCAATTGGAATGGAGTAACAACAAACTATTGTACTGGTACTGCTTCAGATGATGTTGTAGCCCATGAGTGGGGTCATGCTTATACCGAATATACTTGTGACTTAATTTATGCCTATGAAGCTGGTGCACTTAATGAATCCTTATCAGACATATGGGGTGAAACAGTTGATATCTTGAATAATTATGAAGATGTTGGAGAAAACCTTGCGTTACGTACTGGTTGTAATAGTTCAGATAGATGGAAAATGGGTGAAGATGCATCGGCCTTTGGTGGCGCAATACGTGATATGTGGGATCCAAATTGTATTGGGGCTGATCCTGGTAAAGTTACTGACGCAAATTATACCTGTGATATTACTTTATCTGATAATGGAGGCGTGCATTCTAATTCTGGAATCACTAACCATGCGTACGCTCTTATGGTTGATGGCGGAACCTATAATGGACAAACAGTAGCAGGTTTAGGATTCACAAAAGCTGTTCACATTATTTGGAGAGCCCAAAGTCAATATTTAACTCAAACCAGTGGTTATGCAGAATTTGCTGATGCCGTTGAAGCTGCTTGCAACGATTTGATTGGTATTAATTTACAAGGCCTTTCCACAACATCAACACCAGCTGGACTATCAGGACAAATAATTACAATAAGTGATTACAATGAAGTTGTTAAAGCACTATTGGCTGTTGAATTAAGACTGGAAAAAGATTGTGCGTATACTACTATTCTAGCTGCTAACGATCCTATCTGCGAAGCCGCAGGAACTAATCCTATTTTTCAAGAAGATTGGGAGTCAGGTATCACTAATGGATGGACCGTTTCACAGCTACCTACAAATGCAGGTACTTGGGAATCAAGAGAATGGATTATTGAAACTAGTTTACCAAAACAAAGAGCTGGTCAAGGAGTTTATGCTCCAAATCCAGTAAATGGAGATTGCGATACTGATTTGCAAAATGGGATAATACGTTTAGAAAGCCCAACTATTGTAATACCAAATTATACAACTGGAAATTTTGAATTAGCTTTTGATCATAATATTGCTTCTGAAGTTAACTATGATGGTGGAAATGTTAAATACAGCATAGACGGAGGTGCTTGGACAGTCATACCAGCTGTAGCTTTTATTGCAAATGGATATAATGTAACACTTAACAATACAAATAATGATAACCCTATGATGGGTGAAGATGCGTTCTCTGGAGTAGATCAAGGGTCTTTTACAAGTAGTTCTTGGGGACAAACTGTAATCAATTTAACGGAGTTAGGAGTAACAGCAAATTCTTCATTAAAACTTAGATGGGAGTTTGGTAGTGATGGTTGTAATGGTATAGATGGCTGGTATCTTGATGATATTGTAATTTACAATTGTTCAGAAGCTTTATCTGCTAATGATTTTAATTTCTTAAATAATAACATTCATATTTATCCAAATCCGGCTTCAGGCATTTTTAACATTGAAATGAAGAGCATTACAGATTTTCAGTTTGATATTTATGACATTACTGGAAAAGTAATTATGAGTAAAATAGATGTTCTTAAAAATAATTTCAATCTAGATTTAAGCAATTACTCAAAAGGTATTTACTTTATCAAATTAAAATCTGATTCTGGATCAATCACCAAAAAGTTAATTATTAAATAAATTAATACTCAAATTATAAACTTTAAAAGAGACTGATATATTCAGTCTCTTTTTTTTACCTTTACCCCATGCAAGATCAAACACAAATTTTTGGAATTAGAGCCATTATTGAAGCCATTAATGCCGGTGAGACTATTGACAAAGTATTTCTTCAAAAGGGACTTAAAGGAGAGCTTTTTACAGAGTTAGAAAGTCTATTAAGAAAGAAAGATGTCAATTCGTCCTATGTTCCTGTTGAAAAACTAAACCGACTTACAAAAAGTAATCACCAAGGTGCTGTAGCTCAAATATCACCTATTGAATTTCATGATTTAGAACAATTATTGATAAATATTATTGAATCAGGTAAAACACCCTTATTTTTATTGTTAGATCAAATAAGTGATGTTAGAAACTTTGGAGCTATTATAAGAACTGCAGAATGTACCGGTGTAAACGGTATTATAATCCAGAAAAAAGGTGGAGCTCCTGTAAATGGCGATACCATTAAAACAAGTGCTGGAGCAGTTTTTAAAGTGCCTATTTGTAAAGTAGATCATATTAAAGATGCCGTTTTTTATATGCAAGCATCTGGCATAAAAGTGATTGCTGCTACTGAAAAAACGGACAATACTTTGTATGATGTAACCTTTAATGAAGCATGTGCAATTATTATGGGCTCTGAAGACAGAGGTATTAACCCATCCATATTAAAAATAGTTGATGATAAAGCTAAGTTACCTTTACTTGGAGATATAGAATCGCTAAATGTATCTGTAGCTTGTGGTGCTTTTTTATATGAAGCGGTAAGACAAAGACTTGCTTAGATTTTTAAATATCTTAGATTGTTAGACTCCTTGGATTTAAGATTTTCGCTTAACGAATTATTATTTAAGAATTAATCTTTATTTTCTTTAAATGTATCATTTACTATAGGTGACTCCTCCTCTATTTGAGCTTTTTCAATTTCTATAAAATTACCGTTTTCATCAAATTGTTTTAAAAAAGGATCATTTTCTGGATTGAAGTTATCCTCTTCCCATACATATTTTTTAGTCTTAGGTATGCTCTTTTTAAAATATAAAGCAAAAAGAAATCCTGTAATTAATCCAGCTAAATGTCCTTCCCATGATACGTTTTCTTCAATTGGAAATACATACCAAATCATACTTCCGTAGAGAAAAACAACTACTAATGACAATGCAATAAGCCTATAATATTTTGCAAATACACCTTTAAAAAAAATAAAGCTCACTAGCACATATATTAATCCGCTAGCACCAATATGATAGGATGGTCTTCCTAGACACCAGGTTAAAAACCCAGAAAATAAAATCCCAAAAACAATCACCTTCCAAGCAATGGGTCTATAAAAATAAAACAATGCCATTGACAATATAAATAAAGGGACTGTGTTGTGATATATATGCTGCATATCACCATGAATAAAAGGGCTAAAAATAATTCCTTTTAAGCCTTTTATGGTTTGAGGATAAATTCCAAATTTGCTAAAATTAAATCCAAAGCGAACTTCAAACCAAAAAACCAACCAAATAAAAAGTATGATGGCTATTGGATAGGCAACAACTCCATTAGAAAATTTAAAATGCTCTTCTTCATTCATATCTAGATAATACTTGTTTTTTAAAGGTGATATGTAATTCACATATCTTCATAGGTTTTTGGGATAGCTTTATTGGTCATGCTCATTTCATAATTATAAAAATAGCAAATAGTCAACCAACATTACTATGAATGTTAAAATGTCAGTTAATTATCAAATTTATTTTATCTGTACCCAGACTAAAACTTAAAAAATTACTTTAATTTTACGTTTATGAATGAACCTTTAGCTGAACGATTAAGACCCAAAACTCTCAATGACTATGTGAGTCAGACTCATTTAGTTGGCAAACAAGGGTCGTTAACGCAGCAAATTAAACAAGGACTTATTCCTTCCATGATTTTTTGGGGTCCGCCAGGAACAGGCAAAACAACCTTAGCAAATATTATTGCTAATGAATCTGGAAGGCCATTTTATGCGTTAAGTGCTATTAATTCTGGTGTAAAAGACATTCGTGATGTAATAGATAAAGCCAAGCAAAGTGGTGGCTTATTTACCACCAAAAACCCTATTTTATTTATTGATGAGATTCATCGATTTAGCAAATCTCAACAAGACTCTTTATTACAAGCTGTTGAAAAAGGTTGGATAACACTTTTTGGCGCCACTACAGAAAACCCAAGTTTTGAAGTGATTCCTGCCCTTTTATCACGCTGTCAGGTTTATATTCTTAATTCGTTTGATAAAAGTGATTTAGAAACTCTTTTAAACCGTGCTATTAAACAAGATATTTATTTATCAAAAAAAAATATAACCCTTAAAGAAACTCATGCGCTTTTAAAACTTTCTGGAGGTGATGCTAGAAAACTTTTAAACATTTTTGAACTCATCATCAATTCAGAAGATACTTATAACATTATTATAACAGATGAGTCTGTACTGAAAAAAGTTCAAAATAATACCGTTAGATATGATAAAACGGGTGAACAGCACTATGATATTATTTCGGCTTTTATAAAATCAATTAGAGGAAGCGACCCCAATGCTGCCGTTTATTGGCTAGCCAGAATGATTGAAGGTGGTGAAGATGTTAAGTTTATAGCCAGACGCCTTTTAATTTTAGCCAGTGAAGATATTGGCAATGCCAATCCAACCGCTTTAGTAATTGCCAATAATACCTTTCAAGCAGTTGCAACTATTGGTTACCCAGAATCTAGAATTATTCTTAGCCAATGCGCTACCTATTTAGCGTGTTCACCTAAAAGTAATGCAGCTTATATGGCTATTAGTAAGGCGCAACAGATCGTAAAAGAAACTGGTGATTTATCGGTGCCATTAGATATTAGAAATGCGCCAACTAAATTAATGAAAGAGCTTGGTTATGGTGAAGATTATAAATATGCCCATAGCTACGAACATAATTTTGTAAACCAAGAGTTTATGCCCGATGACCTGAAAGGCTTAAAGCTTTATGAACCTGGAAATAACACACGCGAAAAAGCGTATCAGGATTTTTTAAAACAACGCTGGAAAGATAAGTATGGGTATTAGTTGTTGGTTGTTAGTTGTTAGTTGTTAGTTGTTAGTTGTTAGTTGTTAGTAAAACTAACTTATAACCTTTTAACCTTATATCCTTTTAACCTTATATCCTTATAACCTTATATCCTTATAACCTTTTAACCTTATATCTCAGCCAATAAACTAAAATTTAATAGTTAAGGCTTTTTGTTTTAAAGTGCTATTTTCATAATATTCAAGAATCCATTGGTCTCCTTTTTTATATAAAGTAGCATTCATATTCTCAACTAAATACACATTGTCTAAACCTGTTTTCTTGATTTTATACACCACTTTGGGCGTACTATCTACCAGTTGAAAGCCATTCTCAATTTGTTGTGCATACAATACATTTAAAACAGGCTCCATATTTATTTCTTCATTTGGAGTTTCAGTAATAACCTCAGCTTTTGCAGGTTCTTCTTTTACTGGTTCTATAGTAATAACTTCTACTATTTTTTCTTGCTTTAAAGCTTCAATTTCTTGTTTTAGTTTTTGAATTTCTTGAGCCGTTTCATTTTTTTCAGTAGCTACTGCTTGTTCTTCCACTATAGCAATAGTTTCTTTTGGTTCATATTTATAATTAAGTGTTTCTAGAGATTTAAAGGCTTCTCTTAAAGCTAAATTATAAGCCTTATCATATTCTTTTTCTCTAGTTTCTCCTAATTGACTTTCATACACTATTTTATCATTACAAGCTTTAAGAACTATCTTTAGTTTGGTTTTAAACAGTCCTGAATCATTGATAAGATTAGATTTTAACGCCAAACATCTGTCTTTAGCTAAATCTAATGGATAATCGTCGCCTTCCATCAAGGTTTCAAAGCCGTATTTTTGAAACAAGAATTTTGCTAATGAATTGATTTGGTACTGATTTTCTTCTTTTAAAAAATCATATTTTTTTGGAACGATGACGTATTTATAGTCATTTAAATTGGTTTGTGAAAAGGCACTAGATATGATGCCTAATAAAACTAATACAAAACACTTAATCTTCATTTTTCTTAAATAAAACGTTAAATCCTACTTGTAAAGATACACTTTGTGCATCATATATGTTTTTATATTGAAAAATATTATCTGCCATGATGTAAAAATTAAACATTCCTAAATTAGCCGAAATCCCTAAACCTACATTATAAAATGTAAACGAATCGATGGTATAGGTTACCTTGGTTTGCAAGCCATTCCATACTTTTCTAAAATAATAGGCTGTTAAGGCCATTTGTGGTTGCTTAGGCCGTTTTATGCCGTATAACTGCAATCCAACCGCATTTTGATACCCACTTTCGTCTCTTAAACAATTACAATCTTTATATTTTTTTTTACCAAACGCGTAATTTAAAGACGCATTTAGTTTTACGGGTCGCCATGTAGTGTATGCTGTTTGTGTGGTATCTACTTTAAACAACTCATTAAATTCATCTTCAATAGCATTCCAATAATCTTCGGCTGTTTGGCCTACTCCTGTTTCTGGAAATAAGGGGTTAACACCTTCAAAAACGTAATTGCCCGAAACTTTATAATTTTCTACATCCTTACTGTGGCTTATAAAGCCAATATCCTGTAAACTGCCATCAACCATCCACTGTTTTGTTAATTGATAGGTAAAACCCACATCAACACCTAACCCTAAATTAGGACCTAAAAAAAGCCGTTTTCTTAAATCCTTGATAGCACTTTCTGAAGTTGCTCCATTGTTATTTAAACTGGCAATCCCAGACGTTTTTACTTCCAAATCTAAATTAAATATATGATTGTAAAAATTATTGGTACCATTAACCGTTACAAAAGAGCCTGTATTGTTTGTAGCATCTATATCCATTACACTAGAATAAAGTTTCCCTCTAAACCCCACGGAAAGTTGTTCACTTACTTTTTTGTTAACTCCTACATGCAACACCGAAATGAGTTCTGCTTTGGCATTAAAATGCCCAGCATTAAATACTTTATTAATGTTTGATTGATTGCCTTCATAAGCCAAAACGGCATAATCTTTAGGAAAATAGGCTATAAAATCTAATTCTTGATATAAGCCAAAACTAAGATATTTATCTTTTTCAAAACGATTTCCATAGGCAAACCCACCTGAAAAAACTTCTAATTGCTGATTGATGGTAACAAAATCATTCGCCTGCATGTGATATAATGCTTTTTCTAACTTTAAGTTAAAATCTAACCCATCGTTTGCAAACAAATCATACATGGTTGTGCCAGAGGTTCCTGCATTTATATGTATTTGAGACAGTAACGGTACGCCAAAATACCCCTTATTAGTTACTTTGCCTCCTGGATTTAAGAGCATTGATTGTGGAATTTCTGAAAAACCATAAAGAATTTGTTTGTTTTGGCACCAAGATAACACGCTTATTAGCATAAAAAACAAACAGATCCTTTTCATATTCAATTTTCAATATTCAAATAAAAAGAGCCTTTAGATTTTAGGATAATTCTACCCGGCGTACTGTTGTTTATAGGTTCTCCTGGAAGAACCTTTAAAGTAAATACTAGTTTGGTCGTGTTTTTTAAACGCTCTAAACTGGCATTTTCAAAAACTTCTTCATGTTCTGTAACGATAGGACTATTGGTAGGAGATGCAGCAGACGAAAACGAAAAGGTGTGTTGCAACTGCTCTAAATCATCTAAAAAATCTACCTGTACTATAAACGCTCTGTTGATGGTATTGTTGGTTTCAATAAACAAGACTGCCTTTATAAGGTAACTACTTGTAAATGTTTCTTGAAATATATTGATATTTACAAAATCCTGAATAACAGAAACCTCAACACCTTCTACTAAAAACCTGCTTGTTGGCTCATTGATATAAATTAAACTGGATTCCACAACCGGAGTTAGCACGATATCATTTACCTGACCAAAATCTACATCTTTAGTACACCCAACATTAATTATGAGCAACCCATGTATTAAGACTAAATATTTTAACAGTTGTTTAATCATCAATTATTTAACGAAACACTTTTTAAGAAAGTATTAAAGATATTTTTTTATGTGAATTAAGTTATCTATTTGTTTGATGTTACCCTCAAAAACCTCATTATTACTATTGAAAAAGATAGCATCCATCCCAATATTTTTAGCTCCAAGGATATCTGCCTCTAAATTATCACCAATCATAATGCTTTTCTTTATACTGGTTTTTGCTATTTCAATAGCGTAATTAAATATTTTAGGATTAGGCTTTTTAACGCCAACTTGCTCAGAATTGGTTACTGTTTTAAAATAATGAGCAATATTTGAATGGTTTAACTTTTTTTGTTGAACTTCTTCAAATCCATTGGTGATGATATGAAGATTATACGTGCCACTTAAGTATTCTAATATGTCAATAGTATTTTCAAAAAGATGATTAAACGTCGTTAAATAGGTTATATAATCATCAGATAACTTCATGATTATTTTTTTATCTACTTCTTGGTTTATGGCTAAAAATGCGTCATGTAATCTGCCAAATCGTAATGAAGCCTTGTCTATTTTTTCTTCTCTGTATAGTTTCCAATATTCTAAATTAATAGGCTCATAATACTTTAAAAATTCAGTAATATCTACACGTATATTATTCAGGTTAAAAATCTTTTCAAAGGTGAGCCTAGAATTTTTATCAAAATCCCAAAGAGTATGGTCTAAATCAAAAAAAACATCGGTTATATTATTAATTTTCATCTGTTATTTTTATTGTTTTAGAGGTCAGATGCCATTCGCAAATAATCATTTAACTTTGTATCAACTCAATGGTCATGACTTGTTTCATGAGCCGATTCTAAAATCATATTAAACAAGTCTTTAAAACCTTTCCATCGCTCTAATTCACTAAACGTATAATTGTGAAAAACTGGTACAAATTCGCCATCTACCTTTTTTACCTCATCAATAATTTCTTTTAATACTTTCTTTTTATCTAAAAGCGACTGTGTTTTAAGCAAGGCATAATCCATTACATTATAAGACCATATTTTTAAAGGTGTTTGTACTTCATAGTCTAAATCATAAAACAGAAATGGCGTACAACTTCCTGCCCTAAAACCTATTTGATTTACATACCCCATCGTATAGTCTTCCTGAATTTCAAGTTCTATCAAATTCCTGTATGATTCTGGTAAATTAAGTTTTGAAAATGACTGTCTTGAAGCTGTTAATGACCGGTTTATAATAGCTTCCATTTTAAGCTTTTCCTTTTTTAAAATAACTGGGTCGTGAATAGCAAAATACGATGCCTTTAACCCAACTTTACAATAATCGGCAACTCGTTTTATTAGAGATATAAATTTCCTTTTATTGGGATTAATACCTTTATCATAGGTAGAATAGTCACCAATTAAAAAGAAAAACAGAAACTGATGTTTTGTTAGCTTTTGTCGGTTTATAATATATTTAAAGGTATCAAAAGGGTCATGTTTAAATCCTAAAATAACCATATACCTGTAGTACAAGCTTTTTAATTTTAATTGTGATAAATCTTTTACCGTACCACCAAAGGTTCTCATAAAACCTTTTAATTTAAAATTATAGGCACTTGGCACATCTATAATGGGCTTTATACCATACGTTCTGCTTGGAAAAACAAACTCTGGATATTGGTTTTTTAATCGGTCTTTAAATTTATACGCCCAAATATCTACTACTGGCTGATGCAAAAACCCATATTTATAGGCAATACTTTCGGTGGCTGAAAACCTTCCGTATTCATCATTAACATGTGGTAAATACTCTTCATATCGTGACAGCAAATAAAACGATGCTGCAAAAATATCATAAGGAATGGCACTTTTATCGCCTATATAAAAAAACCCTTTGGTGTCTTCCCAATCATGAACACTTATTTCGATATCAGACAGCCCTTGTTCAAACAAAATGTCATTACTTTTTACAAAAAACTCATTCCCTAGTTGTTGTTTGGTGTACGACATTTTTAAACTATCGTGTGCTATAAACTCTTCAATAGTTGTGGTAAAAGAAACTTCTACACCTAATACTCTGGTACATATATGTTTAAAAACATATCGCAATCTTGGTGTTATTTTATGTGTGTAAACTAAAAGCATAGGGTTTGCATATTCCAAATTAAAAATAACAAATTCCAAAGGTTATCTTATGATTTTTTTGGAATTTAGAGTTTTGAACCTTAATTTTTTTGCTTTCTAAAGAAGGTTTTCATCGGCAAAACTAAGGTATGCCTTTTCAGTGATAATTAAATGGTCTAATACTTTTATGTCTAAACTTTCTGAGGCCAGTTTTAGTTTATTGGTAAGTTGTTTATCGGCTTCGCTGGGTTTTAAAGTGCCTG
Source organism: Flavobacteriaceae bacterium (assembly GCA_021739635.1). Taxonomy (GTDB): domain Bacteria; phylum Bacteroidota; class Bacteroidia; order Flavobacteriales; family Flavobacteriaceae; genus Yeosuana. The sequence continues at coordinate 154,242 of JAIPBH010000001.1, read as the reverse complement.
ATGGATGGTTATGTGCTAAAATAATGCCTGTTGCTCCTACTTCTAAAGCATTTTTTAATACCAGTCTTACATCTACCAAAGTACCAGTTATACCACCTTTGCTTAATTGGTTTTTTTGAATCACTTTATTGGAATTATTCAAATAAATAATCCAAAACTCTTCATGCTGCAAGTCGCCTATTATAGGTTGCATCAACTCAAAAACAGATTTACTGGAGGTTATTTTCTTTTTTTCTAAGGCTTCTTCTCCCCTTCGGCGTCTTCCTAACTCTAAAGCAGCTGCTATGGTAATGGCTTTGGCTTCACCAATGCCTTTAAAATCCATGAGCTGTTTGATGGATAATTTTCCCAACTCGCTTAAGTTATTATCAACACGTGCCAAAATGCGCTTACATAAATCAACCGCGCTTTCTTCTTTATTGCCCGAGCCTATTAAAATAGCCACCAACTCGGCATCGCTTAAAGCCGCTTTTCCTTTATAGAGTAATTTTTCTCGTGGCTGGTCATCTTGCGACCAGTTTTTAATAGAGAACGAGGTAGGTTTTTCTTGCATTTGATAAAGATAAATATTGTAATTTTATAAATCAACAATCATTAATTTAAATTAACAACAACTTGAACTATCCTCCAAAGCACCACCAGGACAGCAACATCAATCACCTGATAGACGTGATAAAAACCTATCCGTTGGCTACTCTTATTTCTGTGCAGAACCATGAGCCTTTTATAACACACTTGCCCTTAATTTACAGAGAAGCAGATGGCAAACTTATTGGACATATTGATAAATTTAACCCGCAGGCGCTTTTGTTGCAGGATGATGCCCCTATTACCATTATTTTTTCTGGACCACAATGCTACATTTCACCAAGCATTTACAGCACCACCCAATTACCAACTTGGAACTATATTAAAGTGCATATCACTGGCACTGTAAAAGCCATACATGATGCAGAAGCTATTAAAGAGAGTATGATAGCCATGACTGCTTTTTTAGAACAGCCTGAACACAAGTATGTGTTAGAACCAAACAACCCCAAAATGGAAGGTGCTTTAGCTTATGTTATTGGTTTTGAAATAAGCATGGCAAGTTGGGAAGGCAAATTTAAACTCTCGCAAGACAAAAAACCACAGGATATTGCCAATGCCAAAGCAGAACTTATTAGAGCCAATCAAGAGAGTGTTGCTGCCTTTTTAAACCGTGTGCTTTAATCAAAATTGAAACTTTGGGATAAATATTTTATTTTTGTTTCAGAACCTTTTATCAATTATGAATTCTTAAGTTGTTTTACATAACATAACTATAAAAAATATGACACATAAATTCATATACTTTATTAGCTTTATTTTATTATCATTTCACATGATTTCCCAAAATAAACCTCTAAAAATAGGTATAGTTGGGTTGACACATACGCATGTCCATTGGATTTTTGATAGTGAAAAACGTGGTGATATTCAAATTATTGGAATTGTAGAACCGAATAATGAATTAGCGCAAAAATATGCTAACCAATATGAGTTTTCAATGAATATTGTTTATACTACTATGAACGACATGATAAAAGCTGTTCACCCTGAAGCCGTTACTGCTTTTGGTACTATTTATGAACATTTAAAAATAGTTGAAACTTGTGCGCCTTTAGGTATTCATGTTATGGTTGAAAAGCCATTGGCTACAACTTTAAAGGATGCGAAAAAAATGGAAATTTTGGCTAAAAAACACAAAATTCATTTACTTACCAATTATGAAACTACTTGGTATCCCACAAACCATAAATCATACGAATTACTTGAAGCTGGAAAAATTGGTGATTTACGTAAGGTTATTATAAGAGACGGGCATAAAGGCCCCAAAAAGATAGGTGTCAATATGGAGTTTTTAGACTGGTTGACTGACCCAATACAAAATGGAGGTGGAGCCCTTACAGATTTTGGGTGCTACGGTATAAATTTAATGACCTGGCTTTTGAAAGGTAAAAAACCTAACACGGTCACTGCAATAACCCAACAGTTTCAACCAGAAAACAATCCAAAAGTTGAGGATGATGCCACTATTATTCTAACATATGATGATTGTAATGCCACCATTCAAGCTTCTTGGGATTGGCCTATTGGAAGAAAAGATATGGAACTCTATGGACTTAACGGGGCCATCTATTCAGATAATAGACATCATTTAAGGATTCGCATATCTGAAGGTTATGATGGTTACCAAGAAGAGGCCTTTAATCTTGAAGAACGTCCAGCTCCTTTTGATGACCCTTTTTCATTGTTTGCAGCAGTTGTAAAAAACAACGTCATCTTATCACCATACAATCCAACTTCTTTGGAAAACAATATGATAGTAATGGAAATATTGCAAGCTGCCATTAATAGTGCCAAAACCCATAAAACAGTTAAAATAAAAAAATAAAAGACTCTATAACATTTTCAGTAAAGGTGCTTTAGTTTATTGTTCTTGTTGTTTTCTTTTTTTCAACATGTTTAAATACATAGTCTCCACTTTGGCACGTGCCCATGGTGTTTTACGTAAAAATACTAAGCTAGATTTTATGGAAGGATTATCGGTAAAACATTTAATTTTAATGGTATAACCCATATATTCCCAACCGTAATGCGCCACCAAATCAGTCAAGATTTTTTCTAAAGTAATGCCGTGTAGCGGGTTATTGGGTTGTGTTTCCATAGGTCCTTAAGGTTTCCTTTTATGGTCAGAAAATTTGTTTCTGTTACGTTTTGGACGATTTGATTTTTTATCGTTAGACGTCTTGGGCTGAGCATTATTTTTATCTCTGTTGCCACCTTGGCGTTGTTGTCTCTTTTCGGGCTCGGTTGATGCATTGGGGTCGGGTTCAAAACCTTCTACAATCTCAACCGGAAAGCGCGTGCCTACCAGTTTTTCAATATCTCTTAAAAAGGTGGTTTCATCGGCACTTACTAACGATAAGGCTTCCCCACTAGCACCTGCTCTACCCGTTCTACCTATTCTGTGAATATAGTCTTCAGGAATATTAGGTAATTCAAAATTAATCACATGGGGCAATAACGGAATATCCAATCCGCGAGCTGCAATATCAGTAGCCACCAACACGCGTACGGCACCAGTTTTAAAACCGCTTAAGGCCTTGGTTCTGGCTCCCTGACTTTTATTACCATGTATAGCAGCGGCCGTAATACCAGCTTGCACCATTTTTTCACAAAGTTTATTGGCGCCATGTTTGGTACGTGTAAACACCAGTACTTGTTTCCAATCTCCGTCAGAAATTAGTTTAATAATCAAGCCTGTTTTTAAGCCTTTAGCTACTTTATATACTTTTTGTGAAATGGCCTCCACAGTGGTATTTTCGGGCGTAGCCTCTACCTGTACCGGATGGTTTAAAATACCTTGTGCCAGCTTTTTAATATCGGGTGAAAAGGTTGCCGAAAACATCAGGTTTTGCCGTTTGGTGGGCATAAGTTTCATAATGCGCTCTATATCGCGTAAAAAACCCATATCTAGCATACGGTCGGCTTCATCAAGCACTAATATTTCTACTTTTGAAAGTGATAACATGCCTTGATTGTGCAAATCCAGAAGTCGACCCGGTGTGGCTACCAAAATATCAACCCCTTGCCGTAATTGATTAACCTGCGGATTTTGATTAACACCGCCAAAAATAACGACCGAACGCAAATCGAGAAACACACTGTATTCCTTCACGTTTTCATACACTTGGGCTGCCAACTCACGAGTTGGGGTAAGCACTAACGCTCGTACTGGGCGCTGTCTTAAGGGTTGCCCTTGCGATAATAATTGTAATAAGGGCAAAGTAAACCCTGCTGTTTTACCGGTGCCTGTTTGTGCCGAAGCTAATATATCTTTCCCTTCTAATATAGGCGGGATGGCTTTTGTTTGAATAGGGCTTGGGGTAGTATATCCTTTTTTGCTAATAGCTTTTTGCAAGGCTTCAGATAAGCCTAATTGGTTGAATGACATATAAAGTTTTTGGTAAATGACCATCTAACTATTAGTGTCATTTTTTTATTTAGCTGCAAAGGTACGGTTATTTTAATTGACAATTTACAATTGATAATTGACAATTGATAATTGATAATTGATAATTGACAATTAACGATGAATGATTAACGATTAATGATTAACGATTAATGATGAATGATTAACGATTAATGATTAATGATTAACGATTAACGATTAACGATTAATGATTAATGATTAACAATTAAAATCACTGAACACTGACCACTGAACACTGACCACTGAATACTGAACACTGAATACTGACCACTGAACACTGAATACCGAACACTGAATACTGAACACTGAACACTGCCCTTCGACTGCGCTCAGGGTGACATTATAATTGATAATTAATGATTAATGATTAATGATTAAAATCACTGACCACTGAACACTGAATACTGACCACTGACCACCGAACACCTCAACAAAAAAATACGCACAAGTAAGTATTTTTTATTTAAAGGCTTTTTATTAACTATGTAGTTTGCTAACAAATTTATAAGCACGTTATATGTAAAAAGTACCACTGCATTATTTTAAACCCCAAACATCATGTTACAACAGTTAAAACCTACAACTTTTAAAGATGATTACTGGATGACCTCAGATGAAGCCCAACATTTTTTAAAAGTAAGCAGAAGCACCTTATACCGCTGGTGCAAAACCAAGCAATTACCCTTTACTAAAATGGGTGGTGTACTCTACTTTCCAAAAGTGTATATACAACAACTTTTGGGTTATAAACTACAAAACATTCTATTACAAGAAAACCACTATATAAACCAAAGTGAGGCTGTTTAAAAAGCCATTAAACCGTCATTGCGAACCTAGTGAAGCAATCTCATGATAACAAACACAATAAAACAGATTGCTTCGTACCACGCAATAAGGTAAAAAGCAATCTGTTAAAAACTATGATTAAGTAAGCGTTACAGCTCCCAGATACGTACTGGTAGCAGCCAGTTTTTGGTCGGCAGTAACAAAAGTAGCCCAAACGCGCACCTCTTGCCCTGCCCAGTAAGCAGGTAACTGCATTTGCACCGTAACCACATCACGCGTGCCAGCAGGGTTTGCCGTTTCAAACAAATCGAGTGCCTCACAGTACACCACAACCACCAGCTCATCAGTAGCGGCGGCATTACCTTGCCCGCTATTATCATCCCAAGCAATGGTAAGCTCTTGGTTGGTATCTGGGCTTACACTGCCATTGGCAAGTCCACGCAAATCACCTTTACCTATCAGTACTTTGGGGTAGTCAATAACATACCCCTCGATAGCATCTGGCAATAAGGCATACTTAATGTGGTAGCCTGTTGCCAAATTAAAGGTGCTTTTATCGCCTTGCTGCTTGCCAAAATAAGCCGATACAATGTCTTTAATTGGCGTTAAAAATAAAATAGCCGTTTTAAACCGGTCGCGCTGGTCTAATTGTGCTTGTGTAGGTAAGTAGGTACCTCGCTGTGGTAAACTGCGCATAATATCTTTACCTCGCCAACGTGCACCCACAACGTTGCCCACTTTTCCGGAGAAGCCTCCAAGGATGCCTTTACTAAATGTTCCCATGATTTTTACATATTTAGGGGTTAATAATAATGTGAAGCTATAAAGCAGGCTTCACATATGCAACCCCGTGATAGCTATTGACACATATTGACACACATTGACACACATTGACACATATTGACACATATTGACACACGTGCCAAAAAAAGTAGGGGTTTTGTTCGGGTTTTGTTCGGGTTTTGTTCAGCTACCACTTTGGTATATATGGTTTAGATGGAACTTTGGCCGAACAAGGGCAAAAACAAACCAACATAACACCCCTACCGCTTGTATATTTTGTAAGAAAAGGCTAACTTGGCAACATGTTAAAACCCAAACCGAACAACAGCTATTAAAACGTGGGCTTATGCTGGCTATTTGCGGTATAGGTTATTAAAAGTAGGTATATAAACAAGTTGTGCCCCCGCTCGCGCCTAATAATTGAATTGTGGCACTCGTTGCAAACAAGCGCTAGCATAGGGGTTTTATAAGTTAATGAAAATTCCGTAATAAACACGTTAGCAGTTATTTTAAAAAACCGACCTTAGAAAAAATGGAGCAAGAACAAAATTATATAGAAATAAACCGACAGTCCTGGAACAATAGAACTGACACACACTTAAAATCGGAATTTTACGACCTTGATGGATTTCTGAATGGAAAAACCTCTTTAAATGAGATTGAATTAAACTTGCTTGGCGACTTAAAAGGAAAAACAATTTTACATTTACAATGTCATTTTGGACAAGACTCAATTTCGTTGAGCCGACTTGGTGCAGATGTTATAGGCGTTGACTTATCAGACAAAGCAATTGATTGTGCAAAACAAATTGCAAAAGACACCAATTCAAATGCAAAGTTTATTTGTTGCGACATTTACAACTTACCAAACCATTTAAGCGAAAAATTTGATATTGTATTTACAAGTTACGGAACCATAGGTTGGTTACCTGACTTGGACAAGTGGGCAAAAATCATTTCCCAGTTTTTAAAGCCTAATGGACAATTTATATTTGTAGAGTTTCATCCTGTTGTTTGGATGTTTGACGACAACTTTGACAAAATTGGTTACAGATATTTTAATTCGGGAGCAATTATAGAAACAGAAAGTGGAACTTACGCAGACAAAAATGCAAACATAACCCAATCATACGTCATGTGGAATCACGGTTTAAGTGAAGTAATAAATAGTTTAATTGGTAATGGGCTTGAAATTAATTCTCTTGACGAATTTGATTATTCACCTTACAATTGCTTTAGCAAAACCATAGAGTTTGAACCGAAAAAATTTAGAATTGAGCATTTGAACAACAAAATACCAATGGTTTATTCAGTAACAGCAACAAAGAAAAACAACAGCTAACAGCAGTTTTGCAAAATGGCGGGTTTCTGTGCTAAAATAAAAGTACGTGCTACTAAATTCGTCACTTCGCCAAGCCGCGAATCGTTAAAACATGTAATTAAACAAGCCCTTGAAGTATAGTAAAAGTCTTTTAATCTACGCTCTTATCCTCTACGTTCTTAGCAGGTTCTTGTTTTAAAGAAACGATGATACCCGTAAGCAGTGCTACCGCGATAAAACTTAAGGAGACCCATTCTGGAAATTTGTAATGGTGCACCAAAATAAGTTTAACCCCTACAAAACTTAAAATAGCCACTAAACTGTATTTTAAATAACTAAAGCGGTCCAACATGTTGGCAAGAAAAAAATACATGGAGCGTAAGCCCAAGATGGCAAAAATGTTGGAGCTAAACACCAAAAAAGGGTCTGAGGTTATGGCCAAGATGGCGGGTACGCTGTCTAGGGCAAATAAAATGTCTGTAAACTCAATAACTACCAAGGCAATAAATAAGGGTGTTGCGGCCGTGATATGACGCATTTTAACAAAAAATTTTTGCCCTTGCATGTGCGTGGTTATGGGCATAACTTTTCGTAAGTTTCTGTAAACAAATGATTTTTTAGGGTTAAACGTTTCTTCTTTTGAAAACAACATTTTAAAGGCGGTAAACAACAAAAAAGCCCCAAATATATAGGTGGCAATACTAAATTTATTGATGAGCGCTATACCAAAAAATATCATGAGTGCCCGGAATACAATGGCTCCTAATATACCCCAAAACAGCACTCTGTGCTGGTATTTCTGTGGAATGTGGAAAGAGCCGAAAATAACCGCTATTACAAAAATGTTATCAATGCTTAAGGATAATTCTATTAAATACCCTGTAATGTATTTTATAGTGGCATCCATAGGGGTTAAGGAATTTACATTATCAATTTTGCCGGTGCTGTACAGCCAATAAATAACCCCAGAAAACAAAAAGGATAAGGTTACCCAAACACCAGTCCAGGCAGAAGCTTCCTTAACGCTTATAATATGTGGGTTTTTATTAAAAACCCCTAAGTCTAATGCTAAAAAAATAAATATTCCTAAAAGAAATAACCCCCAAACCATCATAAAAAATAAATTAAGCCTTCGAAATTAAACATTTGGCCACTGCAAAAAAAATGTAAGGCGTTAATAAGTCCTTAATTTTTATGGTTTCTTTTAACTTTTCAAGTAGTGGGTTATTTTGGAAAGAAATACTTTGTTTTTTTAATTGGGTTATATGGTTTAAATGGAACTTTGGCCCAACAAGGGCAAAAACAAACCAACATAACACCCCTACCGCTTGTATATTTTGTAAGAAAAGGCTAACTTGGCAACATGTTAAAACCCAAACCGAACAACAGCTATTAAAACTTGGGCATATCCTGCCAAATTGGTTGGATAAGCCGATGAAAGTTCCGCATATAAACAAGTTGGCAAACATTATGACCAATATGTGTAAAGTATTTTTAAAACGAATAATAATTATATTGATTTAAAAAAAACATCGATTTTTTTAAAAAAACTTCTGACTAACTCCAAGTAAAACGATAATGTTATGGCTGAATGACTTTGGAAACGGTAAACAAAAACTAACTTTGAATATAACAAAATGTAAAAGCAAATGTTTCGCCAAAAATTATCATAAATTCACAAACTAACCATTAGTAAACCTAGACTAAAATTAATTAACATGTAATCAACTTGGAGTAAATTACATAAAACATTAAAGTTTGGAATAATAATATTCATTTTAGAGACTGGCCCTTTATTAATTTTATAAGAACTTGATGCATTTGGACTAATTGACTCAGGAAACAAAAAAGGCCCATTGATAATATCTATGCTGAGTTTTTATCCTTCAATTATTCTAATTATCGTTGGTAGCATTCTGAAATACCTAAAAATAAAAACAGCAAAATATATTAGTTTTTTCGTTTTTTATTGCAATTTAAAATTGAAATAGCTTTTAAATTTGCTTTTTCTTAAAATTAGAAACTAATTTTAGTCACTAGAATATCCATAGGAATGGGACAAGAAACTGCAATTAGACTTGCAAGAAGAGTATACGCAGTGTATGCAAAAGCAAGTAAAGTAGACAAAATAATGTAAAATCATAACAAATATAAAACAGACCCTGAGTATTTAGGACCTAAAACAAATATTTAAAATATGTCTCTAGTGCAAACGCCAAAACAATGGCAACAAGAAGTTTGGTATTGGGTTAATTAAAATCGATTATTTATAATGAAAGATATTTTACATATAAAAAGTATTAGTGAAATGCACCGATTACTGAATATTGACAAACCTAATCACCCTTTAATATCAGTTGTTAGGCATACAAAAGATATGAACTTAAATTTTGGGAATGGTATACGTATAAATAATCACTTATACTTTATTTCTTTAAAAGAGAATATTCAATGTGCTTTTAAATACGGTTTAACATCTTACGATTTTCAAGAAGGCAGCTTGGTATTTATGCGTCCTAAACAAATCACATCACAAACGACCGAAATCGAACCAGATTTAAGTGGTTGGACTATTTTTTTTCATCCAGATTTAATTCGATCTCATAAACTTGCAGATACCATTTATCAATATACTTTTTTTGATTATGGTAGTAACGAAGCTTTGCAAGTATCGGAAAAGGAAAAGTATGCACTTGCCACAATTATTGAAAAGATAGAATATGAATTGCAACAAAACATTGACAACCATACAGAAAAAATAATTGTTCATAACATTGAATCCTTGTTAAAATACAGTCAACGATATTTTGACCGGCAGTTTCAAACAAGAAAAAATCATCACAAGGATTACGTTATATTATTTGAAAAATATCTAAACGAGTATTTTAGTTCTGATTTGCCGTTAGAAAAAGGAATACCATCAATAGAGGCTTGCGGTGAACATTTAAAAATGTCAGGAAAATATCTTAGTGATTTACTTAAAAAAGAAACTGGGAAAAGTATCATCGAACACATTCATTTACATATTATAGATAGAGCGAAAAATAGATTATTAAATTCTGAATACACTATCAGTCAGATAGCAATTAATTTGGGATTTCAATATCCTCAACATTTTAGTAAGGTTTTCAAGAGCAAAGTAGGAATAAGTCCCAAACAATATCGAAATATGAACTAAAAATTACTTTGCTAAGCAATGTATATAAAAATATGGCAAAGTGCAAATACGAAAGGAAGTGCTTAAAAACGTGCTTCTATTATAAACTAAACGTTAACAAACATTAAAAAAACCAAATATTAAAAATATAATTTTATGAAACAAATTTACTTATTCACAGCAATTTTTATTTTAGCAATTACCTTTAAATCGCATTCGCAGCAAATAGTAGCTTCTTGGACAGGCACTAATACAGGAACTTTATCTGGAGTGCCTTTTGTATTTACTAATAGTGCAACGCGTGCTAGTGGAGCAGATTTATCTGGAGTAGGATTTGAATATGCACCTATTACTGGTAATACTACTGTGTTTGCGATTCGAGCAGATAGTAATTGGACTGTAACTTTTGACTCTCCAATACCAAATTTAAGACTTTATTGTAGATATTTAAGATCTTCTGCGGTTTCCTTTGATCAGCCTTTTACAATTTTAGAAGGAAGCGTCAATATGTCTACCCATAATGGCACTCAACTAAATTCAGTTTTATGGGGGAATGGAATTATTGAATTTACTAATCCTATTACAACATTAACTATAACATATCTTGCGGGAGACACAAATGAGGTTCAATATACTTTTGGACTTGCTGAAACATTAACATTATCAATTGATGAAGTAACAATCAATAATACGATTGATCTTTACCCAAATCCAGCAAAGGATACTTTTAAATTATCGGGACTTTTTAAAACAGAAAATTTTTCAATATATAATACTTTGGGGTCACTTGTTAAAAAAGGAAATATCTCTGCTAATGATGAAATAAACATACAAAACTTGACAAAAGGAATGTACTTTTTAAAATTAGAAGATGGAAATACTTATAAGTTTATGAAAGAATAAAAGATTAAATTTTACTAAAAATAGCTAAACTAATAGAAAATTTAACACTCATATTAATTGTGAAAAAAATTCACGCTTCAATTATAGTACTATTATTCTCTTTTACTATAACTTCTCAAAATGCATTAGATTTTGATGGAATAGATGATTACATTGGACCAGCTGGTTCAATTAACTCAACAAATTCAATTACAGTTGAGGCTTGGATTAATACGACAAACATTGCTAGTCAAACATTTCCTCCGGTATTATCTATTTCACAAATGTGTTCGTTAGAATTATCAGGAAATAATATTGCTTTTTGGGTTTTAACAAATAATGGTAATTATTCATCAACACAGTATACAATAAATGATGGACAATGGTATCACGTTGCTGGCACATACGATGGCAATATAATTCAATTATATATTAATGGAGTTCAGCAAACTTCAGTAACAACTGGAGGAGCAAATTTTTTAACCAATATTGGTTCTTGGTTAATAGGCCATAGTTTCGATAATAGATTTTATAAGGGTCAAATTGATGGTGTAAGAGTTTATAACCGTGTACTAACACCTATGGAAATTGGTGCTGATTGGAATTTAGAAAACCCAATTTCAACTGCTGATTTAATTGCATCTTATAATTTTAATCAAGGTATTGCTAATGGAGCTAATTCAACCATAACTGTTTTAATTGATAGTTCACCTGCTAATAATGATGCTACATTAAATAATTTTTCTTTAACTGGAACAAATTCCAATTGGGTTTCTTCAGGTGTTAATTTTTCAACACTTTCTGTTTTAGATTTTACAGTCAAAAACACAATAAGACTTTACCCAAATCCAGCAAAGGATACTTTTAAATTATCGGGACTTTTTAAAATAAAAAATTATTCAATATATAATACTTTGGGATCACTTGTTAAAAAAGGAAATATCTCTGCTATTGATGAAATAAACATACAAAACTTGACAAAAGGAATGTACTTTTTAAAATTAGAAGATGGTAATACTTTTAAGTTTGTGAAGGAATAAAAGATAAAAAACGTTTGCCAACAACATATAAAAATAATTACGGCTCAATGCTTAATAAAAGGTCGTTGTGTGTTTGTAAAGTCTGATTTTCCGTAGGAAAATCAGACTCGCTCAAAAACGCAACTATTTTTATACAAAACCGTTAGTGAATAGTGTATAACAACCTACCACTAAAAAAAAGACCGTTTTAAAATGAAGAAAATATATCACTCAAAAATAGGACTTGAATTAGTAATTCCTCTTGTTCTTATATTTGGGGCCGTTTTAGCTCAAACCATAACAGAAAAACCAAGTTGGATAGGCATTGCAATTCTTTTACCTGTAATACTATTTGTTGTGTATATGTTTTTAACAACAACCTATACGATAGCGCGTGACGAACTAACCATAAAATGTGGTTTTTTGTTTAATAAAACTATCGACATTAAAACTATTAAAAAAATTACTGAGACAAACAATTTGCTTAGTTCGCCTGCGACCTCACTTGACAGGCTTGAAATAAGTTATGGAAAATTTGACTCCGTAATAATTTCACCAAAACAAAAGTTAGAATTTATCAACGACATTAAGAGATTAAATCCGAATGTTGAAGTTAATTTTAAGAAGAAAAAGTAACCCACTTAACCCTACCAAACAATAAATAACACCAACCACCAACATGGTTTTACACATTAATTTTATTATATTTCAATAGAATTTGTGATTGCTTTGCCGTTGGCTGCTATTATAAAAAACGATGCAACTGTGTTACATTTAAAAAACTAAACGACCTGTAAACCTTATGAACCAGAAAGACCTATCTCAATTATCTGACAAGGAGCTGCTCGAGGTATTAAAAAGTAGCAAACCTTCACCAATACTAGATGCCTTTTTTATTGGGTTTTTGGTAGGCATCCTAATTTATAGTGTTGTTGCTAGCTCTTGGGGTTTTGTTACGTTAATTCCCTTATATTTAATTTATATATTCTTAAAAAAACCAAAGAAATACGAAGCTATTAAAAATGAATTGAAAAAACGAAACCAATTGTAACGCTTTATAAAAAATAATTACTTTCAACAAAACTTCTAAAAAAACTCTCGGTATTGCATGACTCTAAAATCGAAGGTATTGAATTGAGGATTTTTACTTTTAAAATGTTTATACAATGGCATTTTACTAATTGATATGTTTGCAGCACCAGAACCTGAGGTTAGTGATACTGTTTTGACTGTTCTATATAATTTTTGAGATTGCTTCGTTCCACTCGCAATGACGGGTAATTCAAATTGGTGAATTCGTGGAATATCATTTGAAACCAGTTCTAAGTTAATTCCATGCTCCTTAATGTGTTTTCTAAAGAAATATTCTGGACCATTTTTGCTATTTCCTCCTGTAAACAACAGGGTATTAATATTTGGGTATTTCTTTAAATACCCAATTAAATTGCGCAGTTTGATGTTTTGCATGCCTAAATCTGAGGCATCAATTTTGGCTCTTTCACAACTTTCTACAATATCACAAACACCTATTTTATGGTTTATCAAAAATTCTTGACGTTGGTAAATGGCTTCTTGCGAGTTATCGAACCGAAGTTTTAAATGATGAATTTTGTCAATATATAACCACAGAGAATTATAATAACTGCCATAACAAAAATTAACATCTTTTTCAAGCAATTCTCCCATTGAAAAACGTGGTGGTGGTAAGGTACCAACAATGAGTTTGGTCGTATCATTTTTTATAAATGGTTGATAAGGATGTTGGTGTATAAACATGGTTTACTTGCTAGTTCCTTGAAATTTTTGTAGTTTACTAACTATCAAAAATACATGAAATTATGGGGAAAGGCGATAAAAAAACAAAACGAGGAAAAATAAACCGAGGTACTTTTGGCAGCAGAAGACCACGCATAAAAAAAAGACGTTCTGTTGACAATAAAATAGATATTGATAATAAAGCTCAAGTAAAATAATTACCTAATAAACACTAATGTGTTATTTTTAGACATAGGTTCGCTAAAACCGTAGCCTTCGTAATTAAAGCCTTTTATATCGTCTATGGTTTTGGCATTGGTATCTAAAATATACCGTGTCATTAAACCTCTGGCTAGTTTTGCAAAAATGCCAATAGTTTTATATTCGCCTTTATTAAGATCTTTAAAATCAACATGAATAACTGGTACTTTTAGTTTTTTGGTATCAACAACTTTAAAATATTCACTACTTGCAAGGTTTAAAAACAACTCGCCAGTTTCAAGCTCATCATTTAAAGCTTTAGTAACGGTTTTGCTCCAAAACTGATAAAGGTTTTTGTGTGTTCCTATGGGTAACTTGGTTCCCATTTCTAATCGATAAGGTTGCATTAAATCCATAGGTTTTAAAACACCATATAACCCAGAAAGAATACGAACTGTATTTTGAAGATTTTCAAATTTATCTTCAGAAATGGTATAAGCATCTAAACCTCTGTACACATCGCCATTAAAAGCATAAATAGCTTGGCGTGAATTATGAGATGTAAAAGGCAATTGCCACTCTTGATTGCGCTCATAATTTAATTGCCCTAAAGCCTCTGAAATACTCATAAGTTTAGATAAACTTTTTGCGGATTTCTTTTTTAGCACTTTATTAATGCGCTCTGACTCTTTTAAAAATAAAGCTTGAGTTGACTGAGTCGTTGGCAATTTAGTTTCAAAATCAAGTGATTTTGCAGGTGATATTACAAGTTTCATATTGGAGTTAAATGATATGTGTTTCAAATTTACAACTACTGTATAACATTATAAAATGTATACTACAATTATTTGTAATGTATGAATAAATTGAATTTATAGTACCATTAATGCGTTAGCGATTGAGGCATTTGTTGGAGCTCTTTGCAAAAAGCGACTGCCGAAAGCGCGACCTGTAAGGGAACGCCCAACTACTACTCTATGTCTTGATGCTTAATATAGGTGCGCCATTTTGTAATACATTGCTGCATATCATCAGGAATTTCTGTATTGAATTGCATAAATTTTCCTGTTTTTGGATGTGTAAACCCCAATGTTTTTGCGTGCAAAGCTTGCCTAGGTAACACCTTAAAACAATTCTCCACAAACTGTTTGTACTTGGTAAAGGTGGTTCCTTTTAATATTTTTTCGCCTCCATAACGCTCATCATTAAACAAGGTATGGCCTATGTGTTTCATGTGCACACGTATTTGGTGTGTTCTGCCGGTTTCTAACTTGCATGACACTAAGGTAACATAGCCTAAACGTTCTAAAACTTTGTAATGTGTAATGGCAGGTTTTCCTTTTTCGGCTTCATCACCAAAAAACACTGTGTTTTGCAATCTGTTTTTAGGATGTCTGCCAATATTGCCTTCAACGGTACCTTCTTCTTCTTCAATATTTCCCCAAACAATAGCAACGTATTCGCGTTCACTTGTTTTTTCTGCAAACTGTAAAGACAAATGTGCCATGGCTTGCTCGGTTTTTGCAATGACTAAAAGTCCGCTGGTATCTTTATCTATTCTATGCACCAGTCCCGGACGGTCACTGGAGTTATTTGGTAAATTATCAAATCTGTAAATAAGTGCGTTAATTAAAGTGCCTGAATAATTACCATGCCCTGGATGCACCACCATACCGGCAGGTTTATTGACTACCAACAAGGTCTCATCTTCATACACCACATCTAAAGGGATGTTTTCGCCAACCAATAAATTTTCATACGGTGGATGTGAAAATAATACACGAATAACATCGAAAGGCTTGACCTTGTAATTTGATTTTACAGGTGTGCCGTTTACAAAAATGCTTCCGTTTTTAGCACCATCTTGAATTTTATTGCGCGTTGCATTTTCAATGCGATTCATTAAGTATTTATCAATACGAAGTGGCGATTGCCCTTTATCTACCGTAAAATAATGATGTTCGTAGAGGTCATCATTTTCCTCTTCTGGTAAATTTTCAATATAGTCTTCCATTGTTAATCTGGTCTGTTTCCATTACCAAGTACCAAATCAATTTTAGATGTTTTAGGTAACATCTCACCTGGCTTAATTTCTTTACCCTTAAACATCATTCCTAAAACCATGTCTTTACCAATATTATCAATATATGTGATTTTACCAACGGTAAAACCAATGGCTTCTAAGGTTGGTTTTGCTTGTCTGTAAGTACGCTCTTTTAAATCTGGCACAGCCATTTTTCTATAACCAGACGGATTAAGTGTGATATAAATTTTTCTGTCTTTTTTAACCTTTGCTCCTGCTTTGGGGTCTTGCTCAATCACAGAAAACTTAGGATATTTTGGGTTGTAATTGGCTGAATCTTGTATTTTAATCACTAAATTATTTTGTTCTAGCTCTATTTGAGCCACACTTATTGATTTTCCGGTAAGATTAGGAACCGTTTCAAATTTTCCATGATTTGTTGAAATGTTTAACCATTTTAAAAGAATAAAACTTAATACCGCAAAAGCTACAACAGCTAGTATCATTTGTTTTAAAAATGTTTTACTTGAAAGAAATTTAATAAGGCTCATGAATAGTTAATAGTTTTAACAAAACTAAACAAATTTATGTTTCTAAAAATTAATTAGTTTAATTATAGTTTCAATAATATACGTTAAGCTACCCTAAAAAAGTTTAAAAAAGTTGAATTAATTTTTTCGAGTTGCTGTCGTTTGGAATAAATAAATGATATTTTTACAGAACGCTTTTTTAGAAGCAATTATTTGATTTAAGAAACTTTTTTAACACATGAAAAAAAACATAGCAATTATCATGGGAGGCTATTCAAGCGAATACAAAATCTCCTTAAAAAGTGGAAACGTTGTTTATGAAACTTTAGATGCTTCAAAATATACCCCATATAGAATTCATATCTTTAAAGATAAATGGGTTTATGTTGATACCAACAATGATGAATTTACAATAGATAAAAACGATTTTTCGGTTACGGTAAACAACTCAAAAGTCACCTTTGACTGTGTTTTTAATGCTATTCATGGGTCTCCAGGCGAAGACGGATTTATGCAAGCTTATTTTAAATTGCTAAACATTCCACAAACTAGCTGTGATATGTATCAGGCAAGTTTAACCTACAACAAACGTGATTGCATAAGCACATTAAAACCATATGGTATTAAAACCGCAGAATCTTATTACCTAAATTTAGGTGATAAAATTGATGCAGATACCATAGTTAAAAAAGTAGGATTGCCATGTTTTGTTAAAGCTAATAAAGCTGGTAGTAGTTTTGGCGTTTCAAAAGTTTATAAAAAAGAAGACTTACAAAATGCCATTGACATTGCTTTTAAAGAAGATGATGAAATTATTATTGAATCCTTTTTAGATGGAAAAGAAGTGTCTGTTGGCGTTATAACCTATAAAGGCGCAACCAAAGTATTACCTATTACAGAAATAGTAAGTGAGAACGATTTTTTTGATTATGAAGCAAAATACCAAGGAAAATCAAAAGAAATTACTCCAGCCAGATTAACCAAAGACGAAGAAACGAAAGTTACTAAAGTGGCCAAACAGGTCTATGAAGTTTTAAAAATGAAAGGCTTTTCAAGAAGTGAATTTATTTTTAAAAATGGAGAACCTCATTTATTAGAAGTAAATACCGTTCCGGGATTAACAAGAGAAAGCATCTTACCACAACAAGCTGCAGCAGCAGGGATTAGCTTGAGTGATTTATTTGATAATGCTATTGAAGAAGCCTTTGACAATTGATAATTGACAATTGACAATTGATAATTGACAATTGATAATTGATAATGAAAAATTAACAATGAAAACTTAGGACCAAGACTTAACGATTTTACAATAAAAACAGACATATGAAAAAAGCACTTTTTCCTGGATCTTTTGACCCATTAACATTAGGGCATTACGATATTATTAAACGAGGCGTGGAATTGTTTGATGAAATTATTGTAGCAATTGGTATTAATTCTGATAAAAAATATATGTTCTCAATAGAAGAACGAAAACATTTTATTGAAGAAGCCTTTAAAGACGAACCTAAAGTAAAAGTAGTAACTTATGAAGGCTTAACTGTACAATTTTGTAAAGAAATAAAAGTCCCTTTTATATTACGCGGATTAAGAAATCCTGCCGATTTTGAATTTGAAAAAGCCATTGCACATACCAACAGACGCTTATCTAAAATAGAAACCGTTTTCTTGTTAACAGCTGCAAGAACATCTTACATAAGTTCTAGTATTGTAAGAGATGTTATTAGAAACCAAGGCGATTATACCGTTTTAGTTCCTGATAGTGTTAGGGTAAAATAGTTAAAAAACTATAGTTTATATTCCCCCAATCCTTTAGTAAATGCCTCTGGGTTTTCAGCTAAATGATATCTTGGGTCATCAATAGCTTCAACAATTACTTCTTTGAATTTAGGGCTTGACTTGTAAAGCAATATTTTACAATCTTCACTTAAATGCTTCAACTTTATTGACTTTCCTTCAGCTTCATATTTATTAACTAAATTAAAAATAGCTTCAATAGCCGAATGGTCACTTATACGTGATTCCACAAAATCAATTTCTACATTTTCAGGATCCTTTTTTACATCAAACTTTTCATTAAAAGCAATGGTAGAACCAAAAAATAATGGTCCCCAAATTTCATATACTTTGGTACCATCGTCACGCAAACGCTTACGTGCTCTAATTCTTTTAGCGTTTTCCCAAGAAAACACCAAAGCACTCATAATAACACCAGAAATAACGGCTATTGCCAAATCAAAAATGACCGTTAAGGATGATACTGCTACTAAAACAATCATATCACTTATTGGTATTTTATTTAAAATCCTGAAACTGCTCCATGCAAAAGTTCCAATAACCACCATAAACATAACACCAACCAAAGCTGCAATGGGCACTTTTTCTATAAGTCCAGAAGCAAACAGAATAAAGATTAACAAAGCCAAAGCAGCCACAATACCTGATAATCTTCCTCTTCCTCCACCTTTTATATTAATAAGTGATTGCCCAATCATAGCGCAACCGCCCATGCCACCAAAAAATCCTGTAACAATATTGGCACCACCTTGGGCAAGACATTCGCGGTTGGTATCGCCTCTGGTTTCGGTTAATTCATCAACCAAATTAAGTGTCATTAAAGATTCTATTAAACCTATGGCAGCTAAAATTAAAGCATAAGGAAATATGAATTTTATGGTTTCTAAATTAAAAGGCACATTGCTGAAAATATCCCATTGAAATTGTGGCAAGCCTCCTTTTAAGCCTTCGCCGCCGCCATCTCTAATAAAACTTCCAACGGTTGCAACGTCTAACTTTCCAAAAATTACAATAGCAGAAACTACTAAAATAGCGATTAAGGCTTCCGGTAATTTTTTAGTTATTTTAGGAAGCCCAAACATAATACCCATGGTAAAAGCTACCAATCCAATCATGGTCCATAGTTGAGTGCCATGCATCCATACTTTTTCGCCATTTTCAATAATCATAAACATGTTTAATTGTGATAAAAATATCACAATAGCTAAACCATTTACAAATCCCATCATAACCGGATGTGGAATCAAGCGGATAAATTTTCCTAATTTTAAAAACCCTGCTAACATTTGAATGATCCCCATTAAAATAACGGTTGCAAATAAATAGTACAAACCAAGATTTTCAGTTTCAGTTCCCATTGCATTTCCTTCAGCAACTAAAGCCACCATAACAACCGCTAAAGCACCTGTTGCCCCACTAATCATACCTGGTCTTCCACCAAAAATAGCCGTAATAAAACCTATCATAAAAGCTGCATATAAACCAACTAATGGGTCAACACCAGCTACAAAAGCAAAAGCCACAGCTTCTGGCACTAAAGCCAAAGCCACAGTTAATCCACTTAAAATATCATTTTTTGCGTTTGCAGTTTGCTTTTTTATAAATTCTGTCATGGTATTTTTTTGAAGAAGCAAATTTACAGTTAATGTAAAGATTGACAAGAAGCAAACAACTTATTTGAATTATTTGAAGCTAAAACGTTTGAAATAAGACTTAAAATATAAATTATTATAAACAAGTTAAATTAACAACCTAATATTAGCATAAGAGTTTTGTAGAGCTTCAACAGTCTGCTCATTATTTAACCATTCAACCTTTGTAATACCTTCTTCCTCTTGGGCGTACAAGTTGCCACAAAAACTGGTTTTCATTTCAAACCAATAGGTTATTTTAATTCTATGCCTGCCATTTCGCTTAAAAATATGATAGGTTGTCTCTAAAGGTTTAATGATTTCTAAACCATTAACGCCGGTTTCTTCGGTAACTTCTCTTAAAGCTGTTCGCTCTATAGATTCATTTCCTTCTATTTTTCCCTTTGGTAAATCCCATTTATCATTTCGGTAAATAAATAGAATTTCGCCCTTATCATTGTAAACTTTTCCTCCTCCAGCAATAACGTTTGGTAGCTTTTTTAAAAACTTTTTCAGCAGTTTTTCAGGATCTTTATGAATAAGTCTAACTTC
Source organism: Flavobacteriaceae bacterium (assembly GCA_021739635.1). Taxonomy (GTDB): domain Bacteria; phylum Bacteroidota; class Bacteroidia; order Flavobacteriales; family Flavobacteriaceae; genus Yeosuana. The sequence continues at coordinate 133,787 of JAIPBH010000001.1, read as the reverse complement.
TTTTAAAGAAGTATTATTAAGTTCCTTAATTACTTTTCCAATATGTACTGTATTAAGCAAATAATTCTTAAAACCAATTTCTTGCTCAACTTTAGTTGTTAAAACAATAGGTTTGTCGTTAACAAAAACTTTATACATGTGTTGTATTTAACAATTACAATTTGGTAAAAATATCATTTTTCGTTACAAATAAACAATTGTTGAAAAAAATATTTTTATTCATATGCTAGCATTACAAAAAACTAAATTTATATGTAATTTTGCTGCTATGATTTTTAATAAAGAAACTGCTAGAAAAACAGCTGAAGTTTTGTTGCAAGTAAATGCTATAAAACTTAGCCCTAAAGAGCCTTTTACATGGGCTTCAGGATGGAAATCACCTATTTATTGTGATAACCGTATTATATTATCTTTTCCTACCATAAGAAATTACATAAGAGAAACTATGGGAAAAGAAATTGAAAAGCTTTATGGAAAACCCGATGTTATTGCAGGTGTAGCAACAGGAGCTATTGGAATTGGTATGTTAGTAGCCGAATATTTAGGCTTGCCATTTATTTACGTGAGACCCGAAGCTAAAGGCCATGGAAGGATGAACCAAATTGAAGGATTTATTCAAAGTGGACAAAATGTTGTAGTGGTTGAAGATTTAATAAGCACCGGAAAAAGTAGTTTGAATGCTGTAAAAGCATTAAAAGAAGCCAAAGTTAATGTGAAAGGAATGGTTGCCATTTTTTCTTATGGATTTGATGTAGCTACTGAAAATTTTAAAAAGGAAAACATCACGCTTCATACGTTGAGTAATTATGAAAATTTATTGGAGCAAGCTTTAGAAACCAACTATATAGCTCAAAAAGAATTAAAAACTTTATCTGTTTGGAATTCAAACCCAAGTGAATGGAATGCTAATTGATATATGTTTAATCATTAACTTATATCATAATAAAAAATAAAAAAATGAATTTAGAATCTCCAAAAATAAACGTAAGCAAATCATCTCAAGAGGTATTTGATTTTTTATCAGATATTAAAAACTTTGAGTCTTTAATGCCTGAAAATATTAGCAAGTTTGAAGTGTTAAGTGAGGATACTTTTTTGTTTGCATTAAAAGGAATGCCTGAGATTATTCTTAAAAAGAAAGAAGTCATTGCTCCAAATAAAATTGTACTTGGTGCTGCTGGTGGCAAACTAGATTTTTCATTAATTGGGAACATACAAGAGGTTAATGAATCCTCAAGTGAAGTTCAATTAGAATTTAATGGCGATTTTAACCCTATGATGGCTATGATGATTAAAGGCCCAATAAGTAAATTTATTGAGACACTTGCAACAAGCATCCCTAAATCTATTTAATATAAAAGGGTAATTTCTTTTAAATCAAATTCTTTTACAATATTATCTTCAAGTAAAACCTGAAGACTTCCAGTTACAGATACATTTTTTATAATTCCAGAAAATAACAAACCTTCAGCATCCATAAATGTTGAAGGTTTGTCTTTTCTAAACAAAAAAGATTCATACTCTTTATTTATAAAATCATACTCTTCCTTTCTTAAAAGCATAAAATAATATTTTAAATACTTCACCAACACATGTAAAACTTCATCAAGATTAAATGTTTTTCCTGTCAATAATTTTAGAGAAGATGCTTTTGGTAATCCTTCAAAATCAGTTTGATTCACATTTAATCCTATGCCAATAATGGTGGCTCTAAAACTATTTTGTTTTATGACATTTTCAATTAAAACGCCACATATTTTTTTGTTCTCTGACAAAATGTCGTTAGGCCATTTAATACTTAATTTTGGCGTAGTAAAACTTTGCAAAGCTTTAATAATAGCTAAAGAAACTGCCATACTAATATAAAAAGGATGCTCAACAAATAATGTTGAAATATCTTTAAACACACTAACAGTAAGGTTTTTAGAACTCTCAGAATTCCAAACAGTGCCCATTTGACCTCTACCTTGCGTTTGAAACTTAGCCACTACAACTGTATAATCTACCAAAACAACTTCACTAGAAAGCGTCCTTAAATAGCTGTTTGTTGAATCAATGGCATTAAGTTTGATTATGTGCATTAACTAGTTATTATTGTGATATACAATCTTATGAATAATTTAAGTATAAAGAACTAAAAAAATAATAACTTTGCACAAATTAAATCAAATTAATGGCGAAACAAAATATAAGCGCAGACCAACTAATATCAGTAATAATAAGTGGCATTGAAGATGTTAAAGGTAACGAAATAAGCATCCTTGATTTAAGAGAAATAGAAAATACGGTTTGTGATTACTTTATAATTTGTGAAGGAACTTCAAATACACAAGTTAACGCTATTTCTAATTCCATTCAAAAAAAGGTAAGCAAAGAGCTAAAAGATCATCCATGGCATGTTGAAGGAGAAGATAATGCCGAGTGGATATTGCTAGATTATGTAAATGTTGTTGTACACGTATTTCAAAAACATATCAGAGATTATTATGACATTGAAAGTCTTTGGGGCGACGCAAAAACAACACTAATAGAAACGAGTTATTAAAAAAATGACAAACGATAAAAATAACATAAAAGACAAAAAACCAAAATTTAATCCTTACTGGATTTATGGTATAATAATAGCTATTTTCTTAGCTATACAATTATTTAGTAGTGTTGGCTATCAAGATGGTAGTACAACAAATCCAACACAATTTTTAAATTTTGTTGCCGATGGTGATGTTGAAAAAGTAGAAATTGTAAATAAACGCATTGCCAAAGTGTATCTAACAAGAGAAGCTGAGCAAAAAGAAATTCATAAAAAATCAAAGCCTAGTACTTTGATTCCATCTACTACAAAATTACCAAATTATAAATTTGAGTTTGGAGACTTACAGATTTTTCAAAACCAATTAAATGAGGTTATTAAAGAAAAAAATCTAGATTTAACACCTGTTTATATCACTGAAGATAACTTTTTTGGTGATTTATTAATTGGCATTCTTCCTTTTGTTCTGCTTATAGGCGTGTGGATATTTATAATGCGTAGAATGTCTGGAGGTGCTGGTGGAGGTGCTGGCGGTCAAATATTTAACATAGGAAAATCAAAAGCCAAGCTTTTTGACCAAAATACCGAAGTAAAAACAACTTTTAAAGATGTTGCCGGACTTGAAGGTGCAAAAGAAGAAGTTCAAGAAATTGTAGATTTCTTGAAATTCCCAGAAAAATATACTTCTTTAGGAGGTAAAATACCTAAAGGCGCCCTACTTGTAGGACCTCCAGGAACAGGAAAAACATTACTTGCAAGAGCTGTAGCTGGTGAAGCTAAAGTACCTTTTTTCTCATTATCTGGTTCAGATTTTGTTGAAATGTTTGTTGGTGTTGGAGCTTCCAGAGTTCGTGATTTATTTAAACAAGCTAAAGAAAAATCTCCTTCTATCATCTTTATTGATGAAATTGATGCCATTGGTAGAGCTAGAGGGAAAAATGCTATGTCTGGAAGCAATGATGAACGTGAAAATACCCTAAATCAACTACTAACAGAAATGGATGGTTTTGGTACTAACACCAATGTAATTGTACTTGCCGCAACAAACAGAGCTGATATTTTAGATACTGCTTTAATGCGTGCTGGCCGTTTTGATAGACAAATTTTTGTTGACTTACCAGACGTTAGAGAACGAAAAGAAATTTTTGAAGTGCATTTGCGCCCACTTAAAAAAGCTCAAGATTTAGATTTAGATTTTCTTTCGAAACAAACCCCAGGTTTTTCTGGCGCAGACATAGCCAACGTTTGCAATGAAGCAGCCTTAATTGCTGCAAGAAATGGAAAGAAAGAAGTTGATAGACAAGATTTTTTAGATGCCGTTGATAGAATTATTGGTGGTTTAGAAAAGAAAAACAAAATTATAACTCCTAATGAAAAACGCGCCGTTGCATTCCATGAAGCCGGCCATGCTACCGTAAGCTGGATGCTAGAACATGCGGCTCCGTTAGTAAAAGTCACCATTGTGCCACGTGGTAGATCATTAGGTGCTGCTTGGTATTTACCAGAAGAGCGACTTATTGTTCACCCAGAACAAATGCTTGATGAAATGTGCGCTGCCTTAGGTGGAAGAGCCGCAGAAAAAGTCATTTTCAACAAAATTTCAACAGGTGCTTTAAGTGATTTAGAAAAAGTGACTAAACAAGCTAGAGCCATGGTTACCATTTATGGTTTAAGCGATAAAGTGGGCAACTTAACCTATTATGATTCATCTGGTCAAAATGAATATGGGTTTACAAAACCATACAGTGAAAAAACAGCTGAATTAATTGATAAAGAAATTTCAGATTTAATTGAAACACAATATTTACGTGCCATAAAACTTCTTGAAGATAACAAGGATAAACTTACTGAACTTGCTAATGTATTATTAGAAAAAGAAGTGATTTTTAAAGATAATCTTGAGAAAATTTTTGGCAAGCGTGATTTCAATAATGAAGAAAATTTGACTGTTGTCGAATAAAATATAACAATTTTCAAATGCAAATTGTAAAAATCTTAAATTAATCGCATGGTTAATTTAAGATTTTTTATATTTGAAAAGCTCGAAAGAAAACTGAGTTAATAGCAAAACCTGAATGAGTCTTTTTAGAAAAATATTTGGTTCTATATCTGATAAAAAAGAAGAAGAATTAAAATCTAGTGAGCGTGGTAAATACATGCCAGAAATTAAGTTGCCAATAGATGAAAAGTTTACAATAAACTTTAAAGCAAATGGCGGCAAGTTTTTATATTGTGAAGATTTAGAGGAGGTTTTTGAAAGCCTAGAAAACATTATTCAAGAAAATAAATGGGAAGACAAAAAAACTTTCTTTTTTGACAAAAATTTAAAAGACAAGTTTAAAGAAAGTGGTTTAGTGGCCGCTGATACATTAAGTGATTCAACCATATTTTTAACCACTTGTGAAAACCTTATTGGTAATGATGGCTCATTACTTATTTCTTCAAATCAAATAGCAGAAAAGAAACTAACAGAACTTCCTATAAACTTTATTGTGTTTGCTACTACTAGTCAAATAGTTGAAAATATTGGAGAAGGTTTGCGTGGTATAAAAAATAAAAACAAACAAAAAATACCTACAAATATTACTACTATTAAACACTTTAAATCTTCAGACGAAAAAGACTTTTTAAGCTATGGAAGTAGTTCAAAAAATTTATATTTGTTACTTCTTGAAGATCTTTAATCTTTAATTACAATTGACACTTTGATTCTATAAAACAAATCATTTAAATGAAAGATATTTTAATTAGGGCACTTTCTGGTTTGTTTTATGTTTTACTATTAATTACTTCGCTTTACTATTTACAAAGTTTAATAGCGCTTTTTTTTATTTTTGGACTCATCTGTTTGTTTGAATTCAACAAGCTCATTCAATTAAAAAGCATGGTTCCTTATTTTATATTTGTAGCTTTATTTATTGTTTTTGGGTACTCACAACTTACTAGTTATCCAACAAAAGGGTTAGATGAAGCCACTCAAATTCTTATGGTTATAAGCATATTTGTTGAACTCTTTTTAATAAAAGATTTGTTTTCAGAAAAGACTATCCCATTATTTATATCAAAACGTTTTATTCTTACAACCTTTTATATATCAAGCGCCTTTGTATTTTTAGTTTTAATTGCAAACTACTTTAAACCGTATAATCCAAGCATATTATTGGGTTCATTTATATTAATTTGGGTTAATGACACTTTTGCATATTTAGTTGGCAAAAATTTTGGTAAGCAAAAATTATTTGAAAAAATTTCACCAAAAAAAACGGTTGAAGGATTCTTAGGTGGCTTGTTTTTTTCATGCATTGCAAGCTATTTTATTGCTACCTTTACACAAAGTTTAACCTTTACTAATTGGCTAATATTAAGTATTATTATTAGTGTTTTTGGAACATTAGGAGACTTAATAGAATCAAAATTTAAAAGACAAGCAAACGTTAAAGACAGTGGCATGATTATGCCAGGTCATGGCGGTTTATTTGATCGTTTAGATAGCATTATTTTTGCTGCGCCATTTATATATTTATATTTAAGAATTACACTATATGTTTCATAAAGAAGGACATAAAATAATATTTTCAACATTTATATTTGTTATAGCATCGTTTTTACTCATTGATGCTTTTATTCAAGAACGTTGGCTTCAAAACTGTCTATGGTTTTTGTTATTAGGGTTTTTAATTCTCATACTTCAGTTTTTTAGAAATCCTAAAAGACATACTGTTCTTAATGATACGCAAGTTATTTCGCCTGTTGATGGAAAAGTTGTGGTTATTGAAGAAGTTTTTGAAAAAGAATATTTTCAAGAAAAAAGATTACAAGTTAGTGTATTTATGTCGCCTATAAATGTGCACGTGACTCGGTATCCAATTGGCGGAACTGTTATATTTAGCAAATATCATCCTGGTAAATACTTAGTGGCATGGCATCCTAAAGCAAGTGAAGAAAACGAGCGCACAACTGTTGTAGTTGAAAACAAAACTTACGGAAAAGTATTATACAGACAGATAGCTGGAGCTTTAGCAAAACGTATAGTTAATTATGCAAAAATAGATGATCAGGTTACTCAAGGCACTGATTCTGGTTTTATAAAATTTGGTTCAAGAGTAGATTTATTTTTACCTTTAAATACTAAAATAAAAGTAGAACTCAACCAAAGAGTTCGTGGTGGGGAAAGTATAATTGCTGAAATTAATGAGTAGTACCGATTTAGATAAAGAATTTCAAGAGGCAGTTGACCGTGTAAATGAATACACAGAGCCTTTTCCTGCCGATTTTTTACTTAGATTATATGCTTATTATAAAAAAGCTACAAACAACTACAGTAAACCTGGAAGCAAAAAACCTATTATTAATGCTTTCAAAACAAATGCTTTATTTCAAATTAAAGACATTACCCCTGATGAAGCTAAAACTGCTTACATTGAGTTAGTTAATAATTATTTTCTTTATAGAAAATAGCTTATTAGACTGTTTTTCTTTTTTCAACAAAATCAAATAAACCATTAACCATATGATTCACCCAAAAACGGAGCTTAAATTTATAAACAACGATATTGGTTATGGTGTTGTTGCTACAGAATTTATTGCAGCAGGAACCATTACATGGGCATTAGACAAGCTAGATAGAGAATTTAGCCCATTGGATTTTCAAACAATGGATAGTATTTATCAAGATATTCTAGACACTTATACCTTTAGAAATAATAATGGAAACTTAGTGCTTTGTTGGGATAATGGTCGTTTTGTAAATCATAGTTTTAATTCTAATTGCCTAAGCACAGCTTATGATTTTGAGATAGCTATAAGAGATATTTATCCAGGAGAACAGTTAACTGATGATTATGGGTATTTAAACGTGTCTAAGCCCTTTAGAGGTATTGATGAAGGCACCAAAAGAAAAGTAGTATATCCTGATGATTTATTGAAGTATTCAAAAATATGGGATAAAAAGCTTCTTAAAGTTTTTCATAAAATACCAAAACTTGAACAGCCATTACAATCACTCATTTCTGATGATATATGGAATGAGATTATTGCTATTTCAGAAAAGAAAAAAGAAATGGAATCTATTATTAAAAACTTCTATTCTGAAAAATAAGTTTCTAAAAAATTCCATCACAGAAAACTGCTTAATCTTTAAAAACTGGCGTTTTTATTAAGTTAATTAACGAAACATCTTCGCTATTTATAATTCTTTTAGAACGGAGATATCTGTTTAAATTATCAGCATCAAAGTTTGGAGAATCTTTATCCATGCTGCTAATTTTTACCTGTCCAGAAGCATGAATAAATTCATTATTTCCAATCCACATACCAACATGAACTACTTTTTCTAATGTAGAATCTGTTGCTTTTCTTCCAAAAAACAACAAATCTCCAGGAAGTAATTTATCAAAATCTTTAGTTTCATCGGTTAATTCTCCCGTATTTACTTGTTGTGAAGCATCTCTCGGAATAACCATTCCGTTTAAAAAATACACTGTTTTGGTAAAACCACTACAATCAACTCCTTTTGTTGAAGTTCCTCCCCATAAATATGGCAATCCCAATAATTTTTTTGATGTAGCTATTAACGATGCTGCTGTTGGCTTGGTTTTTTGCAACCAATCATCATATAATTGGGCTTCATTTTTGCTTACAAAAGCAATTCTGTTATCAGGATATTTAACTTTAAAAAAGTCTTTTTCTTCAACTAAAAGCTCTAAAATACCACCAGCAACAATATCTGATACAACTTGTGATTGCGTATCAGTACTTAAATACGTGCTTCCGCTAATATTAGTATATATTATTTTAGGATTTGATTTCCAAAAGGCTAATTCAGAAGAAGACATTTCTACAATACCACCATCATCTACCCATGATAAATAGTTGTCTGGTGTTTGAATAAGCGCCCAACTTCCTTCCTTTTTTAATAGTTTTACTGGAGTTCCTAAAAGTGCTTGTGTAGCCAACTCTGCAGAATGTTTTGGGTTACTCCTTAAGTTTGCCACAGATATAGTAATTAAACCAAAGGTTTTACCATGTAATTCAGCCGAAGGCAATATTTGAATGCTATCTACAACATTTATTTTCGCTGCTTTTAGAGAATCTTTTAAAGCAATAACGGCTTCTGGTAAATTACTTTCTCCTTTTAATACATAACTTTCGTTGCGTTTTATAGCTTCAATATTAAATAATGCTACTCTTTTATCTGGAGCATATTTGGTTTTAATACTTAATATTTCACCTGTTAAGGCTTCTTCTTTTATGGCATCATTTTTACAACCTATAAAAAGAAATAGAACAAAGCATTTTAGAAATACCTTCATATTATATTCTTTATTTAATATTTATAAAACAAACCCATTTAAACAAAAAAGCTTTAATAAATTTATTTCAAACTCTGCAAACTAGCTTTAATAGTTTCTATTTTTGCTAATGCATCGGCTTCCTTATTTCTTTCGTTTGTAATAACCTGTTCAGGCGCACCAGCAACAAATCGTTCGTTTGAAAGTTTGTTTTGAACTGATTTTAAAAAGCCTTCGGTATAGTTTAACTCTTCCGTTAGCTTTTTAATTTCTGTTTCAATATCAATGGCACCTGCCATTGGAATAAAATACTCATTTGATTTTACTCTAAACGTTAACGCGCCTTCAATGGCTTGTGTTGTGTAATTGATAGATTCTATATTACCCAATTTTACAATAACTTCATCAAAAGTAGATGTAACGTTTTCATTATTAATTACAGAAAACTGAATGGCATCTTTAAAAGGGATATTTTTCTCTTTTCTAATATTTCTGATGCCTGAAACGACTTCAGAAGCAAAATCAAATTCTGAAATTAAGGCTTTATTATAGTTTACAGATTTTGGCCATTTAGAAATAATTAAAGCCTCTTTAGGTGTTCTTTCAGAAATATATTGCCAAATATCTTCAGTTAAAAACGGCATAAATGGATGTAATATTTTCAGATTATTTTCTAAAATTGCAATGGCTGCTTGATAGGTGGTTTTATCAATTGGCTTTTGGTATTCTGGTTTTATCATTTCTAAAAACCATGAGCAGAAATCATTCCATATTAACTTATAGGTTTCCATTAGCGCATCGCTTATGCGGTATTTACTAAAATGGTCTTCAATAGTTAGTAAAGTTTCCTGGAATTTAGCTTCAAACCAATCAATCGCAATTTTTGAGGATTTAGGCTGTTCTATATCGGCTACTTCCCAACCTTGAATTAATCTGAAAGCATTCCATATTTTATTAGCAAACCCTTTACCTTGTTGGCATAAAGCTTCATCAAACAACAAATCATTCCCAGCAGCAGAACTTAACAATAAGCCTACTCTAACGCCATCGGCTCCAAACTCTTCAATCAGTTTTAAGGCATCAGGAGAATTCCCTAAGGATTTACTCATTTTTCTGCGCTGTTTATCACGCACTAAACCGGTTAAATATACATTTTGAAATGGTTTTTCATCTCTGTATTCATAACCTGCAATAATCATTCTAGCTACCCAAAAGAATAAAATATCTGGACCAGTTACTAAATCGTTGGTTGGATAATAATATTGAATGTCTTTATTTTCAGGATACCGAATACCATCAAATACACTAATTGGCCATAACCATGATGAAAACCAAGTATCTAAAGCGTCGGTGTCTTGAATTAAGTTGTTAGTTGTTAGTTGTTGGTTGTTGGTTTTTTGTTTTGCTAGCGTTAGAGCTTGTTCAATGGTTTCAGCCACTACAAAATCTTCTTTTCCATCACCATAGTAATATGCGGGAATTTGTTGTCCCCATAATAATTGACGAGAAATATTCCAGTCACGAATATTTTCCATCCAATGGCGATAGGTGTTTTCAAACTTTTTAGGAAATAATTTGACGTCGCCATCTTCTAAAACAGCTTTAATAGCAGGTTTTACCAAGTCTTCCATTTTAAGAAACCATTGGTCTGATAATCTAGGCTCAATAACTGCTTTAGTTCGCTCACTAGTACCTACTTTATTAAGGTAATTTTCTGTTTTTACTAAGTGCTCTTTTTCTTCTAATTCTTTTTGAATTTCTTTTCTAACTAAAAACCTATCTTTTCCTTCATAATGCAATCCAAAACTATTTAAAGTTGCATTATCATTAAAAATATCGATAACTTGAAGCTGGTGCTTTTCACCTAAAACCTTATCATTTTCATCATGAGCTGGCGTTACTTTTAAACAACCTGTACCAAATTCAACATCCACATAATCGTCTTCAATAATTGGAATGACTCTATTACAAATGGGAACAATGGCTTTTTTTCCTTTAAGATGCTTAAAACGGTCATCATTTGGGTTAATACAAATAGCGGTATCGCCAAAAATGGTTTCAGGACGTGTTGTTGCTATGGTTAAAGCATCATTAGTGCCTTCAACTTGATATTTTATATAGTATAATAATCCTTGGCGTTCTTCATAAATAACTTCTTCATCAGAAAGGGTTGTTTTTGCTTCCGGATCCCAATTAACCATTCGGTAACCACGATAAATCAAACCTTTATTATACAAATCAACAAACACTTTTATAACAGCTTCACTCATGTCATCATCCATTGTGAATTTGGTTCTATCCCAATCACATGAGCAACCTAGTTTTTTTAACTGCTCAAGAATTACACCACCATACTCATGTGTCCAATCCCAAGCGTGTTTTAAAAACTCTTCACGAGATAAATTGTTTTTATCAATACCTTGTTCTTTTAGTTTAGCAACTACCTTTGCTTCTGTAGCAATAGATGCATGGTCTGTACCAGGAACCCAACAAGCGTTTTTTCCTTGTAAACGAGCGCGACGAATTAAAACATCCTGAATAGTATTATTAAGCATATGCCCCATATGTAAAATACCTGTAACATTAGGCGGAGGAATCACTATAGTATATGGTTCTCTTTCATCTGGTTCTGAATGAAAAAAATGATGTTTCATCCAGTACTCATACCATTTACTTTCTACCTGACTTGCATCATATTTTGATGGAATTTGCATACTTTGGAATAGTTTTTGAATATTGATTAGCAAAAGTACTTATATTTCTTTTTCTGTGAAAGCCAATAGTTATTATTGACAAAAAATGATGATAGAACAAAGTGTTAACAAAAACGCATTTCATCTATTTTTTTTGCAGATTGTGGAAAAAGTAACTATGTTTACTAACATTTTAAAATTTTTATGATGAAACAATTAATTACTATTTTATTTATCGGTTTAATCAGCTTTTATGTTAATGCTCAAGAAAAAGTAGCTAAAATTGATTTTAAATCTGATACTGTAGATTACGGAACTATTGAAAAAGGTGCAGACGGATTAAGAGTATTTGAATTTACAAATACGGGGGATGCTCCTTTAATAGTATCAAAAGTAACTTCTAGTTGTGGTTGTACAGTTCCTAAATGGTCAAAAGAACCTATTTTACCTGGCCAAAAAGGTGAAATTCAAGTGAAATATGATACTAATAGAGTAAATCCTATTAGAAAAACTATAACTGTTATTTCAAATGCAAGTACTCCAACTGTTGCTTTAAAAATTAAAGGAGAAGTTATTGATTCTAGTAAAGAAAGTTTATTAGAAAAGAAAGACAAAAGTGTTGTAGAACAATAATTTTTAACTTCTTAAAAATCTTACAAAAGGTCTAAACACAAATTTGTTTAGGCCTTTTTTATTCAAATAGGTTTTCTAAATTAAAATAGACAGAAAACACTTTTCCATCTCGCTCAATAGACAGCTTTATTCTAGTACCTTCTTTATCATAAAATTTAAGCATTAAGTCTTGTAATGTAAATTGATGGGTTGATTTTCCATTAATACTTAAAACAACATCACCAACTTTTAATCCGGCATTGAAAGCTGGAGAATTTTCTCTAAGTTCAGCAATGGCGTAAGCTGGTTTTAAGGTTAGTTTATAATTAAAATCTAAAATAATCTTATTCCTATTTTGTACATCTTCACTTGCTAAAATATTTTTATTATTTGAATTTGAATAATCTTTTTCTTTAATAAATCTAACACCATCATGAACTAGCTCAATACCGCTTTTATTATAGCTAAAATCTTGTTTAAAAAGACTATTTTTTTTGATAGTTAACGTGGCCTTTTGATAATTAACAATCATATTAAATCTTTTTAAAATATTTCCTGCCAAACTTCCATTTCTATCTTTAAATTGCTTGGCAAAGGAAATAGAAGAAGAATCTGGAAATGCCACATTAGAATTTTTAAGCACAAAGCCTTGTAATGAAATTTCATCTATTTTAGAACGTTTACCATAAACACTTCCACTTAAACCATGGCCAAGAAAATCATTAAAATATTTATTACTATGCTTAATTCCTAAGGCTTCATCTTCAAACAACCACAAAGCATCACTTCCTCCAGAATCTATAAGTAACTTTATTGGTATCTCCTTATTTTCAATTTTAACTGAAGCATTAAGATATGGCTTGTTGTTATAAAATTCTAAATTAAGCGTTTCACAATTATTACATTTTTTATAATTAAATTTTTCTGGTTGAGTTAACTTGATATATTTATTTGAATAATTAATTTCTATCACTAAATCTTTAAACAAATCATAACCCACAATTCCATGAATAGGAATACCCAATCTTGGTGTAAAATTTATGTTTTCGTTAAATACGGCAAATAAATCTTGACTCATATTTATAGCATCTCCAACCTTAAAAATGTTATTTCTTGATTTTAAAGCTTCAACTGATTCTCCTTCTCCAAGACCTCTTAAATAAATAGGTTCTGGATCTTTAATTATCAAAGAATCTGAAACATTTAAATAATTAAAAATTATAGTTTTACTTACTCCAGTATCTAATATAAAAGACAATTCAATTCCATTAACTTCAACCGGTATTATAATTAAATTATTAATTAGTTGAAAATGAATTTTATCTGATTTCTTTTTGTTTTGGATGGTAAATTTTCCTTGATAAAATGCAAAGCTATTTAAGCAAAATAACAATGATACTATGCTTAATAATTTTTTCATAAAAACATGAGTCTAAACTATATGCTATTAATTTACAAATCCTTTTGCCACTTGATTCAAATATGCCCTATTTTTAAATAAACTTTAAGATAATTTTCTCAACTTTGTAACTTATAATCTTATTTCAAATGCCAAAAATATCTAGCAAAGGGCTGTTGATGCCTCAATCTCCAATAAGGAAATTGGTACCATATGCAGAACAAGCAATTAAAAACGGAAAACAGATTTATTATTTAAACATTGGGCAGCCAGATATTAAAACACCAGAAATTGCCTTAAAAGCAGTAAAAGAAAATACACTTGAAGTATTGGCTTATTCAAGATCTGAAGGTTCTGAACTGTACAGATCAAAAATAGCTACTTACTATTCAAAAAAAGACATTCATGTATCTCATGACGATATTATTGTAACCACTGGCGGAAGTGAGGCTTTACTTTTTGCTTTTGGAAGCATTATGGATACTGATGATGAAATTATTATTCCGGAACCATTTTACGCAAACTATAATGGTTTTTCAACAGCATCAAGTATAAATATTGTTCCTGTTATTTCTAAAATTGAAGATAATTTTGCTTTACCTGCCATTGAAGAATTTGAAAAACTTATCACACCAAAAACAAAAGCGATTTTAATTTGTAATCCAGGAAACCCAACAGGTTATTTATATTCAAAAGAAGAAATTAAAAAACTGGCAGCTATTGTTAAAAAACATGATTTGTTTTTGATAGCTGATGAAGTTTACCGAGAGTTTACTTATGATGGCCATACGCATTATTCTGTTATGCAAGAGCAAGGTTTAGAAGAGTATGCCATTATGATTGATTCTGTTTCAAAACGTTATAGTATGTGCGGAGCCAGAATAGGTTGTATTGTTTCAAAAAATAAAGCTGTTATTCAAACCGCTTTAAAATTTGCTCAAGCAAGACTTAGTCCACCAACATTTGCACAAATTGCTAGTGAAGCAGCTCTTGAAACACCTCAAAGTTATTTTGATGATGTTATTGAAGAATATGTAGAAAGAAGAAACACCTTAATAGCAGAACTACAAAAGATAGATGGCGTAAAAGTTGCAAAACCTAAAGGCGCTTTTTATTGTATTGTTGAATTGCCTGTTAAAAATTCTGATGATTTTGCGCAATGGCTTTTAGAGCATTTTGAGGTAAATGGCGAAACCGTTATGGTTGCTCCTGCCGCAGGATTTTATTCAACTCCTGGTGTTGGCTTAAACCAAATTAGAATTGCATACGTACTTAAAAAAGAAAGTTTAATAAAAGCAGTAAATATTATTAAACAAGCTTTAAAAGTTTATAAAGATTAATGCAAATTCAGCACAACATATCACTACAACCATACAACACTTTTGGTATTGATGTAACAGCAACATCTTTTGTTTCAGTAAATAATACTACAGAACTAAAAGATGTTTTGTCTGCAAAAAACTATCCAAACAAGCTTATTTTAGGTGGTGGCAGTAATATGTTACTAACAAAAAATCAGGATAAATTAGTAATTCACATTAACTTAAAAGGGATAGAAATCATCTCTCAAGATGATGATTTTGTAATAGTGAAAGCTCAAGCTGGTGAAAATTGGCACCAATTTGTACTTTGGTGTATGAAGCAAGATTTTGGTGGCATTGAAAATTTATCATTAATTCCTGGAAATGTAGGAACAGCTCCAATTCAAAATATTGGTGCTTATGGTGTAGAATTGAAAGACAGTTTTGTTTCTTGTGAAGGTTTGTGTTTAGAAACTCTTGAAACTCATACATTTTCAAAATCTGAATGTGATTTTGGGTACAGAGATTCCATTTTCAAACAACAAGAAAAAGAAAAGTACATTATTACAAATGTTACTTTTAAATTCACAAAAAGGAATCACAAACTAAATATAAATTACGGCACTATTTCATCTGAATTAGAATCCATGAACATTACAAACCCTACAATTCAAGACATTTCAAAAGCCGTTATTTCTATTAGAGAAAGTAAATTACCAAATCCTAAAGACATTGGAAACAGTGGAAGTTTTTTTAAAAACCCAGTTATTTCAAAAGAAGATTTTAACGCTTTATTGCTAAATTTTCCTGATGCTCCTAGCTATTCGATTTCTGAAACTGAAGTTAAAGTGCCAGCAGGTTGGCTTATTGAAAAAGCTGGTTTTAAAGGAAAACGATTTGGTGATTATGGTGTCCATAAAAATCAAGCATTGGTTTTGGTTAATTATGGACAAGCAAAAGGTTCAGACATTTTAGAACTTTCAAAATTAATTCAAAAAACAGTTTTACGCCTTTTCAACATTTTTATTGAAGCTGAAGTAAATATCTTATAATTTAAAAAAATATCTAACTTTGATTTCGTTAAACATTATAATATTCACTAACTAAACTTAATTATCTTGATTTCACCCATAGAAAACGAAATTGTTAACTTATTAAAAAATGGCGATAAAAAAGCCATTAATTTGTTATATGAATATTATGCTGATGCTATTTATGGCGTTATTTTAAAAATAATTACAGATGAAGAAATAGCTCAAGATGTTTTGCAAGAAAGTTTTGTTAAAATCTGGAAAAACTCAAAAAAATATGATCCTAGTAAAGCAAAATTATTCACTTGGCTTTATAGAATTGCTTACAATACAGCTATTGACAAGGTAAGATCATTAAAAAATAAAAACACTAATGAAGTCCAAATTGAGACCTCACCCGTATATAGAATAACATCAAACGAATTGAATCAAGATGTTTTAGACATCCAAAAACATTTAAGCAGTTTAGATGAGAAGTATCAAATTGTGTTAAATGCTCTCTTTTTTGAAGGCATGACACAACAAGAAGCAAGTGAAGAATTAGATATTCCACTTGGAACAATAAAATCAAGATTAAAAATTGGATTACGTGAATTGAAGAAAATTTATAATCCTTAATAAATAACGTCATGAATGAAAAAATAACTACTTTTTTAAATTCTGGCCTATTAGAAAAATATCTATTAGGAGAAACTTCTTCTGAAGAAACTGAACATATTGAGTCTTATATTGCAAGACATCCAGAAGTAGAAAATGCATATAATACTTTACAGTTTAATTTAGAAGTTGTAGCAAAAACAAATGCTGTTGAAGCTCCAAGAAATATTCTAAATAATATTTTAGAAGAACTTGATGAAAAATCTGTAATACAAATGAACACTACAAAAAAGTATAAAAAGTGGCATCAATTGAGTATAGCAGCCAGTATTGCAGCATTAATTTTTGCTGGTCAATCATTTTATCTTCATAATAAAAATCAAAAACTATCAGAAGAAAACCAAGTAGTGGTTGATGAAATTTTTGATTTGCGAAGCGATATTGAAATGAATAATAAAAAACTTGATGATATCATGCATCAGTTTAAGCAACTAAATGACCCCGAAACCTATAAATACATTATGCAAGGTAATAACAGAGCAAAAAATTTAAAAACTGTTGCCTACATAAATCCTAAAGAAAAAACATCAATGATTGATGTGGTAGCTTTACCCCAATTACCACAAGATAAATGTTACCAAATTTGGGCTGAGCTTCAAGGCAAAATGGTAAGTTTAGGTATTTTAAATGAAACTGACAGACAACTTAGAGCTATTCCATATACTGAAGATGCTCTTGGTTTAAATATTACTATTGAACCTAAAGGAGGAAATACCGTTGCTTCTTTAGAAAATTCAGTTGCTGAAATACAATTAAAATAAATTATTAGTACTTAAAAAAAAGAGTCTTATTTTTAAAAATTAAAATAAGACTCTTTTGCATTAAATACAACTCTTTATTTTTATAAATTTTTTATTCAAAACCACTATCTTTGTTCTAAATTTCAATTCAAATGAAACTTCTATTAATAACTATCATTTTACTAGGTTTAGGAATAGCAGGAATAGCTATAAAACTTTGGGCAAAAAAAGATGGTAAATTTGCTGGAACTTGTGCAAGTCAAAACCCAATGTTAAACAAAGATGGTCAAGCTTGTGGATTTTGCGGAAAAACTCCAGATCAATTTAGCGAATGCAATGAGCCTAAACATGCTTCGTAGTTTATGAAATTACTTGATTTTCTATTCTACTTATTTTTATTTGTAGTTTGCATTCAAGTTGGTTTGTATATTTTTTTCTTTGGAAAATTTGCATTCCAAAAATCAAAAAAAGGATTTTCAAGTAATATTCCTATTTCTGTTATTATTTGTGCTAAAAATGAAGCTAAAAATTTAAAGAAATTTTTAGCTTCAATAATTTCCCAAGTTTATCCAAATTTTGAAATCATTTTAATTAATGATGCTTCAACAGATAAAACCTTAAAGGTTATGGAGTCTTTTGCAAGCAAACATGATACCATTAAAATTGTTAATGTAAAAAATATTGAAGCTTTTTGGGGAAACAAAAAATATGCACTAACACTTGGTATAAAGGCAGCTAAATATGATTACCTTTTATTTACAGATGCCGATTGCAAACCCGTTTCTGAACATTGGATTTCTGAAATGAGCTCTCATTTTAATGATACCAAAACCATTGTTTTAGGATATGGAGCTTATAAAAAAGTTAAAAAATCTCTCCTAAATAAACTCATAAGATTTGAAACTTTAATGACAGCTATTCATTATTTTTCATTTGCCAAAATAGGATTACCTTATATGGGTGTTGGCAGAAATTTAGCTTATAAAAAGAGTGAGTTTTTCAACGCCAATGGATTTATTAACCATATGAACATTCGCTCTGGTGATGACGATTTGTTTGTTAATCAAATTGCAAATATTAACAATACGAGTATTTGTTTTTCGCAAGAAAGTTTCACCAAATCTATTCCAGAAACACGTTTTAAAGATTGGTTTAATCAAAAAAGAAGACATGTTTCTACAGCAAATTATTACAAATTAAAACATAAAATATTACTTGGTAGCTTATATACATCTCAATTGTTTTTTTGGGTTTTAGCAACAATTCTTTTAATAGCGACATTTAAGTGGCATATTGTTCTTACGCTTTTTCTATTAAGACTTATTATTCAATATACCATTGTTGGATTTTCAACAAAAAAATTTGGTGAAAAAGATATACTTTTATTCCTTCCTTTTTTAGAAATATTTTTAATTATTACACAATTAACTATCTTTATAAATAATCTTATTTCAAAACCAAATCATTGGAAATAAAAGAGGCTATTAAAAAAGCAAAATTAAACGACCAAAAAGCTTTTAACTACTTATTAGATACTTTTTGGGATGATGTTTATGGCTTTCAATTAAAGCGCATTGAAAATGAAAACGATGCTGAAGATATTACCATTCAAACATTTTCAAAAGCCTTTGATAAAATTGAAACATTTGATGATAATTTTCAGTTTAAAACTTGGCTTATCACCATTTCAAAAAACATTCATATTGATTTATTGAGAAAGGAAAAAAACTATATTTCTCAAAGAAATTTTGATGATGATGAAAAAACGCTTCAGATTTTAGATGAATCTCCATCAGCTGAAGACACTTTAATTATTGAGCAAAATTTAGCTAAATTACTTAGAGATATTAAAAAGTTAAATCCTCACTATCAAGAAATTATAAACTTAAGATACTTTCAAGAGTTAAGTTACAAAGAGATTTCAAAGCAGCTTAATGAACCTATGAATAATGTAAAAGTAAAATTATTACGAGCAAAAAAATTGCTTGCTGAAATTATTCAAAAAGCTTAATGATTACTAAAATTAAAAACTTAGGTCCGGGTTTATTATTTGCTGGTGCAGCAATAGGTGTATCACATTTAGTACAATCTACAAGAGCAGGTGCAGATTTTGGGTTGGGATTACTTTGGTCTCTAGTATTAGTAAATGTATTCAAATATCCTTTTTTTCAATTTGGCCCAAGATATGCAACTGCTACCGGCGAAAGTTTGCTTGATGGTTATAAAAAATTAGGCAAAAGTGTTTTAATGACCTATTATATTTTAAATATTGCTACTATGTTTACCATTCAAACTGCTGTAACCATTGTAACTGCAGGTTTGGCTTCAACGCTATTTGGTGATTTTGTAAGTATTGAAATTTGGACAGTAATTATCCTTTTTGTTTGTTTTTCTTTATTAGTTTTAGGCAAGTACAAACTATTAGATAATCTTATGAAAGTGATTGTTCTTACGCTAACAATTAGTACAATTTTAGCTGTTTACATGGCTCTTTCAAATAACTCAAGTCCACTTTCATTCAAACAAATACTTCCAAGTGGTGGTTTAGAAATTGCTTTTTTAATTGCTTTTATGGGTTGGATGCCTGCTCCGTTAGATGTTTCTGTATGGCAATCTTTATGGGCTATTGAAAAAAACAAAGACACTAAAAAGTACAACACAAAATCTGCCTTATTTGATTTTAATATAGGCTATTTAAGTACTATTATAATTGGTATAGGATTTCTTGTGTTAGGAGCCTTAATCATGTTTAATAGCGGTGAAACATTTAGTAATTCTGCAGGTGCTTTTTCTGGTCAGCTAATAGATTTATACACCAAAAGCTTAGGTAATTGGGCACATTATATCATCGCTATTGCAGCTTTTACAACTATGTTTAGTACCACCATTACCACATTAGATGCTTCTCCTAGAGTTATGAACAAAACAACAGAATTATTATTTAATCTATCTTCAAAATATGGTTATTTAATCTGGATTCTTATTCTAACCTTTGGAACTATTGGTATCTTTTTCTTTTTAGACTCAGAAATGGGATTATTAATTAAAATAGCTACCATATTATCATTCATAACGGCACCTTTCTATGCCATTATTAACTACAAACTTATTTCAAGTATTCATACGCCAAAAGAATGGCGTCCTTCAATACAATTACACATATTAAGTTGGTTAGGAATTATTTTCTTAATTGGGTTTAGTATTTGGTATCTTACCACTTTATAAGAGTTGTTTTAGAGAATACTTTGTATCTTTGTGACTTTCTTTTTAAGCTATGGAAACAGAAATAATTTCAAATATATTACCAGAACGCGAACCAAAACCAAAATGGTTAAGGGTGAAGTTGCCAACTGGAAAAAAATACACAGAACTTAGAGGTTTAGTTGATAAATATAAACTCAACACCATTTGTACTTCTGGAAGTTGCCCAAATATGGGTGAATGTTGGGGTGAAGGAACAGCTACATTTATGATTTTAGGAAATATATGTACTCGTTCATGTGGATTTTGTGGTGTTAAAACTGGCAGACCAGAAACCATTGATTGGGATGAACCTGAAAAAGTAGCGCGTTCTATTAAACTCATGAATATTAAACATGCTGTTTTAACCAGTGTTGATAGAGATGATTTAAAAGACATGGGAAGTATTATGTGGGCAGAAACTGTTAAAGCTGTGAGACGTATGAACCCAGAAACTACGCTTGAAACTTTAATTCCAGATTTTCAAGGCATTGAACAGCATATTGACCGTATTATTGATGTAGCGCCTGAAGTTGTTTCTCATAACATAGAAACCGTAAGACGCTTAACACGTGAGGTACGTATTCAAGCTAAATATGACAGAAGTCTTGGCGTTTTAAAATATTTGAAACAACAAGGTCAAAACAGAACCAAATCTGGTATAATGTTAGGACTTGGAGAAACCAGAGAAGAAGTAATAGAAACACTTCATGATTTAAAAGCAAATGATGTTGATGTAGTAACTATTGGTCAATATTTACAACCAAGTAAAAAACATTTACCAGTAAAACAATTCATCAATCCAGATCAATTTAAAGAATTTGAAGAAATAGGTTTAAGTTTAGGATTTCGTCATGTAGAAAGTAGCGCTCTAGTAAGATCTTCATACAGAGCACAAAAACACATATACTAAATTAGCATTATATTGATAATTGTGAATTTGCTTTAGTGACTTTTTGGTTTTAAAATAACCTCAGCAATAAAATAATATGTTAAAAATTTATTGACTCCCACAATAATTAAAATGATTATTTGAAAAAATATTACTTTATTGTGCAATTTATCGGAAAAAAAGTGCGCTTTATCGGAAAAATAATTATATTTGTCGATAATAGTTAAAAAATGACCCGAATCCATACATACTTTTTAGCCGTTTTTATGTTGTTAACTTTTAGTGTAACATCTCAAGATTCTATTGAGAAAGACCCTGAAATACTACAAAACACCATAAATTATAAAATTTCTCAATCAGAATATGATATTGAAAAATTTAATTACTTTGAAGCACAAAATAAACTAGATGAAGCTTTAGAGATAGCTCAAAAAATTGATGACAAAACAAGTATTGGGCTTATTTATTCAAAAAAAGGAAAACTTCAACTTATTATTGAAGAGTTAGACGAAGCAATCATTTCAACCAATAAAGCCATTGAAGTTCAACGTTTTACAAAAGACAATGCTAATCTTGCAAATTCTTATAAAACATTTGGTGATATTTATAAAAGTAAAAAGAATTATAAACTAGCCATAGATTATTATATTTCTGCACAAACCCTTTTTGAACAAGAAGACTTAAAAAACAATTTAGCCGATGTTTTGTTAAGTGAAGGTGAAATATATATTAAACTAAAAGATTTTAATAAAGCTAGGTCGCTTATTGAACAAGCACTTGCTTTAGCCAAACGAATTAATTTACCAAAAATTGAAAGTAGCGCACTTATAAATCACGGAAAAGTATTTAATATTTTAGGTGATAATGAAAAAGCTATTTCGTATGCAAACGAAGGTGTAACTATAGCTAAGAAAAACAATTTTGGTGATATTTTAAACGAAGGCTATTTAGTTTTAAGTGATATTACTCAAAGCCAAGGAGCTTATATGCTTTCTAACAGTTATTTAAGAAATCATCTTAAACTTTCTGATTCTCTTAGAAAAATTAAAAGAGAAAATTTATCGCCCGAAAAGAAAATTCAGTTTTTAATTAATGACAAAATTGAAAATAATAAAAAACAAGAAGAAGAATTAAAAGAAGCCAAAAGCAAAAATGACTTAAGCACATTAATTTCAATTTTGAGTGTAGCTTTAATAACTATTTTATCACTATTAACACTATCACTTTATAAAAACAATAATATTAGACTAAAAACTAATAATATGCTCCACAAAAAAAATGCGGAACTTATTATTGCTAAAGAAAAAGCTGAACTAGCATCAAAAACAAAGGCTAATTTTTTATCTACGGTAACTCACGAATTGCGTACACCGCTTTATGCTGTAACTGGTTTAAGTAATATGTTACTTGAAGAAAATCCTAGGCCAGAACAAGTTCAGCATTTAAAATCTCTTAAATTTTCAGGCGATTACTTGCTTACTTTCATTAATGACATATTACAAATCAATAAAATTGAAGCCAATAAAGTTGAAATTGAGCCAGAATCTTTCAACCTTAAAAAGAAAATAAATAATATCATTTTAGCATTAAATAACTCGGCTTTAGATAACAATACTAAGCTTCATTTAGAATATCAAAAAGGACTGCCTGAAAACTTTATAGCCGATCAATTAAAAATTTCACAAATATTAATTAATCTGATTGGTAACTCCATTAAGTTTACCAAAGACGGTGACATTTGGATAAGAGTTAATAAAATTAATGAAGAAAATGACATTTTTAACTTACGTTTTGAAGTTGAAGATAACGGTATAGGCATCAGCCAAGAGAAACAAGAAAACATGTTTGAAAGTTTCTCTCAAGGTTCTATACAAATTAACAGAAAATACGGTGGAACTGGTTTAGGACTATCTATTGTAAAAGGTTTAATAGAAATTTTAAAAGGAAAAATTTATCTAAAAAGTGAATTGGATAAAGGAAGTACATTTTATTTTGAAATTCCTTTAAAATATACTGATCAAGAGATTGTAGAAACCGCTCCAAAACAATTCAATGAAACCAAAGAATTAGATTTAACCAAAGTGAAAGTTTTAGTAGTTGAAGACAATAAAATCAACCAAATGATTACTAAGAAAATCTTAACCAAAATGGAACTTAACTGTGATGTGGTTGACAATGGTGAATCTGCAGTTGATATGGTTAAAACAAACAATTATGATATTGTTTTAATGGATATTCATATGCCAGGAATTAGTGGTATTGAAGCTACTAAAATCATTAGAACTTTTGATAAACAATTAACCATTTTTGCCTTAACTGCTGTTACTATTGAAGATAAAATGCATGAGTTTGATGAAGCAGGATTTACAGATATTATTCCTAAGCCTTTTAAACAAGAAGAGTTTGAGAAAAAACTGTTTAATGCACTTTCTACCAATAAATCAGTTACTTCTTAGAAGACACAAATTGCTTTATTAAAGCACTAAATTTATCAGATTTACTAATATTTACAGTTATTGGTAAATAAAATAATTTTTCTTTTAAAACAGAATAATTCTGCAATCTCATAAAGTCTTTTTCGGTTGTAATGATTTGATTTTTTCTACTCAATTCATCAATATCACTTGATGTAAATTCATAATGGTCTTGAAAATTTAAATGCTCAAATTTTAATTGTTTACTGTTTAAAAAGTCAACCAAAGGTTGTGCATTTGCAATACCCGTTACCAAAGTAAAATCATTAAAATCCATCAGGTTTTTATCATTATTAAATGACCTTACAACATTAGAATATTCAATACTACTAAAAAACACCGTTTGATAATCTAAAGGATTAATCTTATCAATAATGACATTCTTTTCTCTTTCACTTAAATCAATAGGACATTTTGTAACAATAATAATATGAGCTCTTTTGTAGCCACTTTTTGGTTCTCTTAAATTTCCTGCAGGTAACACAAAATCATCAACAAAAAAAGCATTATAAGTACTAAGCAAAATATTTAATCCAGCTTTTACTTTTCTGTGTTGAAAGGCATCATCAAGTAAAATAATTTCAGGAGATTTCTTTAAAGAAAGTAATGTTTCTATACCATTTACTCTATTAGAATCAACAGCTACCTGAATATCATTTTTAAATTTTGAGTAGAATTGAAAAGGCTCATCACCCAAAATTTCGGCTGAAGCATTTATATCTGCCAATTGAAAACCTTTTGTTTTTCTTTTATAACCTCTACTTAGTGTTGCAATAGAAAAATCGTTTTTAAGCAAGGCTATTAAATACTCAATCATAGGTGTTTTTCCTGTACCACCAACACTTAAATTTCCAACACAAATCACAGGAACACCAAACGAAACTGACTTTTTAACGCCTAAATCATACAATACATTGCGCAACCAGGTCACTGCATAATACACAGGAACAAGTGGAAACAATAATTTTCTATAAAACTTCACTACAGTAAATTGGTTTAAAATCAATCATCAAAAGACAAAGTAAAGATTATTTTTTTTAAAAGGTCTATGTCTCCAATTGAAAATAAAAAGTTCTGTTCAAACTAAATATTTTATCTTTGATATTAAACAATAAAACTATGATTATACAAGACGTTATAAATCATTTAGAAGAATTTGCGCCTTTAGCATATGCTGAAGATTTTGATAACGTTGGCTTATTAGTTGGCAACAAAAGTGCAAAGCTCACTGGTATTTTAGTAACTTTAGATACTCTTGAAGCTGTTGTTGATGAAGCTATTGAAGAACACTGTAACCTGATTGTTAGTTTTCATCCCATTATTTTTAAAGGCTTAAAAAAAATAACAGGAAAAACCTATGTAGAGCGCGTGGTTTTAAAAGCTATAAAGCATGACATTGCTATTTATGCCATTCATACCGCATTAGACAATTCATTTCAAGGAGTAAATAATGCCATTTGTAATCAACTGGAATTAATCAACAAGCAAATACTTATACCTCAACAACAAACCATAAAAAAGCTAACCACTTTTGTTCCAAAAGATGAAGCAGAACAGTTAAGAACAGCCCTTTTTACAGCAGGCGCAGGTAGTATTGGAAATTATTCTGATTGTAGTTTTAATGTAGAAGGCATTGGAACTTTTAATGGCAATGAACTTTCTTCACCAACAAAAGGTGAAAAAGGAAATATTCACCATGAAGAAGAAACACAAATATCTGTCACATTTGCGAAACATTTAGAAGCAAAGATTTTAAAAACTCTATTTAAAACACATTCTTATGAAGAAGTGGCCTATGAAATAACAACACTTGAAAATAAAAACCAGCATATTGGCATAGGAATGCTTGGCGAGCTAAAACAATCTATGGACGAAATGGCTTTTCTTAATTATTTAAAAGCAAAAATGAATACCACTCACATTAGACATTCAGCATTATTGGGCAAACCTATTAAAAAAATTGCTGTTTTAGGAGGTTCGGGAAGTTTTGCCATTGAAGCCGCTAAAATACATGGTGCTCAAGTGTTTATAACAGCCGATTTAAAATATCATGACTTTTTTACGGCTGAAAATGACATCATTTTAGCTGATATTGGACATTTTGAAAGCGAACAATTCACAAAAAATATTTTAGTAGCATTTCTTATTAAAAAAATCACTAATTTTGCAGTCGTTTTATCAAAGACACATACCAATCCTGTTAAGTATTTTTAAGTATGACTAAAAAGAAAGAAGTAACTGTTGAAGAGCGTTTAAGAGCTTTATATGACTTACAACTTATAGATTCTCGTATAGATGAAATAAGAAATGTTAGAGGAGAACTTCCATTAGAAGTTCGTGATTTAGAAGATGAAGTTGCTGGACTAAGCACTAGATTAGAAAAATTAGTATCTAGTTTAGACATGATTGATCATGAGATTGTTGCTAAGAAAAATTTAATTGAAGAAGCAAAATCTTTAATTAAAAAATATGCTGAACAACAAAAAAACGTTAGAAATAACAGAGAATTCAATTCATTAACTAAAGAAGTAGAATTTCAAGAATTAGAAATTGAATTAGCTGAAAAACATATAAAAGAATTCAGAGTTCAAATTGAACAAAAGAAAGAAGTTATTGCTGAAACAAAAGATCGTTTAAAAGAACGTGAAAATCACTTAAAACACAAAAAAGGTGAACTTGATGCCATTTTAGCCGAAACTGAAAAAGAAGAACAAGCTTTAATTGCAAAATCTCAAGATTACAAAGAAGAAATTGAAGATCGTTTAGTTTCTGCATACACAAGAATTCGTCAAAATGTAAAAAACGGATTAGCAGTTGTAGCTATTGAAAGAGGTGCTTCTGGCGGTTCATTCTTTACTATTCCACCACAAGTACAAGTAGAAATTGCTTCAAGAAAAAAAATTATTACCGATGAGCATAGTGGAAGAATACTTGTAGATGGAGAGCTTGCAAATGAACAAAAAGAAAAAATGGAAAAGTTTTTTGCTAAACTTTAAATCATTTAAAAATACAGATTTTAAAGCCTTCAAAAGTGAAGGCTTTTTTATTTAATAAAATTTTCACAACTAATAAATTAAGGTTTTTTAATTTTATTCGACTACAATAATAAAATATTTATGTTCATGAAAAAGTTTATGCCTTTACTTATAATTTCTTTATTATTTAGTTGCCAAAATAAAGCACAAGTAAACAATAATCATAATGCTTTAATAAATGCCAAACCCATTGAAGTTCCTTTAATAAACGGCCAAGCCAAAGCTTATTTTGCAAGTGGCTGTTTTTGGTGTGTTGAAGCCATTTTTGAAAGTGTAAATGGTGTAAATGAAGTTATCAATGGATATTCTGGCGGACATACAAATAACCCAACTTATGAAGCCAGCAATACTGGAAGAACTGGTCATGCTGAAGCTGTTGAAGTTATTTATAACCCAAAAATAGTGAGTTTTTCAACCCTAGTTGATATTTATTTTGGTTCGCAAAATCCGCTTCAAGTAAATGGTCAAGGTCCAGACAAAGGCTCGCAATATCGCTCCATTATTTTTTATCAAAATGAAGAACAAAAACAAATTATAGAATCAAAAAAAGCAGCTTTATCTAAAAAACTTAATGCAGAAGTAGCCGCAGAAATCTATCCGTTTCAAAAATTTTGGAAAGCAGAAGACTATCACCAAAATTATGAAAAATTACATCCTGAAAACAGATATGTTCAAGGTGTTTCCATTCCAAGATTAAACAGGTTTAAAGGAAAATTTCCAGAGTTATTAAAGAATTAAACATCCAAAACTTGCTTATAAAACGTATATAAATTATAAATTTTTCCGCTTTATGCGTCTATATATCAAAAGAGCTTCCGTTTTTACAGAAGCTCTTTTCTTTGTATAATATTATTACCCAATAAAAGACGCCTTCACATGAGCGCCATCACAATAAGGCTTGTTATTAGACAGTCCACATCTACAAAACGCGGTAGTTTTATTTTTTGTTTCTTTAGTACCATCTTTATGCGTAATACTTAAAGTTCCATACACTAATAATGGCCCATTTTCTCTTACCTCAACTTGTGTTTCTAAATGTTCAGCAGATTGGTCTTTAGCATTATTCATAAAAAAACTCAAAGCTCCAGATGGACATGCTTTTACTTGATTGATTAAAGCTTGAGTTGGTGCTTGCTTGACTTTTATCCATGGTCTTTCCTTTGGTTTAAAAATATCTGGCAATCCTTTAACACAAATTGCTGAGTGAATACATTTTTCTGCTTCCCAAACAATAGTGACTTCTCCGTTAGTGCATTTTTTTGTGCTACTCATGGCGTCTCTTTTTTATAAATATACAAAAAATGAAATAATACAATAACTAATAAGATGCACTTCCTTTCTAACTTTAGAATTCTTATTTTTGTTTGAAACGCTAAAACAATTTACTTTGCTCAACTATCAATTAAGTCTTGATTTTGCTTTAAAGGAAGACCAAAAAGACGAATTATCAACTTACAGAAATCAATTTCATATTCCTAAAGATAAGTATGGCAAAGACTTGATTTACATGACAGGAAATTCGTTAGGATTACAACCAAAAACCACTAAAAAGTATATTCATCAAGAACTGGAAGATTGGGCAAATTTAGGTGTTGAAGGTCATACCAATGCCAAAAATCCATGGCTAAAATATCATGAATTTTTAACCGAAAGCATGGCAAATATTGTAGGAGCAAAACCCATTGAAGTGATTATTATGAATACCTTAACGGTTAACTTACATCTCATGATGGTGTCATTTTACAAACCAACAGCAAAGCGCTATAAAATTTTAATAGAAGCCGATGCGTTTCCTTCTGATAAGTATGCCGTTGAATCACAATTACGCCATCATGGTTTTAATGATAAAGATGGATTAATTCTTTGGAAAGCCAGACAAGGAGAAGAATTAGCAAATTACGAAGATTTAGAAGCTATTTTTAAAGCTCATGGCAACGAAATTGCATTAGTCATGATAGGTGGTGTAAACTATTATACAGGTCAATATTTCGACATGAAACGCATTACCAATTTAGGTCATAAATATGGCTGTATGGTTGGTTTTGATTGTGCTCATGGCGCTGGTAATGTTGAATTAAATCTACACGATTCTGGAGCCGATTTTGCCGTTTGGTGTACTTATAAATATTTAAATTCGGGTCCAGGAAGTTTAGCAGGTTGCTTTGTGCATGAACGTCATGCTAATAATAAAGATTTGAATCGATTTACAGGTTGGTGGAGTCATAACAAAGAGACGCGTTTTAGAATGCGCGATGAATTTGACCAACTTCCAGGTGCAGAAGGATGGCAATTAAGCAATCCGCCCATTTTATCAATGGCAGCTATTAAAGCTTCACTAGATATGTTTCAAGAAGTTGGCATTAAAAAAATAGTAGAAAAATCTAAAAAACTAACCGGTTATTTTGAGTTTCTTTTAAAACAATTAGGTGAAGACTCTATTAGAATTATAACACCTTCAAACCCTAAAGAACGCGGTTGCCAACTATCCATTCAAGTGAAAAATGCCGATAAATCCTTACATCATAAGTTAACTAAAGCTGGTATTATTAGTGATTGGAGAGAACCAGAAGTAATTAGATGCGCTCCGGTTCCTCTTTATAATTCGTTTCAAGACGTCTATCATTTGGTAAATAAATTAAAAGCTATCTTAAATGAATAACCCACAAAACATACTCATTATTGGTGCCGGACTTTGTGGTTCTCTCCTAGCCTTACGCCTTGGACAAAGAGGTTACCGTGTTACGGTTATGGAAAAGCGTCCTGATTTACGTAAAGTAGAAATAAGTGCAGGTCGTTCCATCAATTTAGCATTTTCTAACAGAGGTAATAAAGCAATGAAGTTAGTTGGTATGGAAGACAAAGTAAAGAAGCTTTGCATTCCTATGAATGGGCGCATGATTCATGATACACAAGGCAATACCTTTTTATCAAATTATAGCGGAAGAGAACATGAATATATAAACTCCATTTCTCGTGGCGACCTTAATGCTTTACTTTTAGATGAAGCCGAAAAACATGAAAATGTAAACATTTACTTCAACAGAAAATGTCAATCAGTTGACTTTGAAAACACAACAGCAAAGTTTTATGATTATGAATCAAAAACAGATTTTGTTGAAGACGCCGATGTAATTTTTGCAACAGATGGCGCTGGATCTATCTTAAGAAAAAGTTATTTTTTAGGTAAAAAATTTCTATTTAGCTTTTCACAAGACTATCTAAGTCACGGCTATAAAGAATTAAGCATTCTACCTACAGAAACTGGTGAGTATAAAACCTATAAAAACGCGCTTCATATTTGGCCTCGTGGTTCGTTTATGATGATTGCTTTACCCAATTTAGATGGTAGTTTTACGGTAACACTTTTTTTAAGTTATGATGAAGGTGACTATAATTTTAATAATTTAACATCACCCGAAACAGTCACAGAATTTTTTGAAAAAGAATTCCCCGATGCGCTGAAATTAATGCCAAATTTAGTCGATGATTTTTTCAAAAATCCAACATCACCGCTTGGAACCGTAAAATGTTCTCCTTGGCATTTTAAGGGTAATACCTTACTTATGGGCGATGCGGCTCATGCCATAGTGCCTTTTTATGGTCAAGGCATGAATGCTTCTTTTGAAGATGTGGTTGAATTTGATGCTGTTTTAAATGAATATAAAAACCCAAAATCTAAACACGATTGGGAAACTATTTTTAAAGCCTACGAACAAAATCGTAAAAAAGATACCGATGCTATCGCCGATTTAGCCATTGATAATTTTCATGAAATGAAAGAGCATGTCAATCACGATTTATTCAAAGAAAAACGTCATTTAGAAATGGCTTTAGAAAAACATTTTCCAAAGGAATACGCTTCTAAATATTCTTTAGTAACTTTCAATGAACATATGGGCTATAAAGATGCCATGTTAAAAGGACGCGCGCAAGACAAAGCCATCTTAAATATGTTGGCAGATGGTGATATCTCGACTGCGCTTGATATGACAAAAATGGAATTAAAAACTATTTTAGATAGAATAAATTCTGAAACTCAAAAAATTCTTGATGAAGACAATTTAGCTGGATTAAATAAATAATTATGAGTGACGAAAAAACAGTAACACCAAGAGGTGCCTATCCGCATACCAAACGTGTGGGTGATTTTATATTTGTATCTGGCACCAGTTCGCGTCGTGCCGATAATACCATTGCTGGCGTAGATATTATTGATGAGATGGGAACAAAACGATTGAACATTGAAGTTCAAACCCGAGAAGTTTTATTAAATATTGAAAAAAATCTTGCTAAAGAAGGTGCATCTTTAAAAGATGTCGTGGACGTCACATCATTTTTAATGAACATGAACGACTTTGCTGGGTATAATAAAGCCTATGCAGAATTCTTCAATAAAGAAACTGGCCCTACACGTACCACAGTAGCAGTACACCAATTACCACATCCGGATTTAGTGGTAGAAATTAAGGTTATGGCTTATAAGAAAAGAGAATAAAAAAATAAGAAAAGAGACAAAAAGAAGTTATACTAAAAATCTTGATTCTTTATTCATGTCTCTTTTTTCTGCGAAAAAAAAATGAACATAAAAAACTACATCAACGGCCAATATGAAAATCCAATCAACAAGGAATGGATTGACAATTATTGTCCTGCCAATGGCGAAGTCTATGGAAAAATTCCTAATTCATCTAAAGCTGATGTAGAAAACGCTTATAATGCAGCACAATCTGCGTTTCCAAGTTGGTCGCAAACCACTTTTGAAGCACGCAGTAGAATCTTAATAAAAATTTCAGAATTATTAGAAGCTAATTTACAACGTTTTGCTGAAGCTGAAAGTAAAGACAATGGAAAGCCCATTAGTTTAGCAAAGACTGTAGACATTCCAAGAGCAGCCAGTAACTTTCGCTTTTTTGGAAATGCCATCACACAATTTGCCAGTGAAAGTCATGAAAGTGTAGGACATAATGCTATGAATTATACCTTACGTCAACCCATTGGTGTTGTTGGTTGCATTTCCCCTTGGAATCTCCCACTCTATTTATTTACATGGAAAATTGCCCCAGCCATAGCTGCTGGGAATTGTCTCGTTGCGAAACCAAGTGAAGTTACTCCAATGACAGCATATTTATTAGGAGAAATATGTAATGAAGCTGGTTTACCAAAAGGCGTATTAAATATTGTTCACGGATTGGGAACAACTACTGGACAAGCCATAATAGAACATCCAGATATTAAAGCCATTTCATTTACAGGCGGCACAATTACTGGAGCACACATTGCAAAAGTGGCTGCGCCCATGTTTAAAAAATTATCTTTAGAACTTGGTGGTAAAAATCCAAATATCATTTTTGCTGATTGTGATTATAATGATATGTTAGAAACCACAGTGCGTTCATCATTTTCCAATCAAGGGCAAATTTGTTTATGCGGAAGCCGAATTTTTGTGGAAACTTCTATTTATAAAAAATTCAAAAAAGATTTTGTAGAGAAAGTAAAAAAATTAAAAGTCGGACATCCATCTGATGAATCAACCAATATCGGTGCTTTAGTTTCAAAAACTCATTTAGAAAAAGTACTAAACTATATTGAAATTGCTAAAAATGAAAACGGAATTATTCTTTGTGGTGGCGAGCAAGTGATTGTAAAAGATTTTGAAAACGGCTATTATTTAGAACCAACAGTCATTGAAGTTTCTAATGATGAATGCCGTATCAACCAAGAAGAAGTTTTTGGCCCAGTGGTTACCATCATGCCTTTTAACAATGAAGATGAAGTATTACAGATGGCTAATAAAGTAAAATATGGCTTATCTGCAACGCTTTGGACCAACGATTTAAAACGAACCATGCGTATGAGTAGTCAAATTCAAGCAGGCATTATTTGGGTGAACACTTGGATGATGCGTGATTTGCGAACACCTTTTGGCGGTGTAAAAGCATCTGGAATTGGTCGTGAAGGCGGTTTTGAGGCTTTACGCTTTTTTACGGAAGCTAAAAATGTTTGTATTAAATTTTAAAAAAGAATCGAGATTAAAGAATCAAGACAAAAGACAAAAAACTTAAGTCTTTTTTCTAAATTCTAATATCTATTATCTAAAAAAATGAATTTAAACTTAAACAACAAACACGCCTTAGTTTGTGGAAGCACTCAAGGCATTGGAAAAGCTACAGCCATTGCACTCGCTAATGAAGGCGCAAAAGTAACGCTAGTAGCAAGAAATAGAGATAAATTAAAAGCGGTCATGGCTGAAATGCCTAACTGCGAACATCATAGTTTTATTGTTGCTGATTTTTCCAATCCAAGAGATTTACAAGAACAAGTGATCATGTTTATTGAAAAGTATCATGGATTTCATATTTTAATCAATAATACCGGTGGACCAAGAAGTGGTGACATTTTAAATGCTAGTTTAGAAGAATTTGATAATGCCTTTACGCAACATTTAAAATGCAATCATGTATTGGCTCAAGCAGTGATTCCTTTTATGAAAGAAGAAGGCTTTGGACGCATTGTGAATATTATATCAACATCAGTAAAAGAACCAATTCCTGGACTTGGTGTTAGTAACACCATTCGTGGTGCTGTTGGAAATTGGAGTAAAACCCTTTCGGTAGAATTGGGTTCTTTTGGAATAACTGTAAATAACGTGCTGCCAGGTTTTACAGAAACTGAACGACTTACTGAAATCATTAAAATTAAAGCTGCTTCAGAAGAAACATCTGTAGAAGAAATGACAGAAATAATGAAAAACTATAGTCCAGCAAAACGGTTTGCAAAACCCGAAGAAACGGCAAATGTGGTTACATTTTTAGCCAGTGAAGCTGCTAGCTATGTAAATGGAATTAATGTTCCCGTTGATGGTGGACGAACAAAAAGTTTGTAACTTTATATTTTAAATTGCGTTAAGGATTGAGGTATTGTTGGAGCTCCTCACAGAGAGCGACTACCGAAAGCCTGACCCGATAGGGTAACGCCCAAAACAAAAAACTATGAGCCATTTAGTTTCTCCTTTAAATTTTAAAACTTGGATTGAAGAAAACCGTCACTTACTTAAACCACCTGTTGGGAATAAAGTGGTTTGGAAAGATGGTGATTTTATTGTAATGGTTGTTGGTGGACCTAATAACAGAAAGGACTATCACTATAATGAAACACCAGAGTTTTTCTATCAAATAGAAGGTGATATTGTTTTAAAAATTATTGATAAAGGCACACCAAAAGATGTACACATTAAAGAAGGTGATATTTATCTATTACCACCAAAAGTGCCACACTCACCACAACGTGGCGCAAACACAGTAGGTTTGGTTATTGAATACAAACGACCAGAAGGCATGCGTGATGCGCTGCTTTGGTTTTGTGAACATTGTGTTACCAAACT
The DNA here is from genome assembly GCA_021739635.1 of Flavobacteriaceae bacterium. Classification (GTDB taxonomy): domain Bacteria; phylum Bacteroidota; class Bacteroidia; order Flavobacteriales; family Flavobacteriaceae; genus Yeosuana. Next base: position 99,512 of record JAIPBH010000001.1, on the reverse strand, counting down.
TTACGAAGAAGATTTTACTGTAAAAAACATTGAAACCGATATGCCTAAAATTTTTGACAAGTATTATGGCGATTTAGAGAAACGAACTTGTCCTAATTGCGGTAAAACCATGGAGCCACCAAAAAAAGTAAAAATCGACTAAATTTTTATGACACGTAAACTTAGAATAAACGGGCATTCACATTTATTACCTTATCCTGAAGAAATTCCAGATTTCATGCGGGAAAAAGGTATTTTTTGGGTTGATAAAGACCGAAAATTTATGCTTCAAAAAGATTGGAGCAGGCCTGTTACAGATTCTAGTTTCTTTTTGCATGAAAAATTGGAATGGATGGAACGTTTTAAGATAGACCATGCCGTTGTTTTAAACTTATCTCAACTTTATGGGAATGGATTACGTGTTGAAGAAATGAAACAAGCCCTTCGTTTTCAAAACGATTTTAATGCTCGTATTCAGCATGAAAACCCAAGCAAATTTACTTGCGGATTTGTGGTTCATCCTGGTTTTGTTAGAAGTGCTTGTTGGGAAATTGAGCGTTGTGTAGAAACTCACGGCATGCAATTATTATGTTTGCCAACGCATTATATGGATACTATTGGTACCTGGCGATGTATTTTTGATGAAGAAAACGAACCCATTTTTAAACTGGCCAATAAATATAATCTTGCTGTTGAAATTCACCCATATGATGGCGAAAAGTTTATAAAACTTGAAAACACCTCTTGGCGTTTTCACCTTATTTGGATGTTGGCTCAATGCGCTGATGCTTATCATTTTTTGACCTTAAATGGGTATCAAGAAAAATACCCAAACATGCGTACTTGTTTTGCTCATGGCGGGCAATTGGCTCAAATTAATTTAGGAAGACGCATTCAAGGATTTGATGGCAGACCAGATTTGTTTGAAGGAAAACATCACCCAAGGAAAGCTGTAGGACATAAAAATATATTTTTTGACACGTTAGTTCATGATACTGGATCTTTAGAGTTATTGATAAAAAACCAAGGATCAAAACAAGTTTTAATGGGCTTAGATGACCCTTATCCTTTAGGAGAAATGGAAAGCATTAAACAATCATCGTATCCTGGAAAAATTTTAGACCTTGCCATGGAACGCCACATTATTAGCGAAACAGAACGTGATGCTATTTGGCAAGACAATGTAATAAAATGGCTTTGTGGCGATAATGAGGCTGCTAAACAAAAATTACTTAACAGAATACATTCTTAATGCATTTTATACCTGAAGAATTAGATAGCTATGTAGTAAACCATTCTGAAGAAGAACCAGAATTATTACAGCAATTAACACGCGAAACCTTTCAGAAAATTTTACAACCACGCATGTTAAGTGGGCATTATCAAGGACGAGTTTTAAGTATGATTTCAAAATTAGTGAATCCAAAAAACATTTTAGAAATAGGAACTTACACAGGCTATTCGGCGTTATGTTTAGCAGAAGGCATGCGACATGATGGTGAATTACACACGATTGATATTAATGAAGAATTGGTAGATTTTCAACGAAAATATTTTGACAAATCTACTTTTGGGCATCAAATTATTCAGCATCTAGGACATGCTTTAGAGATTATTCCAAAACTTGATAAGACCTTTGACCTTATTTTTATGGATGCTGACAAGGATAATTACCCTTTGTATTTTAATGTTATTATGGATAAATTAAATTCTGGAGGCATTTTATTATCAGACAATGTGCTTTGGAGTGGTAAAGTTATTGAACCTGTAAAACCTGATGATATTTCGACAAAAGCGCTTTTAGAATACAATAAACTTTTAAAAGAAGACGGTAGATTAGAAACGGTTTTATTACCAATAAGAGATGGCTTAAGCATAAGCCGTAAAAAGTAATGCTATAAATTTCGTTTTACAGAGCCAGTAAAATCGCCAATATCATCCTTTACTCTGTCAATTTCTTTTTTAACATCGGTTACAATGCTGGTATCTATACCATTTTTATCGACACTTTTTGTGATTTCATTTTTTATATCGTTGGTAGCATCTTTAAGGGTTCTCATGCCTTTTCCTAAGCCACGAGCAATATCTGGAATCTTATCCGCACCAAAAACCATGACCACAATAAAGAGGATAAATGCTATTTCAGCACCGCTTATAAATAAAAATGTAGTTTGTAGTATCACAATACAAATATAGTAAGTGTTTTGGTTAGAATAAAAAAAAGCCGACTATAAAAAATCGGCTTCTTTGGTTAAATTTTTATTAATTTTTTATTTTGTCTTTAAACTTATCAAATTCACTCTGCTTAATTTCTTTTGGCCATGCGTTATTTGAAGTATCAATATCTGCTGTTTCTAAATCTGGATCGACAGTAATACTAACAATCTCTTTTTCAGAAGCAATGGCTTTACTCACTTCATTATCATTTAATCTCCATATTTCAGCTGGATAAGTTTCTCTTTTAGTTGTACCATCAGTATAAGTATATTCTACAATAATTGGCATAACCAATCCTCCTGGTTTTTCAAAAGTAATACTGTAAAAATATTTAGGGTTTTTAATAGATTTTCTTTGCTCTTCGGAAAAGTTATCCATTAAATATTCCTTTAAACTTGATGAAGCTTCCAAAGGATTAGATTCACGCATATTTTCTTCAAATTCTTCGCTGCCTTCTTCAATCAAATACACCAAGCTTTCAGGCTTAATATTAAACCTTTGTGATATTCTTTTACCATATTCGTTTGGTTTAGAAGATACATAGTATTTTTTTACTTCTTTAACCCCAATATCTACCCAATCTGTGGTGTAAAACCAACCTCTCCAAAACCAATCTAAATCAAAAGCAGAGGCATCTTCCATAGTTCTAAAGAAATCTTCAGGTGTAGGATGTTTAAACATCCAGCGTCTGGCATATTCTTTAAATGAATAATCAAATAACTCTTGCCCCATAACCGTTTCTCTTAATATATTAAGTGCTGTTGCAGGTTTACCATACGCGTTATTACCAAATTGATAGGTATTTAAACCTTTGGTCATAATTGGTGCAATAAAATCTTGATTGCCTCCCATGTAAGGAATAATCATTCTTGCAGGACCTCTATCGGATGGAAAATCTTTATGTTGTGGCGATAATGCTGTTGGGTATTTTTTTCCAAAATCTTGTTCTGCAATATACTGCACAAAAGTGTTTAGACCTTCATCCATCCAAGTCCATTGACGCTCATCGCTATTAACAATCATGGGGAAAAAGTTGTGACCAACCTCATGAATAATAACGCCCATCATGCCATATTTAACACGATCGCTGTAAGTTCCATCAGGCTCTGGTCTTCCAAAATTGTAGCATATCATGGGGTATTCCATTCCCATAGGTGCATGCACAGAAATGGCTTTATGATAAGGGTAATCAAAAGTCATTCTAGAATAAGAAATTAAAGTACTAGCCACTGTTTTTGTTGACCAATCTTCCCATAAAGGGTTTCCTTCTTTAGGATATAACGATACGGCCATCACATCTTTTCCTCCCACTTTAACTGCCATCATGTCCCAAATAAATTTTCTTGACGTTGCAAAGCCAAAGTCTCTAACATTTTGAGCAGATAACTTCCACGTTTTTTTCTTGGTGCTTTTTTGAACTTCAGCAACTTCAGCCTCGGCTTGAGTTACAATCTTTACTGGTTCATCGTATGATTTTTTTGCTTTTTCATAGCGTTCCATCATATCATTTGAAAACACTTCCTTTCTATTTACAAGCCTTCCTGTACCGTCTAAAATATGATCTGCCGGTACTGTAATGTTAACATCAAAATTCCCGAAAGTTAAAGCGAATTCATCGCGTCCCCAAAATTGAGAATTTTGCCAACCCTCAACATCATTGTAAACAGCCATTCTTGGATAGAATTGAGCCATCACATAAATTCTATTATCTGTATCAGGAAAATATTCGTAACCTGATCGACCGCCATCTTTAACGTGATCGTTGATATTGTACCACCATTTAATAAAAAACGAAAATTGCTCACCAGTTTTTAATGGTGCCGGCAATTCTACGCGCATCATGGTTCTGTTTATCATATACTGAAGGTTGTTTCCTTTAGTGTCTTTAACTTCAAGAATATTAAATCCGCCATCAAAAGGCTCTTTCATATAAGAGTTTACAAATCTAGAAGCGGTAGTTGCGGCTCTGTAACCACTACCTTCTATAAGTGGTGTTTTGGAGTCTTTGGCTCTCATATTTTGATCTAACTGAACCCAAAGATACTTGAGTTCATCTGGAGAATTGTTGTAATAGGTAATGGTTTCACTACCCGATAATTTGACGTTTACATCATCAATTTCAATATCCATTTTATAATCGGCCTGTTGTTGATAATAGGCTGGACCTGGAGCACCAGAAGCTGTTCTGAACATATTTGGTGTTGCAAATTCATCATACAACTGCCTAAATTTGTTGGTATTGGTGTGGCCAGACTTTGCTTTAATGGGCTCTTGCTGTTGTTCTTGAGCAAATATTCCAGCAGAAATCAAAAAAAATGAGACTAAACAAAGGGAGATTTTTTTCATTATAAACTTTAAATTAAATGTAGCTATTTAACCTTTTTGTAAACAATTTTTTAATCATTTATACAAAAAGGTGCTCGAAAATAATAAATTAATATGTTTATTTTAGTTTTTAATTAAAATTTAACACTGCATTTTTATTATTTTGATTTAATAAAAAGCTTTTCTGTTTATTGTTAATTTTTGTCTTAACCATGTTTTGTTGTTCATCAAACACATCAAACAGCACTTGGTTTGATATTTCAATAGAATTTATGTTTTTAACCTGCTCAATTTCAAGGTAACATTGTACTAAATCCATATCATATTCCTTACCAACAAAAACAAGATTCATGTCTTTGTCATTAATTTTAACTTTTATCTTACTTTTTAAATATTTTTCAATGTATGCATTAACTTCTGTTGGTTCATTTTTATCTGCTAAAACAATTGTCTCATTATATCGCTCACGCAACACTTTTTCAAAATCATCTATAAATATTCGAGTGGTTATTTGAACGGATTGTTTTTCTTGAATGTAATCTATTTGGGTAACGCTTATGTAATATTTATGAAATGCCGTAAAAGCAAATATAGGAATGAGGCCTAATAACAGTAATATCTTATTTAATTTCATTTTAATTGTATTGCAAATTTGATGATAAAAGTAATTTATTTTAGTGGTTCAAAAAGTATTCCAAAACAAATCAGTCTTTTTTTTCTTTGATATTTTCTAAGTATTGCCTGTATTTCATTCTTAAAAAAATCAATATTTTAAAATCTGTTTGGTTTTTACAATGTTTTATAAAATTTTCATCGTCTGCACAGAAATAAAAAAAATCCATTACGAAGTCTTCTTCTAAAGGGTTTGACATTAAAAAATCTTTTGATAAACGAGCTTTAATACTATACATGAGTGCTTCTTTTTCTTCAATTTCAACGCGTTGTTTTAGCATTTTTGTTCTTCCTGAAATTCCGTTTAATATAGGATTTAATGGCAAACCTCCTCCTAAAAGTCCCAAAAGCATTTTGGGCTTAAACTCTCCTGCTTCGCTTAAACGCCTTTCACTTTGTGTTGCTGGCCTGCCTGTATAGCCTGGAATACCAACATCAAAAAAATTTATTGGTGGCTCACCTTTTATATTATTTATGTCTAACAGTAAATTTCCTGTTAAAACTTTTCCAACTGTAACCTCATCTAATTCATTTATTTGTTCTTCTAAAAAAACATTGAGCGTTTTATTAATTAGAATGCTTTCATCAATTTGTATGATTTTTGTTTTATGCTGAACTGATGTGAACATTAAAGTATCCATTATTTTAACATGAATTTTAAAACCTCCAAACTTATCTGTTACGGTAAATAAATTTGCTGTTTTATTGATAACATGAATATTTTCAATATCTACTTTACTTTGAATATGCCCTTCAATTTGAATAGTTTGAGAGACCAACAAATTTGTAGCACTAACGAATGCTATAAAAATGAAAAATTTAATTTTTGATATCATTCAATTCTAAAAACAAGCTACTTTGTTTCATTAAATAGTCTATAAGTTGTAATTTATTAGTTTCTTTAAGTAATTCTGAATTGATGTTTTTAGACTCTAAAAAACCTATAAAATCAGGAACTTTTTCTTCAGGAATTTTAAAGGTTTCAGCAATATATGATTGAGAAAAAACACTTGTTATTTGTGTTGCCGTATTACTTAATGGAATGTTATTCGCTCTAGATTTTTTAGCTTTTGGTTTTACAAATAATTCAAAAATTCCACCTGCAATTTGAACAAAATTAATACCATTATAAAACTGTCCTTTATTCATAACCGAAATTAAATTGTTAGAAATTACAGAATTATCAAATGCTTTGTCATCATTATATTCAAAAGCCATATTCATATTTCCCATATTTAATTTAATAGGATCTATCATTTTAACATTATCAATGTCTAATTTTAAATTGCCAATGAGTCCAGAGTTAAGTAAAACAGCATCGAGTTGATTAATTTGCTCTACCAAATAAATTTTTAGGTGTTTTGCTTGAATTGCAGTTTCATCAACTATAATTAAAGTAGGTTTGAATTGTAATGCAGAAACCTCAATACGATCATTTAATGCTACTTCAATATTAAATTCACCTTTGTTATTTGTTATAGTTCCTTTGTTTGAAGATGTATTAAAAACAGTAACACCTTCAACATCTTGATTTTCTGAAAGAATAACACCATTAATTTCAATACGTTCATTGTTTTGACTCCAAATAACAGTCAAAGAACCATTCAAAAATAAAAACAGTAAAAGTTTCTTCACACGTCTTGCATTAAAAACATAAAGAACGTATATCAATTCTTAAATAAAATGAAACAAGTGTATAAAATTTTGTTAAACCTTTCAATTAATTACATTTACAAAAAACAAAATAATCTATGAAAAACATTTTTATTGCTAGTACATCTACTCTTTATGGAAGTGATTATTTGGAATATATTTTAGATGAACTATCCATTTTTTTTAAGGATGTTAATACCATTCTCTTTATTCCATATGCAAGACCTAGCGGTATTTCACATGATGATTATACCAACAAAGTTAAACATGCTTTTTCTAAAATAAATAAGACTGTTGTTGGCTTACATACTTTTAAAAACCCTAGTAAAGCTATTGAAAAAGCTGAAGGTATTTTTGTTGGTGGTGGAAACACCTTTGTATTATTAAATGAACTATATAAACAAAACCTCATAGTTGTTTTAAAAGAAACTGTAACTAAAGGAACTCCATATTTAGGAACAAGCGCTGGAAGTAATATTTGTGGACTTACTATTAAAAACACTAATGATATGCCTATTGTATATCCACCAAATTTTAATGCTTTAGGATTGGTGCCATTTAATTTAAATCCGCATTATATAGATTCAGATACTACTTTAAAACATATGGGAGAAACTAGAGAAACTCGTATTAAAGAGTTTCATAGTTTTAATACACAACCAGTTATTGGATTAAGAGAAGGATCTTGGTTGTTGGTTAAAAACCAATCAATTCTTTTAAAAGGTGTTTTAACGGCTCGTATTTTTGAACATGAAAAAGTGCCTTATGAAGTAGCACCTAATACAGAACTTAATACCCTAAAATAAAAAAGTCTCATTAAATAATGAGACTTTTTTTGAGCGGGAGACCGGGTTCGAACCGGCGACATTCAGCTTGGAAGGCTGACGCTCTACCAACTGAGCTACTCCCGCAATTACACCGCAAATATAAATAAACTATTTATTCATTTGCAAGAAAAAGCTATTGGAAAATACAAAAAAGCATAAAACTAAAAAAGCCTTGCAATTACAAGACTTTTTCTTTATTCGAGTGACTAATTCAAATAAATTTAAAATAAACTAATTATTTATTCAACGCTTCTTTTATAATCGCAACAGATTCTTGAGCGTTAGATAATTCTGCATATTTTAATGCTGTTAAACCTTGTTCAGATTTTTCTTTTAGGTTAACTCCTTTTGAAATTAAAAACTGTAAAATGTCAGTTCTGTTATATCTGGCGGCATACATAACTGGAGTCATTCCATTAGATTTTTCATGAATATCTGCACCTAAGTCTATAAGTTTCTTTACAGTTTCAAAATCACCTTTTGCAATAGATGCACAAAACGGACTCACTTTAAATGTAGAAATGGTAGTAAAATCTACAAGACTTACAGGTTTAGCACTAACAGTTAAAACAGAAAAGCATAACGCAATGGTTGAAATAATGATTGTTTTTTTCATGATGAAAGATTTTAATTTGATTACTGATTCGTTTCTTGATGTATTAAAAAGACGATGACTTTATAAATGTGTTACACAAAAATTTAGATAATAACATATATTTAACATTTTACTTTCTTCAAACAATGGGCTTTTTTAACTAATATTTTATTAAAAAAAGTCTTAATAAATAAGCAATTCGGAAAGCTATTTTTTACATTTTCTTAATAAACTTCTTTATCTTTGATGTATATAAAATCACATTAAAAATGAATAAAAAAGTCATCTTAATGATTCTTGATGGTTGGGGAAAATCACCTGACCCAAAAGTATCAGCAATTGATAATGCAAACACACCTTTTATAGATTCTCTTTATACAAAATATCCAAATGCGTCGTTAAGAACAGATGGATTACATGTTGGTTTACCAGAAGGACAAATGGGAAATAGTGAAGTAGGACACATGAATCTTGGTGCAGGAAGAATTGTGTATCAAGATTTGGTTAAAGTAAATCTTGCCGTAAAAAATAAAACATTAAATGATGAAAAAGTATTAGTTGATGCTTTTAAATATGCCAAAGAAAACAATAAAGATGTTCATTTTCTTGGGCTTTTAAGCGATGGTGGTGTACACTCACATATTACGCATTTGTTTGGTCTATTAGAAGCTGCAAACAATTTTGGCTTAACAAAAACCTATGTTCATGCGTTTACCGATGGAAGAGATGTAGATCCAAAATCTGGGCATGGTTTTTTAACCGAATTAGAAGAGCAGTTAGAAAAAACAAACAGTAATCTAGCAACTGTTACGGGTCGTTATTATGCCATGGATAGAGATAAACGATGGGAACGAGTAAAACTAGCTTATGATGCCATGGTGAATGGTATTGGTGATTTCTCAACAAATGTGACAAATTCTATTGAATTAAATTACAAAAATGATATCACTGATGAGTTTATCAAACCAATTATCATGGTTGATAAAAACAACGAACCGGTTGCAAAAATTAAAGATGGCGATGTTGTTATATTTTTTAACTTCAGAACAGATCGCGGTAGAGAATTAACAGAAGCATTATCACAAAAAGATTTTCATGAGCAAAACATGCATAAAATGAATTTATATTATGTAACGCTTACCAATTATGATGAGAATTTTAAAAATGTAAATGTCGTTTTCAATAAAGATAACTTAACAGAAACTTTAGGTGAAGTATTAGAAAAACATCATAAAAAACAAATAAGAATCGCTGAAACTGAAAAATACCCACACGTAACATTTTTCTTCTCTGGTGGTCAAGAAACTCCTTTTAAAGGAGAAACTCGTATTTTAAGAAACTCACCAAAAGTGGCTACTTATGATTTAAAACCTGAGATGAGTGCTTATGAATTACGAGATGCTCTAATTCCTGAATTAAAAAAAGGAAATGTTGCTTTTGTATGCCTTAATTTTGCAAATGGTGATATGGTTGGACATACTGGAGTTATGGCTGCCGCTATAAAAGCCTGTGAAGCCGTTGATATTTGTGTAAAAGATGTTGTGACGACAGCTCTTGAAAATGATTATACTACCATTTTAATTGCTGACCACGGAAACTGTGAAACCATGATAAACCCTGATGGTTCGCCAAACACGGCTCATACAACAAACCCAGTACCCGTAATTTTAATTGATAAAGAATTGAAGCATGTTGAAGATGGTGTTTTAGGTGATATTGCACCAACCATACTTAAACTTATGGGAATTGAACAACCTAAAACAATGACCAGACATTCTTTAATTTAAAATGCATCAAAAAAAAATTATTGTACATTTACATCATCCAAATGTAAATGTACAATGAATTTAAACGATAAGCTTATAATTGCTGTTGATTTTGATGGAACCATAGTTGAAGATGCTTATCCAAGTATTGGAAAACCCATAATATTTGCTTTTGAAACTTTAAAAAAACTACAACAAAACGGACATAGACTAATTTTATGGACCTATAGAAGTGGTGAAAAATTAGAAGATGCTGTTAAATTTTGTGAGAATAACGGTGTCTTTTTTTATGCAGTAAACAGTAGCTTTCCTGAAGAACAATATGACCCAAACATGAGTAGAAAAATTCATGCTGATTTATTTATTGATGATAGAAATATTGGAGGTTTTATAGGTTGGGGAGAAATTTATCAAATGCTAATTGGTTCAACAGAAAACCTTTCAACTGAAAACAAGAAGAAAGGGTTTTTTGACTTTTTTAAATAGAAAATTAACTATCAAATCAGTTCATAATAAGCTCTTTCTATGCTTTCTCTATGGTCAGGATGCGCAATATTTACTAAAGCCTTCACTCTGTCTTTTATAGTTTTTCCATATAAATTTGCTATACCATATTCAGTAATAATATAATGCACATGGGCCCGTGTAGTAACAATTCCAGCACCAGATTTTAACGAAGGTACAATTCTACTAATTCCAGTTTTGGTAATAGACGGCAATGCTATAATAGCTTTTCCTCCTTCACTTAATGAAGCTCCTCTAATAAAATCCATTTGACCGCCAACGCCTGAATATATTTTCGAACCCATAGAATCTGCACAAACCTGACCAGTTAAATCTACTTCAATGGCAGAATTTATAGCTACCATTCTTGGGTTTTGTTTAATTATTGATATGTCATTCACATAATCAGAAGCCCTTAATTCAATAAATGGGTTATCATCTACATAATCATATAAACGTTTTGAACCCATTAAAAATGTAGCTAATGCGCGTCCTGGATTCACTTTTTTATAATTACCATTAATAACATCTTTCAAAATAAGATCAATTACACCATCAGAAAACATTTCTGTATGCAAGCCTAAATCTTTATGATTTGTAAGACGAGATAATACCGCATTAGGAATCACGCCAACACCCATTTGAAGCGTGCTCCTATCTTCAATTAAACTGGCAACATAATCCCCTATTTTGTTTTCAATTTCAGTTGAAACAGGCATTTCACGATTTGGAATTGGCATATCACACTCAACAAATAAATCTATTTCAGTAACATGAATAATGCCATCTCCATGTGTTCTTGGCATTTGCGGATTGACTTGTGCAATCACGATTTTTGCATTTTCAATAGCCGCTAAAGTAGCTTCAATCGAAACTCCTAAAGAACAATATCCATGCTTATCTGGAACTGAAACATGAATTAAAGCCACATCAAGCGGTAAAATATTTCTTTTGAACAATAAGGGCAATTCACTTAAAAATACAGGCGTATAAGATCCATTTCCTGCAGCCAAAGTATGCCGAACATTATGACCAACAAAAAAAGAATTAACATGAAAACTATCTCTCAATTCAGGATTTGCATAACGTGTTTCTCCTTCAACATGTAAATGACATACCTCAACATTTCTTAATTCTTCATGTCGCTGAGTCATGGCATTCATTAAAATTTGAGGTGCCGCTGCAGCTGCCTGAATATAAACTCTATCATTAGATTTAATAACTTTTACAGCTTCTTCTGCTTTTACAGTTTTATACATCACTATTAGTTTTATGAAGCGAAATTAAAAATAAAAGAAATTCTAAAAACTGTCTAAAGTCATAATACTATAAAAACAATAAAAAATTAATTTTGAGTATCTTTGCCAATATTTTAAAAGCATGATTATTACAAAAACAAGAGAGGAAATTGAATTAATGCGCGAAAGTGCTTTAATAGTTTCAAAAACCTTGGGCATTTTAGCCAAAGAAATAAAACCAGGCATTACTACTTTGCAACTTGATAAAATGGCAGAAGAATTTATTCGAAGTGAAGGCGCCATTCCAGGATTTTTAGGCCTTTATGATTTTCCAAATACACTATGTATGAGCCCAAATACTCAGGTTGTTCACGGTATTCCAAATAATAAGCCATTAATTGAAGGTGATATTATTTCTATTGATTGTGGCGCTTTAAAAAATGGTTTTTATGGAGACCATGCTTATACATTTGCCGTAGGAGAAATTGCTCCTGAGACTGAAAAATTGCTTCTTGTTACCAAAGAATCTTTATACGCAGGAATTAGAGAATTTAAGATTAATAATCGCGTTGGTGATGTTGGTTATGCTATTCAAAAATATTGCGAAGATCATGGTTATGGTGTGGTAAGAGAATTGGTTGGACATGGTTTAGGCAGAAAAATGCATGAAGACCCAGAAATGCCAAACTATGGAAAACGTGGAAGAGGTAAAATGTTTATTGAAGGTATGGTAGTGGCTATTGAACCAATGATAAATTTAGGAACTCACCGCATAAAACAACACAGAGATGGCTGGACCATTACAACTTTAGATAATAAACCAAGTGCTCATTTTGAACATGATGTTGCGATTGTTGATGGCAAACCAGAATTGCTTTCTACCTTTGCTTACATTTATGACGCTTTAGGAATAACAAGTAACGAAGAAGATGAGTTTAGGCAAAAAGCTTTGATTTTATAAACATTAAATTTATGTATTATAAATTTTTTCTTTTAATATTAATATTTCCAATTATAACCTTTTCACAAGCTAATGAATTTTATACAGACTTTTCTTTAGAAAAATCTAATTTCTATTATCCCAAAATCTCTAAAATAAACAAAAAACTGGAAATCATACCGGGAACTATTAGATTAAATGATTCTTTATTCATGGATGTTTCTCTTGTTAATAATATCATGTATAATGAATTCTATACAAATATTTGTTATTTCTGGTCATCTGAAGCTCGTGATAGTATTAAAAATTTACCAAATTTTGGTTTAACAAAAATGTATTTACAATCTAAACTTGAAAAAACTAAAGTTGACACTTCACTAATCACAAGAATGACTCCTTTGAAAAATACTTTTGTAGGAAGCATGGGTACATATGATTATTTTAGACATCCTAAATTTATTTATTATCCTATGGTAAACATAACAAAATATCAAGCTGAAATGTATTGTAATTGGAAAAGTGATATGGTTAAAATTTTAGCTTCAATTATTTACAAAACACCAGAGGAAAGAAAAAAAGCTCCATTAAATTTTAAATTTAGATTACCTTCTAAACAAGAATTACAAACCGCCTTAGATTTATATGGTTATACTTCGTTAAAAAATAAACCAATAAATAATATTTACTTAAAACCTTTAGAAATTTCTTTTAAAAAGGAATATAAAAAAATCTACTTTATTAAAGATAATATTTCAGAATTTACGCTTAATAATTTAAATTTCGGAGAGGAAACATATACCGGATTTAGATGTGTTTGTGAAGTTAAAACTAAGTATTGAAAAATATATTCAAATTAATTTTAAATATTATTCCTAGACCTTTACTTATTAGGTTAAGTTATTTGGCTCGCCCTGTTTTGTCTTACATTTTAAAAGGAGACACTTTCACAGATCCTATTGATGGAAAAAAATTTAAAACCTTTCTTCCTTATGGTTATGGAAAGCAGCGTAATAACGTATTATCGCCTTCAACTTTAAGCTTAGAACGTCACAGGTTATTGTGGCTGTACCTAAAAGCTGAAACTGATTTTTTTTCAGCAAAGCATAAAGTCCTTCATTTTGCTCCAGAGCAAGCATTTTATAAACGATTCAGAAATATGGAAAATCTGGATTATGTGACGACAGATTTAAATTCACCTTTAGCCGATATAAAAGCAGACATTTGTAATTTACCTTTTAAGGATAATGAATTTGATGTTATTTTTTGTAATCATGTTTTAGAACATATTCCCGACGACACCAAAGCCATGCAAGAATTATTTCGAATCTTAAAATCAGGCGGTTTTGGGGTTTTTCAAATTCCGCAAGATTTAAATAGAGAAAAAACTTTTGAAGATAATTCTATAATTGACAAAAAAGAACGAGCCAAAATTTTTGGTCAGTACGACCATGTTCGTGTTTATGGTTTTGATTATTTTGACAAGCTAAGTCAAATTGGTTTTAAGGTAGAAAAAGTTGATTACACAGCAACTCTTTCTGATGAAGACATTACAAAATACTGTTTAGCAAAAGGAGAAATCATTCCTATTGTTTATAAATCTTAAAACTCAGGAAATCCGTTTAAACCGATAGTTTCTAATTCATTTTTATCATTTTCAAAAATTAAAAAAACCTTTAGTTCTTTATGTTCTTCTAAAAAAGCTTTCACCTTTTCAATTCCCATGGCTTTAAAAGCTGTTGCATAGGCATCTGCCGTCATGCAATCTGGGCCAATAACCGATATACTTAATAAATTGGTTTTACTTGGATAGCCAGTTTTGGTATCTATAATGTGTGAAAACCTATTTCCGTTTTTATCAAGTTTAAATTTCCTATAAGTTCCAGAGGTTGCCATAGACTCATCTCTCACTGAAATGGCTCTGATGATAGATTGAGTACCATCAAAATGGGGCATTTCTACACCAACTTTCCAAGGTTTATTTTTTTCAATATTAATTCCTTTTGTTCTTATTTCTCCACCAATTTCAACTATATAGTTTTCAACGTTTTGCTGTTCTAGAAATTCTGAAATAACATCAACACCATAACCTTTTGCAATGGCATTAAAATCTATAAACGTATTTGGGTTTTCTTTAATAATTCTGTTGTCTTCTCTATAAACTTTATTTAACCCAACCGACAGCATTAAACTATCAATTTTTAAACTATCTAACTTAACAATATTTCCTTCAGGGCCAAAATCCCATGCATTGACTAAATTTCCAATAGTTGGGTCAAAATAGCCTTTTGTGAGTTTGTAAATTTCTTTGGAAGTATCAAAAACTTTTTCAAAATGTTTGTCTATAATGTTAGTTTCATTTCTATTCAACTTTGAAATATCTGAATTTGTTTGATAAGTTGACATGGATTTATTGATGATATAGAACAAGCTGTCTATCTTATTTTGAAAATCAGTATTTTGGTAAGAGTAATATTGAATATGATAGGATGTGCCAAACATAGGTCCGGCCAATTTAGTGTTTTCTTTTTGCCCGCATGAAACCAATAAAAAACAAAATAAAATACTAAAAATATAGGTCTTCATAATGTTTCTATTAATTAAGATTTGTTTCTAATATCTGAATACCATTGTATTCTATAAGATACTCTTCATTTAAATATACAGGCAGTTTTTCATTTTTAGCATTAGCTAAACCAACACCAGCATAAAGCACTTGTGCATTATTGTCTCTAGCATGCTTTTTAAAGGATTCCATCCAAACAACATCATAATTGTTTGGGTTTTCAGGAAGTAAAACTGCTCTAACTATCACAAAAAAGTACTTATTTTTTTTATCGATACAAACAAACTGCGGATGCTTTTTAAGTTTGCTATTTATTGCTATAAACTCAAAACCACGTTTCTCTAAATCTTTGCCAACATGGTTCATGGCCAGATTATGTAGTTCTTGCTTTGTAAGGGGTTTACTCATAAATTAAATTAAAAAACCGACACTTTCGTATCGGTTTTTATAAATTATCATTTGGTTATCCTCCAAAATCATCAAAACGTATATTTTCATCTGCAAGACCAAAATCTTCTCCCATTTTTTGAACTGCTTGGTTCATTAATGGCGGACCACAGAAATATAATTCAATATCTTCTGGCGATTCGTGCTTACTTAAATAATTGTCAATCACACAATTGTGAATAAATCCAACAAATCCATCACCAGGAGCATCAATATTTTCTTTTACTTTCCAGTTATCTTCTGGCATTGGTTCGGATAGTGCTAAATAGAATTTAAAGTTTGGAAACTCATTCTCTAATTGTTTGAAGTGATCTAGGTAGAACAATTCACGTTTAGAACGTCCACCATACCAATAGGTTACTTTTCTACCTGTTTTTAATGTTTTGAATAAATGATATAAGTGAGAACGCATTGGAGCCATACCAGCACCGCCACCAACATATAACATTTCAGCATTAGATTCATTGATGAAAAATTCTCCATAAGGACCAGAAATAGTTACTTTATCACCTTTTTTTCTAGAGAAAATATAAGATGATGCTATTCCAGGATTTACATCCATCCAACCGCCTTTAGCTCTATCAAAAGGTGGAGTTGCAATACGCACATTTAACATAACTTCTCTACCTTCTGCAGGGTAAGAAGCCATTGAATAGGCTCTTTCAACAGTATCAGTATTTTTCATTACTAATGCCCAAAGCTTAAACTTATCCCACTCAGCTTGAAACTTATCTGGTGTTTCGTGCTCTTCAGGATGTGCTGTAATATCTATATCAGAAAACTTTACTTCACATGGTGGGATTTCAATTTGAATATAACCTCCAGCTTTATAATTCATTTCCTCAGGAAGTTCAACAACAAACTCCTTAATGAATGATGCCACATTGTAATTTCTAACAACGGTTGCTTCCCATTTTTTAATACCAAAAACTTCTTCAGGAATGGTAATATTCATATCCTGTTTTACTTTCACTTGGCAACCTAAACGAGCTCCATGTTGTAATTCCTTTCTTGTAAAATGAGGTGTTTCTGTTGGCAATGCCTCGCCTCCACCTGATAACACATGACATTCACATTGAAGACATGTTCCACCACCACCACAAGCAGAAGGCAAAAATATTTTTTGATTTCCTAAAGTTGATAATAAAGAACCTCCTGAGGCTACTTCAATTACCTTTTCACCATTGATAGTAATTTTTACAGGACCAGATGGTGATAATTTTTGTTTTACAACTAAAAGTAAAACTACCAATAGTATGGTAATCACTAAAAATACTGTTACAGTTGCAAATATTGTTCCTAATGTACCTGCGGCTAAAATCATATTATTCATTTACTTTTATGTTGTTAGCTAACACTTTCTCTTTTGTTTTCTCTTCTGAATTTTTTACTTCATTTGAAGGAGTTGTGTTATTTTCTTGTTTTGTCACAGTTGCTTTTTGTTCTTCTTTTGGTTTTTCATCTCCACCTGTTAACATGCCTCCAAAACTCATAAATCCAATAGCCATTAAACCTGTAATAATAAATGTAATTCCTAAGCCTCTTAATGGAGCAGGAACATTTGAATATCTAATTTTTTCGCGAATAGCTGCAATAGATAGAATGGCTAAAAACCAACCAATTCCAGAACCAATGCCATAAACAGTTGCCAATCCTAATGTAGGAATTTCTCTTGATTGCATGAATAAAGACCCTCCTAAAATAGCACAGTTTACAGCAATAAGAGGTAAGAAAATACCCAACGAATTGTATAATGATGGTGAAAATTTTTCAACCACAATTTCTACTAATTGAACCATGGTTGCTATGGTAGCAATGAACATGATGAATGATAAAAAACTTAAATCATAATCGGCATATTCTTCGCCTAACCAAGCTAAAGCACCAGGTTGTAATAAATAATGATCTAATAACCAGTTTAATGGTACTGTAATAAGCATTACGAATATAACAGCGGCACCAAGACCTACGGCTGTTGAAACTTTTTTAGATACAGCAAGGAAAGAACACATTCCAAGAAATGTAGCAAAAACCATGTTATCTATAAATATTGATTTTAAAAATAATTCTAAATGTTCCATATGTTTAATATTCAGTGTTAAGTATTCAGTGTTCAGTAACTACTTACTGCGACTGGAACTATAAACTAATTAATGATCTTCTATTAAGGCTTTATTTCTGCTACGTTGTACCCAAATTATAATTCCAACTACAATTAATGCCATTGGCGATAATAACATAAACCCGTTATTTTCATAACCCAAAGCATATAATCCTTTTTTTTCAATAGGATCTCCTAATACTTTAAATCCAAGTAAAGTCCCAGAACCTAATAATTCTCTAAAAAACCCAACAATTACAAGAATTAAAGCATAACCAGCGGCATTTCCAATACCATCAAGGAATGAGCGCCATGGGCCATTTGCTAAGGCAAACGCTTCAAAACGCCCCATGATAATGCAGTTGGTAATAATAAGCCCTACAAAGACTGACAAGGTTTTACTTAATTGATATGAATACGCTTTTAAAACTAAATCTACTATAATTACAAGCGCTGCTACAACAACTAATTGCACAATAATTCTAATTTTTGAAGGTATAATATTTCTCATTAAAGAGATAACTACATTACCAATTGCGAGTACTGCCATAACCGAAAGCCCCATAACAATTGATGCTTTTAATTCTGCAGTGATGGCCAATGCAGAACAAATACCCAAAACTTGAATGGTGATTGGGTTATTATCTGCTAATGGATCTAATATTAATTTACTGTCTTTTTTTGATAGAAGTCCCATAATCTAATTCTTTAACGTTGTTAGGTAAGGAATGTACATGTTTAAATCTTTCTTAATCATGGCTGTAACACCATTACCTGTAATAGTAGCTCCAGCTAAGGCATCAATTTCATAATCATCCTTTGTTAAATTTGTTGGATCATTATTGCCTTTGGCGATTGAGATACCTTCAAAAGAATCACCTTTCATAATTTCCTCACCTTTAAAATCATCCATAAAAAAGCGTTGATTAATGTTGGCTCCAAGACCAGGTGTTTCTCCTTTATGATCAAAAAACACACCATTAACTATTAAGTTTTTATCAACAGCAACATAGCCCCAAATAGCATCCCAAAGTCCTTTACCTCTCATTGGAATTATGTAATACGTTTGACCATCTTTTTCACCAACAAACAAAGGTAATTTTCTTGTATAACTTGAGTTAGATGCTTTTGTTTCTTCTTTTTTAATATCAATTAAATAAGCTTGATTATCTTCTGTAGCCTTATCACCTTCAATAACTAATTGCTTTTTAATATATTTTGAAAACTCTGAAGCGACTTTATCTGTAGGCACAAAATTTACACTGCTTTCATCATTTTCATTTACTCCCATAGCATATAAAATATTCTGTTGAATTTCTAAACGCTTATTTTCTGTAATTTTTGGTTTTAATGATTCTGCTGCAAATGCCAATAATGCACCAACTATTATTACCATTCCAATGGCAAATAATATAGTGTATGAATTTTTATCTGTTCTATTTTCCATCATTAAGCAGTTTTAACTTTTAGACGTTTAAGTCTTTGTTTTATATTTCCTTTAACCACATAATGGTCAATTGTAGGAGCAAAAACATTCATTAATAAGATTGCCAACATAACACCTTCTGGATACGCTGGATTGAATACACGAATTAAAATTGATAGGAATCCAATAAAGAATCCATATATCCACTTTCCTTTGTTGGTTTGTGATGCAGTTACAGGATCTGTTGCCATATAAACTACTCCAAAAGCAAAACCTCCTATAATTAGGTGTTGCCAAAAAGGTGTACTCATTAATGCATAAAATTTACTTCCTTGAGAAATGATATTGGCGTCTACAATACTATTAAAAATGAGTCCCATAACTATGGCACCAATAACTGAAGATAGCATGATTCTCCAACTACCAATTTTAGTGAAGATTAAAAACAAGCCTCCTATTAAAATTAACAACGTAGATGTTTCTCCAATAGAGCCCGGAATAAAACCATAAAACATATCCCAAACGGAATATCCAAGTTGTTTGCCTTGAGCTAAGCCTCCTAAAATAGTTTCACCAGAAATAGCATCTACTTTTCCAACACTTTCAACGGCTCCTTGAACCCAAACTTTATCTCCACTCATCCATGTAGGATACGCAAAGAATAAAAAGGCTCTAATGGTTAAAGCAGGATTTAATATATTCATTCCGGTTCCACCAAAAACTTCTTTACCAATAACAACTCCAAAAGCTACTGCTACTACAAGCATCCATAATGGAATATCTATAGGAACAATTAAAGGCACTAACATACCTGTTACAAGATAACCTTCTTCTACTTCGTGGCCTTTAATAATAGCAAATAAAAACTCAATTCCTAAACCAACACCATAAGACACGATTACTAAAGGAATAATTTTCCAAAATCCTAATGAAAAGTTATCTAGTGTCCAGAATTGGCTACTAAAAAACCCACCTGTTACAGCATTAATATCTCCTGCTGCTAAATAATGTTGATATCCTGCATTAAACATACCAAATATTAAGCACGGTATCATGGCTAAAATTACGGTATTCATGGTACGCTTTAAATCGTCGGCAGCCTTTACGTGTGTGCCATTGTGCGTAGTTTCATTTGGCAAGTATAAAAAAGTGTGGATTGCAGAAAAAGCTGGCAACCATTTTTTATCTCTATTTTTTTCTTTAAATCTGTGTAAATTTTCTTTTAAACCCATTATCCTATTTCTTTAAGCATTAAGTCTAATCCTTTTCTTATAATATCTTGATGTGGTTGTTTAGAAACACATATAAATTCTGTCAACGCAAAATCTTCAGGAGCTACTTCATACATTCCTAAAGCTTCCATTTCATCTAAGTCTTTATACTTACAAGCTTTTAGAATTTGCATTGGAAATATATCTAATGGAAATACTTCTTCATAATTTCCCGTAGTTACAAAAGCTCTATGCTCACCATTAGTATTGGTGTTTAAATCATATTTTTTATTTGGAAACATCCAAGAAAAAGTTAGTGCTCTTGAGGTAGATATTTTATTAAATACTGGTTTAGTCCATCCAAAAAATTCATAATCATCACCTTCAGGAATTACTGTAATGGTATTGCTATAGTAATCTAAATATCCATCAGGATTTACTTGTTTACCTGATAAAATATCACCTGAAATAATACGAACATGCGCATCTTTTTCAATACCCTTATCATATAGCATGGTAGCAATTTCGCAACCTAATTTGGTTACAAAATATCTTGGTTTTTCTATTGAAGAACCAACCAAAGCTATAATACGCTCTGCATTAAATTTACCAGTTAACAATAATTCACCTATGATAACAAGATCATGCGGATTTACTGTCCACACAACTTCACCTTTATTAACAGGATCAATTTTATTAATTTGAGTTCCTACATTTCCTGAAGGATGCGGACCAGACACTTTATGTAACGTTATACCTGATAAATCTGCCATTGGTGATTTACCAAATTTACCTACACAAACACGAACTTTACCTTTAGTTAATTTTCCTAATGCAGTAACGGCTGCCTGCAACTCCTTTTCTTTTCCTTGAAGTGTAAAATTGTAATTGGCTACTAAGGGAGCAGACGCATGAGCAGAGATAAAAATGGCTTTAGGTTCTCTATTTGGATTTGCAATGACATCATACGGGCGTTGTTTTATAAAAGGCCAACATCCTGATGAAAGAAGAAGTGATTTTACTTCTTCAGGTTTTGCAGTTTCCAAATTTAGAACATTACTTTCTAAGTAAGAATTCTGATTATCTGCTTGAATTTTAATTGATAAAATTTTGCGTTTTTCTCCACGAGCAATTTCTATAATTTCACCAGAAACGGGTGAAACAAATTTTACATTTTCATTGGATTTATCATAAAAAACGGGTTCTCCCGCTTTTACTTTTGCTCCAACTTTAGAAATTAATTTTGGTACTACGCCGTGAAAATCTTGAGGTCTTAAAGTATAAAAGTTGCTTAATGTTGCCTGTTCTAAGGTTTTTTCAGCTTCACCTTTTAGTTTAATGTCTAGACCTTTTTTGATACGAATGTCGTTTGACATATTTTAATTTATTGAGATTAGTTGTCTAAAAACGCAGCAAATTTACAAATTTATAATGCAGATTACATAATAATTAACATAGAAATTTATACGCTTTTTTGTAAGTTCATTTTTGGGTATAAAATTTGATTATATTTACAAAAAAACAGTTTATTAATGCGAATTAAATTATATTCCTTTTTAATATTTAACTTTTTTTCAATGGTGGTTTTTGGCCAAGTTAAAGAAGTTAATCCGCCTAATTTCATTAAAACAATAAATTTTAAAGGAAACACCAATGAAAGCCAATTACCCGTTCTAAAACTTGGCGCCTATTTAGATTTGGAATTTGATGCTTTAAATGGAAATGAAGATGATTTTTATTATACAATTGAGCATTACAATTTTGATTGGACACCTTCAGTTTTAGTGAAATCTGAATATTTAGATGGTATAGACAACCAACGTATTCGCAATTATGAAAATTCTTTTAATACGTATCAAATTTATTCACACTATAAACTTACCATTCCAAATGAACAAACAAAACGACTCAAAATTTCTGGAAACTATATGATGAACATTTTTAATAATGACAATGAACTAGTTTTTTCAAGAAAATTTATGGTTTATGAAGATATGGCAAATGTTGGAGTATCTATAAAACGCTCTAGAGATATTGCCAATATTGAATATAAACAACGGGTTGAAATTATTATTGCTCCAAACAGCATTCAACTAAATAATCCAAAGCAAAACGTAAAAACAGTTATCATTCAAAACAACAATTTAAATACAGCAATTACCAATCTTGTTCCGCAATATACCATTGGAAATCAACTCATTTATAAATATGATTCAGAATCTAGTTTTTGGGGAGGAAATGAATTTTTGTTTTTTGAAAATAAAGATGTTCGCGCTGCTAACACAGGTATTCAACACATTGATTTAGAGGATTTATACCACAATTATTTGTTTACAAACTTTTCAAGAGTTAATAGACCTTACACCTATAATCCAGATATTAATGGAAACTACCTCATCACAAATATTGACGCCGATAATTCTGATATTGAAGCCGACTATGTTTGGATACATTTTTCTTTATTACCAAATCCAGATTTAGAAGGAAAAACCATTCATGTGTATGGTAATTTCAATAACTACACTATTGAAAACAACACTAAAATGAACTATGATAATTATGAAAAAGTTTTTAAATGCTCAATTCTTTTAAAACAAGGATTTTACAACTATAAATATGTAATTTTAAATAATGATGGTATTATTGATGAAGGTGCTATAAGCGGAAATTTTTATCAAACAGAAAACAATTATAAAGTATTAGTTTATTACAGAGATTTAGGTAAACGTTTTGACAGAATTATAGGAATGGGTGAAGGATCCTCGATAAACATATCTAATTAATCATATTAATGTCATTTAATTCTATTTGAGCCAAAAAAAATCTTATTTTTGCATTGTTAAATTCATTGTATATCAGCAGGTAACATGGTTCAGCAAGTAACAAAAGGCATAAAAATATCAGTAGAAACTACTTTTGAAGGCTCATTTTATAAAAATTATAAAATACAGTATGCCTTTGGATATACCGTTACTATTGAAAACCAAAGCAAAGATTCTGTTCAGCTTAACGCTCGCCACTGGAAAATTTTTGATGCTTTAAATAATATTGAAATTGTTGATGGTGAAGGTGTTATTGGCAAAAAACCAGTATTAAGACCGGGAGAATTTCATACTTACACTTCTGGATGCTTATTAACATCGCCTTTTGGTGCTATGCGAGGTTATTTTAGCATGGTAAACTTTACAACTACCAAAAAATTTAAAGTAACTATACCAACTTTTAAGTTAAGTGCCCCTTTTGCAATAAATTAATTCTTTTTATTTTCTTTTAAATTTATAAACTTTTCCGTGTTGTTCAACATGGAAAAAACTGCAATTTGAGTAGTGTACAAATTGAAAACTTTGATTGTAATTAAACCTTGAATCTTCAACTAAAAAGGTGTCGTGAACATCAATATTGCCGTGTGGTGAAATGCGCTTAAATTGATATTCTATTTCATGTCCTATATAGTGTAATTCAAACCACGCACCAGCAGCAATACCAGATAACCACTGAGCTTTTTCATGCAAATTATCAACTGGTTTAGGCTTTAAATTGCCTTCAAAATTTGGCTCATGATGTTTTAGCTTATCTAAAAAACATTTTAAATTTTCACTGGTTTGAGACCCTTTATATTCAGAAATAATTCCCATTTCAGAAACCTCAAACACATGTTTTTCAGTATTACTAAGAAGCACATTTCCAACGGTGCTTGGCGTAAACCATTTAGATTTTACAAGCCTATTTTTAATTTTATAATCAGTTACTGAAGCTATTAAAGAATCTGTGACAAATCTGGCACAATTACAGGCGTCTTTTAAAAATGCTGCATAACGAATAAAATGTTTTTGCTGCATTTCAATGATGTGAGTCCTAGCCTTTTTATAATCGATAACATTACAAACCGACGCTATCATTTTGCCATCACCATGAGTTAATTTTGGATGTGTTGCTAAAAACTTTAAAATTTCATTCAAATTTATAATGGAGTCGTTTTTTATTTCAGCCTTTAAAGGAAAATGCAATTCATTATCTGTTTCGCTTCCGCGAACTCTTCCATAAGGTTCAGGTGTAATATAGCGGCCAAAATCATGATATTCTAAAATTCCTGTTTGCTTATTAATAAGAACCATTGCAGCATGACCAGCGCGTAAATAATTTTTCTTTCCAACTCCTAAAAACCTTAAAAAAGGAGAAAACCATTCTTCAGAAATCATCACTATTGTTTCTGGATAAGCTAATGTTAAAATAATACCTGTATTAGTCATTTACAATTTGAGGTAAATTAAATTGACTTTTTGATACTGTTTCATTTATTAAGTTTTCATAAATCATTTCAATGGAATCTGCTGTTTTTTCTACTTGAGTAATACTTGTTGTTTTTACAAAACCTCTATTCATAATAACACCATATTCATTATTGTTTTTTCCAGCTGTTTTATGAAATTGTAACAATGTTTGAGAATTTAAACCTTGCTCTTTTTTAAATGTTTCAAACCATTGGTTTCTTTCATCTTTCATCGTTTGGTTATATAATGTTGAAGATGACCATATTTTAGGTTCTACTGGTAATTGAGAAACATACTTTTTAGTTCCGTCCCAAACTAACTCATAAAATTTTAAATCCATATTCCAATCTGCAATGACCATGGTAAAAGGTTCAATATTAGTCAAATTATATGAATCAATAGTTATAAGAATGTTTTCAGAAATTAAAAAATCATTAGCAACTACTCCTCTACTTAATCTGTAATTTGGTAGTCTTTTATGCAACTCAAAACCACCATTAAGTACACAAACCAATCTATTTTTTTCGCTTATTCCAATCCAAGTACCTCCAGAAAGTTCGTCTTTAGGAAATAATAACTTAGTCCCATTAATAACATAAACCTCAGGAGCTGATGATATTCTATTTGGTGCTTCATCTCGATTAGACGTTAACACAAAATCATTTTTACCTTTTGGAATTATAGTTACTGTACACATAAAAAATCTAGTCTTTAAACTGATTGCCAACTTACAAAAAAATAAACAAATTTTAACGCGGTTTTAATAGCCTTCATTTTAGCCATCATTAAAAAATTCGTAAATTTGAAGCATATTTTCTGAATTTTTTATTAAAAAAACAATAAATCACACAAAAGACATGGGAAACGGATTTTTTAATGTACCTGTAGCTGTTAATGAACCTGTTAAAGGTTACGCGCCAGGATCTCCAGAACGAGAAGCTGTATTAACTACGTATAAAAAAATGTATAAAGAGCAAGTTGATATCCCTTTTTATATAGGTGGAAAAGAATATAAAACTGGTAATACTGCAGATATTTTTCCTCCACATGATAATAAACACTGTGTTGGCAAATATCATATTGCTGAAAAAGAGCATATTGAATTAGCTATAGAAAAAGCTGCTGAATCACGCGTAAAATGGGCAGCTACAAATTGGGAAGACAGAGCTGCTATTTTTTTAAAAGCTGCCGAATTATTAGCTGGCCCATTTAGATATAGAATGAACGCAGCAACCATGATTGCGCAATCTAAAAATGTATTTCAAGCTGAAATTGATTCGGCATGCGAATTGATTGATTTTTTACGTTTCAATGTTCAGTTTATGACTGAAATATATAGCAATCAACCAATTTCTTCTCCAGGAATTTGGAATCGTACTGAATACAGACCTCTTGAAGGTTTTGTGTATGCCATAACGCCTTTTAATTTTACTGCCATTGCCGGCAACCTTCCAGCTGCTCCTGCAATGATGGGTAATGTAGTTATTTGGAAACCTGCTGCAACTCAAATTTATTCTGCATATGTTATTATGGAGTTATTCAAAGCCGCTGGATTACCGGATGGAGTTATAAATTTAGTAACTGGTAATTCTGGTATGATTACAGATACATTACTAGCAAGCAAAGATTTCTCTGGAGTACATTTTACAGGTTCAACATCTGTGTTTAATAGTTTCTGGGAAACTATTGGAAAAAATATTAACCATTATAAAACCTATCCAAGAATTGTTGGAGAAACTGGAGGAAAAGATTTTATATGGGCACATCCTACTGCAAATGCTCAAGAAGTAGCAACAGCAATTTCAAGAGGTGCTTTTGAATATCAAGGTCAAAAATGTAGTGCTGCATCTAGAGCATACCTTCCAAAAAGTTTATGGGGAGACATTAAAACTGCTGTTATAAAAGACATTAAATCTTTTAAAATGGGTTCTCCTGAAGATCCTTCAAACTTTATTAATGCCGTGATTGACAAAAAAGCATTCACAAAATTATCTGGATATTTAGAACAAGCTAAAAAAGATAAAGACGCAGACATTATTGTTGGTGGTGGCTATGATGATTCTAAAGGGTATTTTATTGAACCTACCATAATTGTTACCACAAACCCACATTACACAACCATGTGTACTGAATTATTCGGGCCTATCATTACCATATTTATTTATGAAGACAATGAATGGGAAGCTATTTTAGATGTTTTAGACAACACCAGTGAATACGCTTTAACTGGTGCTATTTTTAGTGGTGATAGATATGCTATTCAAACGGCTACTAAAAAACTAGAAAATGCCGCAGGAAACTTTTATATTAATGATAAACCAACTGGAGCTGTTGTAGGACAACAACCTTTTGGTGGTGCCAGAGCATCTGGAACTAATGATAAAGCTGGTTCTGTATGGAACTTATTACGTTGGGTAAGCAATAGAACTATTAAAGAAACTTTTGTGCCTCCAACAGATTACAGATATCCTTTTTTAGGATAATATCAATATTTTAAAAACGCAAAACCCATCAATTGATGGGTTTTGCGTTTTATAATAGAAATAAATTACAGAAATTAAAAATAATATTAAATTGGCATATTATTTGCCGCAACATAGCTATGAAAAAATATATTCTTCTTACTTGTTTATTATTGCCTTTGCTTACAATTGGTCAAGCCAATAAATTAATAAGGCAAGGACTTAAATCGTTAGACGCTAATGAGCAAATTCAAATTTTTACAGAAGCCATAAACTTAGAACCTAATAATCTTGATGCTTATTTTTATAGAGGTTTAGCCAAATATAATGTGGGCGATTTTAACGGTGCTATTTTAGATTATACCAAAGTGATTTTTTATGAAGCTAGTGCCGATGCTTATTTTAACAGAGGAAATGCAAAATACAGTTTAATGGATTTTGTTGGTGCACAAGAAGATTTTTCAAATGCGTTAAAATTAAATCCAGAATTTATTGAAGCCAGATATAGTTTAGGTGTTACAAAAAACGATTTAGAAGATTATAAAGGTGCCATTGAAATTTTAGACTTACCTAATATTTACAAATCAACGCCCATACTATTTCAATTAGCTCGTGCGTACACAGGATTAAAAGACCCTTTAAAAGCACTTCAAAATTACAATGCTGCTGTTTTGCTTGAACCAAGTTCTAATTCCTTTTATACACGCGGTGTGTTTTTTATGGATGTTAACTATTTTCAAAAAGCAAATAGTGATTTTAATGCCGCAATTTATTTAGATAAAAATAATACTCCAGCCTACTTTTTTAGAGGTATTTCTTCTTTCTTTTTAGGAAATTATAAAGAGGCATTAATTGATTTCACAATGGCAGCTCAAAATGATGTCACAGATTTTGATGCGGTAATTGGATTGGCATTAAGCTATTACAAGTTAGATGATTTTACCAATGCTAAGATAAATTTTGAAAAAGCGAAAAGCATTATAATTGGGGCAGATTTGACTAAAAAAGATAATTTAGAGCTTTTCTATAACACCTATTGGTATCAAAAACAATTTTATTCTTTTAATGAAATTTACAACGAAATAAGTAAGTTATAAAACGTCTAAACTTTATATTTTAAAGGTAAATGAACCACTTTTTTGGTTTCAAAAAAGTCTTCAGTATAATAGTCACTTAAATTGTAAATAGTAGCTGTTTTATAATCTTGAAGTTCCTCTGTTAAATCGCCTCCTTTTAAATATAAAATACCATTTTTTAGATTGTTGTTTTGTTTTTTAGCAATCTTTCCTTTTGTCCAATGCACAAAAGTAGGCATGATAGCAACGGCTCTACTTACTATAAAATCAAAAGTATCATTTATTTCCTCAACTCTACAATGAGAAGTTTTAACGTTCGTTAAACCCAAACCTTCAACAACCTCATCAACCACTTTTATCTTTTTTGCAATGCTGTCAACCAAATGAAAAGAACAATTAGGAAACATAATAGCTAAGGGTATTCCTGGAAAACCTCCTCCAGTTCCAACATCTATAATTTTAGAGTTATCATTAAAAGTTATAACTTTTGCAATACCTAATGAATGCAACACATGACGAAAGTATAATTCATCAATATCTTTACGAGATACTACATTAATTTTTAAATTCCAATCTTGATAAAGTGATTCTAATTTCTGGAATTTAGAAATCTGATCTTCTGTTAGATTTGGGAAATATTTTAAAATAAGTTCCATAACTCATAATTTTCTGCAAAAATATACTTTTTACATACATATTTTTGCGAAAAATCGTTATAAGTTCATTCGGTTTATGTCTATCTTTGCGAAGTGTTTATAAATTGAATAAATTTAACAACACCTTTTTAAATTAATAGCATGGAAAAACCAACACTTTCTTTCTCAAGAACAGATTCTGCAAAGTTTTTTAAAACATTAAATAAACGTGTAAACGATTATTTTAAAGAAAACAATATTAAACGAACAGGAAACTGGAAACTTTGGTTAAAAACCATTGTGATGTTTTCTATATTTTTAACCCCATACTTTTTAATTTTAACATTAAACATTCCTGGTTGGGCACAATTACTTTTAAGTATTGTCATGGGTATTGGCATGGCTGGAGTTGGAATGAACGTGATGCACGATGGTAATCATGGTTCTTTTTCAAATAAAGAATGGATTAACAGAATCATGGGAAGTAGTATTTACATTCTTGCTGGTAATGTTTACAATTGGCAAGTACAACATAATGTATTGCACCATACTTACACTAACATTCATGGAATGGATGAAGATTTAGATGCTGGACGCATTTTACGTTTTACAGAACATTCTGAATGGAAATGGTATCATAAATTTCAACACTATTACTCCGTTTTACTTTATGGTTTATTAACAATAAATTGGGCAATAACTACAGACTGGCAACAGATGAAACGTTACATGAAACGTAAATTATCGTATGGAAAATTGCCAAATCCTGTTTGGAATTGGAGTAAATTAGTTATCTCAAAAGTAATTTACGTAGGTATTTGGATAGTTATCCCTATGGTGTTTTTAGAAATTGCTTGGTGGAAAATACTTATTGGCTTTTTTATCATGCATTATACAGCAGGTTTAATTTTAAGTGTTGTGTTTCAATTAGCTCATGTTATGGAAGATGCGCAAATGCCTCAACCAGAAGAGGATGGAACCATGAAGAATACTTGGGCTATTCATCAACTTAATACAACTATAAATTTCAGCACAAAAAATAAGATAGTAAATTGGTTTACTGGTGGATTAAATCATCAGGTTGAACACCATATTTTTCCAAATATTAGCCATATTCATTATACTAAAATTTCAAAAATAGTTAAAGAAACGGCTAAAGAATTTAATTTACCTTACCACGAATATAAAACCACGCGAAAAGCAATTATTGCGCATTTTAAATACTTACGTGATATGGGTATGAACCCTGCATTACAAGTCTAACATTATTTATTCATTATTTTTTCAATGCAATTACTATCCGATAGAATTTTAAACATGGCCACGTCTGCTACGTTGGCAATGGCTGCTAAAGCAAGAGAGTTAAAAGAAGAAGGCAAAGATATCATAGGTTTAAGCCTTGGTGAACCAGATTTTAACACACCAGACTTTATTAAAGAAGCGGCAATTCAAGCCATTAACGATAATTACAATTCGTATTCGCCTGTTGATGGTTATGGAGACTTAAAACAAGCCATAATAACTAAATTTAAACGCGATAATGGGCTAACTTATACTTCAAACCAAATAGTAGTTTCTACTGGTGCAAAACAATCTTTAGCTAACATAGCTGCAGTAATGACCAATGCTGGCGATGAAGTTATAATGCCATGTCCATATTGGGTAAGTTATGCCGATTTAGTAAAACTAAACGATGGTGTTCCTGTTGAAGTTGCTACAACAATTGCAACCGATTTTAAAATGACGCCCAAACAATTAGAAGCTGCCATTACACCAAAAACAAAAATGATTTGGTTTAGCTCACCTTGCAACCCAAGTGGTTCTATTTATAGCAAAGAAGAGTTAAGAGGCTTAGCCGATGTTTTAGTAAAATATCCAGATATTTATGTGGTTTCAGATGAAATTTACGAACACATAAACTACATTGGCGGACACGCAAGTATGGCACAATTTGAAGATATGTACGACAGAACCATAACAGTAAACGGTGTATCTAAAGCATTTGCTATGACTGGTTGGCGTATTGGATACATAGGTGCTCCTGAAAAAATTGCACGTGCATGCAATAAAATGCAAGGACAAATTACAAGTGGTGCAAACTGTATTGCCCAACGCGCAACAATTACAGCGCTTAACGCATCCCCTAGTCGTGTTCAATATATGATTGACGAATTTAAAGTGCGTCGCGATTTAATTTTAGGATTACTAAGCGAAATAAAAGGCTTTGTAACAAACGTTCCTGAAGGTGCTTTTTACGTATTTCCAAATATTTCTTATTTCTTTGGAAAAACCATAAAAGGACATACCATAAATAATGCTTCAGATTTTTCGTTGTTTTTATTGGCAGAAGCTTTGGTTGCAACGGTTGATGGAGAATCTTTTGGAAATCCTGACTGTATTAGAATTTCATATGCCGCTTCTCAAGAACAAATTATTGAAGCTATAAAACGTATAAAAGAGGCTGTGAGCTAAAGACTTTAAAATATAATAAAACAGAAAGGTGTTTTAAAAAGTAATTTTTACAACACCTTTTTTTATTGAAAAACATACAGTATAAAAAACAGTATAAAACAAAAGAGGATTGATACTACTATAATTTGTTTTATCATAATTCGCTTATTATCCTTTTGAATTTTTTCTTTTATTCGTATAAGTTCTTCTGGAGTAGTATTTGGTAATTTTGCTAGTTTTATATTGGAATAACTTCCCGTTAAAGCATTTTTATCTTTCCTTTTAGATAAAAGACTTTTGTTGTTTTTTAATGAATTTATCATTGCCATCATTGCTCCTTCTCCACCCATAATTTCTAGTTTTTAAAATAAAATTGTAATGAATTTTATTCAATACATTGCAAAATATAAGAGATATACCGAATAGTAAATAAACTTTAGTTTATTAGTTTTCAGTTAAAAAATATAAAAGATTAATTTTGAATTGAGATCAAGATTATCAGTTAACAATCAATAAAAAGCTACTTAATTAATATGTATAAGATTTTTAAAAAATGTTACATTTTAATTTTAACTCTTATTCCCAATAAAAGACTTGCTTAATTATTTTTTTGATTCAAGAACGTTTGTAAATCTTTATTAGAACCATAAAGCACTAAAATATCAGAGTCTTGAAGCACGTAATCAGGAGTTACAACACCTTGTACTTTAGATTCTGTGGTTGTTTTTCCTACTTTACTTTTAACTTCAGATTTTTTAATAGTTGTTAAAACCAATAGGTTAAAATTATTTCTAAAACCAACTTCTTTAATTGTTTTTCCAACGTATTTTGCTGTTACATTGGCTTCAATAATGCTAAAATCATCACTCAATTCAAAAGAGTCCACCACGTTTTTTAAACACAATTTTTTAGCCCATCGTTCAGCTGTTTCCTCTTCTGGGTGAACAATTTCATCAACACCTATAGCTTGTAATACCTTTTCATGTAACGGATTTATTGCTCTACTAATTAATCTTTTAACTTCAAAATTTTTAAAAAGAGCTGTTGACATCACATTTGATCCTTGGTCTTCTCCAATAGCTATAATAACAACATCGGTATCTTTTAAAGGTAATCCTGAAACTGTAAACTCATCAGTAGTATCCATACATATTGTATGAGATATTTTTTCTTTATATAAATCTACTTTGGTCATACTGGTATCAATACCAATAACTTCATTTCCTTGTGAGGTTAATTTTTCGGCTAATGATGCCCCAAAATTTCCTAGACCAACTATTATATATTTCATTTTATATAGATTTTAATTTATAGTAATTTCTTCTGTTGGATAACGATAATTTTTATGTTTTACTTTATTAAATAAAGCTATAACAATGGATAACATTCCTACTCTACCTACAAGCATAATACCTATAAGTACAAACTTGCTAACACCAGATAAACTTGCTGTTATTCCTAAACTTAAACCTACGGTGCTATACGCCGAAAAACACTCAAAAGCAATATTCATTAATCCTTTTTCATTATCAAAAACAGAGATTATCATAATACCCATTCCTATGACAATTAAAGAAAGTGAAATAATAGCAAATGCTCTTCTTACCGAAATATCGGCAATTTCTCTTCTATAAACTTCTATTCTAGATTTACCTTTTGCTAAACTTAAAATATTAAGTGTTGCAATGGCAAAGGTACTTGTTTTAATACCACCACCTGTTGATGATGGTGATGCACCAACCCACATTAATAAAAGTATCATCATTAATGTTGGAAATGCTAGTGTTGCCATATCAACCGAATTAAAACCAGCTGTTCTTGGTGATGCTGCACCAAATAACGCCGTTACAATTTTACCAAAACCAGAATGCTCTGCAAGTGTGTTGTTATACTCAAGAATATAAAAAATTATAAAACCAACAAACGTTAATGTAAGTGTTGTTATAAGAGTAATTCTACTATTAAGATTTAGTACCCAAGGCTTATAAGTTTGTTTTAATTTTGAAAAATTAATTAACAATGAAACCTTATATTTTAAATAGTTTAAAATATTTACAACAATTGGGAACCCTAAACCACCTAAAACAAATGTTAAAATAATAATCAACTGAAGGTAATAATTATACTTAAAACCTGTTTCAAACAAACTATTGGTTAGTGTTGAAAAACCTGCATTGCAAAAAGCAGATATCGCGTGAAATACTGAAAAATAAATTTGTTCTCCATGCGATTTAAACAAGGAATCATTTAAACTTATATAAATAAATACTGCCGAAAACAATTCGATATAAAAAGTAATAAGTAAAATATGTTTTAAAGTTGAAAACACTTCACCTAGCTTTTGTGAGCTATTCATATCACTCAAGGTAAGTTGATTTTCATAGGTTGAACCACCTTTGAAAAAATAGCTAAAATAACTTGTGAAGGTTAAAATACCTAAACCTCCTAACTGAATAAGAACCAAAATAATAGATTGCCCAAATAACGTAAAATAAGTACCAGTATCTTCTACAATGAGTCCTGTAACACAAACAGCACTTGTTGATGTAAATAGCGCATTTGTAAATGAAATACCTGTATATGTTGCATTTGGAAGCATTAAAAGCAATGTTCCTAAAAAAATAATAAACAAAAAGCTTAAAATAAAAAGTTGAGCCGGATTTAAAATATTACGCTTAAAATTCAACTTTAATTCGGCAAACTCTCTTATAAAGGTTAAAATAATGGCAAACTTAATCCAAAGGTCATTATAAAAAACAGAGGTGTTATTATAACTATCTACGTCTAAAAAATGAATACCAATTATTACTAAAGTAAATACTACGGTAACAATATCAAAAACCAGAACTCTTATTTTGTTTTCTAATTGATTTTTGTTTTCTAAATATCTTGCAACTGTAGATACAACACCTATAATTAATACAACAAAGTAGAATCCATTCAATACATATTGAGACTGTTCTGTTTGCGC
Organism: Flavobacteriaceae bacterium; assembly: GCA_021739635.1. Lineage (GTDB taxonomy): Bacteria > Bacteroidota > Bacteroidia > Flavobacteriales > Flavobacteriaceae > Yeosuana. The sequence goes on along the minus strand of JAIPBH010000001.1, from coordinate 65,182 downwards.
AAAGCCAAAATCAGCAAGAAAAACTAAGATACCTAACACACTTATTAAAAAGGCTATGGCATATAATAGTTTTAAATTAAATTTCATTCATTACATTTTTAATTGCTTTAATTGAATTTATTAAGTCAAAAAATCATCATTCAAGCAAAATTATTTTCACACTTTTTTTATTATAAAAAGTAGACAAATATAATACAAAATAAATTTGAGCTCATTAATTGATAGCCTTTAATTATTTGTAATTAAGTTGATTAATCATGAGTTCATTTAATTTTATAATAACTACTATTAATTTTGATTTTAAGTTCATATTTTAAATTCAAAATAAATATGTAGGTTTGTCAAAAAAAATAGATTTGTCGAAAATAAAGCCTTATAAAAATAGTGATTTAGGAAAAAAGGAGCAAGTAACCAAAATGTTTGATACCATTTCTAAAGATTACGATGGTTTAAACCGAGTCATTTCTTTTGGTATTGATGTAACATGGCGAAAAAGAGTTGTAAAACTTGTTGAAAAAACCAATCCTAAATCCATTCTTGATATTGCTACTGGCACTGGAGATTTAGCCATAGCTTTAGCCAAAACCAATGCCCATAAAATTATTGGTTTAGATATAAGCAGTGGCATGCTTGAAGTTGGTAAACAAAAAATTTCAAAAAAAGGATTAGAAAAAACTATTGACATGGTTTTAGGAGATTCTGAAAATATGCCTTTTGATGATAATACCTTTGATGCCATTACCGTAGCTTTTGGTGTGCGTAATTTTGAAACCTTAGAAAAAGGCCTTTCTGAAATTTTAAGAGTTTTAAAACCAAATGGTTTGTTTGTTATTTTAGAAACATCTGTCCCTACAAAAACTCCCTACAAACAAGGTTATAAATTTTATACAAAATATATATTACCTGTTATTGGAAAGATTTTTTCAAAGGACCAAAGTGCTTATGGTTATTTAAGCGAATCAGCATCTGTATTTCCTTATGGTGAAGCCTTAAACAATATTTTAAGAGAAATTGGGTTTATTAATGTTAAAGATTTTCCGCAGACTTTTGGAGTGGCTTCAATCTATACATCGACAAAGAAATAATATGAAAAAAAAAATTTTCTTAATATCTTTTTTACTACTGTTTCAAACTATTAATGCGCAACTTTTTACAAAAGAAAAAGTAACTTATGATGCCAACCAAGGTAGAGGTTCTACAGACAATAATTTACTGCGTTGGGGTTACTTTTTAGGTTTTAGTAGTTATGACTTTAATTTTGATTATAACCAAGATTTAAGAGATATTCATATAAAGAAAAGTGTTGGGTTTAACGTAGGTTTAATTGGAAATTTACGCATTAACAATTATATTGATTTACGTTTAGAACCCGGATTATTAATTACAACCAGAGAATTATATTATAGTACAGAATATTTTCAAGGGCTTCCATATGACACTAATGATTTGGTAAGAGAAGTTAAATCTACCTATATTCATATTCCGTTATTAGTTAAATTTTCTACCAAAAGAATTAATAATTTCAAACCTTTTATTGTAGGCGGCTTTTCTACAGCATTAAATCTTTCAAGTAACCAAGACAACCCTGATGATAATAGTAATGGGCAATTTAGAACTACTAAAAACACATTATTTTATGAACTTGGTTTTGGAATAGATTTTTATTTGCACAACTTTAAATTTACGCCTTCAGTTAGAGGATTGTTTGGTATTAATGATGAATTGGTAAGAGATGATGACCCAAATAGCCCATGGACAAGCAATATAAATAGTATGAAAACACGAGGTTTATTTATAAACTTTACCTTTCAATAACCTTATCTTCGTTTAAATTCACTTAAAAATATAGCGGCTGCCGTTGCCACATTCAAGCTTTCAGTAGCTTGTAAATTTCCAAATCTTGGAATACTTATTTTTTTAGAAATTAAAGATTCTATACCTTTTGAAATGCCATTAGCTTCATTTCCTAGTATTAAAATTCCTGTATTTGATAATTCTGAATCATACACAGATTTTCCATCCATAAAAGTGCCATAACTTGTTACGTTGGCTTGTTTTAAAAATTCTTCTAAATCTAAATAAGTAACATTTACTCTTGTTATAGAACCCATAGTTGCTTGAATAACTTTTGGGTTAAAACAATCTACAGTTTCTAGGCTGCAGACTAAATTTTTTACTCCAAACCAATCACACAAACGTATCATGGTTCCTAAATTACCTGGATCACGCACATCGTCAAGTGCTACAATCAATTCACTAAAATCTATTGGTTTTGCTTTTGGAATTTTAAAAATGGCCAAAGCTTTATTGGGAGTTGTTAAAAAACTAATACGCTTTAAATCAGTTTCAGAAATTAATTCTTCTTTTTTGGCATCAAAATTGAATGATTCAGTGGTATATAATGTTTCAAGTTTGAAATCTGATTGCAAAAGTTCTTGTATTGTTTTAATGCCTTCAACAACAAAAAGTTCATGTTGCAATCTGTATTTTTTTTGCTTTAAACTCGTTATTAATTTTATTTGATTTTTTGAGAGCATGATGTTATGTTACTTTTCGTTTTATTTTATAAAGAAAATGAAAAATTATTGTTTTAATAAACACTTACTTATTTATTTAAATGTTTTTCCTATAGAAACATCTATGAATAAAATTAAGTATCAATAGTAAAATGATAAACTTTTGATATTGCATGTTGCCTTTAAAAAAAATTAAAATAAACACATGAAATAATGTATTTTTGATTGCCATTAAACAATAAAATAAGATTTAATAAAAATTCAGAATTAACTAAAACCGTATTACTCATAAATTGTCTCATTTTTTGAAACTTAAACTTAAAAATATACTCATTTTAATTATAACCTCTGGTTTAATAATTTCTTGTGATGCCGTAAAAAGAGTTCCTGAAAACAGTTACTTACTCACAAAAAATAATGTATATGTTAATGAAAAAAAAGATAATTCTGAAACTATCAACAACCTTTTATATCAAAAACCTAATAGCAAAATATTAAATACCCCTTTACGGTTACATATTTATAATTTGGCTCGGCCTAATATTGATTCTATTATAAAAGCAAATTTAGATAGACGACCTAACAAAAGAAGCCATCTTGAATCATTCCTTTCAAAAAAACAATTAAACAAATATATAGACTCAAGAAAAAGTTTTAATAATTGGTTAAAAATTACTGGTGAAGCTCCAACAATTGTTAATGAAGACAGAACAAAGAAATCTATTAAACGTCTTAATGATTATTATGTTAATAATGGCTGGTTTAATGTTGAATCTACTTATACAATCAACAAAAAAGACAATCAACTCGCCGAGATTGATTATCAAATAAAAACAGGTGATGCTTACCTGATTGATTCCATTATAAAAAAGAAAAAAGTTTCAATGGTTGATTCATTATACGAATCCATTAAAATAAATTCATTTATAAAACAAAACGAACAATACAAAACAACCAATTTTCAACTTGAGCGTGAACGCATTTCAACCGAATTGAGAAATAAAGGAGTGTATCATTTTAATCAAGATTATGTGACTTTTGAAATTGACACAGTTAACACCAACAAAAAAGTAAATGTTGAAGTTCAAATTCAAGAACGAGCCATCAGAAATCAAGACACTATTTTAAGAGAACCTTTTAAAATATATTATGTTAAAGATGTCAATATTTTTACAGATGGAACTTTTGAAAACATAAATGAGACCAGAACAGATTCTATACTATTCAATAACTATAAATTATATAGTATAGGCAAAATGAGGTTTAGACCAAAGGCATTAACTGATGCTGTTTTTATTACACCAAATACTCTTTTTAAGGATATTGACAGAACACGCACATATAGATATCTAAGTGAATTAAGAACTTTTAAATATCCAGATATTAAATACACTGAAAATGATGATTCAACAATATCCGCAGATATTTTTTTAACACCTCTTAAAAAGTTTAATTTAGGTTTTAGCACTGAAGTATCTCAAAGCAATATTCAGTCTGTTGGATTGTCTGCAAACCCAAGCTTATCCATTAGAAATATTTTTAGAGGTGCAGAAACATTAGAAATATCAGCAATTGGATCAATAGGCGCTTCAAAAGATGCTTCCAATAAATCTAGAAATCAATTTTTTGACATCAATGAAATTGGGGCCGATTTAAAATTAATCATTCCCAGATTTTTCTCTCCATTTAATACCGATAGAATTGTACCAAAATATATGTCGCCAAGCACAAGAATAAGTTTATCAGCTTCAAGTCAAACCAACATTGGCTTAGATAAACAAACCTTTAGCGGCACATTAAATTACAAATGGAGTCCATCAAAATACATAACAAATCGATTAGATGTTTTTAATGTTCAATATGTTAGAAATTTAAATATTGACAATTATTTTGGAATCTATCAAAATTCTTTTAATACCCTTAATGATATAGCTTTATCATTAAATTATAACAATGGAGAAGACTTAATATACCCTGAACAAACCGATGCTTTTATTACAGATGTTTTAAACAACAATACATCTTTAAATTCAACTGATGCAGATTACAAAACGGTAAACAGTATTAATGAACGCAAACAACGTTTAACTGAAAACAATTTAATTCTATCATCAAATTTTAGTTTGGTTCAAGATACACGTCAAAATCTATATGATGAAAATTTCTCAATTTTTAGAGTAAAATTAGAATTAGCAGGAAATATACTAGCAAATACGGGAAAATTATTAGGCCTAACAAAAGACACCAACAATCGCTACAAACTTTTAAGTGTTGCATTTTCTCAATATGCCAAAACCGAAATAGATTTTATAAAACACTGGGATTTAGGCAAAAAAAATGTTTTTGCAATTAGAAGCTACGCTGGTATTGCTATTCCTTACGGAAACTCAACCAGCATTCCTTTCTCAAAAAGTTTCTTTGCTGGAGGAGCTAATGATAATCGTGCCTGGACTGCTTATAGTTTAGGACCAGGAAGCTCAGAAAGTTCTAATGAATTTAATGAAGCCAACTTTAAATTATTATTTAGTGCAGAACAACGCTTTAATCTATTTGGAGACTTATATGGAGCCATTTTTATTGATGCAGGAAATATTTGGAATGTATTAGATGAAGTAACTGATAAAAATGCCGTGTTTTCAGGATTTAATTCTTTAAAAGATATTGCAATAGGCTCTGGTTTTGGACTACGTTATGATTTTAGCTTTTTTGTATTTCGCTTTGATATAGGATTTAAAACTTACGACCCTTTTTATCAAGATAAAAACAGATGGTTTAATGACTATAATTTTGGAAATGCAGTATATAATATTGGTATAAACTACCCGTTTTAAAATTCATTTTCTTATTACAAACTATAACGTTTTAGTATTATTTTAAATGTTTCAAGCCTCAAAATCACATTCATATAATTAAAATTTCATTACTTTTGATTTTTAAAAAAAATTTATAAACTAATTCAATAAAAATGGGACATAATATAAAACCTGGAGTTGCAACAGGTAAAGAAGTTCAAGCTATTTTCAAATTAGCTAAAGAAAAAGGGTTTGCTTTACCGGCAGTAAACGTTATTGGTTCAGACACTATTAATGGTGTATTAGAAACTGCTAAAGCTTTAAATGCTCCGGTAATTATTCAATTTTCAAATGGTGGTGCTCAATTTAATGCAGGAAAAGGATTAAGTAATGAAAACCAAAAAGCATGTATTGCAGGAGCTATTGCAGGAGCTAAACATGTGCACACATTATCTGAAGCTTATGGCGTTCCCGTTATTTTACACACAGACCATTGTGCTAAAAAATTATTACCTTGGATAGACGGATTACTTGACGCCAGTGAAAAACATTTTGCTGAAACAGGTAAACCTCTTTATAGTTCTCATATGATTGATCTTTCTGAAGAACCTCTTGAAGAAAACATAGAAATCTGTAAAGCATATTTAACTCGTATGAGCAAAATGGGTATGACACTTGAAATTGAATTAGGTGTTACAGGTGGCGAAGAAGATGGTGTTGATAATAGTGATGTTGATGATTCAAAACTTTACACACAACCAGAAGAAGTTGCTTATGCTTATGAAGAATTAAGCAAAGTTAGCGACCAGTTCACTATTGCTGCAGCTTTTGGAAACGTTCATGGTGTTTACAAACCAGGTAATGTTAAATTAACACCAAAAATCTTAAAAAATTCTCAAGAATATATTTCAAAAAAATATGGTGTGGGCCATAACCATATAGATTTTGTATTCCATGGTGGTTCAGGTTCTTCTGTTGAAGAAATTCGTGAAGGTATTAGCTATGGTGTTGTAAAAATGAATATTGATACAGATATGCAATACGCATTCATGAGCGGTATTCGTGATTACATGAAGAAAAACGAAGCCTACTTACAATCACAAATAGGAAATCCTGAAGGCGAAGATTCACCAAACAAAAAATACTATGATCCACGCGTTTGGTTACGTGCTGGTGAAGTCACTTTTGTTGAGCGATTAAAACAAGCTTTCCAAGATTTAAATAACGTAAATACTTTATAATATTTTCTTTGGCCTTACCACAAAATTAAAAAAAGGTTTAATTTTGTGGTAAGGCTTTACGCTTTAAAGCGAATAATCCTTAACATAAACGATTGATAATAGCTACAATCGATAATCTAAAAATAGAATCTATGTCTTGGTTTAAAAGAAAAACAAAAGGAATTACAACCACAACACAGGATAAAAAAGATACTCCCAAAGGATTATGGTATAAATCTCCAACAGGTAAAATTGTTGATGCAGATGAACTAGAAAAAAATTTCTATGTAAGTCCAGAAGATGGTTATCATGTACGTATAGGAAGCAAAGAATATTTTGAAATTCTTTTTGATAATAATGAATTTAAAGAGTTAGATGCGAATTTAGAATCAAAAGATCCTTTAAAATTTGTTGATACCAAAAAATATCCAGAACGCTTAAAATCAGCTCAAGAAAAAACACATCTTAAAGATGCCATTCGTGCTGCCGTAGGAAAATCTAAAGGAAAAGATTTAGTTATTGCCTGTATGGACTTTGCTTTTATAGGTGGATCCATGGGAAGTGTTGTTGGAGAAAAAATTGTTCGTGCTGCAGATTATTCATTAAAGCATAAAATTCCATTCATGATTATTTCAAAATCAGGTGGCGCTCGAATGATGGAAGCCGCATTATCACTCATGCAATTAGCAAAAACATCTGTAAAATTAGCACAATTAGCAGATGCAGGCATACCATATATTTCCTTATGTACAGACCCAACAACAGGTGGAACAACGGCTTCATTTGCCATGTTAGGCGATATTAATATTGCTGAACCTGGTGCTTTAATTGGATTTGCAGGACCAAGAGTTGTTAAAGATACCACAGGTCAAGATTTACCAGAAGGATTCCAAACATCTGAATTTTTATTAGAACACGGATTCCTAGATTTTATTACAGAGCGAAAACATCTTAAAAATAAAATAAATCATTATATCGATTTAATTACCAATCAACCGTTAAGAGCATAATTTATAGACATTTATTTTTTAATGAATTATTCGTAAATCATTAATTATTACTATATTTGCCGCTCGAAAGAAAATCTTTCGTATACATAAAAATCATTTATAATAATATTAGCATGTATTTAACAAAAGAAGTTAAAGAAGAAATCTTCGCAAAACACGGTAAAAGCGGAAACGACACTGGTACTGCAGAAGGACAAATTGCGTTATTCACGCACAGAATTAATCACTTAACTGAACACTTAAAAAATAATCGTAAAGATTATAATACAGAGCGTTCATTAGTGAAATTAGTAGGTAAAAGAAGAAGCTTACTAGATTACTTAACTAAGAAAGATATCTTAAGATATCGTGCCATAGTAAAAGAATTAGGATTAAGAAAATAAAAAAAAGAGGCTTTTCAGCCTCTTTTTTGTTTTATAAATAACTCTGCGCAGAGTATAAACCCGTATTGAAGAAGCTTATTATAGTTTTTCATTGGTCACACAACAACTACTACAACAACACAACGACCATTGTTTAATTAGAATTAAAAAATTATGATTCCAAAAGTGTTTAGAGAGGTAATTACTCTTAATGATGGAAGAGAAATCTCCATTGAAACCGGAAAATTAGCAAAACAAGCTCATGGATCGGTCGTAGTACAAATGGGTAACGCTATGTTACTTTGTACCGTTGTTTCAAATTATGATGCCAGTCCAGGTATTGACTTTTTACCGCTTACTGTGGACTACAGAGAAAAATTTGCAGCAGCAGGTCGTTATCCTGGTGGTTTCTTTAAAAGAGAAGCTAGACCAAGTGATGGCGAAGTATTAACCATGCGTTTAGTAGACAGAGTTTTACGTCCGTTATTTCCAAAAGATTATCATGCAGAAACACAGTTGATGATTCAATTGATGTCTCATGATGAAAATGTTATTCCAGATGCGTTAGCAGGATTAGCCGCATCAGCAGCTATTCAATTAAGTGATATTCCTTTTGAAACGCCTATTTCTGAAGTACGTGTTGGTCGTGTAGATGGTCAGTTTATCATCAATCCTACCTTTGCACAATTAGAAGTATCTGATATTGATATGGTTATTGGCGCATCAGCAGATTCTGTGATGATGGTTGAAGGTGAGATGAAAGAGATTTCAGAAGAAGAAATGGTTGAAGCCATTAAATTTGCTCATGATGCTATTAAAGAACAATGTGCTGCTCAAATTCGTTTAGCCGAAGCTTTTGGTAAAAAAGTTACGCGAGAATATGAACCAGAACGTGAAGATGAAGCCCTAGCAAAAAAAGTGCACGATTTAACGTATGATAAAGTATATGCTGTGGCAAGAGCTGCTTCTGCTAAACAGGAAAGAAGTGCCGCATTTTCTGCTATAAAAGACGAAGTAAAAGCTACTTTTACTGAAGAAGAATTAGCCGATTTTGGAGATTTAGTATCAAAATATTTCTACAAAGCTGAAAAGAAAGCCGTAAGAGATTTAACGCTAAATGAAGGTTTACGTTTAGATGGCCGTAAAACAACCGACATCAGACCTATTTGGTGTGAGGTTAATTATTTACCATCAACACATGGTTCTTCCATTTTTACTCGTGGAGAAACTCAAGCTTTAGCAACAGTTACTTTAGGAACTTCTAGAGAAGCAAACCAGATAGATATGCCATCATTTGAAGGTGAAGAGCGTTTCTATTTACATTATAACTTCCCTCCTTTTTCAACCGGTGAAGCGCGTCCATTACGTGGTACGTCTCGCCGTGAAGTTGGTCATGGAAATTTAGCACAACGTGCCTTAAAAGGCATGATTCCAACAGATTGCCCTTATACTGTAAGAGTTGTTTCTGAAGTATTAGAATCTAATGGTTCTTCTTCTATGGCAACGGTTTGTGCTGGTACTATGGCGCTTATGGATGCTGGTGTACAAATGAAAAAACCAGTTTCTGGTATTGCTATGGGGTTAATTACCGATACTGAAACTGGAAAATACGCCGTGTTATCTGATATTTTAGGTGATGAAGATCATTTAGGCGATATGGACTTTAAAGTAACCGGTACTGCCGATGGTATTACTGCTTGCCAAATGGATATTAAAGTTAAAGGTTTATCTTATGAAATTTTAGTAAATGCTTTAAAACAAGCACAAGCTGGACGTATACATATCTTAAACATCTTAATTGATACCATTGCACAACCAAATGCCGGTGTAAAACCTCATGCACCAAAAATGATTACTCGTGTTATTCCAAATGCGTTTATTGGAGCTTTAATTGGTCCTGGTGGAAAAGTAATTCAAGAATTACAAAAAGCTACTAAAACAACCATAGTTATTAATGAAGACCCAATTACTGAAGAAGGTATTGTTGAAATTTTAGGAACTAATCAAGCAGGTATTGACGCTGTTTTAGCTAAAATTGATTCATTAATGTTTAAACCAGAAGTTGGTGGAACCTATGAAGTAAAAGTAATTAAAATGTTAGATTTTGGAGCAGTAGTAGAATATACTCAAGCACCAGGAAATGAAGTTTTATTACACGTATCTGAGTTAGCTTGGGAACGTACTGAAAATGTTACTGATGTGGTAAACATGGGCGATGTTTTTAATGTAAAGTATTTTGGAGTCGATCCAAAAACACGTAAAGAAAAAGTATCGCGTAAAGCGTTGCTGGAAAAACCTGAAGGTTATGTGGCCAGACCACCAAGAGAAGATAGTAGAAATGGTGGACGTGATAATAGAGGAGGAAATCGCGATAACAGAGGCTCTCGTGATAATCGTGGACGTGATGACCGTCGCGATGACAGAAGACCTAGAGACGATAGAAAAGAGGATTAAGACCTCTTTTTAAATCATTGAGTCGTCCTAAAATAGGTTGACAAGTTTTACAATAAATTAATTAGAACCAGTGGAACTAACTTCACTGGTTTTTTCATGTACAAAGTTAGGTGTTCAATCGATGTTAAACTCTGTTAAAAACTTGCTTTTATACTCATTTTCATCATATTACAGTTATGATTTATAAAGACAAAGAAAAATACTCAGACATTTTAAACGAATCGGTAAACTATCTTGAAAAAAGAGGCTATGAAAATATTAAAGCAGATACAGACGGTTATGAAACGCCTAAATCTTTTAGTAAAGTAGGTAGTGATGTAAATATTACACCCGACATAGTTGCTGATAAAGATGGACGAAAACATTATTTTGAATTAAGTTTAAAATCTGAAAAAACAAAATTATTAAAATCTAAATGGCTATTCCTTAACGCATTAAGCTCGTTAAAATCTTATAGCTTTAAAATTATAACTACAAAAGGTCATTACAAATTCACCAATGATATGATGGATGAACTTAATTTAAATAATAAAAAATTAATTAAAATTTAAATTTCTTGTAACAAAAACAAGCTTTACTACGTATAACCACATAGTAAAGAAAATTCACTTAAAAATTACAGGAGAACCTTAAATGAGACAACTTAAAATTACGAAGCAGGTAACCAACAGAGAAACCGCTTCGTTAGACAAATATCTACAAGAAATTGGAAAAGTTGACTTAATTACCGCAGACGAAGAAGTAGAATTAGCACAACGCATAAAAGCTGGCGATCAAGCTGCTTTAGAGAAGTTGACAAAAGCTAATTTACGTTTCGTGGTTTCGGTAGCTAAGCAATATCAAAACCAAGGTTTAACATTGCCCGATTTAATTAATGAAGGTAATTTAGGTTTAATTAAAGCGGCTCAACGTTTTGATGAAACACGTGGTTTTAAATTTATATCGTATGCTGTTTGGTGGATTCGTCAATCCATTCTTCAAGCGTTAGCTGAGCAATCACGTATTGTACGTTTGCCTCTTAACAAAATTGGTTCTATTAACAAAATTAATAAAACCTTCGCGTTTCTAGAGCAAAGCCATGAACGTCCGCCAAGTGCTGAAGAAATTGCCAAAGAGTTAGACATGACCATTAACGATGTTAAGGAGTCTATGAAAAACTCTGGTCGCCACGTAAGTATGGATGCCCCTTTAGTTGAAGGAGAAGATTCAAACTTATACGATGTTTTAAACAGTGGTGAATCTCCAAACCCAGATAGAGAATTATTACACGAATCTTTACGAACTGAAATTGAACGCGCTTTAGAAACACTAACGCCTCGTGAAGCCGATGTGATTCGGTTATATTTTGGCTTAGGAAATCAACATCCAATGACTTTAGAAGAAATTGGTGAAACATTTGATTTAACACGTGAACGTGTTCGTCAAATTAAAGAAAAAGCCATAAGACGCTTAAAACATACTTCTAGAAGTAAAATTTTAAAAACTTATTTAGGATAACTATATTTGTATTCTATTACAGTTACAAACAGTTAAACATAACTGTTCGTTTTTTGATTGATGAAAGAACCCTCGGCTGATTACCGAGGGTTTGCTTTTTTTATACTATTTTTGACAAACAAATTTAAATTAAAAAATGAGCTCAAAACTTATAGCACCTTCACTTTTAGCAGCAGATTTTGGTAATCTTCAACGTGATATAGAAATGGTTAATCAAAGTGATGCTGATTGGTTTCATATAGATATTATGGATGGCGTTTTTGTACCCAATATTTCATTTGGTATGCCCGTTTTAAGTGCTATGACTAAGCATACTAAAAAAACTATTGATGTTCATTTAATGATTATTGATCCAGACAGATATATTAAAACCTTTGCAGATTTAGGAAGCGACATTTTAACTGTACACTATGAAGCTTGTACTCATTTGCACAGAACCTTACAAGCTATAAAAACAGAAGGCATGAAAGCTGGAGTAGCGTTAAATCCTCATACAAATATTAATGTATTAGAAGACACCATTAACGATATTGATTTAGTGCTTATTATGAGTGTTAATCCCGGTTTTGGTGGGCAAAGCTTTATTGAAAACACCTACAATAAAATAAAACAACTTAAAGAATTAATTATGAAAAAAGGAGCCTCTACTGTTATAGAAATTGATGGAGGTGTATCTAGTTTAAACGCTAAAAAATTAGCAGATGCTGGTGCAGATGTTCTAGTTGCAGGAAGCTTTGTATTTAAAAGTACTCAACCTATTGAAACCATTAAGAATTTAAAAGAAATAGCAAATTCTTAAAAATTTATTTTGCTCATATAGGAAAAGCTATATTTTCTTAATGTTTTGTTATTTATTGACACCTAGATCAATATTTTCAATAAAAAGTTGTTAATTTTCAATAAAACAAAAGAAATTATACATATTTCATTGAAAACAGCTATTTAAGAATAATTAAATAATATACTATATAGCGCTTTTAAATAAATTATTGATTAAGTTTTAATTATCTTGCGAGACTTGATTAATTACAATCATTACATTTTAGATTACTAACAACATTTAAACAAAAAGTTTTAAATGTTTAAAAGCTTTATTAATTATGGGAAGACCTGCAACTAAACCCGCAGAACTTAGAGATGGATATTATATTGAAATTAGAAATAAAAACTCCAATACTGGAGTAAAAATTCGAAGAGATAGCAGTGATCAAATGTTGCGTGCCGCTAAGGAATATGAAAGAAGTAAAGAGGTTATCATTTTAGGTAAATTTAAAAATGGTAAATTGGTAAATAGTCAATAATTGACTTATAACCAGATTTATAATACTTTAATATCCTGCAAAATTAAAATTTAGCATCTGCCTTATTTTGAAATAAATTTCAGGAAATTGTAATTTAAATTCTAGTGGTGTTTCTATAAAACTTTCAATTATAACAGCAAGAAATTCAAATTGATTAGTAAAGGCATACTTTCTAATGTAATGAGATTCTGCTAATTGGTTACGTAATACTTCATTATTAGCAAGTGTTTCTGTTAACTCTTTAAATGTATCACTAAAAATAGTTGAACTTATATCTCGTTCATTTAAACTATTTAAGTGAATGGCATGCACAAATTCATGTATGCCAAGATTAATGTTATCCTTGGTTGTTTGAAATCCTAGTTTAAAGTCTGCCCACGAAATCACTAGTGTTTTTAGTTTCGGATTAAACTCTCCTTTGTGGTAATTTTGATTGGTTTTAGAGTAGAATTTTTCAGGGTACACAACTATTTTATGAATTAATCCTATATAAAAATCTCTAAAACCAAAAGTTAACATAACAGATGTAGCTGCTATTAATACCTTCATTTCATCTGAAATTGCAATATCATTTCTACCTATAAAATCTTTGTCATTTATGAATGAGGCAACACGATGCTCAAAATACGTTTTATCTTTTTCAGAAAGTTTATTATAAAATGCAAACTGACTTTTTAAAATGAATTTTTGTTGTGGATTTAGCTTTCTTAAGAAGGTATAAAAATGAACAAAAAAAGGTTTTTTATATTTCAACACATAACCCATTTCTAATAATTTGACAGCAAATTGCAAGAGCATATATAAGAGAATTGCAAAAAATATGGCAAGTATAATTTTACTTCCTACTGTGTATTTTTCTATGAATAAGATGGTTAGCATTTTAGTATAACGATAATGAGTTATGAAAATTACAAGAGCTTAAAAAATTATTATGTGTTGCTTTGTTAAATGTAGAAATAAAAAAAATCCTAACACGTTAAATATATAACATATTAGGATTTGTTTAGTGACCGCGAAGGGATTCGAACTATTCGCTTAAATCCCTAAAACTATTGACTTACCAGCCTTTATTACTTAACACGTGAAACAATAGTGAAACATCAATTCTTCATTACCTTATCAAATATAATATTTTTTAAAGTTTTTTATTCACTTATTCTATCTTGAGAAAATAAAAAAAATTAAACTTCAAAAACCTTAATATGAAGCTTTATTTTTTCAGTAATAACTCTTGAAGTGTTACAACCGTTCTAAAACCAATATGTTCAGCAGAGGAATCTATACTAGTTCCCATCCTAGAAGACACCCTATAACTAGCACAATATGAATCGCTGCATAAAAATGAACCGCCCTTTATTATCTTTTCTTGTAAATAAGGATTATTCGGATTGTATGCTTTATCTGCACCTTTGGGATTATAAATAGTTTTGTTTTTAGCTGCTAACTCATTATAATAAGTAACGTTATACCAATCTGATGTATATTCCCATACATTACCAGCCATATCATATAAACCAAAATCATTTGGTGGGTAGGATTTTACAGGTGCTGTTCTTTCAAAACCATCTTCTAAAGTATTGTTAACTGGAAATTCCCCTTCCCAACTATTGGCTTGTTCGGAGAGCTTTGAAATATCATTACCCCAAAAATAAGTTGTGCTCGTTTTATTTCCTCTAGCTGCAAACTCCCATTCGGCTTCTGTTGGTAAACGTCTTCCTGCCCATTTACAATATGCTTCGGCATCTTCATATGAAACATGTACTACAGGATGATTTTCTTTACCTTCTAAATGACTGTCCGCTCCAACGGGATGTTTCCAATTGACTCCTATTACCCAGCGCCACCATTGTGAAAAATCGTATAAATTTGGTACTGATTCTTTGGTTTTTTTAAACATTAACGATCCTGGTTGTAATATCGAATCATGGGGTTTAGATGTACCTGCTGGTAATTGTTTTTTCATGTCTTCCCAATTTATCTGGCGCTCTGCAATGGTAATATATCCGGTTTCTTCAACAAATCTTGAAAACGCAGCATTGGTTATTTCAGTGTAATCCATAAAAAATCCACAAACTAGCACTTGATGTTGTGGCTTTTCGTATTTCATTGCCATATTGTCTTGTGGCACTGCACCTTGTAAAAAAACACCTCCAGGTATCCAAACCATTCCTTGCGGAGGATTATGTATGAGACTATCCATTAACTTTTCAGAAATGGTATTGTAACAAAAATTATTGGTTTCTAATTCTTTATAGCTTTGCTTTTTACAGCTCAATATTAAAAAAACAGAAAGCGTCATTATAAATAGGTATTTTCTTTTTGTTGTTTTTAAAATATTCATTACAATTCAATTTTATTGAAATTATTATTTAATATTAAGGTTTTTCTCCCACTTCCAAGAAAATACTTAAGATTCTTTAAAGTCAATTTTGCCATAGATTCTAAAATAGTATTAGCATTTGTATTATCAGCATAAGCCGCTATAACATCGACTGGTCTTCTGTCTACAATTTTATAATTAAGTTTTTACTTTGAGAACCCTTAAATTTATTTATAAATTGAAGAAAAGAAAACACTTTACCTTTCTGTATTTAACACTCAATAATTATTCATTTTATAATTAACAAATACTACTAATTGTTCTCTTTTAACTATCCTGTTTTTGGAAATAAATCATACCTAACTTTAGTTCACCAATGGTAACTCTACTCTTTTTAGATATTTAATTACGCTAATAGTATTATAATAACTAAAAGCTATTAATAATAATTTTAATTTCTTAAAAACTACATTTAATTAATCAAAATCTTCTTTGAAAAAAAATTACCTGAATAATCTGCAATTAATATGTACAATCCATTTGACATCTGATCTAAATATATCGATTGAGCTTTACGAATGTTTTTTATAGTAAATACTTTAGCGCCTAAAATATTATAAATTTCAATATTTAGTGCTTCGCCACTAGATTTTTTTATCCTTAATCTTTTGTTTTGACTTTCATAAAAAATCATCAAATCGTTAACATCTGAATCTTCAAAACTTAATGTGAATTCTGAATTCCAAGCACCAACATCTTCACCATCGTCACCAAAATCAACAGGACTATCAATTCCTTGAGAAACATTATCATAAATTACTTTTCCTAATGATTCATCAAAACGTAAATTTGAAGCTGTTAAATCTGCTGCTACTTCATTTGGATCTAAATTTCCTTTTACAAATGAAATAAAATTAGATCTTGTATCAACATTGCTGCTAATCCACTCGCCTATAGAATAGGTGAAAGATTGCTCTCCTCCAGGAGCAGAACCAAAATCACTAGAAGCTCCAGTACCACCATTAATTTTATTATTATAAAATAAGCTATTAGTTACAGAAATATTTGTATTTGTAGATCTGATTGCCCCGTAATCTAGATTACTTCTCGCTATATAATTTTGAAAAAAAGTAGAATTTATTATTGTCAGCTGGCCTGGAAAAGTATTTGGTAAACCCTCTGATAAAATTGCTCCACCACCGTCGGAATTACCAACACCCTCTGCCAAATTATTATAAAAAGTACATTCTGTTAAATTAATTATTGGATTTAAAGAAGCATTAATATAGATTGCACCGCCACTTTTTCCAGCAGTATTATTTTTAAAAAGTGTATTTGTTGCAGTTAATCTTCCATTGCTTATATAAATTGCTCCACCAGAAAAATCTCCTAATGTAGAATTACCATCAAAAACACAATTGATAAAATAAATATCTGAATCGCCAGTAATTAAAAACACTCCACCATTAGATATGCTTTTATTAGTACTTCCTTGAAAGGAAATATCTGTAAATGAAACTGCTAATCCTGTTCCTGAAAGTGTAAACATCTTAGCAACAGTTCCACCATCAACTCCGTTAATGGTAGCATTGTTTTTTCCTTCAATTAAAACAGACTTAGATAACGTAACCTGATCAACTTGATTTATAGAACCAACTATAATTATAGTATCTCCGTCGTTTGCTGTAGTAATTGCTTTACTTATTGTAGGGAAAGCACTAGCTTCACTCAAACCATCATTTGTGTTTAATCCGCCTGCTTTTACATAGTAAGTTATTGACCCTTGAGATTCAATTGACTGGGTTGTATTTGATGCTGGGGAAGTACCAATGGCATTTCTCGCTTTTACCCTGTAAAAATAGTTAGCTTGTTGCAAATCTGTATCTATATAAGTTTCTGTATTTGCGGGAAGTGTTGCAATTGTTTGAAAAGAGACTCCATCTGAAGAGCGTTCTAAAACATAATTGGTTTCCTCTATTGAGACATCATACCAACTTAGCTCTAGAAATTTTTCTGTATCAGAAAATTTATAATCTTTTACTGATAACTTTCCTGGAGTATCAGGTAATATACCATGGGTTTTTCTATCATTAAGTTGAGCTACATATAAAGAAGGAATTTTTAAAGTCTTTCCAGTTCCATTAATATACCCTACTGGTTTTAAAAAAGGACCATTGGCATTTACATAAGCAGCATTACAACCTATAGCATAATTCTGTCCAATAGGAGGTTTTTGAACTACAATTTTATTTGCTGGAGCATCTATATTCCATGCTACACCATTGGTTAGCGTCCAACCATGACCAGTTCCATAGCTTCCTCTATTGTGCAATCCTAAAATAAAACCTGCATTTGTATTTCTCCAAGAAATATTATCAAAAAGCATACCTTGAGCCCATCTTCTATGATTTTCAGAACTTGTATAATCACCAGAAGATAAACAATTGGTAAAAACAATTCCATTAACATCACTCGCTCCATTGGCAACAAATGAATGCCTACCATTTGAGGCTGTACAATTATTGAAAAGAATATTATTACAATGATCTTCTACATTAAAATTATATCTCCATCCACCAGAAAGTGGGCCATGCACCTCTAGAACTTTGGTATCTACAACTGAACAACGGGTTGCTTCAGCGAATTTAACACCAGAATAACTCATTCTTAAAGCAGTTACACCTTTTACCCAAGAATTATCTACTCCTACCATATTAATACATGTATCGATATGGTCTCTACCCGTGACACCAGAAGATTCTACAAAAATTCGTAAATTTTCAATTCCACATTCTTTTATTTGATTATTGCCATTGTACTTATAAACGTAAGATTGAGATAAAGACCTGTCTAATACGTCATAAATGGGTGTATTCACCTGAATTCTATTTCCATCTATTTTTGTAATATACCTATTAAAAACCAAATCTATTTCGCCAGGCTGCCAAGGGGTGTCTGCACCTACACCACCATATTCAACTTTTTTTAACCATTCACTTGTGCTAGGATGTTTTATAATAATATTATCACCCACATTAAAAACTGATGCATTTGTAACTTGAATAGTTCTGCTGCCAGCAGGAATGTATGGACTAATTATGTTTTGTCTAGTTCCTGCGGCTTCTGGTTTAAAACCGTTTTTGATATTTGTCCCTATAGTAATTAGGGTTCGTTCTTTGGGTGTGTTTCCTACACCAATAATCACAGTATTTAATGAAGGGTCTTGACCGTCACCAGATCCTCGAAGTATAACCCCAGCTTTGTTAATATTTAATACACCATTCACACGATACTCTCCAGGTAACAATAATAATGCTCCTCTGTGTCCATTTGCATTTAGCGGTATTGCTCCAACCTCGTTAATTGCAGCTTGAATATGTGCTGTATTATCACCAGCTACAGGACTTATCTGTTTAACAACTGCTACATTTGGTAAAGCTGCCTCACCATTTTTATAGCCTGCAAAACTAAAATCAGGAATATGATTACCATCTTTGTCGGAAACATATACCAATTGGTTAGAGTTGTTATAGAAAAGTATAGAGGGCTCGTATTGCGCATATGTATAGTTCAATCCTAAGAAAAGGAAATAAATTAAAAATATATTTAAATAATTAAATTTTTTCATATATTGAAATTTAACGAATATTGATGATAAATTTATACTCATATCTTAAGTGTGAATTAATAAATATTTTATAGGTAGAATATGTCTAGTTCCTAGTATGAAAAAACAAATTAAAATTTATTTATTAATTTTTTATTAATTTTTTATTAATTAAAAATTAATAAATAAAAAGAAAACCAAATACCTTCTACAATAGTTGTAAAATTCGGTTTAATTCATATTTTTCGTTCCGAACATCTAGAAAATTTAAGGATTTCTATTGATTAATTTAAATTTAATGTAGACTTATCGCCTATTAAGTCTTCGATGATTATCTACTAACACTATAATAGGGCATGGATAGTTTTTAAAGACGTTGCAGTTTTTGAGTAAGACTTTAATTCCTTAACCTATTAGTTTTTCTTGTTATTGTGATAGGGTCAAATATATTTCGATAATCCTCACGTTGATTTAATAAAACACTAGTGTCTTGATCCTACCGTTTGAATGTTATTAGCCTGATTTCAGGTTGAAAAATGCCCTAATTTTTAAAGGTTTTAATTTAGGGTTGTGATGTATTAACAATTTTAATTCTATCAATAGATATGGATTTCCTGAATTGTCATGAGATTCGTGTTAAAATTATTGAGTAGTTTACTTTCATTATTGAATTTGGAGGTGATTTTTATGTTTTTCGAATCTTATTGGTGTAACAATAAGTTAAGATTTATTAAGCATTTTAATTTTTTTAAAATCTAAATAAAAATTTTCACAATTAATATTTTATTAACCATTCATTAAGATTCACTCCTTTATTTGCAAATAATTTAAATTCAGAAATATGAAGAAACTAATTTTACTAGTAGTGATTATGATTTCTACTATAACTTTTGGACAAGTTGACAAAGCTGCAGAAAATGTAACTAATAGAATGGCCTCAGCCATGGATTTGACTGATGAAGAAAAATCAGAAGTACTTAAACTAGCAGCAGAAAGAAATTTACAAAGAAAATCCTTGAAAGAAAAATTTGGAGATGACGATGCTGGTTTTAAAATTGCTGTAAAAGAGATTGAAGTAAGTTTTAATAAAAAATTAAGAGAATTTGTTGGAAACAAAAAAATGAAATTATGGGCTGGATTTAACTCGGCTTCGAAAGAAAAAGAACTACAAAATTATAATCAAGATGATGTTTTAATAAACCTTTCAAACAAAATGCAAGAGGTTATGAGTTTGAGTAATGATGAAAAAGAAAAAGCATTTGAATTACTGAGTAACAGAAAACAACAAAAAATGGCTCTTAAAAAAGTTTATGGAGAAGATGAAAATGGACTAAAGGAAGCAATAAAAAATATTGAAATTAAGTTTAATCAAGATTTAACAGAACTTGTTGGAAAAGAGAAAAGAAAAAAATGGAATTATTACAACAAAGATAAATCCTAATTTCAATTCTACCTAAAAAAAGAAAAAAACTATCATTTTGATGGTTTTTTTCTTTTTTTAGGAAGTTGATTAATTAAAAATTAAGTAAATATTAATAGATGATTTTTTCTTTGCTATCAATAATAATTAATTACAATTAGTAGATGAAAAAAATAGTATTCTTAGTCCTTTTCCTATTCACAATCAGTAAAATATCATCCCAAGAAGAGAATACAAAATACATTGATCCTACAATTGGTAATGTTTCACAATTTTTAGTACCTACTTTTCCAACATTTCATTTACCAAATGAAATGCTAAGAATGTTTCCAGTAAAATCTGATTACTTAAAAGATCAAGTTGAGGGTTTTCCATTGCAAGTAGTAACACATAGAATGAAAGGATTATTACCTTTTAAACCAGTAAAAGGCACATTAAAAAACACCTCTTGGAAGTCATCAGTTACAATAGATCATGATTTAGAAATAATGCATCCATGGTTTTATAAAACATATTTGATTGATGATGATATTAGCATAAGCTTTACACCAAGCAAAAAATCGGCAATTTATAAAATTGATTTTCCAAATGGTTTTGAAAAAAACCTATTATTCACAGGTACATCAAAAATGACATTTACTTCATTGAAGAATTCATTTGCAGCTAGCGATTCATATACAAAATCAACAAAAGGAGATCATGCAATTGATAATGATATCACTACCTATTTTTACGCAGAAATCACTGACGAAAATGGGTTACCAATTAAAGATTTGACTTTTGAATTTATAAAGTCAACACTTAAAATCTCTTCAAAATCCACGGTATCAAAATCAATAATTTTAAAATATGCTGTTTCATACATAAGTTTTGATCAAGCAAAACAAAATTTCGAAAAAGAGATTAAAGGAAAAACTTTTAATACTATTTCTAAAGAAGGAAAAAGTAGTTGGGAAAAAATTGTCAACCAAATTCAAGTTGAAGGTGGAACTAATTCTCAAAAAAGAACATTTTATACTTCACTTTACAGAACTTATGAGCGAATGATAAATATTAATGAATATGGAAAATATTACAGTGGGTTTGATAAAAAAGTACACAATAGTGATCGAGATTTTTACACAGACGATTGGGTTTGGGATACCTACTTAGCACAACATCCACTAAGAACCATTTTAAATCCTGCTATGGAAAGCGATATACTTAATTCCTATACAATAATGTTTGAACAAAGTGGATGGATGCCTACATTTCCTCAAGTATTTGGAAATCATTTATGTATGAATGCATATCATTCAAGCGCTATTTTTATAGATGGATATCGCAAAGGAATAAGAAACTACAATATAGAAAATGCATATATTGGAATTAAAAAAAATCTTTTAGAGGGAAGTTATATTCCATGGAGACAAGGAAATCCAAGATCTACTTTAGAAGATTTTTATCATAAAAATGGATATTTCCCATCATTAAAAATTGGTGAAAAGGAAACAATAAGTAATGTTGATGATTTTGAAAAAAGACAGCCTGTTGCAGTTTCCTTAGGAATAAATTATGATTTCTGGGCATTATCATCATTAGCAAAAGAATTAGGAAAAACGAATGACTACAAGTTGTTTTCTGAAAAATCAAAGGACTACAAAAAATTATGGAATGAAGATAAAAAATTATTTATGCCAAAAGATAGTGATGGAAATTGGTTAAATATAAATCCTAAAATAGATGGTGGTTTAGGATATAGAGAATATTTTGACGAAAATAATGGATGGACCTATGCGTGGATAGTTCAACATGACATACAAGGGTTAACGGATCTACTTGGAGGCAAAAAAGCAGCAGAAACAAGGCTGGATCAATTATTTAGAGAGCCATTAGGAATACAAAAAAATCATTTTTATGTAAATGGTTCAAATTCGACCGGAATGGTTGGACAATTTTCTATGGGTAATGAGCCTTCATTTCATATTCCTTACTTGTACAATTATTTTGGTGCACCATGGAAAACTCAGAAAAGAACTCGTTTTTTGTTAGATGTTTGGTTTAAAGATAACATTTTTGGAATTCCAGGAGATGAAGATGGTGGAGGAATGACGGCTTTCGTCGTTTTTACATCTATGGGAATTTATCCAATAACTCCTGGATTACCATACTACACAATAACAAGTCCAATATTTGAAAAAACAAGTATAAAACTTCAAAATGGAAAAACTTTTACAGTGGAAGCTAAAGGTGCTAGTAAAAAAAATAAATACATCCAAAAAGCATTTATAAATGGAAAAGAGATAAATAGTCCATTTATTTCCCATCAACAAATTATGGATGGTGCAACTTTGACATTGAAATTAGGAGAACTACCGAATAAAGAATGGGGTAAAAATGCTGAAATGCCTAAATAAAACTAAAAAAATTTATGAGATTATATACTGTTGCTATTTTAATGTTGCTAAGTAATGTGACAATATCACAAGAAAAATTACCGTATCAAAATTCAACTTTAGAAATTGAAAAAAGGATAAATGATTTACTGTCTAGAATGACCTTAGAAGAAAAAATAGACCTAGTAACAGGAGATAAAATTCCTGAAAAGGGCGTAATTGGTTCAGATGGTATAAAACGATTAAATATTCCCGGATTTAAAATAGAACACGGTCCTTATGCTTTTAAAGGATGGTTTGGCCCAAATCAACCTAAAGAAATGGGTACTTATTTTCCTGTTTCTATTGCTCAAGCAAGTACTTGGGATACAGATTTAATATACAAAATAAACGCTGCAATGGCGACAGAAATGAAAGCTTCTGGAGGACAAGCAAATGCAGGACCTGCAATGAATATTATTAGAGATCCAAGGGGAGGAAGAAGTTTCGAATACTTTACCGAAGATCCTTTTTTAAACGGAGAGGTTGCCAAAGCATACGTCTTGGGGTTACAAAGTCAAAAAGTAATGGCAAATCTAAAGCATTTTGTTTGTAATAATCAAGAGTTTAATAGACACAAATTAAATATTATCGTTAGTGAACGTGCCTTACGCGAAATATATTTACCTGGCTTTAAAAAAGCAATTCAAGAAGGTGGGGCTTGGAGTGTTATGGGTGCTTATAATAAAGTGAATGACGTGTATAGTTGCGAAAACCCTTTTTTATTGACTAAAATATTAAGAGAAGATTGGGGGTTTAAAGGATTTGTTTTGTCCGATTGGAGTGGTACGCATTCTACAGCTAATTCAGCAAATGCAGGCTTGGATTTGGAAATGCCCAGAGAACGTTGGTATGGAAAAAATTTAATAGACGCAGTAAAAAATGGAGAAGTAACAGAACAAACGATTGATAAAATGACAGGAAACCTGTTAAGAGGTATGTTTTGGTCTGGTGCTTTTGATATTAAACCTAGTTTAGATAAATCTATTTTACACAATAAAAAACATTTAGAAATAGCCAGAGAAGCATCAGCAAAAAGTATGGTTTTATTAAAAAATGATGATCAAATATTACCACTCAATTTAGCTAAAATAAAAAAAGTAGCAGTAATCGGACCCAATGGTAATTTCGGCATTCATTACAATAATGGGAATTATAATCCTCATTTATTTCAAGGGGGAGGCAGTGCTTATGTAGATGTTAAAAAAGATTTAATGGTAACGCCTTTTCAAGGAATAAAAAATAACGTAACTGAAGCTGTGGAAATAAATTATGCTCCAGGAACTTATGCAGAAGAGGGATGTGGAATTATCCCAGTTAAGTATCTTAAGACAGAAAATGGAAAACCAGGTTTACAAGCAACTTATTATAATAATGATTCTAATGAGCGTCAAATAATTAAAACTGAGGTTGATGAGGTTATTTACAAAGAATGGATGTCAGAAGATGATGTGCCAGAGGCTGGCATGGAAAAAAATATCACCTCTAGATTTTCTGTGCAATGGACAGGGATTCTAACAGCACCCGCATCAAGAAACTTCACCTTTAGCATTAGAAATTCTTCTGGTAGTGCAAAACTATATATTAATGATCAATTAATTGCTTCAAATAAAAAAGGAAGTTGGTCAGACTGGGTTGGAATGGGTTCTATCGAATTAGAACAAGGCAAAGAATATAAAATTAGAGCAGAATATGCTAGAACTGATCATCGTGCAGATTTTCGTTTGGGTTGGGATTATGAAAACGTTGCTTGGTTAGAGCAAGCAAAAAAACTAGCCAAAGAGTCAGATGCAGTGATTTTAACAGTTGGACTTTCTGGACATATGGCAGAGAGAGAAGCAGGTGATAGAAATCATTTAAGATTATATCCAGCTCAAGAAAATTTAATTAATGAAATTGCAAAAATTAATAAAAATACTACTGTTGCTGTTTTTGCAGGTAGTGCAATTGACATGCGAAACTGGTTGCCAAATGTTTCTACGGTATTAATGTCTTGGTATCCAGGAGAACAAGGTGGTAATGCTTTGGCAGATGTTTTGTTTGGTAAAGTAAATCCTAGTGCAAAACTTACCATAACATTTCCAAAATCATTAGATCAATATCCAAAAGATTTTTATTCAATTGAAGAAAGAAACGAATATAAAGAAGGTATTTATGTAGGCTATAGATATTTTGATAAATATAAAATAGAACCACTATTTCCTTTTGGGTATGGTTTAAGTTATACTAGTTTTAAGTATTCTAATTTAAAAATAAGCACTAAAAATAATAGTGCAAAGGTTACTTTACAAATACAAAACAGTGGTGATTTTGATGGTGAAGATATAGTACAACTTTACGTTAGAGATATAAAATCGTCTGTTGATAGACCTTTAAAAGAATTAAAAGATTTTAAGAAAGTTTATCTTAAAAAAGGAGAAAAAAAGACTATCGAATTTAATTTGATGGAGAGTGCTTTTGCTTTTTGGGACGAAGTTTCTAAAGATT
Organism: Flavobacteriaceae bacterium; assembly: GCA_021739635.1. Taxonomy (GTDB): domain Bacteria; phylum Bacteroidota; class Bacteroidia; order Flavobacteriales; family Flavobacteriaceae; genus Yeosuana. Next base: position 39,782 of record JAIPBH010000001.1, on the reverse strand, counting down.
GGAAAGTAGAACCAGGAGAGTTCGAAATACTAATTGGGAAGTCAAGTAAAAACATTATTTTAAAGAAAAGAATCAAAATTTAATTAATACTTAAATAATTATGAAAAAATATAGTGTTTTAACCCTTTTATTACTATCAGTTTTTAGTTGTAAAACTGTTGAAAAACAAGAGGTTTTAAATAAACAAAAACCCAATATCTTATTCATAATGACAGATGATCACGCATTAGCTGCCATTAGTGCTTACAATGGTTTTCTATCTGAAGTTGCCCCCACTCCAAATATTGATAAACTAGCAAATGAAGGAATGCTTTTTAAGAATATGTTTTGCACCAATTCAATTTGTGGTCCTTCACGAGCAGCAATCTTAACAGGAAAATATCCACATGTAAATGGCTTTTATAAAAATGAAGGAGGAGGAGATTTTGATGAAACTCAACAAACATTTCCAAAAATCTTGCAAAATAATGGATATGAAACTGCTGTTTTTGGTAAATGGCATTTAGGTACAGCTCCAACAGGATTTGATTATTATAAAGTACTATTTAATAAAGAAGGACAAGGCTCTTATTATGACCCAGTTTTTGAAGTAACAGGAAATCGTATTGTTGAGGAAAAAGGGAAATATTCTACAAATGTTATTAAAGAAGATGCTATTAATTGGCTTAAAAACAGGAAAGATAAAAGCAAACCTTTTATGTTGATGTATCAATTTAAAGCACCACACAGACCATGGGAACCTGGACCTGGATATGAAAATTATTTAAGTGATATAACCATTCCTTACCCAGCCACTTTTAATGATGAATATACAGGTAGAAAAGCTGCTAAGGAAGCTTGGATGAGAATTGACGGTCATATGAATAGGAAAGATGTAAAAATAAGTCCACCACAAGGGTTAACAGAAGAAGAATTAATAGCTTGGAATAGCTTTGGTAATAATGATGGGGAATTTTGGACGCCAAACGAAAAAATGACGGAACAAGAAAGAAAAAATTGGAAATACCAACGTTACATAAAAGACTATTTAAGGGTAGTTAAAGGTGTAGATGATGCTATTGGAGCTATGTTGGCAGCCTTAGAAAAAAGTGGACTTGCTGATAATACTATTATTATTTACACTTCTGATCAAGGGTTTTATTTAGGTGAGCATGGTTGGTTTGACAAACGGTTTATGTATGAAGAATCTTTGCATATGCCATTTATTATAAAATATCCTAAAAAAATTAAACCAGGCTCTGTTGCGAATCAATTGGCATTAAATATAGATTATGCTCCCACATTACTACAATTAGCAGGCATTCCAATTCCCAAAGATATTCAAGGAAAAAGTTTTTTACCTGTTTTAGAAAACAAAACAAAAAAAGCTTTTAGAGATGCTGTTTATTATCATTACTATGAGTTTCCTTATTGGCACCATGTACAACCTCATTATGGAATTAGAACAGAAAGGTATAAACTCATACACTACTATTATGATATGGATGAATGGGAATTATTTGATTTAGAAAATGATCCTAATGAACTGAATAACATATACGCAGAGGCTAAAAACAAAGAATTAATTAGCAAATTGAAAACACGATTAAGTGAGCTAAAAAAAGAATATAAAATGGATTTATCTCTCGAGGAAATGCGTAAAATGACAGACATTAGAATAGATAGACGCTATAGAGTTGAGCCTGCTAATTAATATAGCTTAGTTGACATTTTTAAAGAACTAAAATTTAAATCTATCTAATTTTTGATAAATGAAAAGACGCAATTTTATAAAATCAACTTTAATGTTTTCTGCTGCTGCATTTATAACTCCAAGAGTTTTTGCATCAACTAATTTTAACAATGCTAAAAAAGATTCTTTTAAAGGATTTATTGTTTCAGATTCTCATTTTGGTTGGGTACATAAAATGCAACCTCAAATAGAGGAACAAGCGGCAGCCGTTAAAAATATTATGAAAAAATTTCCAGATTTAGATATCTTTTTGGATACAGGAGATGCACATCATAATGACCATCATAATAATGGAAATCCACATAAAGCAAGAAAAGATTGGGTAGATATTATACAAGGTGGCTGTGAGCAAATTCCTTTTTATTATGTAATTGGCAATCACGAATTGCGTTCAAATGAAGATGATGATCCAGAAATGCGCTCCAATATTATGGGTAGTAATACTTGCAGACCTTATTATAGTTTTGATATGCAAGGCATTCATTTTATCTCTTTTCCGCAATTGATTAGAGCTGTCTATATTACTGAAGAAGCTTGGGATTGGTTAGATTTAGATTTAGCACTTAACAAAGATAAAACCATTGTAATGTTGTCGCACAATAACATAATTGGCACAACAACAGGAAATGAAAATGGGTATAGAGGTGTAATGGATAGTGATAAAATGCTGGCAGTATTTAAGAAAAATCCAAATATTATTACTTGGATGCACGGTCATAATCATAATTTTGAAGTTGTAAAACAAGAAGATATGTTGTTTGTTTCAAATGGAAGAATTGGCGGTTTTGATCCTAGTAGCGGTAAATATGGTATTGGTGGTGTGTATTTCGAAATTACAAAAGACAAGCTAATCGTAAAATGTTATTCTGCAGAAAAAGATATGTTTTTAGATTCTTTTGATGTGTCTTTAAGTCAAACTCTTGATGTTAAAACCACATTTGATAATAAAGCAAATTTTGCCTATAGTTATGGTGTTGGTGGTGCAGTAAATGGAGAGCGTATTCCTGCATATCATCATCACGTAGGCGAGAATACTAAATCAGAATTATTTTTAACAGGCTGCAATAGTGCTGTTATTAATGATGATCACGCCATGACAAAATACACAGAACGAAAAGCGTATCACGGATTAGATAAAATTTTGTTCGCTGCAAAGGTGAATCACGGCAACGCAGGTTTCGAATATACAAATCCAGGAATTCGTTTAAAAGCAAATGATAATTGGTGGACTACCTTAACAATGCCTTCTGATAATTATGATAAATACTCCTATTACAGATGTCCTTTAGGTCAAAAATACAAGGCAAGCATCGATTTAGATGTAAAAGGAGAGAAAGGCAAACAACGTTTATGGTTGCGTTTGCACATACATGATATTAACGGACGGAAATTACGAATTGTCCAGTCAGATGAAATAATGTTAGTAAACGGAAGACAGCAACTAAATTACTTGTTTGAAGTGCCAAACTTGCCAGAATTTGATACCATTTACAGTAATCCACAAAGTGATAATTTAGTAAATGTTACAATAGAAGCCTCATTTACAGGGATGAATACAGATGTAGATATTAAATATTTAAAACTAGAACAAGAGCATTCAGCGTCAAACACAGTAGATGCCGGTGTAATTATTGATACTAAAAACTACCAAACATCTGGTGTTTTAGTAAAAGGGAACATCAAAAAAATAGAGTTAGACAAGCCCTTGGAAACAAGAAGTATTAATGAGATTTCGACCTCTGGAAATAAAAGAGTTACTTATCTTGTGCGTCATTCCAATATGAAATGGCAAGTTAGAAATGCAACAGCAACGTATTTAGAAAAACATATAAAAATTGGTAAAATAAGGAATCATATTTCTGATAAATTAGAGATTATCATATCTCCGCTTCAAAAAGAAATAGAACCCTTCTTACATAGAGTTCGGTATGCAGAAAAAATTAAAATAGTTCCTTATCAATCAAAAAATCAATCGATAAAAGTAACTATAGAAAATGTATTTCAAAATGCAGAAATCGATTTTTACAGCACTAAAAAACCAAAAGTGGTTGCAGGTGTTACCAGTTGGATTTATAAAGACAATATCGTTACTGCAAAAATATCAAAACCCACAACTGTACTTGCAACCTTTTAAAAAACAGATTATGACTCAAACAAAATATAGTTTTAAATCATTACCTGTTGTGATTTTATTTACTCCCTTTTTATTTACTTCCTATAATACTCAAGGACAAACAAAAAGCTCCAAAGATGAGATTTATTTAGTTGATTATGTAAACCCTTTAATGGGTTCAGACTCTAAAAAAAGTATGTCTAACGGTAATACCTACCCAGCAATAGCAACACCTTGGGGCATGAATTTTTGGACACCGATGACTGCAGAAATGGGCAATGGCTGGGCGTATAATTATGATGATGATAAAATACGTGGCATCAAACAAACACATCAACCTAGCCCATGGTTAAATGATTATGCTGCCTTTTCTTTAATGGCAGTTACTGGTAAACTAAAATATCAAGAAGATGAGAGAGCTTCTTGGTTTTCTCACAAAGCAGAAACAGTTACACCATATCACTATAAAACATATTTAGCAGAGTATGATGTGGTTGCAGAGGTAACACCAACAGCTAGAGCAGCCCAATTTAAATTTACATTTCCAGAATCAGATTCTTCATATATTATGTTAGATGCTTTTTTTAAAGGATCTATGGTTAAAATTTTACCAAAACAACGTAAAATAATTGGCTATTGTAGAAACAACAATGGAGGAGTGCCAGATAATTTTCAAAATTATTTTGTAGCTGAATTTGATAAAGACTTTGAAATTACCCATACATGGAAAGACAATTGGGAGCTTCAAAAGGACAACTTATATTGCGAAGGAAAACATGTTGGTGCCATCATTGGGTTTAAAACTAAAAGAGGTGAGGTCGTTAATGTAAAAGTGGCTTCTTCTTTTATAAGTAAAGCACAAGCGCAAATTAATTTAAATAGAGAAATAGGTAAAGATTCTTTTGAAGAAACAAAACAAAAAGCGAAAAATGCTTGGGAAGAAGAGTTGAGTAGAATTAAAATTGAAGATGATAATATAGATAATATTAGAACTTTTTACTCCTGTTTATATAGGGTTTTATTATTTCCTAGAACGTTTTATGAGTTTGATGCAGATAATAAAATCATGCATTACAGTCCTTATAATGGAAAGGTTTTGCCTGGTTATATGTTTACGGATAATGGTTTTTGGGATACATTTAGAGGCGTTTTTCCTTTTTTTAATATGATGTATCCAGAACAGAATAATAACATTATGGAAGGTTTAGCTAACACCTACAAAGAATCTGGATGGTTGCCAGAATGGGCCAGTCCTGGACATAGAGCAGTAATGATTGGCTCTAATTCTGCATCTATTATTGCAGATGCTTATCTAAAGGGAAACATTAAAAATGAAAAAACTGCCGAAATTTTATTTGATGCAATTCTAAAAAACGCAACTGTGGAAGAAGGAAGGCCAGTAAGATCTGTAGGAAGAGAAGGTTTGAATTATTACAACACTTTAGGGTATGTGCCTTTTGATGTCAATATTAAAGAAAATGCAGCTAAAACTTTAGAATATGCTTATGCCGATTTTACCATTGGACAAATGGCAACAAAAATGGGTAAAAAGGATATCGCTAAAAAGTATTATGAACAATCATATCGTTACAAAAATGTATTTGACCCATCAACAAATTTAATGCGGGGTAAAAATGAAGACGGTAGCTTTCAAAGTCCTTTTGATCCTTTAAAATGGGGTGGTGCTTTTACAGAAGGAAATAGTTTACACTACACATGGTCTGTTTTTCAAGACATAGATGGATTGATAAATTTAATGGGCGGAAAAGATAATTTCATCAAACAATTAGATGGTGTTTTTACAATGCCACCAAAATATGATTCATCCTATTACGGAAAGGTCATTCATGAAATTAGAGAAATGGAAGTGGCAAATATGGGCAATTATGCGCACGGAAATCAACCTATACAACATATGATTTATTTGTATAATTATGCAGGAGTTCCGTACAAAGCACAAGATAAAATAAGAAAAGTGTTAACCAATTTGTATACTCCAACACCTGATGGGTATTGTGGTGATGAAGATAATGGGCAAACTTCTGCTTGGTATGTATTTAGTGCTTTAGGTTTTTATTCTGTAACTCCAGCAACAGATGAATTTATCATTGGAAGTCCGTTGTTTAAAAAAGCAACATTACATTTAAGAAACGGAAATACCTTTAGTATAGAAGCAAAAAACAATTCTGAATACAACTTTTACATTCAGTCTGCAAGTTTAAATAATAAGAATTATGAAAATAGTTTTATCAGATGTAGCGATATTCAAAAAGGAGGTCTTTTAGAGTTTAATGTATCGAATACTTCTAATAAAAGTTGGGGAAGTAAAGAAGAAAACCTCCCGTTTTCTGTGAGTAGAAAAAAAAAGTAGTATTTTATTTTAATAATTAGTTGATTTCGAATGAAAAAAAAAACAATCCTTTTTTTAATGACGAGCATCCTTTTTTTAGGATGTTTTTCGTCAAAATCACAAGTTAAAAAACAAAACAAAACAAACAACAACTATAAACCAAACGTTATTTTTATTCTAACTGATGATCAAGGCTCTATCGATGTAAATTCTTTTGGAGCAAAAGATTTAGTCACTCCAAATATGGATTATATTGTAGAAAACGGAGCCAGTTTTACACAATTTTATGCATCACCAGTTTGTTCGCCTTCAAGAGCCTCTTTATTAACGGGTAAAACGCCACAAAGAGCAGGATTGTCAGGAAATGCGGTTCCAAATTCAGAAATAAAAAAAGGCCTTCCTGGAACAGAATATACCATGGCAGAAATGTTTAAAGATGCAGGATATGCTACAGCACATATTGGCAAATGGCATTTAGGAGATGCACCAGACATGACACCAAACGCACAAGGTTTTGACCATTCTTTTGGACATATGGTGGGTTGTATCGATAATTATTCGCACTTTTTTTATTGGAATGGACCTAATAGACACGATTTATTTAGAAACGGAAAAGAAGTGTATTATGATGGGCAGTTTTTCCCTGATTTAATGGTAAATGAAGCTTCAAGTTTTATAGAAGAGAATCAAAAAAACCCTTTCTTTATGTATTTTGCTGTGAATATGCCACATTATCCTTATCAAGGAGATGAAAAATGGTTAGCCTATTATAATGATAAAGGGATTCCATATCCAAGAAATTTATATGCTGCATTTATCTCAACTTTAGATGATAGAATTGGCAAACTCATTAAAAAACTAGACGAATTAGGCATAAAAGACAATACTATTATTGTATTTCAATCTGACAATGGACATTCAACAGAACAACGTGCGCATTTTGGCGGAGGAAATTCAGGACCCTACAGAGGTGCAAAATCGAGTTTATTTGAAGGAGGAATTAGAGTGCCTGCAGCCATAACCTGGGCAAAAAAAATTAAAAAAGGTGAAATTAGAAATCAGTTTGCAGTAAACACAGATTGGCTACCAACACTAGCAGAATTGTGTGGAATTAAACTTGATATACAAAATCTAGATGGTAAAAGTTTAGTTTCCATCATCAATAATGAAACTGAACTAACAAAACATACAGAAGGTTATTGTTGGCAATATCAAGATATGTGGGTGGCTCGTAAAGGAAAGTGGAAATTATTAGGAAATCCAAAAGACACAAGTGATGAAAAAAATCAATTAAAGGAAAAGAGATTTCTAGTAAATCTTGATGATGATATAGGTGAAACTATAAATCTGGCAAAAAAATATCCTAATAAAGTTATAGAATTAGAAAAGCAATACCTCAATTGGCTTGAATTCAACAAAAATTAAAATAAAAAAACTGCTTTATATTTTAACACTTTCGATTATTATAATTAGATGTTCAAGTTCTAATGAGAATCTGGAAATGCTAATAAAAATTACAATTTAAGTTAGGTAAGATTTTTATAAATAGCTATTTTTTTATTATTCGCTTGAATTATGATAAACTTTAATTTAGAAAGTCTTCTTTTTTTGTTGTAATAAATTTTTATGTAATCAGCTATTTTAAGTCCCTTTTGCTCTTTTGATATCCTTATATTGTAATAATAAATTAATGCGGGGTTTCTAGCTATTAAAAAAAATGTACTGCATTATACAATCCAATTATTTTATTACCCATGCTTGCAATTACTTTACAAGAGTGGCTAACCTATAATTTTCAATTGTAAAAACTATTCTTACAAATTTAGTAGCTCCTTTAAATCACCTAATTTATTAAAGAGTAATTGATTCCGTTTAAAGAAACTTTGTTTTTTTTAATAATAAACCTCTAATATTTTAGCATTTGTTGCTTTTAATACTATTATTTTGTTGTTGGCGGGTATTAATATTGTTTCTCCGGTATTTAATAAAAATGTGTTTTCATTTGAAATAATTTCAGCTGAACCTTCAACACACATATAAATAATAAAAGAATCTATGTATCTATAATCTTTTTCAACAGTATCACTTATATCTAATATATTCGTTCTAAAATAAGGAGAATGCACTAATTTATTTGAAGTATTTTTTTTGAATTCATATTTAGTTTTATACGATTCATATACCTCATAATCAATTACATCAATTGCTAAATCATTATGTAATTCACGTTTATCACCAGTTTTTTCATCTACTCTATCATAATCATAAATACGATAGGTGATGTTAGAAGTTTGCTGAATTTCTGCTAACAAAACTCCTGAACCAATGGCATGCACACGACCTGTAGGAATGTAAAAAGTATCTCCTTTTTGTACATCTTCGTGGTGCATTACATTTAGAATGGTATTATTTTCTAAATGTTTATTATATTGCTCTTTATCAATTTTTTCATCAAAACCAACTATTAATTCTGCATCGTCATCAGCTTGCATTACATACCACATTTCATTTTTCCCAAACGAGTTGTGCCGCTTTTTTGCAACCTCATTGCTTGGATGCACTTGAATTGACAATGGTGTTTTAGCATCTATAAATTTAATTAATAACGGAAAATCTTCTCCGAATTTTTCATAAACAGTTTGTCCAACAAAATCACCTTTAAATTCTATAATTAAATCTCTTAGAGTTTTCCCTTTTAAAGCACCTTCTGCAACAACAGTTTCATCTCCAGAAACATCAGAAATCTCCCAAGATTCGCCAATATTTTCTTCTGTATATTGTTTATTCAATTCAGTTTTTAATTTTTCTCCGCCCCAAATTCTGTATTTATAAAGTGGTGTAAATTGTAAAGGATATAGTTTCATTTTTTGTTAGTTATATTAATTTTCGTTTTAATACGCCTTGATAATGTGGTGATTTGTTTTTATGCAACCACTCTAGCAAGTTTTTTCTTAATTCTTCTGCTTTTTGTTGGTATTTATTACCATCTGGATTTCCCCCTAAAAGATTAGTCATTTCATACGGATCTTCATTTAAATTATACATCGCATTCAATACTTTTGAATTTTCAGTATATGGTACCATCAATTTCCATCCGTCTTTTACAATCATATAATTTGGAGATGTTGGTCCTCTATAATTCCATTCTGTAACCACATAATTACCATGATTGGTTTCTTTATGTTCGATTAGATCTCGTAAACTTTCACCATCAGATTTGTATGTGCCGATTTGTAAATAATCCATTATTGTTGCAAATAAATCTACATTAGAAACATACTTATCAACTCTGGTATTTGCTTTTATTTCATTAGGCAATCGCATCAATAATGGGACATGAGAAGATTCTTCGTAAAATACATTTTTTTCACGCATACCATGAGCACCTAACATTTCTCCATGATCGCTTGTAAAAATGATTAAGGTATTTTCTGTCAGATTAGTTTCTTCTAATTTGTCTAAAATTTTTCCAACCCAAAAATCAATTTCAGAAATTAATCCGTAATAATTGGCAATCATATATTTGATTTTTTCTTTATCAGCAAACTGGGGTAACTTTTCTCGGTTATTTGCATTTTTATATGGTGAGTTTTCCATTTGATCATTAATGCTCTCAGGAACAATCATTTTGTTTGGATCGTACATAGAGTGATATGGTTCTGAAGGAATCATAGGTGCATGTGGGAAGTGAAATGAAGTTGTAATGCTAAAAGGTTTGTCTTTTAGTCTCTCAATTGCAGCTATTGTTTTTTTTGCATAAAATGCTGTGATAGTGTGTTCTGCTGGGATGGAAGATTTTCCATGATAATTGGGTTGTGATTCAGGTTTTTTATTTTTTAAATCTTTATAGGTTAATCCAAAATTAACATCTATTGGATCTGGCACGTATGGCCTGTTTGAAAAATAATCCAATAGTTCACCTCTTTCAAGATTTCTTTTAGGAAAAACACTGTCTAAATAGTCCTGATATAGGTAGTTTTGTCCACCATGATCAAATATATACTTTCCGTTTTTTGCAAATTTTTTATTGTTTTTATAAACCTTGGCATGATTAGTTAATACGTGCCATTTGCCAAAATACAATGTATGATAGCCTTTTTCAGATAAAATTTCATCAAAAGTTTTCATGGTCATTACAGGCTCAGTATTGTAATAATAGGTTTTATCATTAGTTGTTACACCATTGGTGTTTATAGTTGTTCCTGTTAAAATACATGCTCTTGCTGGGCCACAAACTGCTACAGGAGTATAAGCGTTTTTAAAATAAGCACCACTTTTTGCCAATCTATCTAAATTGGGTGTTTTTATTATGAAATTACCAGCTATTGTCAACGCATCATACCTTTGTTGGTCTGTAATTATAAATAGTAAGTTTTTTTGTGTTTTGTTTTGAGACACTAAATTGTCAATGGAGTAAAGACAAAGTATCAAAGAAAAACATAAAAATAGCCTTTTCATTTTTAATTTAAGTTTTAGTATAATTAAATGCTCTATATTTTAAATCTCTATTTACAAGATTTATCTCATAAATCATTTTATTATTTTCACGCATGAAAAAGCTTCTAGTTTCACCATTAAAATCACAAAGAATTGTGCCTAGTTCTAAAGAAAATAAAAATTCTTTTATTGTATTATTTTTAGAATTTACAAGAGTACCTTTTCCATCTTCATAAAAATTTATTGTAATATTATTTAACTTCCAAGAACCTAAAATATCTACTTGATTGATAGTATTTTTCTTTGTCATTCCATGTAACTTTTGATTTAAAAGAGATTCTATGGCATTTAAATCAGTGTTTTTTAATTGAAATTCTTCAATAAATAAAATGGCTATTTCCAAAACACTTTTTTTCATTACCTCTGGATAAGAAGCATTTAAACAAGTGTGATTAATATTTTCATATAGAATAATTTTTACTTTACCTCCAGAAGTTTTAATTTTATTAGCAAAATTTTCTGTTTGAGAAAAGTGGCATAAAGCATCTTCTTTACCATTGAATAATAAAGTAGTTGGTGGTTTTTTTCTTAAATTATAGAATGCAGAAGCTCTTTTGCTTTGTTTTTTTGTAGATAAACCATATAATTCCCTACCTTCTTTATTAGGAAATGATGATTTTTCGGGATCATGATCTACTAAATTATACATCCCTTCCAAACCAACAAAAAGTCTAGAATTTTGGTATTTTTGAGCCATTATTGCTGCTAAAGTTGATCCTGCTGATGAGCCACCAAAACCTATTCTAGTAACATCTGCATTAAACATTTCTGAATTATCCATAAACCATTTTACAGAAGCTTCTAAATCGTTTATAGCATCTGCAAATGTTGCATTATTTCCCTTACAACGATAAGCTAACCCAACATAAATTACGCCAAGGTAGTCAACTAAAAAGTTTGCGTCACCTGAAATTGTTGCAGGAGGTACTTCTTTTTGGTCACCTCCATTCCAACCACCACCATGTACAAAAAAATACACAGGACTTTTGGCAATTGTATTTTTGGGTAGTTTTATTTTAATTGGAATATCATAAACACCTGCTTTAAGGGCTACAGTATCAATTATTTTTTGAGCATTAAGATTTAGGACAAAAAAACAATTTAAAATTATTAATATTCGCTTACTTATTTTCATAAAATTAATTTATAAATTCACCATAAGGCCTATTAGAAAAAGATTTTAAATATTTTATTAATAGTTTTTTAAGTTCTGCTGATTTTTCTTTATTTTCTATAAAAATATTTTGGGTTTCACGAGGATCATCAGCTAAATTATATAATTGATCAGCATCAAAATACAATGGGTTGTTTGTTGATGCAAAATTTCCAAGGTGAGCATTTCTAACATAATATGGATATTTTAATTTTTCACCTTTCCAACCTATAAATTCAATCCCTTTTTCTATTTTTTTTAAAGATTGATTATCATATCTTACTGAAATATATTTCCAATCTTTGGTCATTATACCCCTTGCAAAACCCAACTCAAAAAATAAATGTTCATGAACTGGTTTTTTTTCACCATCTAAAACATTTTTAAGACTAACACCATCTAAATCTAAACTTTTACTTTTCTTTTTTATATCAACACCTGCTAAATCTAAAAAGGTAGGCACGTAATCAATATTCTGAACTAATTCATCATACGTTTGATTTGGTTTTATACCATTTGGCCAATGCATCATAAGTGGAATTTTTATACCCCCTTCATATAAAGTAGTTTTCCCTCCATTGTAATCTCCGTGATCTGAAGCAATAACAATTAATGTATTTTCATAAATTCCCTCATCTTTTAATTTTTTGACAATTGCTCCAACTGCATGATCAAACCAACGCAACCAAGCATGTGCCACATCTTTATTTAAATTTTTTACTTCTTCTAATATTTGATCTCTTGTAGGAAGGTATGAATATGTAATGTCTTTCAAGCCTTGACCCGTAAATTTTGGATTGGCGTGTAAACCATAAACATATTTTCCTTCCTTTTTAATCCAAGGTGCAGGTCCATGTGGAATGGTTTCACTGTAATAGAGATAAAAGGGACTGTTTTTATTTTTATCAATAAAATCTAATGCTGCTTTATTTTTCCACTCTACATTATGAACATTTATAGAATCATTATGTAACTCTTTTAGGTTAGCTGGATATATTGCATTTGCATAATCGAATCCATATTTTTTAATAATTTCTGTCCACTTTTGATGATTATAAGCCATTGCTTCAGAAACACTTTTGTCATTTGGATCAGCATCTTTATCATATTCTTTAAAACCATTTTTAACCCAATTTTTTCTTTGATTTATAAGGTCATGTTCTATGATATGAGATTTTCCTACAAAACCAGTTTTATAACCAGCTTTTTGAAGTAATCTTGGTAAATTTTCTCTATCCAACTCTAATTCCACATTATTCTCTACACGAGTCATACTTCCAATAGGATGTTGTTTCAAAAATACCTTTCCTTCTGATCTTCCTGCATAACGTCCAGTTAAAACTGTATATCTACTTGGAGAACAAACTGAACTTGAAACATAAGCTCTTGTAAAAATCATACCGTTTTTAGCTAAATCATCAATTATTGGTGTATGCACTTTTGTTTCGCCATTAAAACCAAATGGTCTTGATTGATTTTTTATATCATTCTGCTTTGGTACAATAGAACTGTGATCATCCGTCATTATGAAGATGATATTAGGTTTTTTATTGTTTTGAGCTGATAAATTCTGATGTATAAAAAAAAGTAAAACGAAGATTTTACCTAGGATTTTCATTTTTTGTATTTCCATTTTTTAGTTTATTAGTAATTTCTTTGAATCCCAAACCTGAAACTTTATTTTTAAAATCATCAAAATAACCTTTTAATTTTTCGATTTCTTTTTTATTTTTTGGATCATTAATGCCATTTTTAATCTCTAAAGGATCCTTAATTCTATCAAAAAACATATCCCCAAAATCCCTATAATCTTGTTTTGGATTGACTAGATTTTCTTGCATCATTCCTAATTTTTTACTTTTAGTAATTACTGTTGATTGAAACCAGCTTTCAGAAACAACATACTCTCTGTTCAATGGTTTGTTTTTAAGAATAAGTTTTGCAAGTGACTTACCATCTAACTTATTATTTATTTTAGGTGTTTTTAAGTCTAAAATATCAATTAAAGTTGGCATGACATCTGTAAGTGTAACTAATTCTGCAGTATGCTTACCTTTAACTGTATTTCCTGGAATCCTTATCATTAAAGGAATGTTTAAAATATCTTCATAAATATTGTGACCAGCTGCTGCTTTTTCTACCATTCCATGATTCCCTGCAAAATCTCCATGGTCAGTAGTATAAATAATTATAGTTTCCTCTTTTATATTGGCTTTATCTAAAGCCATTAAAATTTCACCAACATAATAATCGATTTCTGTTATTAATGCATAATATGCTCCAATAAAATCTCTCCAAAGTTGCTCATTTTTAAATGCTTTATCCATATTCCATACTTTGTTTCCTCCATTTCTTTGAAATTGAAGTAGCGGAGGTAAATCTTTGGTTGGTTGATAAAAACTTGCTGGCATTTTAATAGCACTTTTTAATTTAGTTCCTTGACCCCATTCACTTACATCATACATATCCATAAACTTTTTAATTGGATTGTAGGGTTGATGAGGTCTATAAAAAGATGAAAAACAAAAGAATGGTTCTTCACTATTTTTTTGTTGATCAATCATTTTAATTGTTTCTAAAGCGGTGTATGCTTCCATTGAATACCCAAATGGTAATTTAGAAATACGAGTACCTAAGTCAGCAATAGGTATTTTAATATTTTCCTCTTTGCTTCCTTTTGGACCTCTTCCAAATTCTGCAGCCCAATCATAAGAAAATTCACTCTGATACCCTTTTTCAGTAATCCAACTTATATAGTTTCCGTGATCACCTTCTTCAGCATGTACCTCTTTTCTTATATCCCAACCTTTATCACCACCACCTTTTAAATGTCTTTTGCCAAAAGCAAATGTTTTATAACCATTATATTGAAATATAGTTGCTAAAGAAGTTGCATTATCCGTAACAGAAGTTTCTTCATTATTATCCATTAAACCCAATGTTCTTGGGTATAAACCTGTCATTAAAGACATTCTAGAGGGTACACAAATACCTCTAGTGGCATATGCTCGATCAAAAACAATAGACTCTTTTGAAAGTCTATCTAAATTTGGAGTGATAACATCTGGATGGTTTTCAAAACCCATTGTTTTTTTATGATGCTGATCAGAAAAAAGAATTAAAACATTTGGTTTCTTTTTAATTTTAGGTTTTTCATTTTTGTTAGTCGAAACTAATAAAATTAACATAATGAAAACATAAAGAAGTTTATTGTAAAAAAACATAATTTATAGTTTTAAAGAAAAGAAGGCTGCATTAAACATTAATACATTCATATTTTTTAAAAACAAAAAGACCATACCATGAAATATACAAAAAACAAATAAAAGGGAGTATAAACGAGAAATTAACCTCGTAAACTCCAAAAATCTGAAGGTCTGCAACACCATTTCCTCCAGCATCAATAATCATTCCTTGCAATTTTGGCATTAAAGCACCACCTACAATTGCCATAACCAAACCTGCAGAACCCACTTTTGATTGCTCTTCTGAAAGATCGTTCAACGCAATTCCATATATTGTTGGAAACATTGCTGACATAAAAAAGGAAATGCCTACAAGGCAATACAAGCCAATAATTCCTTGAATAAAAATAGTACCTAAAGCAAAAAATGCAGCAAATAAAGCAAAATACATTAACATTTTTCCTGCGCTCATGAAACGAAGTAAATAAGTACCTATTGCTCTTCCTATTGTAAAAATTATGAATGCTGTCATTTGATAATAACCCGCTGTAACACTATAAATATCTATTGCCTCAGCATATTGGTAAATATAAGTCCAACACATTATTTGGCCACCAACATATAAAATTTGTGCGAATACACCCAACGTATATTTTTTATTAAAAGTTAATACTTTAAATGTATCTATAATATCTGGCATTTCACCATCAGCTTTAGATTGAGGCATTTTACTAATTAAAAAAAATACAAATACTACCGAAATAAATAAGCCTAACATTACATAAGGATCTCTGATTACCATTAAATCGGAAGTTTTCATTAAAATTTTAGAAGCTTCTTCTAACGAACTAAAGTCTTCAACATCATCTGATTTAAGATTTTTTAAAACAAATTGTTGTGCTACAAATAAGCCTGCAATTAAACCTAAAGGATTAAAAGCTTGTGCTAAATTTAACCTTTGCGTTGCTGTTTCTTTTGGACCCATTGCCAATGCGTAAGGATTTGCCGCTGTTTCTAAAAAAGCAAGACCGAAAGTTAAAATATACAATCCTAGGCAAAAGAATAAAAAACTTTCTGATTGTGCAGCTGGATAAAATAATAAAGCCCCTGTTGCATACAAAGCTAATCCAATTAAAATTCCTACTTTATAGGAATATTTTCTCATAAACATTGCTGCAGGTAGTGCCATACAAAAATACCCCCCATAAAAGGCCATTTGCACCCAAGCAGCCTCAGAGTTAGAAAGCTCTAAAACTTTTTTAAAAGCCTGTACCATAGGATCTGTTACTGCATTTGCAAATCCCCATAAAGCAAAAAGTGAAGTAACAAGTATAAAAGGAAATAATACTTTTTTTTCAATAACAGGTGTTTTTGTGTTGTTCATCGTAAAATAATTGAATTAGTTGATTTTATTTTTTGTGTTACTTTGACATAGTTGTTATTTTGGTAAATTTCCCATAGTAAATTCTAAAACGCCTCCATTTAGAATATCTTCATGTTTGAAAAATGGTTTTTGAAGAACTTTATTATTTAAGGTTATTTTTTGAATGTATTTATTTGTTTTACTATTGTGATTCACTTTTATTGTAAACTTTTTTCCTGACTCAAGATTGATGGTTACTTCATCAAAAATTGGTCTTCCAATTGAATAAGTAGGATCACCAGGATTAAAAGAATAAAACCCCATTGCATTTAATACATACCAAGCTGACATTTGACCGCAATCTTCATTTCCAGCAAGACCATTTGGATTATCGAAATACAATTCAGTCATAATTTTGTCTGTTAACTCTTGAGTTTTCCATGGCTGACCAACAAAATTGTATAAATGAGTGATATGATGGCTTGGTTCATTACCATGGGCATATTGGCCAATTAATCCTGAAATATCATTTGAAACCTCATCACCAACCAATTCAGAACTTGTAGAAAACAACTCATCTAATTTTTTAATAAATGCATCTTTTCCGCCAACTAAATTTACCAAACCTTCAACATCGTGAGGCACAAACCAAGACCACTGATAGGCATTTCCTTCTGTATAATCATCTTTTCTATGTTTAGAAAAACGAGGATCAAAAGGCTCTCGCCATTTTCCATCTTGATTTTTCCCTCTCATAAAGCCTGTTTCGGTATCATAATATTGAGTGTATTTTTTAGAGCGTTTCATAAACCGATTGTAATCGTCAGTTTTCCCTAAATCTTTCGCCATTTGTGCAATACACCAATCATTATAAGCATATTCTAATGCTTTAGAAACCGATTCGTTTTCTAAATCTGCTGGAATAAAATCCATCGTTTCATTATAGAGTTTACCTTTTGGCATTAATATAGTTTTAACTCTTTTTGAAGGGAAAAAGATATCTGTAGTATCATACGTTGATGCGTGAACAACTGCTTCATAGGCTTTCTTTACATCAAAACCTCTAATTCCTTTGTTGTAAGCATCTACAATTACTGGTACAGCATGATATCCAATCATACAACCTGTATAATTTCCTTGCAATTCCCACATTGGTAAAACGCCACCTTGATCATATTTTGTTAAAAGTGTGTTTATAAATTCGTTTGTTTTATCAGGATCTGTAATTGTTTTTAAAGGATTATATGCTCTAAAAGTATCCCATAAAGAAAAAACTGTATAGATTTTCTCTTCTTTAGATTGATGAATTTTTCTGTCCATTCCTCTATATCTGAAATCTACATCAGAAAAAGTATTTGGACTTATAGAAGTGTGATACAAACCTGTATAAAAGATTGTTTTTTCATCTTCTGTACCTCCTTTGACATTAATTTTTGATAATTCTTTTTCCCATGAATCATGAGCCTCTTTTTTAACTTTATCAAAATTCCAATGGTTAATTTCTGCTTCTAAATTTTTACTTGCGCCTTCATAGTCCACAGAAGAAATACCCACTTTAGCTAAAACTTCTTCACCAGCGTTTGTATTAAAAGTTAATACTGCTACTAATTTTTTAGACATTTTATTGGGTAAAGCATCAATTTTTTTTCCGTTTTCGAAAAATGTTACTGTAAACGGTTTGTTAAATTTTGCTTTAAAGAAAATATCTTGAGTTACTGCCCAACCTCCAGAACCTTTATAACCTACAATTTCAGTATCTGAAATTATTTTAAATTGATGATTGGGTTGATGGTCTTCATAAATGTTATGCGATAAATCTATAATGATACCAGATTTACCTTCTTTATTGAACGTGTACTTATGAAAACCTGCTCTTTTGGTAGATGTAAGTTCTGCTTTGATATTATAATCTTTTAATAAAACTGAATAAAATCCTGGAGATGAAACTTCTTCTTCGTGACTAAATCTAGAACGATATCCAGCATCTGGATTTTCTGGAGTTCCTGGCATTACTTTAGCTTCACCAGAAAAAGGCATAAATAAAAAATCGCCTAAATCACTAATTCCTGTTCCACTTAAATGTGTATGAGAAAACCCTAAAATTGAAGAATCTGTATAATGATATCCTCCACAAGCATCCCAACCTAAAGTTCTTGTGTCTGGACTCAATTGCACCATTCCATAAGGCGTAGTTGCCCCTGGAAATGTATGCCCATGACCTCCTGTACCTATAAAGGTATTTACATAGACTGTGTTGTCTGATGTTGTTTTGAATTCTCCCTTTGTTTTATTTCTAAAAGAAAAAATAAGAAATAAAAACAAGATTGATACAACACTAAATCCTTTAAAATTCCTCATATAATTAGATTGTTATTTTTGATTAAATATTTTTAAAATTGACGTGTCCTTATTTGCCAATTTTTTATTTGGATATTTTCCCATTTCTAAGGTTAAAATGCCTCCTTTTATAATATCTTCATGAGTAAACCACATTCTATTTAATTCTTCTCCGTTTAATGTAATTTTTTGTATGTATTTATTAGTTTCGTTACAATTTGGCGCATTTACAATGAACTGCTTCCCATTAGGTAAGTTGATTGTTATTTTTGAAAACAAAGGACTCCCAATGGTATAGACTGGAATTCCTGGTGTTATTGGATAAAACCCCATTGCAGAAAAAACGACGAAGGCAGACATTCCGCCTCCATCTTCATCTCCTGGAATACCAAAAATGTTGTCTTTAAACCAAGTGTTTAATAACATTCTTATTTTCTTTTGCGCTTTCCAAGGCGAATCTGTAAAATTGTATAAATATGGAATATGAAAACTTGGTTCATTTCCCATAGAAAACTGGCCTACAATTCCTGTAAAATCAGGAAATCTTGCATTTAAAGCATAGGTAGTTCTACCTAAATCTTCTCTGTACATTTGATCTAAACGTTCTTCAAACGTTTTTCTACCACCCATTAATTCTTGTAATCCTAAAATATCTTGTTGTACATTCCATAGATATGTCCAACCATTATTTTCATCATAATAATCTCTTCCACCCATTCCTCCATCAAATTTTGGATCGATATCAATCCAGTTTCCTTTGGCATCTTTTGGCATAAAGAATCCTTTTTCTTTCCAATACAGATTTTTGTAATTCTGTGCAGTTTTAGAAAAGTATTTGTAATCGTCTTCTTTACCTAATTCTTTTGCAAATTCTGCTAAAGCCCAATCATCATAACCTTGTGCTAATGTTACAGCAACTGCTTGTCGTTTTTCAAAATCATGCACTTTTGAGTCAGTTTCTTTTTCTCCTGGATGTAAAGCTGGGAAATAACCAAGTTCTAATGCGAGTTTATCAAGAGGTGCATGTTCTCCCATTGTCCAAGGAATCATACTACCTTCTAAAGCATTTTTTTTCATCGCCTGAAAAGCAACTTCTGCATCAAAATTGTGAACACCTTTTCTGTAGGCATCTAATAACATTATGGTAGAATGAAAACCATTCATTGGAGGTGCGTCTCCATGAATTTGAGGAAATTGTGGTAACCATCCAGACTGTTCGTACATTCTTACATAAGAAGCCATCATATCTGATTCCATTTCTGGCTGTAAAATATATCGTAAAGGATGTAGTGCTAAAAACGTATCCCAAACCCAGTCGTCCGCATAAAAATCTTGTTCTCCTTCGTGGATTTTTTTATCGTAATTACTATAATATTTTCCATCTTCAGTAATATTTATCATTCTTTCATAAGACCGATATAAGGCTGTATAAAATGTCCTTTTGTAAGCTTCTGTTCCACCTTCAACTTCAATTTGATTCAATCTTTCAGACCATTTTTTATGCGCTTTTTCTTTTACATTTTCAAAATTGAAATCTGGAATTTCTCTTTCTAAATTTTTCTTTGCTTGAGCGATACTTATAAATGAAATTCCGTATTTGAATTGCACTTGGTTGATGTTTACATCTTTCCAGGTCATCCAAGAATTAACTTTGTTATCTTCTGTTTTTGCCCAAGTAAATGCTCCTTTTTGGTCGGTTATTGCATAAACGTATGCAAACATTCCTTCAAAAGATTCAGTTCCTGTTAGAGAGCCATCTTCATTTAATTGCCAATCAGCACCAGATAAATTGCTTAAATATAATTTTCTGGTATCATTATTTTGATAGGTAAATCTAAAAATTCCTGCTTGTGCAGTTGGTGTAAATTCTGTAGTAATATCATAATCTTCTAACCAAGTAGAATAATAGTAAGGGTGTGCAATTTCTAACTCTTGATCCCAAGCAGAAATTGGTTGTTTTACTTCATCAACATTGCCAGAAGCAGGCATGATATTAAATAGTAAATCTGAACGATGTTTTCTTGTAGTTAAAGGAAAAGACGTTATTTGATCATCTCTATTATCATCTCTTTCAGGATACATGCGAACCATTGAATTTGGCAAATGTATACGTGTTCTTGTTGGTTGTAAAAAAGGAGCAACTCCACCAATTTGTGGATCTACATATTTTACATTGTCAATCTTTTTTTCTACTAATTTTTCTGAATTACAGGAAAAGAATAACACAGAAACTAGAAAAATTTTTATACAGTTAGTAAGCTGTTTTTTTTTTATTGATTTCATTAAGATGATCAATTAAGAGGTTGTTTTTAATTAGGATAAATAGGTTGCGTTTTTGACAACGGAATTTCTTTTCGCAACATTTTTCCTGCATGTCCTGTTTGCCATAAATAATAATCTGATGGTAAACCTTCATAAGTTAAAAACTCACTTTTTCCTACAGGTGGATTATTATCTACTTTAAAAATACAGGTCCCCTCATCAATTTCATCAAACATAGCAACGTAAATGGTTTTTACGTTAGATGATATTGCATTGTAATACTGCCTCCATAAAAATTCTCCTTTTAAACGTGGAATTTCATTGAAAAGACTGGCATCTTTTTTCATATTTGCCCAACTAAAGCCTGGAAAAACTACAGGCATGTATAAAAGACCATTCTCATTACACCATTGCTGATCTTTTATAGTATAATCTTCTTTGTGTTTATCAGCAGATTTTAAAGTTTTATATCTTCCGGGAGTCCAAGGATGAACAATATCTGCCATTTTTATAACATCGTGCAGTTTAGTATCCGCTACTGCATCTCTTTCTAGTTCTCGCCAGCCAGTTGGTAAGCCTAAAAGCACAACACAATTTCCATATTCAGCATCATTTTTAAAGAAATCAATAAGCTCTTTTATATTATCTAAAGTGTATTTTCTGTTTTTGAAACCTACCCCCCAAATAGAAACTACTGCTTTACCTTTATAAGTTAATATATTAGGATTTGTTGGATCGTTTAACTTATATTTTTTTACGAGTTGTTTCCAATCTTGAATTGTAGTTTCTACAACATTGGTGTTATCAGTTCCAGAAAGATCATACATTAAACTTAATAATCGATTGTTGTCTTTTGCAGCTATAAAACAGTTATCAAAAACCTTATTATAATTATCAATTCTTTTTTGACCTCTAGTTAAACCAACCACGAATCTTTGTGTAAAAACACCATCAATTCCATAATCGTTCATCCATTTAAAATGACGCTTTACCGTTTTTGAATTTGCAGAACTAAATACATAGGCCGGTTTGCCATTTTTATGAGTAAATTCAGTTTCGTACAATTCATCTTTGTCTAATTCAGATACATCTGGCCAACAATCTATAGAAGCATTGCCAAAATTAAATTGATTATTATTTCCGTAATGTTTCCATCCTAAATTAGAACCATCTCCTATTGCATTAAACCAACCTTGATAACCTGCTAAAATTTTACCTTCTATAGAGTTGTTAATTTTAGCAGGGATATTTTTATCAACCTTTAAGATTTTAGTATTGCTTTTGCAGCCATATAATACAATCGTTATAATTATAGCTAAAAAAAAATTTGATTTTTTTTTCATAAAAAAATTAGTTCACCTTAAATTCTTCACGAAGTATTTGCAAGTAATCTTCACCATAAGTATCTGCAGACTCTATTTGTGTCCCAAAATTCCAATCATTAAATGAGTCTAATAAAATAATTTTTGAATTTCCAGAAACCCTTCTTGCTACATTACAAAAATCTCTAAACCAAACTGCATCTTTTTCAATAACAAAAGATGGATGGTTTGGATTTTGTAATTTAAAATTCTGAGAAGGTGAAACTGTAGGTATGTACTCTAAATTAACACTTGCGAACGTCTCTTTATGATATTCAAAAGCGATATCAATTACCTTATGAAATTGTTCTTTTTGATCAAACTGATTTACATTAATTAAGGCATACGATTTATGTGCTACTGCATCAACTGCGTTAACAAACCTAAAATCGAATCTTAATGGAGGTGTCCACTCTAGCTGTTCTCCTATAATGAATAATTCGAAACCTAAAGTACTTAACTCAGTTCTCATTTGTTGGTATAATGCAACATTATCATCTGAAAATAAATTATGAGCGTTAAATACATACACTAAATTTTTGCCATCAACTTTGGTGTAATTTGGTTTTTCAAAATAAGGAATCATTAATTTAAAGTCATCAATAAATGTATCAACCAAACCTCTCGCTTCTATTCTATTGTTATTATTAAGTCCCATATTACCAAAATTATAACTTATGGCAAAGTTTACATCGTTTGCATTGGGTGCAGAAAGTAAACCATCTATAAAAGTGATGTCTTGGTTGTATTGACCCTGATTATTTGAAGATCTCATTTCAAAAATAAAGAAATCGATTCCAGCAGTTTGTGCTTGGTTTACATGTTGTTCATAAACAACTGGATCTCCTGCGCCTCCAGGATAAACTCCAATACTTGGTTCTTCAACTACTCTTGTGTTTCTCACAAAACGACTATATTTTGCACCTACTACATAATCTGAGGTTACAGGAACATTAGGAATATCATAATCGAACATACTATCCCCTGCTCTTGTTATATTATCTTCTGTACATGAGAAGAAGATTAAGAGAAACGCCGTAAATACTAATATTTTATTTATTGTTTTCATCATCGTTTGTATTAAAGTTTTGTGTAAGGTATTCCTGCTGCTATTAAATCATCTTCAGACGGCCCGTAGAAATTTCTGGCAAAATCACGTGAAAACTCAACATCTAAAGAAGGGTAGTCAATTGGAGTCATTGGTTTGTTCATCTTTATAGGGCTTGTTAACGAGTTTCCATTGGCCAATAGTGCTACAGCCGCAGTATAACCTGCGTTGTTAAAACCGCTTTCTGATAATGGAGGATAGACCATTCTTTCTGGGATTTCTGCCCAATCTAAACCTGTAGCTCCATCTGGGCTAAAGTGTGCAATAATTGGTAATTTTCTTGTTCTTTTTTGTAAACACCAAATATCATGTCCTTGGTTAAAACTAGCCAACCAACGTTGTCTTACAATTTTATCTATTGGATCTGCAGAAATACCGCTTGTAACTATGCTATACAGTCCATTATCGCCAACACTAGAGGTACCCCATTTAATACCATCTTGCTCTCTGTAAGTTCTTGCGCCTGGAGCCCCATATTGTTGAAAAGATGCATTTATACCAGCATTATAATAATCTTCTGCCGTTTGTGAACCTCCCCAGCCTTTTAACTGTGCTTCAGCTTTTATAAAATTAATTTCAGAATAGGTTATAACATTAAAGCCCATATCTTGTGCCATAAATAATTCCTCGTTTGGCCTACAGAATCTATCATTACGAAGTCCGTTTAATAGATTATCATTCGCATTTAAACCCCATCCGTCAACAAGACCATTACCGCCTAAAGCTCTTCCAAAATAGGGAAGTTGATATTGAACTCTAATTTTGACTGTTGTCGAACCCGATTCAAAAACCTCATCATCAATTGTAATTGGGCCTGTTGATGGTTCAACGATAGCAAATATCCTAGGGTCATGATAGGTTTTTAAATTAAGCATAAAATGAAAGTTTACAAGAGGTAAAATATCAAGTGATACAGTTTGAAAAATATATCTATCATAGTTAAAAGACCAATTTTGTTGGTCTAAGCCCCATCTCATAACTACATTCTCATCATTTGAGCTTATAAGTGCATCTTCATTTTGCATAACCTCTGAGCCGTGTTGTTGCGCCAAATCAGGGAACCCTTCAGAGATTCTAAGCGCTATTTTTAATCGTAAACTATTAGCAAACTTAATCCACAAGTCTGTGTTTCCATCAAATATTGGATCTAATAAAAGCTTGTCTCCATTTGGATCCATTTGCTCTCCTGCTTCTTTAAGCAATTTCAAAATTTCTGTATAAATTTCTTCTTCACTAGAATAACTTGTGGCGTTAATTCCTTTAGAAGCCTCTTCAAAAGGAACGCCACCATATGTAGAGACTAGCATAGAGTAAATATAACTTTTCCATACCTTGGCAATATGAACTCTATTGGTATAATCTGGATTGTCAGAAAATTTATCTATAATTTCTTGATTGTTTTTTACACAGTCTATGTAGGCCCGTCTCCACCAATCATCTAAATTGTTTTCATTGAAAAAGAAGTTTCCAAATTGACCTCCTTTACCTCCATAATAACTAGCGTACATCATGTACATTTGGTCATTCATTGTTCCACCAAATAAATCAAGCGTACCTTTTACACTTCCTGCAAATAAAGTATAGGGTTCTGCGGTGTTAAAGGCATTAGGATCTTTGTTTAAATCTTCAAAACCTTCTGTACATGATAGTATGGCTGTAAAAGCTAATAATAAGCATGCTATTTTATAAGTATATATATGTTTTTTCATTGTATTTGTTTTTAAAAATCTAATTTTAAATTAAGTCCAACTGTTCTCGTTGGTAAAAAAGAGCCGTACTCAATACCTTGTCCATTACCTGAAGTTGTTTGAGCTTCTGGATCTATTCCTTGAGGCGTGTTTCTATAGATTGTCCAAAGATCTCTACCTACTACAGAAATTTTCATGCTCTTAAACGGAACTTTTTGTAATTTTTTCATAGGAATATTATATGCCAAAACTACTTCTCGTAATTTTACATATGACGCATCATACACAAATCTTGGTTGATCACTCAAACCATCAAACCCATATTGCATGGGGTCTAGCCATATATCTTGATAAATTACGTTACCATCTGCATCTCTTTGTGCAACCCAGTTTCCATCAGCATCTTGCACCCCAATTGCAGCGTTATCATATTTTCTACCTTTTGGTCTATCGGTATCTACATAATCATTACCAAATAACCCAATACCCTGTCTTTCATTATTATTTTCATTCAAGATTACAGATGATAAAATCCAATCTTCTCTTCCAGGTATACTTTCAGAATGAATACCATGATTTATCGTTTTTACCATGGTTGCAGAGTATAGGTCTCCTCCCATTTTTACATCAATTAAAAAACTAAAACTAAGGCCTTTGTAAGAAAAAGAATTTCTAAGATTTCCTATCCAATCTGCTTGCGCATTTCCTAAATATTCATCTGAATTAAAACGAACTCTCCCATTATTTAGTAATAGCGTAGCACCTGTTTCTGGGTCTGTAGCTGGTACATTTCCCCTTATGTTTCCAAAAGGTTTGCCTACTTCTGCAAAAACACCAACATTAAACCAACTTCTTAATTGTAACCGCTCTACGCCATCTATTAAAGAAACTACATTTGATCTATTGTTAGACCAATTTACATCTGCAGTCCATTTAAATTTGTTATCAAATATTTTGGCAGATAAAAACACTTCGAATCCTTCATTCTCAATTTCTCCTGCGTTAATAATATTAGAACTAAAACCTGAAGTTGGTGTAACTTGAACAGGTATAATTTGATTATTGGTAGCTGATTTATAGTAAGTTGCGTTTAATGATATTTTATTTTTAAATAATTTTGTTTCAAATCCAAATTCAGTAGAAGAGGTTAGTTCTGGTTTTAATTCTGCATTATTTTTTGTTTGCTGAAGTGCTAACAGTGGAATACCATTATAATTCCCTCCAAAATTGTAAGCATCTAAAACCCTGAAAGACCTTGTGTCATTTCCAACTTGTGCGTAAGAAGCACGTATTTTACCAAAAGTTAAAATTTCGTTTCTTGGAATCCAATCTGAAAATACAACAGAACCACCTACAGAAGGGTAAAAATATGAGTTGTTATTTATAGGTAATGCAGACGACCAATCATTTCTGGCTGTTAAATCAAGAAAGTAAGTATCCTTGTAACCTAAAGTAACCGAACCAAATACAGAATTTACTCTTTTATTATCAGAATTTTCAATTAAAACTGGAATATCCGCTGAGTTTAATAAACTTTTTACATCTCTAACAATTAAAGAATTAATTATTGCTAAACTATTTGAAAACCTTAAGTCAAAACGATTAACCCCAGCTAAAGCAACAATATTAAATTCTTTTATCTTTTTTTTGTAATTTAATATTGCTTCATAATTCCAGTTTTGTCTATTGGAATTAGACGTTCTATAGAGGCCGTCAGGATCAAAATTAGCTCCCATATTATTAAATTGATTATCAACTCTATTGGCAACTACTCCATTTACTTTACCTGATAGATTTAAGCCTTTAATAATCTCCCAGTTTAAACTAACATTAGCCACCAAGCTATTTGTTTCATCTCTATTAGAGTTTTCATATAAATTCCAATAAGGGTTATTAAAAGGACCATTAAATATAAATTGCTGATTATTTAAGTCCTTATACGGAACCAAATTTTCTTGAGACATATCTGGTCTCATATACATGTAATTATTGGCAGGATTTCTTTCACTACCATTTTGATACAATCTGTTATTTACTTTTTGGTTGGTATATATGGCCGTAACATCTGTTCTTAATTTACTTGAAATTTTTCGAGAAAAACGGAGTGTAAAATTATTTCGTATTTGATTTTCCATTCGTTGCATAACATGATCTCCACGAGTATTTTGAAAGGCAAACCGGAACGAACCTTGTTCGTTTCCTTTTGATATAGCAATATCATTAGTATACACAGTACCTACTTTATAAAGTTCTTTAATATTGTTATAATTTGGCTTATAAATAGCTGGCTCGCTGTTATAACCAAGTACTTCTTGACCCAAAAAAGGCATGCCATAAGCTCTAGGCTGCGATGCTAGAACTGGTAATCCAGTTGCAGGATCTAAATTACTTATACTACCTGAAATTCTTCCTGAGGCTCCTGTACCATAGGCATATTGATAATCTGGATATTCTCTATTGGAAACAAAAGACATATTAGAGTTGAAAGAGATTTTTGCATTACCGTCTTTATCAGAAGCACCTTTTTTAGTAGTTATTAATATAACCC
Source organism: Flavobacteriaceae bacterium (assembly GCA_021739635.1). Classification (GTDB taxonomy): domain Bacteria; phylum Bacteroidota; class Bacteroidia; order Flavobacteriales; family Flavobacteriaceae; genus Yeosuana. The sequence continues at coordinate 12,085 of JAIPBH010000001.1, read as the reverse complement.
CGTTAGAAGCTCTTGACCCATATAAAGCAGCTGCATTTGCTCCTTTTAGCACTTGCAGAGATTCGATGTCATTTGGATTGATATTAGAAAGCGGGCTTCCATAATCAATATCGCTTCCTTCGTTCCAAACAGACACACCACCATCTCCTTGTTGGCTGTCTAAAGCTATACCATCAATAATGTATAAAGGTTGGTTGTCTCCAGTAATAGAGGTTAACCCTCTAATAACAACTCTTGTAGATCCTGTTGGTGTACTAGAATTTACAATTTGCACACCTGCAGCTTTTCCTGCTAGACCATTTAAAAAGTTAGGTGTTTGCGCTTCAGTTAAAGACTCTGTATCTACTTTTTGAGCAGCATACGTTAATGTTTTTTGCTCTCTTTCAACACCAAATGCAGTTACCACAACCTCATCCAGCTGTTCTTGAGATTCAGACAAGGTTACATTTACTTCATTAGTTTTGCCATCAAATAATATATCTTCAGTAGCATACCCTAAATAACTAAATTCAAGAACACCTTTAACTATTTCTCCAGTTGATAACATATATCGTCCATCAAAATCTGTTATGGCTCCTTTGCTTGAGTCCTTAAGTATTACAGAGACACCTATTAAAGGTATACCAGAGTCATCTGTAACTTTTCCTGTTATAATTTTTTCCTGAGAAAAAATAAATATTGGAAACAGAAAGAAGAGTATAATACCCCATTTAGTTTTTTTCATAATAATTGATTTAGTTTAAGTTTAAGACAAATGAAGAGTTTAGTGTTAATTTTTTATTAATTTTTCCTTAAAATTTTCTTTTAAAAAAAATAAAATAAAACTTTATTCATGTAGTTACGTTTTCTGTAAATAGATTAATGACGTTTAAAAATTTATGTGCATGCTAGTTAGAAACGCCAAATTGCTTGTTTAATGGGATCCCATAAATAGACTCCAGTTCTTCGGCGTACTTATTATAAAACTTTGATGCTGGGGGTAAATTTAATTTAGACCAAAATTCTTGGTTGTAAGGAATATTATAGTCGCCCATATCTAAACCTTTTACCATGTTGTTTTCAACATCTATTTTCTTTCTATCAGTTTCTATTCCTAAAACAATCACTTCGTGTCTCCAAGTTGCCGTTAAAGTATTAGTATTAACCTTTAAAAGTTTTTGCATATATGGTGTTAAAGGTTCTTTACTCTCTGAAGCCCTGTTGTGATAGCTTAAATATAATTTACCAGCGTTATTTTTTTTATAAATAAAAACAGAATTTTTCAATGAGCTTTCTATTTTATAGATACTATAGGTATCAATACCTATATAGAATTTAACGAACTTGTGCCCACCAGAACTTTGATCTTTTTTCTCACCTTCAATAACAACAATATCTTCTCCATCGTATGAGCTATCTCCTGTTTTTTTCCAAACATAATCGCCTTTGTATAAACCTTGTCTTATAGGGTGTTCTTTAGATAAAAGCTCGACAGCATGAAATTTTTGTTTCTTTTTAATAAATCTATAATCCACAGATTTTCTAGTTTGTTCAACTTCTATTTCATAGAGTTCTAGATCGAGTGGATTCATATCTAATATCTTGATGTAATGTTCAACTAAAAATCTAGACGTATTAGCTTCAGAAGAAAATCTACGGTATAATGCGTTTAGCTGATGCATGTCGCTTACTACATTCTTTTTATAATTTTTTAGAGCTAATTTAACATAATCCTTTGATGCTAAAATATTAACTTCAGAAAGGGATACAATATCTTCAATAAGTACCATTTTCTTTTCTTTTTGGTTAATATAATCTTGAACATTTATTTTAAATGTTTTATAACCAATACTAGAAACTTCTAATGTATCAACCAAATTACTTTTAGAAAGAGTAAATAAAAACACACCATCTTCATTTGTAGAAGAACCTATATACTTAGATGGTATACCAATTGCAGCATAAGGTATTCCATAACCTGTATTATCTAAAATAAGACCTTCGATGCTAATTTCATCATTTTGTGAATAAAGGAATACCGGTATAATTAAAAGTATTAAAATCCAATTTTTATTTTTCATAAAACGTGTTTTTTTAAGCTTTTTTGCAATAATCTATACACGGCAAATAAAGCATATTAAATTAAAAATCAATAAAGAATAAATTTCTTTGAAAAGGACGTGCTATTAACTTTTGCAATTAGGATATATATACTGTTTTTAAATGCATTTGCATTTATAGAGGTTTGTTTTCCTATATTATTTAATGCTAATATGCGGCTTCCCAATAAATTATATATTTCTATAGATACAGGTTCTGTTATTGAATTAAATAGCCTAATAATTTTTCTTTCGCTGTTATAGGATATTAATATTTTTTTAGATAATAAATCTTCATTTTCTACAGACAAAGTCACATTAGAATCCCAAGCGCCGGCATCATTCCCATCAGATCCAAAATCAATAGGTGTGTCATCTCCTCCATTAGCCATATCAAATTCTACTTTTCCAGATGTTTCATTAAAACGTAAATTAGAAGAAGTTAAATCTACTTTTATTTTAGAGGAGCTATACGTGTCATCTAATCCAAAACCTTTAGAAACACCAGACAATGAATTTATAAAGTTTAATTGGACTCCTGAGGCAATATTTATATCAGATTCTGGGTTTACTGTATCACCTAAAAGATTCCCGTAAATTAAAGAATTTTTGATTTCAAAGGTTCTACCACCTTCAATTTTAATTCCTCCAGCTTCTCCTGCTTCTGCAGATGTTAAGATTACTTTGTTACCAAAAACAGTTATGTTTTCTAAATTACTAGTAGCATTTAAACCTCCAAAATATAAACCTCCGCCTTGAAAAGTTGCTGTGTTATTATAAAATGTATTTTTAGACATTATTACTTTTCTACCATCTCCAAAAATATTGATTGCACCACCATTGGCTCTATCTCCATTTCCATCAGTTTTATTAATATTTGCTGCTGTATTATTTATAAATAAAGAACCCGTTATGGTTAAAGTTCCGTCACCAGAACCGCTAATTGCACCACCATCTCCTCTAGCTAAATTATTTTTGAAAATTGAGTTTGTAATAGTTATATTTCCTTCACTAAAAAAAAGACCTCCCCCAGCCTTGTCAACGCCTCCTGTAGAATTATCATCAAAAATACTATTGGTAAAAGTTAAATTAGAGTTCGCATTCATATTTATTGCCCCACCATTAATTGATGATTCTTTGTTTCCTTTAAAAGTAATATCTGAAAAAGAAACATTAAGATTTGGCTTACTAATATGAAATAAACGGTCTGTACCTTGTTTATTTGTATCTGGTGAAATTATTGCATTATCTGTGCCAATAAAATTCATGCTTTTTTCAACTAAAATTTTAGAATTATGTATTACAGTACCAGATATATTAATTGTACTTCCTTCTTTTGCAATAGCATAAGCTTTCTGAACAGTTAAAAAAGCGGTTCCTGGGCTTGTTCCTGTATTGGTGTCATCTCCAAATTCATCTGCGTAATAATTAGTGACTTCTGGTAAATTTTGATAAGATGGTTGATTAACGGTTAGCGCTATTTCTCCTCTTAAAGCTTCACCTCCTTTACCTGTTAACCATAAATAATAATCACTAGGTAAACCTTCATAATTGGTAAACTGTGTCAATGCACTTGATGGTGGATTGTCGTCTACTTTAAAAATACAAGTACCTTCGTCCATTTCATCAAACATGGCTACATAAATCGTTTCAACATTCTCATCAATTGCATTGTAAAATTGTCGCCATAAAAAATCGCCTTTTAAACGCGGAATGCTGTTTAATTCTGAGAATACTCCTTGATCTTTTTTTAAATTTTGCCAGCTAAAACCAGGAAAAACTACAGGCATGTATAGTAAGTTTTGGGCATCACACCATGCTTTGTCTGCAGCAATAATGCTTTTGTGGGAGTCTGCTGAAGTTAAGTTGGAATATCTTCCTACCGTCCAAGGGTGCACAATGTCTGCAGTTTTGATAACGGTGTGTAATTGAGGGTTTGAGGTCGCATCATTATCTAAGGTTCTCCAACTTCTAGGAACACCTAATAAAACAGAACATCCACCATAAATTGGGTCATTTTTAAAATAAGTAATCAACTCTTGTATATCATCTAAAGTATAATTATCAGTTCTATTAAAACCAACACCCCAAATGGCCACTATAGGTTTTTGATTGTAGGTTACTAAGTGTTTGTTGGTGTTGTCATTTAATCCATGTTCTGTTACGAGTTGTTGCCAATAGGTTTTAATATCATTAACCATGGTTCCTGTTGCATTTGCATTAGATAAATCGAACATAACACTCACCAATCTATTGTTATTGGCTTTTGCTGCAGTTATAATGTTATCTAGAACCAATTTATCATTGGCATTTGGATTTGGAGTATTTGACCTTAAATTAGAAGCAAATTGTTGAAAAAATACACCATCAATTCCATAATCATTCATCCATTTAAAATGACGACTGATCGTCTTTGCATTCGTAGAAGAAAAAACTGTTGCAACAGCACCATCTTTTTTAATAAATGATGTAGCATATTTTTCATCTGCATCTGCTCCACTCATATCTGGCCAAAAATCAATTGATGTTATGCCAGGCTCAAATTTACCACTTGACCCTCTGTAATGATTCCAACCACGGTTTGAACCATCTGTTGGTGTATTGAACCAGCCTTGATAACCTGCTAGTATCTTGCCTATAATGGATGTTGGTTCATTTGAAACTGCTGCAACTGTTAAATCGATACTTGTATCTGTAAATTCTTGATAAGGTCTATTTGGAAATGTCAACAATTTACTTCTTAGTAAATTTCTCATTTCTGTTGCCTTTTCAGGATTTAATTCAAATAGGTTTGTAGTTTCATAGGGATCATTTGCTAGATCGAATAACTGATCTTTTTGATGGTATAAAGGATAAGAAGCCGCGCCCAAACTTCCAAGCGAGGTATTGGGAATATAATAAGGCAAAGAGACTTGAGTTCCATTTGGACCATTAAACGTGTCTCCATTAGCAATTTTGGTATTTGTAGCATCATCATAACGCACTGTTATGTATTTCCAATCTTTGGTTCTGATGGCTCTTGAAAAACCAATTTCGAAAAATAAATAGTCGTGAATTACTTCGGTACTATTAGTGGTTAATACGTTTTTTAAACTTTTACCATCAAGCGTTATATTTGAAGTATTTACTCCTGCAATATCTAAAAAAGTGGTTGTAAAATCTATGTTTTGAACCAATTCACTATAAGTTCTAGGATTTATAATTCCATTAGGCCAATAAACCATTAAAGGGACTTTAGTACCTCCTTCATAATTTGTTGCTTTTGCTTTATTAAAATCACCATGATCAGACGTTATGATAATGATTGTATTATCTAATTTACCTTTTGCTTTTAATTTTTCTACAACGGCACCCACTGCATGGTCAAACCAACGCAACCAAGCATGTCTTGGATCTTTGCCAGATAATCCATTAATTTCATTTTTTATTTGGGTTCTTGAGGGTAAATAACTGTAATCTTGGGTTAATACTCCTTCTGCAGTAAGGTTAACATCAGCATCTAAGCCAGCATAATACCCATTGCTATTTGTCCAATAAGGTGCTGGACCATGAGGTATGGTTTCACTGTAGTATATGAAAAATGGTTCTTCATTAGTGTTTTCTATAAAATCTAATACCGCTTTATTTTTGTATTCAACATTATGAATATTTAAATTATCATTGAATAATTCTCTTAAGTTTCCAGGATAGAATGCGTTTACATGATCAAAACCAAATTCTTTCATACGATTTGACCATTTGTCATGATTGAACTTCATGGCGTTTGACACAGTTGTATTATTTGGATCTGCTGTTTTAGAATAAGCCATAAATCCATCAGTACCTTGCGTATATCTCTCTAAAATATCATGGTCAATGATGTGTGATTTACCAATAAAAGCAGTTGTATAACCTACTGTTTTTAATAAGCGAGGAAGATTTGTGATGTTTTCTTCCAATTCGATATTGTTAGCAATTCTACTTAATTTTCCCAACGGAAAGCTACTGATAAAACTATTGCCTTCTGACCTGCCTGCATACTTCCCTGTTAACATAGAATACCTACTTGGAGTACAAATAGAGGTTGAAACATATGCCTTGTTAAACACAATACCTTTCGATGCTAAATCATCTATAATTGGAGTATATACTTTATTATCACCATTAAAACCAAAAGGTCTTGATTGATTTTGATCATCACTGTTTCTCAAAGGGATTGAACTTTGATCATCAGTCATTATAAAAATAATATTTGGTTTAGTATTTTGTGAAAATATAGATCCTACATAGCATAAAAAGACTAAAAGTATTTTGTAAGTTTTCATTGATTCTTAATTATTTAAACTGAATTTATTGTCATGTAAACAAGGTTTATAACAAAAAACAGGGATTTTTTAAGATCCCTGTTCGTCATTTTAAAGTATTCACTTTAAACTGTGATGTTAATTTACTATGAATTTTTTAGAGAAAAACTTTTCAGGAGTTTTACCTAAAAGAATATAAATGCCAGCTTTTAAGCCATTTGCATTTATAGATTGTTTACTAGCAACTTCATCTACAGTTAGTACTTTAGCTCCTATAATATTATAAATCTCTACAGAAAGAGGCGCATTAATGGTATGTAAAACTTCTAAGTTTTTTGAAGCTTTATTAAAAAACACAGTAAATTGAGTTGCTAAAAAATCTTCTCTGTCTAAAGATAAAGTAAAGCCTGAATTCCAAGCACCAACATCATTCCCATCAGATCCAAAGTCTATTGGGGAGTCGTCACCGGTAGTTGGAAGCGTATATTTAACAAGCCCACTTGCCGCATCATAAGCTAAGTTAGACGATGTAAGGTTGGCAGCCATATTAGATAATGTGACCACATCTGAACCGTCTAAGGCAGGTTCAATTTTTTTAGATATTGAATTTACAAAACTTAACACTGTAGCTGGCGTAATACCTATATCTGAATCAGCAGTACCTGTAGAGCCATCTGTAACAGTATTACCATAAATAAGTGAATTTTGAATTAAAAATGGTCTTGTACCTTCAATTCTAAGACCTCCACCTTTTGATTGATTTAGCGTTGAATTCACAGCGTTATTATTAAAAATAGTTGTATTTGTAATACTACTCTCAGTATTATTTGCTGCTAAATACATAGCGCCCCCGTCATTTGTAGCTGAATTATTTACAAATGTACTACCCTGTACAATCAGTTTTCGTCCTAATGTTGCAATTGCAACAGCCCCACCTCTTGGTGCACTATTTCCATCAAATAATGAGTTTGTAATTGTTAATACGCCCGTAGCCCCTGCAAAGATAGTCCCATTGCCTGATGTTGTTGTATTATTTTTAAACGTACAGTTTGTAATACTAACATCAGAGTTTTGAGTTATGTTAACAACTGATCCTTGAACAGCTGCACTGGCATTTTGAAAGCTGATGTTTGAAAATGATACTGCTATCCCTGCATTAGAGATATTGTACATTCTTGATGAACCTGTTGCTGTAACGATGCAATCATTTAAACCCTCAAAATCTAAAGATTTTTCAATTGAAACTTGTCCAGATTGATTAATCGCACCTAATATAATTATTTTATCACCATCTAAGGCATTATTTACAGCATCATTAATCGTAGTAAATGCTGTTGCTTCCGTTAAACCGTCAGATCCATCGCCACCTACCTTTACATAATAGGTTGATTGCGCTAATAATGTTGTTGTAAAAAACAAACATGTAAGTAAACTTAAAAAAGTAATTTTTTTCATCATATTTTAGAAATTTAGTTAATTAGGTAACAAATAAACAAACTAAGCATTAATTAATGCTTAATTTTATATTAATGAAAAGTATTCCAAACAAAAATGCTTAAAATTTTATATTGTTAACAACACTTTCAACTTTTATTTTTTTATGCTAGAAAAATTCTATTTTTTTTTATGGTTGGCTTTTAATATCACTCTAGTAATTATTTAGTATATCATTTTTTTTTTCAAATATCAGACACTGAAGTCGATATTTCTGTAATTTTTACACCTTAAATGTGACTTTATAAACTAATTTATTTTCATCAATTTCTAGAAATACTTTTCAGATTTAAAATAATTTTCTTTCAAGATACAACTGTTTCAGTATCAAAAAAAAAGCAAGAACCATTTATTTATTTGCAATTACTTTATTAGCAGTTAAAATGAATCTAGAAAGCCCTGATCGTCCAACTATAACTTATGGATTAAGCGATTTTAAAAATAATTTATTATCAAATTTTGACATTAATCTTTTTCACTTATGATAAAATATACCCGTTTTTATTGTATTTATAATATGACTGGTTTCATCTCATATATTTCAATTGGAACTGTTTCTTTAACAAAAATTCCGATTAGTTATTTAGCTTAGAAACTGTTTAAAGACTTGCAATTTAAGCTGTTTATTTTTTTAGTATTTATTGAGTAAACCCATAGTTTCGTATAAAACAGGAGATATTAATATTTCCTGAACTGTATAGACAAGTTGTTTTAAACTAAGGTTGATTTCCAATTGTATTTCTTCCATATTGAACAGGTGTGGCTCTTGTTTCAATACTCAATAATGAACCGTTGTTATTGGTTGCAAAATTTTCATCCAGGTTAGCGAATTTAGGCACATCAACCGCATTATTACCATTATCATCAACAAGAACTAACACGCCATCTGCTGCCGATTGATTAGCGGCTAAAGCAGCACTTTCATATAAAGCTAAACGCAACTGACCTGTGCTTGCCTTTTTAGCCGTGGTTTTAAATACCGTAGTTTCCGATACCGATCTATTTTTACTGGCTTGTGTAAAGCTTAGTTTTGTTGGACGTTTTGCAGCTGTATAAACCCACCCAGCTTGAACTGCTTGTAAATATTGGTTAGCGCCACCGGCCTTAGCAGCACCATTAGCTGCAAATATTGTGGTGTAAGCCACTATGGTTCCTAAATTTAAGATCCCAAGCCCAATAAAACGTATTGTTAATATTAGTGGAATTAGTAGTTAATACGTTATTCATATTTATCGGTGCTTGGAATGGATTACCAACAAAAACAAAGCTTTTCTTAGGAAAATTAACCGTACTCGAACCCGTGTTTTCTGAAACTAAAGGACCTATAGTGCTTAAGGTTGTTTCTGATGCTGTCGCATTATTATTTGTTAAATCGGTTGTTCTATCATCTCCTACCAAAATATGATAACCTTTTCCTGTTTTTAAATTTGTGTCATCTATATTATCTAAAGCTACATAATTATACACATCATTATCAAAAGTATACATGGATGGGTTTCCGGTATTGATAGCATCAAAGCCATTGGCACCTGACATAGATCCTGAAATATGAGTATCTTCCTGCCAGTTATTAGCAATAAAGTTATTAGTAGTTACTATTGAACTCAACTGACGATAAGCGTGTTTTGCAGGGATATAGCGTTCCACTCTAACACAAACTAAAAATGAAAGTGTTCAAGATCATATTTAAGCTGAACCTGTTTTATCCGATTGTAAGTTCATACTTCCATCAATAGTTACAGTTCCATTATTAGTTGTTACCAACATTGGACTCACAATGAAACTAGCTCTATTTTAAATGGTTAAACCCAAACCTTATGCAAGTTTTAAATCTTGACCTACAGTGAATACTGGATAATTAGTTAACCCTTAAGGAATTGTAATACTTTTACTTGGTGATAATCATTGCATATTATTATCTTTTCAGTTACCTGCATTTTCCCAATCTGAATCTATTAATACTAGCCAAATTACTTTAGTTATTAATCCCTCATCTATATCTCCAATACAATCATTATCAACTCCAGCAGCTAATTCGGGTGCTAACTGATTAATCGCTGCATCAGCATCATCACAATCGCAGTTAAAGCGTATCCAACACCAGGAGAACTACATACTAGTGTATTTTCTACACTACCAATAAATTCATCTTCATCTACACCAACATACCAAGTCGATTCTGCGTTTAATGGTAGGCAAATCAAATTTACCTTGTGTGGTGTTTTTATTAGATTATTAAAATACCAAGTAAATTAATTCAATTATTTGTATAAAAATATTAAAAAACCCTGTTCATTTATAGAACAGGGTTTTAAAAATAATATTGATTTTATTAAATTTAATCCAAGAGGATTTCTAATTAACTACTTTTTTACTCACTACTTTATTTTCGTCAGAAGTAATTTTAACAATCAACACTTGTTGGGAAAATTTTGAACCATCGATAGTAGTTTCCGAGTTGTTAATATTCTCCTTTTTTAATACTAATCGACCACTCATATCAAACACCTGTACGTTTTTCATAGTTATACCACCTGAATTGATGTGAATTATTTTTTTATTAGTATAAATAAGCACACTTTCTTTAGTAAATACAGGTGTTTCAGTATCTAAAGTTCTTTGATATTTAAGTATAAATCTTGAACTGTTCGCTCCTGCTTCGGCAATAAAATCATACCCCCCTGCTTTCAAATTAGTTTCGGTTCCCGTAACATTATCCTTTAATATAATGTCTTGACTTCCTGCAAACAGACCGTCAACATGGTCAATAGTTATAGAATAACTACCGGCAGTATTGGTTTTGAAGCTTAAAGGCACTTCATCTGTTCCATCGAATGGTAAGGCGCGTCCTTGAATAACATAATCTGTATTATCAAGGACCGAGTTTAATGCCATTGTGCCATCGTTGAAATATTTAGCGTCAAACGCATCTAAACCTTGGGTAGCACCCGTCACATAGTTTATTGCCATTTGCGAAAAGTCACTACTAGTTGCGTTTACGGCATTCAACCAAATTCTATTGTTCTCACCTACTTGTTTCATTTTAAAGATTTGGCCGGCATTATTAGCAACTCTTTGTCCGTTATTAAACGTCAAATCTGTCGATGAACTATTTGCCTCCACAAAGAACCCTTGTCCTGTTTGGATGATTCCCAGAGGATCAACCGATTTGCTATTATTATTGGTTACAAATGTTTCATTGTTCCAGGTACAATAAGCACCTCCGGCAACACCATTTCTTTTTCTCCAGAAATACAAAGTTCCAGTGATATTGGCACTATTGTCTGAAACAAATTGTGTCATACTGATAGGCGATGGATACGGATTTCCAACTAAATTGAATCGCTTTCCAGCACCTCCATTTGTTAAAACAACTTGTATAGAACCATTGTTTGGCACTCCTGTAAATACCCCTGGGTAAGCTGTAGGATTACTAGGACTAGACGTATTTGGCATACGAATCAAATAACCACTTCCTACCGCAAAGTCCGTTGTTGCAGGGCTTGGCACTGCATTGTACAAGTTGGTAGTCGTGTTATAGTTGTAAAAACGGTCAATCACTGTCTCTGGTGAGAAAGCCAATAAATTTTGGTTTCCCACTGGTGATGACCATAAGGTATAATCCAGTAGTTTCAATGTTGAACTATTGCGTTTTACCGTTACGGTACCCACATTCGTTGCAGGACCAATCTGAATCAAATTGGCATTATTTTCAAACACGACGGCAGTTGGACCAGCATTGTTGATTAGCTCATTTACAACAGTCAAATTACCTGAATTCACGGTTAATACACCGGAATTCACAGTTAGTTTTTTGGCGGAAATAGCACCTTCTATATCAGTACTGTAATTTCCGACAATAATAGCTTCAACGGAAGCTGTTGGAGCACCGTTTGACCAAATTGTACCATCCCAAGTAGTTTCGGTAATTTCGATTACCGTTACAGTAGCGGTGTCAGTGCCTGTACAAGGTGAAGTAGCATTTACTGTATAAGTGTAAACTAAACCTATATTACTCCAAGAACCTCCTGCATCTGCTCCTGTTAAGGCTGCAAATAACTGCACTTCTGTTGGAGTAATCCCTGCATTAACAGTTAGAGTCCCGTCTGTCCCTGCATTTGGAAGTGCTTGCTCAGTTACCGTTACAGTAGCGGTGTCAGTGCCTGTACAAGGTGAAGTAGCATTTACTGTATAAGTGTAAACCAAACCTATATTACTCCAAGAACCTCC
>JAIPBH010000008.1 GCA_021739635.1 Flavobacteriaceae bacterium | reverse complement strand
GCTATAATACTAAAAGACCACATTTGAGTTTAAATATGAAAACACCTAACTTTGTACATGAAAAAACCAGTGAAGTTAGTTCCACTGGTTCTAATTAATTTATTGTAAAACTTGTCAACCTATTTTAGGACGACTCAATTTCATCATTAGTAATAAAAAATTTATTAGTTATAATCTTTAAACAAGCAGTTAAATTTTTAATATGACTCATGTCAAAAACCTGTTTTTTTAGCATAAAGAATATGATTAAAGATTAATGTGAAATAATTGAAAATGTTTAAATATCTTTATATGCATATTAATTTTTTTGAAAACTTATTAAGCAAAAGCCAAAAAATCATTAAAAGAATTTAAAAATGAATACTAGAATAATTGTTTTATCTATGGCAGCATCGGCATTTTTTTCTTCATGCAATCAGGCTAACAAAAAAGAAGATTCTTTAAATCAAATAGGGTTAACGGAATCTTATTTAGGCAAATCCATTACTCATGAATATGATTCCGAGATTGATAGTATTATAAGCCAAATGACTTTAGATGAAAAGGTTGGAATGCTGCATGGTACAAGTATGTTTACTACTGCAGGTGTAGAACGTTTAGGAGTTCCTGAATTAAAAATGGCTGATGGACCTCTAGGAGTACGAGAGGAGATTTCAAGAAGTTCTTGGGCACCAGCAGGATTAGATAATGATTTTGCCACCTATTATCCTGCTGGAGCTGGGCTTTCTGCTACTTGGAATACAAAACTGGCTTACACATTTGGAAATAGTGTTGGTGAAGAATCTCGTGCCAGAAACAAAGACGTATTACTTTCTCCTGCAATTAATATTATTAGAACCCCATTAGGCGGAAGAACCTATGAGTATTTTACAGAAGATCCATTTTTAAATAAAAAATTAGCCATTCCTTTTATTGTTGGCTTACAAAATAATGATGTTGCTGCGTGTGTAAAACATTTTGCAGCAAACAACCAGGAAACACATAGAAATTATGTTGATGTTCAAATAGATGAACGCACATTACGTGAAATTTATTTACCTGCATTTGAAGCTGCTGTTAAAGAAGCTAAAGCATATAGTATGATGGGGGCTTATAATAAATTTAGAGGTGAATACTTATGTGAAAACAGCAATATTTTAAAAGGGGTTTTAAGAGATGAATGGGGTTTTGAAGGCATAGTAATTTCAGATTGGGCAGCCGTACATACCTCTGTAAACTCTTTAAAAAGCGGATTGGATGTTGAAATGGGAACACCAAAACCATTTAATGAATTTTTTTTAGCAGATCCGTTAATAGATTCTGTTAAAGCAGGTAAAATTTCTGAAAACGAAATAGACAGGCACGTGAAGCGTGTATTACAATTAATGTACTCTTTAAAAAGTATGGGTGGTGAAGAGCGTAAAAAAGGAAGTATTAATACAGAAGCGCATTTTAAAGACGCCTATAACATTGCATCAGAATCAGTTGTATTGCTTAAAAACAATAAAAATATATTACCAATAAATATCGAAAACATTAAAACTATCGCCGTAATTGGAGACAACTCCACTAAGAAAAATGCTTTAGGAGGTTTTGGTGCAGGAGTAAAAACCAAAAGGGAGGTCACTCCTTTAGATGGCTTAAAAAACAGACTTCCTGAATCTGTAAAAATTAATTTTGCTCAAGGTTACCAAGAACGATATGCTCCTAAAAAGGAAGCAATATTTGGTGAAGTTACTCAAAACAGAGCAGAAACTATTGATGAATTGGATCCTAAAATGGTTGAAGAAGCTATTAATGCGGCCAAAAATTCTGATATCACCATTATTTTTGCAGGATCTAACCGTGATTATGAAACTGAAGCGTCTGATAGAGAAGATTTAGAATTACCTTTTGGTCAAGTAGAATTGATTGAAAAGGTTTTGGCTGTAAATCCAAACACTATTGTGGTTATGATTGCTGGAGCACCGTTTGATGTTAATAGTATTAAAGATAAATCAAATGTATTGGTATGGTCTTGGTTTAATGGATCTGAAGGAGGTAATGCTCTGGCAGATGTATTATTGGGGAATGTAAATCCTTCTGGGAAATTACCATGGACTATGCCTAAAAGCATTAATGATTCACCTGCTCATGCAACAAATAGTTTTCCTGGAAATCAATCAGTTTCCTATGATGAAGGGCTTTTAGTTGGATATCGGTGGTTTGACACAAAGAATATAGAACCGCTTTATCCATTTGGTTATGGACTTTCATACACCACATTTGAAATTAAAAATGTTCATGCTGATAAAAAAGAAGGCTATTTTGAAAATGAAATTATTTACTTGTCTGTTGATATAGAAAATACCGGAAACATTGATGGTAAAGAGGTTGTTCAAGTTTATATGTCTAAAAAAGAATCAAAAGTAGAAAGAGCAGTACAAGAATTAAAAGCTTTTGAAAAAGTAATTATTAAAAAGGGAGAAACGGTTACAATTAAGATTGCTATTCCTGTAAAAGAGTTGGCATATTACAATGTAGAATTGAAAAAGTGGGTAGTTGAATCTGGAACTTATAATTTTAGAATAGGAAATTCATCAAGAGATATAAAAGAAGAAATTTCTATTCGTGTAAAAGGAAACTAGAAGGAATTTATTAAATAATCAAATAATTATTAGCTATTTGGCAACTGTAAATAGTGCAAGATTTGGCTAACAGCTCCTTTATTTTGTTTTATATAGTCAGAATTTTTTCTACCAGAATCTAATCTTTTTTCTTGATTGAGAATTAACGCATTCAAAATAGTGTTAAATTCTTGTTGATTTGAAACATCAAACATGCCAAAGTTATCAATCATGGCTTTAGCTTCTGGAAATTTTGAATGGTTTTTACCAATAATAATAGGAATACCAAAAACTGCTGGTTCTAAAGTGTTATGTAATCCTGTTTTTCCAAAGGCGCCACCAACATATGCTATATCTGCATAGCTATAAATTTTTGAAAGTAATCCTATTGTGTTAACTATAAAAACTTGAGCTTTTTCTAAATTTTCATCCTCTTTTTCTGAAAATAGAACAGTTTTAGTATTTAATTTTTCTTTCAGATTTGTTATTTGATTTGTTTTTATATTGTGAGGAGCGATAATGAATTTAATATCTTTTAAATTTTCAGAATTTATATAATTAATAAAAAGTGTATCATCTTCTGGCCAAGTACTTCCTGCTATAACACATAGCTTATTGTCTTTGAAACGTGCAATAAAATCTAGTGTGTTATCTGTTTCCAACTGACTTGAAACTCTATCAAAACGCGTATCACCAGAAACGGTAACTTTATTGTAATTTATAGATTTAAGTAATGTTTTTGATTTTTCATTTTGGGTAAAAATATGTTCAAAAGCAAATAAAGCATGCCTTAATTGGGTTCCGTAAAATTTAAAAAACGATTGATTCTCTCTAAAGGAAGCTGAAATTAAAATAGCGCGTAAGTTTCTGTTTTTTACTTCATTTAAAAAGTTTGGCCAAATATCATACTTTACAAATACAATTAATTCGGGGTTTATAATATTTAAAAAACGTTTTGCATGTCTTTTGGTGTCTAATGGCAAATAAGCCACAACATCTGCAATAGGAGAATTTTTTCTTATATCATATCCCGAAGGCGAAAAAAAAGTCAATACTATTTTATGGGTTGGATAATGACTTTTTAAGGCTTTAAACACAGGTAAACCTTGTTCATATTCACCTAAAGAAGCGCAATGAAACCATAAAGTTTTATCTTTTGAAGAAAGTTTACTTTCTAAAAAAGCAAAAGTTTCTAACCTGCCTAATATTCCCTTTTTAATTTTTTCGTTAAAAAGAGATAAGCATTGCAAAACGAAATGCATGATAAAGATTGATATGTTGTATAAGAAATTCAAATAAAAGCTTTAAACAAAAATACATTTCTTTAAAAGAAAAACGTTGTTAAGCTACATGAATTTTGTAAATTCGTATCTCATTAATTTCTGTATAGAAGCCAAAAAAAATAGCGTTTAATTTTTTGTAATCTATAAAGGAATTGTAATTTTTTTTAAATGAAGAAAATTCAAATGGTTGATCTTAAAGGTCAATTTGAAAAAATAAAAGATGAAGTTAATTCATCAATTCAAGAAGTTTTAGAAACTACTGCATTTATAAACGGACCAAGAGTTCATCAATTTCAAAAAAATTTAGAAGAATATTTAGGTGTTAAACATGTCATCCCATGTGCTAATGGAACCGATGCGTTGCAAATAGCCATGATGGGATTGGGCTTGAAAGCCGGTGATGAAGTAATAACTGCCGATTTTACTTTTGCTGCAACAGTTGAGGTTATTGCGCTTCTTAATTTAACGCCCGTTTTGGTTGATGTAAATCCTGATGATTTCAATATTAGTATTGAAGCCATAAAAAAGGCTATCACACCAAAAACAAAAGCCATAGTTCCGGTACATTTATTTGGTAAATGTGCAGATATGGAAGCAATAATGGAAATTGCTAATGAACATAATTTATACGTTATTGAAGATAATGCTCAAGGCATAGGTGCATCATATACATTTAAAGATGGCAGAAAAGCAAAAACAGGAACTATTGGTCATGTGGCATCAACCTCATTTTTCCCATCTAAAAATTTGGGATGTTATGGTGATGGCGGCGCTATTTTTACTAATGATGATGCATTGGCTCATACTATAAGAGGCATTGTAAATCACGGTATGTATGTGCGTTATCATCATGATGTAGTAGGTGTTAATTCACGTTTAGATAGTATTCAAGCGGTTGTCTTAGACGCCAAATTGCCTCATTTAGATACTTACAATAAAGCAAGACAACTAGCTGCTAAAAAGTATAATGCTGCTTTGAGTGGTGAAAAAAATATAATTACACCCATAGGAAATCCTACTTGTCAAGGCATTTGTGATACTTGTGATTGCCATGTATTTCATCAATATACCCTTAGAGTGAAAAATGTTGATAGAGATGCTTTGGTAAGTTATTTGAATGAAAACGGCATTCCAAGTGGTGTGTATTATCCAATTCCGTTACACAAACAAAAAGCATACTTAGATTCAAGGTATAACGAAGCTGATTTTGAAGTTACTAATCAATTAGTAAAAGATGTTATTTCATTACCAATGCATACAGAGCTTGATGACGAACAAATAGAATTTATAACCTCAAAAATAAAAGCATTTATAAATGGATAAAATATTAGTTACTGGCGGATTAGGTTTTATAGGATCACATACCGTTGTTGAGTTGCAAAATGAAGGATATGAAGTTGTTATTATAGATAATTTATCAAATTCTTCAATAAAGGTTTTAGATGGGATTACTTCAATAACAGGCAAAAAACCTATTTTTGAAAAGTTAGATTTAAAAGAAAAATCAAATGTTGAAGCTTTCTTTAAAAAACATCATGATGTAAAAGGTGTTATTCATTTTGCAGCTAGTAAAGCAGTTGGTGAAAGTGTAAAAGAACCTCTTATGTATTATGAAAATAATATTGGCACTTTGGTTTATATTTTAAAAGAATTAAAAAAATTACCTGAAGCTAGTTTTATTTTTAGCTCATCATGTACTGTTTACGGGCAAGCAGATGAAATGCCAATAACTGAAAATGCACCTGTAAAACAAGCAGAATCTCCTTATGGAAACACCAAACAGATAGGTGAAGAAATTATAAATGATACCTGTAAAGTAAATCCAAATTTAAAAGCAATAGCCTTAAGATATTTTAATCCAGTAGGATCGCATGAAACAGCAAAAATAGGAGAATTGCCTATTGGTGTACCTCAAAATTTAGTACCATTTATCACACAAACAGCCATTGGATTAAGAGAGCAGCTTTCTGTTTTTGGTGATGACTATCCAACTCCAGATGGCACTTGTATTCGTGATTATATTCATGTGGTAGATTTAGCCAAGGCGCATGTTATTGCATTAAAACGACTTCTAGAAAATCAAAATACATCTAACTATGAAACTTTTAATTTAGGAACAGGAAAAGGGAGTTCTGTATTAGAAGTGGTTAAGTCTTTTGAAAGAGTTTCTGGAGAAAAACTTAATTATAAAATTGTTGGAAGACGTGAAGGAGATATTATTTCGGCTTATGCAGATACTGTAAAGGCTAATAATGTATTAGGATGGAAATCTCAACTAACTTTAGATGATGCTATGCGTTCAGCTTGGAAATGGGAACAAGTTGTGAGAAATAGCTAAAAAAACAATATCAAATAATAATGTTAAACCACCTTAATTTGGTGGTTTTTTTATTTAATACAATTTATATTTTAATCAATCACTTCCTTTTTCTTTCCAAAGCTAACAAGTAATAATATAATCATACCTGATGTAACAGAAAGGTCAGCCATATTAAAAATACCAGTTCTAAAAACACCACCTAAATCAATGTGAAAAAAATCGGTTACAGAACCAAAAGCAATTCGGTCAAAAACATTAGCAATGCCTCCACCAATAATACTTGCAAAGGCAAATAGGGGAAGATTGTCTAAACTTTTATCTTTAAAAATATGCACCGTTACAAATCCTAAAACAACAATAGGTAGAATAAGCAATAAAATAAGTCTCAAAATGGGGCTTAAATCACTTCCCATACCTAAAAAAGCACCTACATTTTCAACATTATGAAGCGTAAAATACTCACCAATAATACTTGATCTTTCAGATGGAATTACATAAGCTCTTACCAAAATCTTTGAAATTTGGTCAATAGCAATTGTAATGATTATAGTTAAAATTATAAATAAAGAACGTTTTGATAGTTTCATTTTATTAATACCTTATAAGGTGGTAGAAGCAGTTTGCGCTTCT
Organism: Flavobacteriaceae bacterium; assembly: GCA_021739635.1. Classification (GTDB taxonomy): domain Bacteria; phylum Bacteroidota; class Bacteroidia; order Flavobacteriales; family Flavobacteriaceae; genus Yeosuana. Next base: position 191,594 of record JAIPBH010000008.1, on the reverse strand, counting down.
CTATCTATTTTTTTAACAAGACCTTGTAAAACATTTCCAGGCCCAACTTCTGTAAACAAAGTGGCACCATCAACAATCATTTGTTGTACAGATTGTGTCCAACGTACAGGAGCTGTTAATTGTGAGATTAAATTTAATTTGATTGCTGCTTCATTAATAACAGCATGAGCTGTTACATTTTGATAGATTGGGCATTTTGGTTTGCTAAAATGCGTGTTTTCAATGGCAGCAGCTAATTCTTCTCTGGCTGGCTCCATTAAAGGTGAGTGAAATGCACCACCAACAGGCAATACTAAAGCACGTTTTGCTCCTGCGGTTTTTAAAGATTCACAAGCATTATTAATAGCTTCAATGTCACCTGAAATAACTAATTGACCAGGGCAATTATAATTTGCTGCAACTACAATACCTGGTGTTGTAGCACATATTTTCTCCACTATATCATCTTCTAATCCTAAAACGGCAGCCATAGTACTTGGTTGTAATTCACAAGCTTTTTGCATGGCAAGAGCGCGTTTAGAAACTAATTTCAAACCATCTTCAAAATTTAGAGTTCCGTTAGCTACTAAAGCAGAAAATTCCCCTAATGAATGACCTGCAACCATATCAGGTTTAAAGTTTGCGCCTAAAGTTTTAGCAAGAATTACGGAATGTAAAAAAATTGCAGGTTGGGTCACTTTAGTTTCTTTCAGGTCTTCAGCAGAACCTTCAAACATAATATCAGTAATTTGAAAACCAAGAATATCATTGGCTTGTTCAAATAATTCTTGGGCTAAAGGTGAAGTTTCATAAAGGCTTAAACCCATTCCTGAAAACTGAGCTCCTTGACCAGGGAAAATATATGCGTTCATATTAGTTTAATTTTTTAGTGATGCAAAAATAGTAATTAAATATTATTAATTGTCTTTATAACTTTGGCAGGATTTCCTGCAATAAATACATCATCAGGAAAGCTTTTTGTTACTACAGCACCTGCTCCAATAACTACATTATTGCCAATGGTAACACCTGGACAAATGACAGCATTTCCACCAATCCAAACATTGTTTCCAATAGTAATTGGTTTTGCGAATTCTTTACCGCTATTTCTCAGTTTGTATTCTAAAGGATGAGTAGCAGTATAAATTTGAACATTAGGACCCATCATAACATTATTACCAAGGGTTACTTCAGCTACATCTAAAATGCAACAGTTGAAATTCATAAAAACATTATCACCAGCTTTAATATTATAACCATAATCACAATAAAAAGGAGGTTCAATCCATAAATTTTTACCTGCATTTTCAATTAATTTATAAAGAAGTTCTTTTCGTTCTTCTTTTAATTCATCATTCAGTTGGTTTATTTTCTGAAATAATAATCGTGCTTTAAGTCTTTCCTTTACTAATTGCTCATCCATAGGATTGTACATGTCTCCAGCAATCATTTTTTCTTTTTCTGTCATAGTTCCTAAATTATAAATTTTTTGTTGCAGCTTCTGCACAACGTTCGCCATCCATAGCTGCTGAAACAATGCCACCAGCATAACCACCACCTTCTCCACATGGAAATAATCCTGATACTTCTGGATGTTCCAATTGTTCATTTCTAGGAATGCATACAGGTGATGAGGTTCTTGATTCTACACCAACAACATTGGCTTCAGATGTATAATAGCCTTTCATTTTTTGACCAAATGCTTCAAAGCCTTGTCGTAATCTGCTTCCAATAAATTTAGGTAATAATGAATGTAATGGTGCGGATTTTAAACCAGGTTGATAGGAAGATGGATTTAGGTCATTTGATAATTTGCCTTCAACAAAATCGGTTAATCGTTGAGCAGGAGCCGTTTGAGTTCTTCCACCTGCTATAAATGCTAATTTTTCTAAATCTTTTTGATATTCCAAACCTTTTAATGGACCGAAGTGTTCATATTTATATAAATCTTTGTCAGCATTAATTTCAACTACAATACCTGAATTAGCGTACAAATTATTTCGTTTTGAAGGCGACATACCATTAACTACCACTTCACCATTAGCCGTTGCAGCGGGCACAATAAATCCACCAGGGCACATACAAAAGGAATATACACCTCTGTCATTTACTTGTTGAACTAAAGCATAAGATGCAGCAGGTAACAATTCATTTCGTTCTCCACTACAATGATATTGAATGGAGTCAATAATGTGTTGTGGATGTTCTACTCGAACACCCATAGCAAATGATTTTGCTTCTAAAGCAATCTTCTTTTTATAAAGTAAATAAAAGACATCGCGTGCAGAATGTCCGGTTGCCAAAATAACTCTGTTAACAGGAACTTCTTCACCATTTTGCAATTGTATGGACTTAATTTTGGAATTCTTAACTGTAAAGTCAATAACTCGTGTTTCAAAATAAATCTCTCCACCAAATTTCAAAATAGTTTCTCTTATATTTTGAACTACTTTAGGTAATTTATTGGTTCCAATATGTGGATGTGCATCTACTAAAATTTGATCAGTAGCACCATGATACACAAGATTTTCAAAAATTCGTCTTACATCACCACGTTTTAAACTTCTGGTGTAAAGTTTTCCGTCACTATAAGTGCCAGCACCACCTTCACCAAAACAGTAGTTTGAATCTTCATTAACTATGTGGTCTTGATTGATGGCTCTTAAATCCCGACGTCTGTCCTGAACATTTTTTCCTCGCTCCAGTACCACAGGTTTAAACCCTAATTCAATACATCTTAATGCGGCATACATGCCAGCTGGCCCAAAGCCAATAATATGTATGGGTTTTGCCTTTGATACATCTTGATAATTAAAGGCATATTCACTTGTTTTGGGTAATGTTTCTTTAATGTAAACAGCGATTTTATAATTAAAAATAATTTGAGGTTTACGGGCATCAATTGATTTACGTAAAACTTTGATTCCAGTAATGTCATCCTGACTGATTTTTAAAGATTGAGCAGATTTTTTTACCAAAATATCAGCAACGGCTTCTTCCTGAAGTGTGATACGTAATTGAATATCTTTTACCATGCTGCGAAATTACAGAAAATAGTTTTAGATATTTTCATTTCCTTTTATAAGTAATAAATGAAAAAGCAAACTCATTTTTATCGTCCTTTTCATGAAAAGTATTGGATATTTCTCTCCAAATAGATGTGTCTATTTTTGGAAAAAATGTATCTGCTTCAAAACTTTCATGAACACGGGTAATTTCAATGATGCTCGCAATTTCCATGGCTTGATTATATATTTCACCACCACCAATAATAAAAGGTTGGCTATCTTGTTTTGAAATTTCTATAGCATCTTGTAGTGTATTAACCACTATAACACCATCAGGAACTTGGTAGTCTAGTTGTCTAGTAATAACTATATGAGTTCTATTTGGTAAGGGTTTTGGGAAACTTTCAAAGGTTTTTCGCCCCATAATAATATGATGACCATTGGTAAGGGTTTTAAATCGTTTTAAGTCATCACTTAAATGCCAAATAAGTTGATTGTTTTTTCCTATGGCATTGTTTTCTGCAGCAGCTACTATAATAGTTAAACAAGACGTTATGTTAGTTTTTTTTTTAGCGTCTGTTTCAGAAGGTGTATAAGGTTGGTTTGTAACTGGAATTGCTTTTTTAAGTTCTTCAATACGCTGTTTTTGTTTGGCAACTAGTTTTTCTAATTGCTTTTGTTCCCATTCTTTTCCCATAAAATAGTGGGTAATAAAAACATTGAATGTGTGATATAGAAGTAAAAATAGCCAGCTTAAAATAGCATATACAAACCAATTTGTATGAAAAGGTTTGAAGTCTTTACCAAAGCCAAGAACTAAATTTAGTAATATAAAAAATACTGAACCTATTAAAAATATAACAAAGTGAATATATAATCGCTTTTTTTGTTTAATACGTTTTTGAGCGTTTTTAATGAGTTCTAATTGTTCTTTATCTATTTGTGGGTTATTTTTTTTTGTTCTAAACATACCTTTAAATCATTGGTGTAAAGTTACAGATTTTTGATGACATTTTTTGTTGAAAAATATAGCAATTAAACTGTTGTAACGCAATCGATATCGATTTAAATGTGTTGATTATCAATGCTAAATCACAAAAAAACGCGATGATAATACCATAATATATATTGATTTTTATTCAATACATTAGATTTATATGAGATAATATTATCAAATTAATAATTCTTACACCTAAAAAAGGTTAAATATTAACACCTTGAGAATTGTTTTATAACTTTGCATAGTTAATTAATAAAATTGAATTATGGCTATTACAAAACAATACTTAAAAAGCAAGCCTGTTTGTAAAATTACTTTTTCTGTTCCTGCAGAAAATGCAAGCGAGGTAAAAGTTGTTGGTTCCTTTAATAATTGGGATGCTAACGTAGAAGGACTTAAAAAATTAAAAAATGGTACTTTTAAAGGGACTATTGATTTAGAAACTGGAAATTCTTATGAGTTTAAATACATCATTGATGGTGTTTATGTGAATGATTCTGAAGCTGATGGCTATTTATGGAATGATTTTGCTTCAGCTGAAAATGGGGTAATAAACCTTTAATTTAGAAAAATTTTAATAAAAAGGCTTTCATTTTGAAAGCCTTTTTTTATATAGCAACCTGACCCTTTATGTGCGGATGTGGATTGTAATCAATGAGCGTAAAATCTTCAAATGTGAAGTCAAAGATATTTTTAACATCAGGGTTTAAAATCATTTTTGGTAATGGTCTTAGCTCTCTAGAAAGTTGTAATTCTAATTGTTCAAAATGATTATTGTAAATATGCGCATCACCAAAGGTGTGAATAAATTCGCCTGCTTCAAACCCGCAAACTTGAGCCATCATCATGGTAAATAAAGCATAAGAGGCAATGTTAAAAGGCACGCCTAAAAAAATGTCTGCACTACGTTGATAAAGTTGACATGATAATTTTCCTTCGGCCACATAAAACTGAAAAAAGGCATGACAAGGTGGTAATGCTGCTTTTCCGTTGGCAACATTTTCACTAAATGATTTTGTAGTGTCTGGTAGTACCGATGGATTCCAAGCAGAAACCAACATGCGTCTGCTATTTGGATTGGTTTTTAAGGTTTCAATAATTTCTTTAATCTGGTCTATGTCATCATTATTCCAATTACGCCATTGATGGCCATAAACTGGTCCTAAATCTCCGTTTTCATCGGCCCATTCATTCCAAATTCTAACACCATTTTCAGTTAAATAATTAATATTGGTGTCTCCTTTTAAAAACCATAATAGTTCATAAACAATAGATTTTAAATGGAGTTTTTTTGTAGTAACCATTGGAAAACCTTCACTTAAATCAAATCGCATTTGATAGCCAAAAACGCTTTTTGTTCCAGTTCCAGTACGATCGCCTTTTTGATTTCCGTTGGTTAAAACATGTCTTACTAGGTCGTGATATTGCTTCATATTTGTATTCCACTAAAGTGGAAATATCATTAAAGTTTAATTGAAATTTTCAAAAAATAAAAATAGAAAAAAGGCTTGAAGAGTAAATAAGCTAGTGTTAAATAATATTAAAAGTTATTAACCAATAATCATTCCAGCAATAGTGGCCGATAATAATGAAGCAATTGTTCCTCCTATAAGCGCCTTAATACCAAAAGCAGAAAGTGTTTTGCGTTGTCCAGGTGCTAAAGAACCAATACCTCCAATTTGGATGCCTATGGATGCAAAATTTGCAAATCCACAAAGCATGTACGTGGCCATAATAATTGATTTTTCAAATTTAAAGTGTATGGAGTTAGTCATGTTTTTAAGGTCTGCTAATTGAATATAGCCTACAAATTCGCTTGCTGCTAGTTTTATACCCAACAATTGCCCCATAAGTGCCATATCTTCTTTAGCCACACCTATAAGCCACATTAATGGTGAAAATAAGTAGCCTAAAACAAATTCTAACGAAAATGCCGTGTAAGGTGTATTTTTTAAAATCCATGAATTAAGACCACCTATGGTTCCTATTTTTCCAAAACCATAATTTATCATGGCTATAAAGGCAACAAAAACCAATAACATAGCACCTACATTGGCAGCTAGTTTTAATCCTTCAGTAGTTCCGTTGGCAATGGCATCTAAAAAGTTTGAACCAATATTTTCTTGAGACACTTCTAAAGAAGAATCTATGATTTCCTCTTGTGGATATAACATTTTAGAAATTACAATAGCGCCAGGAGCTGCCATAACAGAAGCGGTTAATAAATGTTTGGCGTAAAATATTTTCATAACGGGATCGTCACCGCCTAAAAACCCAATATAGGCTGCTAAAACGCCACCAGCAACGGTAGCCATTCCACCAACCATCACCAGTAAAATTTCTGATTTTGTCATACGCTCCAAGTATGCTTTTATCATCAAAGGAGCTTCTGTTTGCCCTAAAAATATGTTGCCGGCAACACTTAAACTTTCGGCACCTGAAATTCCAAGGAGTTTAGTTAAAACCCATGCCATTCCTTTAACTACAATTTGAATAATGCCTAAATAAAATAAGACGGATGTAAGTGCTGAAAAGAAAATAATGGTTGGTAATACTTGAAACAAGAAAATGAATCCATAACTTTCAACATTCATCATGTCTCCTAATAAAAAAACACTTCCAGCTTGTGTGAATTCTAAGATTTTAACAAAAATCTTTCCAACAAATTCAAAACCAGATTGAATAATAGGTACTTTTAGAACGCCAATGGCTAATAATAGTTGAGCTAATAAGCCAAAACTTACCGTTTTCCAATTGATGGCTTTTCTGTTTTTACTTAGAATGAAAGAAATTAGAAGTAAGGCTAACATTCCTAGAACACCACGTAATAAGCTATCTGTTGAAAATCCGCTAACAGGAATTATAACATCATTGGTTGCTTTAGCGGTTTCAATGGTAGTTTGAATGATATCGGTTGTTTGAGTTGTTAAGGTATCAATGGAATTGGAAATAATTTCAGCGCTATGGTTTAAGGAATCTACAGTAGAACTTTGATTGGTGTTTTGAGCTAATATGGTTGAATTGAATCCAAAAAAAATAGCTATTAAAGCCAGTAAAATACGTTTCATATGCTCAGTTTTCAGTATTGTTTAAAATCAGATTAAAGGCTTCAATTTTTTAAATGTTTACTTAAATAAGATTTAATGATTATCGTTTTGAAATTTCATCTCGAATGTGGGCGGCTTTTTCATAATCTTCATTAGCAACAGCTTCATCTAGCATATTATGAAGTTCTTCAAGCGTTTTTGATTTGTAGTTTTCTCTGGGTTTATTTAACTCAAGTTCATCAGCTAATAAATCATTAACTAAAATACTGTCTTGTTCTTCTTCATCTTCCTTTTTAGGATTTACTTTTAGGTAAATACCCGCTTTATCCAAAATATTTTTATAGGTGAAAATGGGTGCTTGAAAGCGAAGAGCTAAAGCAATAGCATCACTAGTTCTTGCATCAATGATTTCTTCAATTTTATCACGTTCACAAATCAAACTTGAATAAAATACGCCATCAACTAACTTGTGAATGATGACTTGTTTGACAACAATATCAAATCTGTCAGCAAAATTTTTAAATAAATCATGTGTTAATGGTCTTGGTGGGCGAATCTCTTTTTCAAGAGCAATAGCTATTGATTGCGCTTCAAAAGCTCCAATAACAATAGGTAATTTACGATCACCATCAACTTCATTTAAAATTAAAGCGTAAGCTCCATTTTGGGTTTGGCTGTAGGATATTCCTTTTATGTTAAGTCTTACTAAACTCATAAATATACAAAACGCAAATAACTGCTTAAATTTGGACTTTAGCAACTACCTTTTGCAGATAAATTTTAAAATGCAAATTAAACAGTTTGTTTGGTAATACAATGTAGAAAAAAATATTTATTGTTGTGCTTTAAATGCTTTTAATTTTTTTATGAGTTCTGGTACCACTACAAACGCATCGCCAACAACACCGTAATCTGCAGCTTTGAAAAATGGCGCTTCTGCATCTGTATTTATTACAACTTTTACTTTGGAAGCGTTAATACCTGCTAAATGCTGAATGGCTCCAGAGATACCAATGGCTATATATAAATTTGAAGCAACTGGTTTGCCTGTTTGACCAACGTGTTCACCATGAGGTCTCCAACCTAAATCTGAAACGGGTTTTGAACAAGCTGTTGCAGCTCCTAAAACATCAGCTAATTCTTCAATCATTCCCCAGTTTTCAGGTCCTTTTAAACCACGCCCAGCAGAAACTACAATTTCAGCATCCGCAATGGTTACTTTATTAGATGCTTTATCTACAGATTCCACATGAATTCCTGATTCTGGAATGGAAGGAGAGAAATCTTCAGAAGAAGCTGTTGTTTTATTTTCTTTTAATCCAAAACTGTTTTTAGAAATACCCAATAGTTTCACATCTGTATTTATTTGAAACATTTCATAAGCCTTATTTGTAAATGCTGTACGTTTTACAATAAAGGGAGCCGTATTTGAAGGAGTTTCAAGTACGTTGGTAGCATAACCTGCATTCAAATTAATAGATAGCAGAGGTGCTAAATACTTGCTGTTAACACTCGAGCTAACAACCACAACTTTTGCACTTTCTTTTTCAACAGCTTGTTGAATTATTGATGCATATATTTTGGCATTAAAGGACTCTAAAGATGCATTGGTAACTTTTAAAACTTTGCTAACACCATAGGTTTCTAACTCTGACGTATCAGCAGCATTGATAGTAATTGCGGTTACAGTTGTTCCTAATTGATCAGCAACTGACTTGGCATATGAAGCCACTTCAAAAGCTGTTTTTTTGAAACGTCCTTGGTCTGATTCTGTATATACTAAAACTGACATAATATTTTTTTAATTTGAAATCGTATTTTTTAAATGACTTTTGCTTCGTTATGGAGCAGACTTATTAATTCGTCTAAATTATCAGGCGAAACTAATTTTACAGCACCTTTTGGAGCTGGTTTTTCAAACTTAACAGAAGCAGTTTCAGGAGCAATATCAATAGGCTCTAAAACAGTTAAAGGTTTTTGTCGTGCCATCATAATACCACGCATATTAGGGATGCGAAGATCGCTTTCTTCTACAAGCCCTTTTTGTCCGCCAATAATTAAAGGTAAACTTGTATTAACAGTTTCTTTACCGCCATCAATTTCTCTAACTACTTTAGCAGAATTACCGTCAACTTCAAGGCCAATACAATTGCTTACAAAATTTGAATTTGTTAGACCTGCAATCATTCCAGGCACCATACCCCCATTATAATCAATAGATTCTCTGCCTGCAATAATTAAATCATAACCACCATCTTTAACCACTTTAGCTAATTGTTTAGCCACTGAAAATCCATCAGCAGCAGCTACATTTACTCTAATGGCAGCATCAGCGCCTATTGCTAAAGCTTTACGCAACGTTGGTTCAGTTTCTGCTCCGCCTACATTAACTACGGTGACTTCTGCACCTTGTTTTTCTTTAAACCACATAGCACGAGTTAAACCAAATTCATCATTTGGATTAATTACATATTGTACACCATTTGTATCAAACTTGGTATTGTCATCAGTAAAATTAATTTTTGATGTAGTGTCTGGAACATGACTGATACATACTAATATTTTCATTTCTAGTAATTTATGTGTTTTTAATTTATTAAAAAATAGAATCAGAAAACTGTAATAATATTAAAAGTGTAACTAAAACTATAACTTAGAAGTCACGAAGTTAATTATTTTATTCTGAATATTTACTATGCACGCATAATAAATTTTAAATAATTCTTTTGAGTATCGTAAATCATTTATTGTTATTTTTGCAACTCGATTTAAAAAATAATTTAATGAAGACAATTCAATTTAGAGAAGCTGTTTGTGAAGCAATGAGCGAAGAAATGCGCAGAGACGAAAGCGTATATTTAATGGGAGAAGAAGTTGCAGAATACAATGGTGCTTATAAAGCATCAAAAGGAATGTTAGATGAATTTGGTCCAAAACGTGTTATTGATACGCCTATTGCAGAGCTAGGTTTTGCTGGGATTGCTGTGGGTTCCACTATGACTGGAAACAGACCAATTGTTGAATACATGACTTTTAACTTTTCACTAGTTGGAATTGATCAAATTATAAACAACGCTGCTAAAATTAGACAAATGTCTGGTGGACAATTTAAATGCCCAATCGTCTTTAGAGGCCCAACAGCATCTGCAGGTCAATTAGGAGCAACTCATTCTCAAGCTTTTGAAAGTTGGTTTGCAAATACACCAGGTTTAAAAGTGGTAGTGCCTTCAAATCCATATGATGCGAAAGGATTACTAAAATCTGCTATTCGTGATGATGACCCAGTTATTTTCATGGAAAGCGAACAAATGTATGGAGATAAAGGTGAAGTTCCGGAAGGAGAGTATACCATTCCATTAGGTGTTGCTGATGTAAAAAGAGAAGGAACAGATGTAACAATAGTGTCATTTGGGAAAATTATAAAAGAAGCTTACGCAGCTGCCGATGAATTAGCTAAAGAAGGCATCTCATGTGAAATTATTGACTTACGTACTGTAAGACCTATGGATAAAGAAACTATTCTAAAATCTGTTAAAAAAACAAATAGATTGGTCATTTTAGAAGAAGCTTGGCCTTTTGGAAACGTTTCTACCGAAATCACATACATAGTGCAATCTGAAGCTTTTGATTATTTAGATGCACCAATTATTAAAATTAATACGGCTGATACTCCTGCTCCTTATTCACCAGTTTTATTAGCAGAATGGTTGCCAAATAGCGAAGATGTCATTAAAGCTGTTAAAAAAGTTTTATACAAATAAATCGTTAAATTTTACGTTATATAAACTTCATTAGCATGATTGTTGATGAAGTTTTTTGTATTATGAATATAAGAATATTTTTTGCCCTTTTCTTCCTTGGATTTTTTTCCTCATTAGCTCAAACCAAAGTAAGTGGTTATGTTTTTGATGAAGATAATTTACCTATTTCCTTTGCTAATATTATTTTCAAAGGTTCAACTCAAGGAACAATTACTGATGAGAATGGCAAGTTTTATTTAGAATCTTCCGATACTTGGTCAGAGCTTACAGTCTCTTTTATTGGATATGAAACTATTATAGTTCCGCTAACCAAAAAAGTGAATTATGATTTAAAATTCATCTTAAAAGAACAAGCATCTCAACTGGATCAAGTATTAATTGTAACAGGCAAACAATCTAAAAAGGATAATCCAGCAATAGATTTGCTCAGAAAAATATGGGAACATAAACGAACAAATGGCTTAAAACAATTCAATCAATACAAGTATGATAAATATGAAAAGGTTGAATTTGACATCAATACCATTGATAGCACTCTTATAAAAAGTAAACTGTTTAAAGGCATGGAATTTGTTTTTAATGAAGTTGATACTTCAAGTATTACAGGAAAAACATACTTGCCAATCTTTATCAATGAAGCCGTATCAAAAGTTTATGGAGATAATGTGCTTAAAAAAGAAAAGAACGTTTTAGAAGGAAATAAAAACTCTGGATTTAGTGATAATCAAGTGGTAATTGATTTTGTTAACGATTTGTATTCAGACTTTAATGTATATGATAATTACCTCAAATTCTTTGATAAAAGTTTTGTAAGTCCACTTTCACGAACAGGAATAAACACCTATAATTATGTGTTATCAGATAGTACTTATATAGACAATAAGTGGTGTTATAATATCATTTATTACCCTAGAAGGAAAAATGAATTAACTTTTAAAGGAGATTTTTGGGTGGCAGATACAACATATGCCATTAAAGAAATTAATTTGCAAGCCTCAAAAAGTGCTAATATTAACTGGGTTAAAGACATTTATATTGAGCAAGAATTTGAAGTTTTAAACGACTCATTATTCTTAGTAAAAAGAGATTATATGATGTCTGATTTTGCGCTTAACAAAAAAGAAAAATCAAGAGGTGTTTATGGTAAAAGAACCACACTTTATAATAATTATGAGTTTGATAAACCTTTAGATAAAAAGTTCTACGAACAAGAGGTTTTTAATTTTGATAAAGATGTGTATGACAGAGATGAGTCTTTTTGGAACGAAAACAGGTTAGAAGCCTTAAATAAAGACGAAAAAGGGGTTTACAAAATGTTAGACACGTTAAAAACAGTCAAAAAATTTAAGAAACTTTATAATTTAGGAAGCATTTTAGCATCTGGTTATGTTGAATTTAACGAGCTTCCGTTAGATTACGGACCTATTTTTTCCACCTTTGGGTTTAATGAAGTTGAAGGGATTCGTTTAAGAACAGGCTTAAGAACTTATTTTGGAAAAAATGATCTTTGGCGTTTAGAAGGGTTTTTAGCTTATGGTTTTAAAGACGATAAGTTTAAGTATGGCATTTCAGGTAAATGGCTGTTAGATAAAAAAAGCAGATTGATTATTTCTGGAGGAAATAGAAGAGATGTAGAACAAATAGGCGCTAGTTTAACCACATCAACAGATGTTTTAGGCAGAAGTTTAGCGTCATCTTCAGTCGTTGGAACAGGAGCTAATGATAAGCTTACTTCAATAAATCTAACAAGTTTAGGAATTGAATTAGAACCTTTAAGAAATGTACTTTTTAAATTAGGCGCAAATTATCGTACTTTAGAATCTGCTTCACCTACGTTTAGTTTAGATTATAATACACCTACAGGTGTTGAATCTCAAATTAAGCAATACGAAACAACACTGTCGTTATCATATTTTCCAAAACGAAAAATGACTGGATTTGGTGTTGAAAGACTCGAAGCAAACGATAATTTTGCACGTCTTTTTGCCCAAGTAAGTCGTGGCGATAAAAGCATATTTAACAGTGATTTTAATTACACCAAAGTTCAAATGTCATATGTGCAACCTTGGTTAATAGGAGGTTTAGGAAGATTAACAACTACTATTGAAGCAGGTAAAACTTTTGGAGAAGTGCCATTAGGTTTGTTAAGTGTTATTCCAGGTAATCAATCTTACTTTTCAATTTATAACACATTTTCTCAATTAGATTTTTATGAATTTGTTTCAGACACCTACACGTCTGTGAATTTTGAGCATAATTTTAATGGATTATTCTTTTCAAGAATTCCTTTTTTAAAACAATTTAATCTTCGTGAAATTGTTGGAATACGTGCAGTTTGGGGAGATATTTCAGATAAAAATATTGCATTAAATACCACAACAAACCCAAATAGTATTCCTTTAGTAGCTCCAAACAATAAGGTGTATTATGAATACAGCCTTGGTGTAGGAAATATTTTTAAAATTTTTAGGTTAGACTTTAACTTTAGAGGTAATTATCTTGAAAATCCTAATGCTAGAAAATTTGGAATTACTGGCACATTTGGCTTTCACTTTTAGAGCTCTAAAAGGTTTTTTTAGCTAGCTCTATAGCTTTTGAAATATCTTCAACAACAAATTTTTTGTCAATAATTAAAAACAAGGCGTTTTTTTCAAAATCTTTTCTAAGAGTTTCGCTTATACCAGATAGAATTACGTTGATACCTCTTGCTTTATAAGTATTTATTATTTCTTTTAAACTTTGGTATCCAGTAGCATCAATCATAGGCACATAGCGCATTCTTATAATAATAATTTTAGGTTCTTGATTGGTGTTGGTTATCGTTTCTTGAAATTGGCGAGCAGCACCAAAAAACAGTGGGCCATTAATTTCATAAAGCAACGCTCCTTTTGGTAAATCAACTAATTCATCATCAAATAAATGCTCACCATTTACAGTATCGGTTAATATATTTTGAACCTGAACAGATTCACTCATTCGCTTCATAAACATAAAACTTGAAAGCACAATACCAATTTCAATAGCAATAACCAAATCAAAAATAACGGTTAAGAAAAAGGTGGTTAGCATGATAATAATATCCATTCGGCTTCCTTTTATAATAGACTTAAATTGCCGCCATTCACTCATATGATAAGCTACAATAATTAAAATTCCAGCTAAACAAGAAAGTGGGATTAATTTAGCGTACAGACCAAAAATTAGCATAATGGCTAGTAAAACTAAAGCATGTATAATACCGGCAATAGGCGTTCTGCCACCATTTTTTACGTTAGTAGCTGTTCTGGCTATGGCCCCAGTTGCAGGAATGCCGCCAAATAATGAGGAAAATATATTGGCTGCTCCTTGAGCAATTAATTCAATATTTGATCTGTGTTTTCCTCCAATCATAGAATCAGACACAACTGCAGAAAGTAAAGATTCTATACTTCCTAATAAAGCAATGGCAAAAGCAGGTTGAATAAGTGCCTGAATAGTATTAAAATCTACATGAGGAAATGATGGCATATTAAAACTATTTGGAATTTCACCAAAATTACTTTCTATGGTATCCACAGGAATTTTAAATACTTGAACAATAATAGTTGATATTAAAATAGCTATGATTGAACCCGGAATTTTTTTTGCAAATTTTTGAAAAGCAATCATTATAGTAATAGTACCAACAGTTAATGCTACAGAATACCAGTTAATGTGATTAAAATTTTTAAAATAAATAATCCATTTCTCAATAAAATCAGCAGGTACTTTGGCAATATGAAGCCCGAAAAAATCATTTATTTGTGATGAAAAAATAATTAAGGCAATCCCACTTGTAAATCCTACAATGAGCGAATAAGGAATAAATTTTAGTAAATTTCCAAGTTTAGCAATTCCAAAGCCAATAATTATAAACCCTGCCATAAAGGTTGCAATAGTTAAACCATTGATACCATATTGTTCTACAATGCCATAAACAATAACAATAAAAGCGCCTGTTGGGCCACCAATTTGAACTCTACTGCCGCCAAATGAAGAAATAATGATACCAGCAATGATGGCTGTAATAATACCTTTTTCAGGAGAAACTCCAGATGCAATGGCAAAAGCAATGGCAAGTGGTAAAGCCACAATTCCAACAATTAAACCAGAAAGAGAATCTTTTATAAACGTTTCTTTAGAGATACCTAGTTTAAGAAGCGAAAATAATTTGGGGGTAAATTCTTTTCTCATTTTCTTAATGTAAAATGATTCATGGCGTGTAGTTTTTAAAAGATATGATTTGATACGAAGTTAATAGTTTTAATTGATTTTTTTAAGTTGATAGTTATTTGATTGTATTATTAATACATTTTTTTTCTTCCTTTTAAAATGTTTTAAATCAATCTTCATTTTGTTGCTTAATCTTTAAGGTATGAGTATCTTTGCAATGCATTTTAAAATGCCCTAAATAATAGAGAATCATTATAATTTATAATATTAATTATGACTAAGAAAAGCGAATTAACTTTTGATGTGTTAATTGAGATACCTAAAGGAAGTAGAAATAAATACGAATATGATTTTACATTGCATAAAATCCGTTTTGATAGAATGTTGTTTTCATCTATGATGTACCCTGGAGATTACGGTTTTATTCCTGAAACATTAGCACTTGATAAAGATCCATTAGATGTATTGGTTTTGGGAACAGAACCTACATTTCCAATGGTTGTTATGGAAGTTAAACCTATTGGTGTTTTCCATATGACCGATGAAAAAGGACCCGATGAAAAAATTATTTGTGTACCAGTTTCAGATCCTATTTGGAGTCAGAATAATGATATAAGTGATTTAAATCCTCATAGATTAAAAGAAATTGAACATTTTTTTCAAGTATATAAAGATTTAGAGGAAAAGAAAGTTGATGTTGGAGGTTGGGGAAGTGCTGAAGAAGCTATTGAAATTTATCATAATTGTGTAAAACGATATGATGACAGTGAACACAAGAAAAAAAGAACATTTACTATCTAAATTATTAGATTAATAAAATATCTACAATAAAATAAAACCATCTTAATTTAAGGTGGTTTTTTTTATCAATTATATTTTACTATTTTTAGCCGTTTCTAAAAAAAAAATTAACTAACAACTAATCAATTAAAATGGAATTAATAGTAAAATTTCTGCCTGCTTTTGGGGTCTTAGGACTCCTATTTGTTTTTGTGAAAAATGTTTGGATAACTAAACAGGAGGTGGGCTCTCCAAAAATGGTTACAATAGCTAAACATATAGCTGATGGGGCTATGTCATTTTTAAAAGCCGAATATAAAATTTTGGCAATTTTTGTGATTGCTGTAGCAATCTTATTATTTTTTAAAGGAACTTATGAAGAAGGTTCCAATGGAATGGTAGCTTTATCATTTGTAGTAGGAGCTGTTTGTTCTGCTTTAGCAGGTTTTATTGGAATGCGAGTTGCAACAAAAGCAAATGTAAGAACGACTCAAGCCGCAAGAACATCTTTAGGTAAAGCCTTAGAAGTGGCCTTTGCTGGAGGAGCTGTTATGGGACTAGGTGTGGTTGGATTAGGTGTTTTAGGGCTTAGTGGTTTGTTCATAATTTATCAATGGATGTGGCCAGGTTCAGAAAATATCCCTATGGTATTAAATGTGCTTTCTGGGTTTTCATTAGGTGCGTCTTCTATAGCTTTATTTGCGCGTGTTGGTGGAGGTATTTATACCAAAGCAGCCGATGTTGGTGCAGATTTAGTTGGTAAAGTAGAAGCTGGAATTCCAGAAGATCATCCTTTAAACCCTGCTACAATTGCAGATAACGTTGGTGACAATGTTGGGGATGTTGCAGGTATGGGAGCCGATTTATTCGAATCATATGTGGGTTCTATTATTGGAACCATGGTATTAGGCGCTATCATTATTACTCCTGGTTATGGTGGTTTAGGCGCTGTATATTTACCACTTGTTTTAGCTGCTATTGGTATTGTCATGTCAATTATAGGAACCTTATTTGTGAAAGTTAAAGATGGCGGTTCACCACATAAAGCGTTGAATTTAGGAGAGTTTGGCTCAGGATTTTTAATGATTATAGCTTCCTATTTTATAATTGATGCTATGATTCCAGAAACAGTTCAAGGATTACCATTTGGTTCTTTTGGTGTTTTTATGGCTACTCTTGCTGGATTAATTTCCGGATTTTTTGTTGGAAAAGTAACAGAATATTATACTGGTACAGGAACTAAACCTGTTACTTCAATTGTTAGACAATCTGAAACAGGTTCTGCAACCAATATTATTGCTGGTTTAGGCGTAGGTATGATGTCTACGGCTATTCCAATATTATTAATAGCTGCCGCAATCATGATTTCTCATTATTATGCTGGTTTGTATGGTATTGCAATTGC
The DNA here is from genome assembly GCA_021739635.1 of Flavobacteriaceae bacterium. Lineage (GTDB taxonomy): Bacteria > Bacteroidota > Bacteroidia > Flavobacteriales > Flavobacteriaceae > Yeosuana. The sequence goes on along the minus strand of JAIPBH010000008.1, from coordinate 174,423 downwards.
AGCCGTTGGCATGTTAGCTAATACAGGAATCCAATTAGCAGTTGATGCTTACGGACCAATTTCTGATAATGCTGGTGGAATTGCCGAAATGGCCGAATTACCTAAAGAAGTTCGTGAACGTACAGATAAATTAGACGCTGTAGGTAATACAACTGCTGCCATTGGTAAAGGATTTGCAATTGCATCTGCTGCATTAACTGCATTAGCTTTATTTGCAGCTTTTATGCATACGGCACACGTTGAAGCAATTGATGTTTCAAAACCAAATATTATGGCTGGATTATTAATAGGTGGTATGTTGCCATTTGTATTTTCTGCATTATCTATGAACGCTGTAGGTCGTGCTGCAATGGCAATGATTGAAGAAGTTCGTCGTCAGTTTAGAGATATTCCTCAATTAAAAGCAGCCTTAAAAGTGATGAGAGATGTTGATTCAGATATGTCAAAAGTTACAGCAGAACAGAGAAAAATATTTGACGAAGCTGATGGTTATGCCGAATATGAAAAATGTGTTGAAATATCTACAAAGGCATCTATTAAAGAAATGGTTTTACCAGGATTATTGGCTTTAGCTGTTCCTGTTGCTGTAGGTTTTATAGGTGGCGCCGAAATGTTAGGAGGCTTATTAGCTGGCGTAACAACATGTGGAGTTCTTATGGCTATCTTCCAATCAAATGCCGGTGGCGCTTGGGATAATGCTAAGAAAATGATTGAAGCTGAAGGACGTAAAGGTTCAGATGCTCATAAAGCAGCTGTTGTTGGTGATACGGTTGGAGATCCTTTTAAAGACACATCAGGGCCATCATTAAACATATTATTAAAATTAATGTCGGTAGTTGCATTGGTAATTGCTCCAAGTATTGCTTTAGATGTTGATAGCGTTACAGCTTATGCTGAAACTGGAAATACATCAACTAAAGAAGTAAGAGTAACCATGGAAAGTAATGATGAAGGAACTTTTACAGCTACAGTTTCAACCGATATCAATAATAATGGCGAAAAATCAACAACAAAACAAGTATTTAAAGGCACAGAAGCTGAAGTTAAAGCTAAAATTGAAGCTTTAAACAATAAAAGCGCTTCATCTAAAATAATTGTTAAAAAAGTTATTGAAGAAAAAGTAAATTAAGGGTTAATATTTCTAAAACAAAAACGCCAAACTTTTTTAAGTTTGGCGTTTTTATATCTATCAATTTAATTTTAAAACAACCCATTAATTTCCGCATCAATAGTATTAATAATAGTTCCTAAATCTTCAGGTTTTTCAACAAAATCTAAATTATCTACATCTATAATAAGAAGTTTTCCTTTGTCATAGTTATGAATCCAAGCTTCATAACGTTCATTCAATCTGCTTAAATAGTCAATACTTATAGAGTTTTCATAATCTCTACCACGTTTGTGAATTTGTGATACTAAGTTTGGAATAGAACTACGTAAATAAATTAAAACATCAGGACCATGAACTAGTGATTCCATTAAATCAAAAAGCGATTTATAGTTTTCATAATCACGGTTGGTCATTAAACCCATAGCATGAAGGTTGGGCGCAAATATGTGCGCATCTTCATAAATGGTTCGGTCTTGAATAATATCTTTTCCGCTTTTTCGTATTTGTAAAACTTGACGAAATCTACTGTTTAAAAAATAAACCTGAAGGTTAAAACTCCAACGTTCCATTTGGTTGTAAAAGTCGTCTAAATAAGGATTGTCAACAACATCTTCAAGTTGTGCTTCCCATTTATAATGTTTTGCTAGTAATTTAGTAAGCGTGGTTTTTCCAGCGCCTATGTTTCCTGCAATGGCAATATGCATAATATCAGTTGGTTTTTAATTGGTATTTTTGAAGGGTTTCATTATGGTAAATATACAAGGTTTCATTGGTTACAAAAAACCGATTTATTAACAAATTTGGAATTTTGATAGGAATGAATTCTGTGGTTTCTTTTTTTAAATAAAACAAAGTATTGTCTTTTTTTAAAATAATATTTTCACCACTTACGGCCATACTTGTAAATCCATCATTAGGTATTTTTGAAATTAAAGTTCCAAAATAATTATAAATTAATAAATTGTTAGTAGTAAGTAACCAACAATAATTATAATTGCTCGTCATGTCTAATACATTACTTTTTATGGGTAACGTTTTAACTTTGGTTGAATTGTATTTATAATCATAAACTTCTAATTGTTGCGTGTCTTGATTAAATAACCATAAAATAGTATCATAACCAGTTGAAATGTGGGAAACACTTCTATAAGGCTGCAAAGAGCTAAACTCAATTTTGAATATTTCAGCTAGCCTATTATCAAGTATAACAGCCGAATTAAAATCTTTATAAAATAAATTGATTTTTAGGGTATTAAAAGTATTTGCTGATGCAATATTGCCTAATTGTAAATTATTATAAGAAGTGGTTTTAATAGCATCTTTTTTATAAAACACATTGTTATTAATATAATACATCGTTTTAAAACCATCAATGGAAATTGGTGTTTCTGCCTTTAAATTTATTTCTTCAATAAAATTTGCTTCAATAGTTTCTTGTGAAAATATTGAGAATGGTATAAATAAAAATATAAAATAAGAGAGTTTCATACTGACTTGAAAAATACAAAAACATTTATAATAAAAATGGAAGTTGAAAAGAAAGTACTGTTTATATAAATTTTAAAAATATATTTAAACTATTTCAATAGTTAGTAGTCTAATATTAACTAATATTGAGTTTTTAAAAATTCAATTACTAATCTAAGACTATTATAAATGAAAATATCTTACATCTTTAAATTACCAATCACCTGTATATTGTTTTTAATTTCTTTTGTTTCCTTCTCACAAAAAGATTTTCAAGGAAAGGCCTATTATGAATCCAAAACAACCATGGATATGAGTAATTTTGGTGGAGGCCAACTTACTGAAGAGCGAAAAAAGCAAATTGCTGAACGAATGAAAAGTGCCCTTGAAAAATCTTATATTCTTACATTCAACCAATCAGAGTCAATTTTTAAAGAAGAAGAAAAGCTTGATACTCCAAGTCAAGGTGGCGGTATGCGTTTTGGTATGATGAGTTTTACAGGAGGAAACCAGTATAAAAATGTAAAAGAGCAACAACTTATTCAGGAAAATGAACTCTTTGGAAAACAATTTTTAATTAAAGATAGTCTGCCTAAATTAAATTGGGAATTGGGTTCTGAAACAAAAACTATTGGGCAATATATATGCTTTAAAGCAACTGCTGTAAAAAATGCTGATGGATTTGATTTTAATAGTTTTAGAAGGCCAGAAAATAATGATAAACCAAAGGATTCAACAAAAACAAATAAAGACGACATTAAAGAAACACCAAAACAAATCATAGTTACAGCTTGGTATGTACCGCAAATTCCTGTAAATCAAGGTCCGGGAGACTATTGGGGTTTACCGGGTTTAATACTTGAGGTTAATGCTGATAGAACAACAATTCTTTGTTCTAAAATTGTTTTAAACCCTACAGAGAAAGATATAATAAAAAAACCTTCAAAAGGGAAAGAAGTCACAAAAACTGAGTATGATGCTATTGTAAAACAAAAAATGGAAGAAATGCGAGAGATGTTTAGAGGTAGAGGCGGACAAAGAGGACCAAACCATTAATTTTTTTAAGCAACAACAACATTTCATGAAAAAAATTATTTTTTTAATGCTGCTATTTGTGGTAAACATCAATTTTGCCCAAATAAAAATTGAAGGTGTAGTAAAAGATAGTATTGGAAATCCATTAGAATTAGCTAATGTAATTGCCATCAATCAAAAAACACAAAAGTTAGATTCATATGGTATTACAAACAGTGATGGTCGCTTTAAATTATCAGTAGAAAAAAATGCATCCTATAAATTGCAAGTGAGCTATATTGGTTTGAAAACAGCTCAAATTGAAATTAATACTACTGAAGTTGATATTAATAACAATGTTACTTTACAAAATGACAATACCTTAGATACTATAGAACTTGTGTATGAAATGCCAGTTGTGGTTAAAGGAGATACCATTGTTTATAATGCAGACTCATTTACTTCTGGAACTGAACAAAAATTAGGAGATGTACTTAACAAATTGCCAGGAGTTGAAGTGAATGATGATGGAGAGATTCAAGTTGAAGGAAAAACGGTAGGTAAAGTTATGGTTGAGGGCAAAGATTTTTTTGATGGTGATTCCAAATTAGCAACTAAAAATATTCCTGCCAACGCCATTGATAAAGTTGAAGTTCTTAAAAATTATTCAGAAGTTGGGCAATTAAGTGGGGTAACAAACAATCAAGACAATATTGCTATTAATATTAAACTTAAGCAAGGAAAAAAGAACTTTTGGTTTGGTAATGTCACTGCAGGATTGGGCGATTCAAAAAATAATACCTTGTATTTAGCACAACCAAAATTGTTTTATTACAGTCCAGATCATAGTATAAACTTTATAGGTGATTTAAATAATATTGGTGAAATTGCCTTTACAAGAAGAGATTATTTCAATTTCACAGGCGGATTTAGAAGTCCTAGTAGAAGTAGTGGAACAAATATAAATTTAGGAAGTAATGATTTAGGCTTTTTATCAATGCAAAATAATCGCGCTAAAGACATCAATACTAAGTTTGGAGCTGCCAATTTTAGCTATTCACCAAAAAAGACTTTAGATGTGAGTGGTTTTGCTATTTTTTCAAGTAGCAAAACAGAGTTGCAAGAAAACAATGCAACTATTTATACAGATCCAAGTTTAGGAATACCTAATGAAAACACTGAAAGCAACACCATGCAACGTAGTGACTTGGGAATGCTAAAATTTAGTTTAAAATATAAACCAAACACCAATAATCAACTAGATTATGATATATTAGCAAGAACGTCAAAAGAGTCCCAAGATCAATTATTTTATTCATCTGTAAACGGTAATATTAATGTGTTAGAAAAATCGTCACCGTTTAGTATCAATCAAAATTTAAATTATTATTATACCCTTAATGATAAGAATATTTTTGCTTTTGAAGTACAACATTTATTGCAAGATGAAGACCCATTTTATAATGCTTTCCTTGAAGATAAAGCAGGCTATACAAACACCGCATCTGCCTTGGGGCTTAATAGTTCTCAGTTAGGTTATGATATTGCGCAAGATAAGCGAGTAAAATCAAATCAAGTAGATGCTAAATTAGATTATTGGAATATTTTAAATCAAAAAAGTGATATTAATTTTACAATTGGAACCATTTATAGTAAGCAAGATTTTAACTCCAATATCTTTCAGTTTTTAGATGATAATTCAACATTTGAAACCACACCAACCATAAATAATGGGTTAGATTATAATGATATTTCATACACATTTAATGATGTGTATTTAGGGTTGCATTACCGATTAAAATCTGGTATTTTCACATTTACACCAGGAGTTTCAGCACATGCGTATAGTTCTAAAAATAATCAATTTAACATCAATTTTAAAGACAATTTTTTTAGAGTATTACCCGATTTTAATATGCTTTTGCAATTAAAAAAGAGTGAGCAAATTACGTTTAATTATGCTATGCGAACTAGTTTTACAGATGTAAATCAATTAGCAAGAGGCTTGGTTTTAAATAATTATAAGTCTATTTTCTCTGGAAATCAAGAATTAGAAAGTGCTTTGGCGCATAATGTAAACTTGTCATATTTTAGTTTTAATATGTTTAATTATACCAATGTAAATGCCAGAATTAGTTATACAAAAACCATTGATAGAATAAGAACAACTGCACAATTCGAACCTGGAAGTGTTGTGAATGTTAGCTCACCAATTAATTCTGGTTTTGCTGATGAAAGTGCAAGTGCATCTGGGCGAGCTCAAAAAACCATTGGTAAATTTAGAGCCAGTTTAAGCGGTAATTTTAGTTATAATAAATTTAATCAGCTTGTTAATAATAGAGCATCGGTTAACGAAAATTATTCTCAAACTTATACAACTACTTTAGGGACTAATTTTAGAGAAGCTCCAAATTTTGAAATTGGTTATAGATATGTCATTCAAGATAATGACCAAGGTTCTAGTAGAACCAAGTTTTTTACAAAAGCACCATCAATTCAATTTGACGCATTAATTTTAAAATCGTTTACTTTTAAAACAAAATATAGCTATACCAATTTTAGTAATGAAACTAGCACCATTAATAATTTTGAGTTTTGGGATGCCTCTTTATCGTATAAAAAGAAAAAAGATAGTAAATGGGAATATGAACTTAAAGCAACTAATTTGTTAGATACTAAATCACAGAATACTAGTAATACAGGAAATATTTCAGTGAGTGCAACAGAATATTATATTCAACCACGATTTTTAACCTTTAGGTTGCGATATGAGTTATAATTTGACAATTTAACTTTTCATATTAAAAAACATGTAATAATTAAATCAGTCAAATTAGTTGGTAAAATTATAAAGTCTAAGGTTTTTTTAAAGTTGTATTAATCAAACCCATAGCTAAGTATAAAAGTGGGGAGATTAAAATTTCTTGAATAGAATTTGCAAATAATCTTAAATTTAAACTAATTTCAGTAATAAACCAATCAAAAAGGCCCAAGAAAGTAATAATAACTAATCCAGAAACATGCACAAGATGCCAAATCAACGACATCCATTTGTCTTTTAATTGACCTAAATGAAATGTGCCAACCAAATAAACAGCAATGGTGGCTATGAATTTAATAATATGTCTTATTTTACTTGGAATAACTAGATTACTGTTTTCCAAAAAAAACACATAATAGGTTGTGTAAATAATAAGAATAAAAATAAGGCCAGATATAAAACGAACCCTATCCGATTTGTAAAGATTCATTTTTTAACTGAATTTTTCGACTAAACCGCACCCAAATTAGAAAGGTTGCAGTGTAAATCATAATTTTAAATACATAATGATGTGCAAAATCAAAATAGGCGTGTAAATATTCTCGTAAATAAATTAACCCAACACATCTTAAAATATTAACACTATCCAAAAGAATCACTCCAATTAAAATATAAAGTAATTTACGCTTTATTTTTGAAGGCATGCAAACAATAAAGCCAATATATAGTACGATTAATTCTAAGCCATTACAAGCATGAGCAATGTTAAGAACTTTATAATCATTATGATAAATAGCTGAACTTAAATGTTCTACAGTTTCTCCCGCAAGAACTTCAGAATAAATGGCTTCTTTAGCAGTAAAGCCAGACATAGAAGTAAAATTATTTAAAACATAAACAGATGAATTACCAACATGATTGGTTAATATATTGTCTATGTAACCTGAATCTACTAAGAAAAAACTGTAAATAAGTTTCCAAACAATAAAAAACAATAAGGCTTTTCCTAAAAAAAGCCTTATTGGTAATGGAATGTCATTTTTTAATGAACTAAATAGTCCCATTTTTGTTGTCACGCAGTTTTTTAACTCCAAAAGCAGCAGCACCTAATAACAAAATACTTAGACCTCCATCTAATGGAACTGAGTCATTGTTACCTTCACTGTTGTCGTCACTGTTGTCGTCACTACGTCTGTCGTCACTACGTCTGTCGTCACTACGTCTGTTGTCACTATTCCTTCCAGCAAAAGCACTAGAAGATATTATCAAGGCTAAAACAATGATAATAGTTTTAATTTGGTTTTTCATTAATTTACAATTTAAAGTTATTGACTAATAGCTTTGTAAATGTAATGGTAATTGTAATTAGCCAATATTTTTTTCGATGTAATATCATATATATACTACAAACGTAATTTTATCTATTTCTTCAATCATAATATAAACATATTTATTTATCTATTTCCAGTATTAAATCATATCAAAATTGAGGGAAACTATAAAAAATCAACTGCATAATATTTCATTTACATTAAAAACACATTATCATAATTTTAAATGTTAATTATACAACATTATTTAACCTATTCTTAATTATTAAAGCAAGTAATCTTTAAACACTTAGACTATTTTTAGATACCAAATGTACATGTAATTTTTAGCTACTATTATGAGCAAAAATGGTTCGAAAAAAAGAAAAATAGATCTTGTTGTAATTTCTGATGTTCATTTGGGAACCTATGGATGTCAAGCTGCTGAACTTTTAAATTATTTGCGAAGTATCAAACCCAAAAAAGTAATTCTTAATGGTGATATTATTGACATATGGCAATTTAAAAAAAGCTATTGGCCTAAAGAGCATATGCAGGTTATTAGGCATATTATTAAATGGATTACTGATGGTGTTGAGGTGTATTACATTACAGGAAATCATGATGAAATGCTGCGTAAGTTTGTAGATTTTAAAATAAACTCTTTTAAAATAGTTAATAAAGTAGTTCTTAAACTAGATGATAAAACAGCTTGGTTTTTTCATGGCGATGTGTTTGATGTAACCATGCAACACTCAAAATGGTTAGCTAAATTAGGTTCTAACGGGTATGACTTGCTTATTTTAATAAATAGCTTGGTAAATAAAATAAGTGGTTTTTTTGGCAAAGGAAAAATATCATTATCAAAAAAAATAAAAAATAGTGTAAAAAGTGCGGTTAAGCATATCAATAATTTTGAAAAAACAGCTGTTGATATTGCGGTAGAAAACAATTTTGACTATGTGGTTTGCGGTCATATTCATCATCCTAAAATGGAAACCTTTCAATCATTAGATAAAGAAGTAACCTATTTAAATTCTGGTGATTGGGTTGAAAATTTAACAGCTCTTGAATATCATAAATCTACATGGACTATTTACAAGTATGATGAAGATTCTTTTAAGTCATTACAAAAAGAAAATGACGATAATGAAGGTATCCTTGAAAAATCTAATAAAGAAATTTTCAACGAACTATTGATGGATTTTAATTTAATAAAACCATAATGAAAATTTTATATGCTGTTCAAGGTACTGGAAATGGCCATTTAAGTAGGGCAAAAGAAATTTATTCGGTTTTAAACAATCGAGTTGAGGTTGATGTGCTTGTAAGTGGAAATCAGTTTGAAATTGACTGCCCTTTTCCAGTAAAATATCAACTAAAAGGCATTGTTTTTGCGTTTGGTAAAAATGGTGGAATAGATTATTTCAAAACTTTAAAATCGAATAATCCGTTTAAAATTTTTAAAGAAATAAGAAATTGTGATTTAAAAGATTACGATTTAATTATTAATGATTTTGAACCAATAACTGCGTGGACCAGTTATTTTAGAGGCGATTTAAACTGTATTTCATTAAGTCATCAAGGCGCATTTTTATCAAGTAAAGTTCCTAGGCCAAAACGACAAAGTGTTATAGGAAAATTGGTTTTAAAATATTTTGCACCATCAGCAACAAATTATAGTTTTCATTTTAAAAGTTATGATAAAAATATGTTCACTCCAATTATCAGGAATGATATTAGACGACAAAGCATCAAAGAAAAAAACTATTATGTAGTGTATTTGCCCTTTTATAGTGATGAAAAAATTATAAAAGTACTTTCAAAAATTAAAGAAGTAAAATGGAAGGTGTTTTCTAAACACTCAAAAGAAGCTTATAGCTTTAAAAATATAAAAGTGAAACCTATCTCAAACAGTAATTTTGAACGACAAATGGCATGGAGTAGCGGTGTTATTTGTGGTGCTGGTTTTGAGACACCAGCTGAAGCTATGTATTTAAAAAAGAAATTATTGGTTGTGCCAATGAAAGGACAGTATGAACAAGCTTGTAATGCAGAAAGTTTAAAGGAATTAGGTGTATTAGTTTTGTCATCTTTCAATAAAAAAAAGCTTCCAATCCTTTTAGAATGGATTGAAAGCTCAACAATTATTGATATTGATTTTCCTGATAGAGCTCAGTATATTGTTGATGAGATTATTACAAATCACATTGTAGCAACAGAGCTATCAGAAAGGTTATTGCAAAATATTTAATTATAAGCCAAAAACTTCTTTTACCTTATCAACATAATCTAATTTTTCCCAAGTAAATAACTCAACATCAAGTGTTATGGTTTCGCCATTAGGTTGAGAAAATGTTTTTGAAACTATTTCGTTTTTTCTTCCCATATGGCCGTAAGCAGCAGTTTCACTATATATTGGTGAACGTAATTTTAAACGCTCTTCAATAGCCGCTGGGCGCATATCAAATAATTTGGCAACTTCTTGAGCAATTTCTCCGTCAGTCATATTAAATGGGCAGGTTCCATAAGTGTCCACAAAAATAGATGTTGGCTTAACCACACCAATAGCATAGGATACTTGTACTAAAATTTCATCGGCTACACCAGCAGCTACTAAGTTTTTAGCAATATGTCGTGCAGCATACGCAGCACTTCTGTCAACTTTACTTGGGTCTTTTCCTGAAAAAGCTCCACCGCCATGAGCACCTTTTCCTCCGTAGGTGTCTACAATAATTTTTCGTCCGGTTAAACCAGTATCGCCATGCGGTCCACCAATTACAAATTTTCCTGTTGGGTTAATATGATAAGTGATATCATCATTAAACAAAGCTTGAATATGTTCAGGTAATTTTGATTTAACGCGTGGAATAAGAATATTTATAATATCTTTTCTTATGTTGGCTAACATGGTTTCATCTTCATCAAAATCATCATGTTGTGTTGAAATTACAATAGCATCAATGCGTTGAGGTATGTTATCATCACTATATTCAATAGTAACCTGACTTTTAGAATCTGGTCTTAAATAAGTAATGTCTTTATTCTCTCTCCGTAATTCAGCTAACTCAATTAAAATGCGGTGAGATAAATCTAACGCTAAAGGCATAAAATTTTCTGTTTCATTGGTTGCATAGCCAAACATCATCCCTTGGTCTCCAGCACCTTGTTCTTCTTTATTTGCTCTGTCAACGCCACGATTTATATCCTCAGACTGTTCATGAATAGCAGAAAAGATACCACAAGAATTACCATCAAACATGTATTCACTTTTGGTGTAGCCAATTTTGTTAATAGTATCTCTTGCTATTTTTTGAACATCTAAATAGGTTTTAGATTTCACTTCACCAGCAAGAACCACCTGGCCAGTAGTAACTAAAGTTTCACAAGCCACTTTTGAATTAACATCAAAAGCTAAAAAATTATCAATTAAAGCATCACTAATTTGATCAGCTACCTTATCCGGATGTCCTTCAGAAACACTTTCTGAAGTAAATAAATATGCCATTATTTTAATTTTACACAGAAGATTTGACGAGTACGTCGAAGGAAGTTTACACTGCCTTTAGCATTTTTATTATACTAAGTTTATTTAGTATAAGAGGTTGCAATCAGTCAAATCTTTCCTCTATTATTTGTTGATGGCAAAATTAATAAAATAAAAGGAATGACGAATATTTTTAACTTTTTTTAAATAGCATTTCTATTTTTTGTGTTGTGATTATTTCACAAGGTCATAAAATGATTTATTAAAATTTAAAATAGTTACCAAATTAGAAGAGTTTTTTATTCATTTTTTTTAACATTGAACATCATAAAAAATGCAAATTAAATACATGAAAATCAGTAAAATAAGTCAATTTAAAGTGTGCTGAATTTAAACTTAAAATCTAAAGAATTAATTTATTAAATGTGTAAAGATTTAATTTCGAGCAAAATTTTAAAAACACATTGTTTTTAAACTGCAGAATAAACTAAACATTCGAGTAAAAAATTAAATGAAAGAACTTAATAAACACAGTAAAAGATTAACACAAGATGAATCTCAGCCAGCATCTCAAGCCATGTTATATGCCATAGGGTTGACAGATGCAGATATGAAAAAAGCGCAAGTAGGAATAGTTAGCACAGGATATGATGGAAATCCTTGTAACATGCATTTAAATGGCTTAAAAGATCAAGTGAAAATTGAGTGTAATATTGCAGGTTTAGTTGGTTTAGGATTTAATACCATTGGAGTTTCAGATGGTATTTCTATGGGAACTTCGGGGATGAATTATTCATTAGTATCAAGAGATATTATTGCAGATTCTATTGAAACGGTTGTAAATGCTCAAAGTTATGATGCTCTTATTTCTATAGTTGGATGTGATAAAAATATGCCAGGCGCCGTAATAGCTATGTTGCGTTTAAATCGCCCGTCTATAATGATGTATGGTGGAACGATAGCTTCAGGGAAATATAAAGGAAGAAAATTAAATATTGTTTCGGCTTTTGAAGCTTTAGGACAAAAAGTTGCTGGTGAGATTGATGAAGAAGAATATAAAGAAATTATAAAAAGTGCCATTCCAGGCGCAGGTGCTTGTGGTGGTATGTACACTGCCAATACTATGGCTTCGGCCATCGAATGTATGGGGTTTGCATTGCCTTATAATTCGTCTATTCCTGCTGAAAATCCTAATAAATTATCAGAAAGTGAACGCACTGCCATCGCCATCAAAAATCTTTTGGAGTTAGATTTAAAACCATTAGATATTATTTCTAAAAAATCTATTGAAAACGCCATTGCATTGGTAAATGCTCTTGGTGGTTCAACAAATGCTGTGTTACACTTTTTAGCTATTGCACATGCGGCAGATATTGAGTTTACTTTAGAAGATTTTCAACGGGTTAGTGATAGAACACCTTTAATAGCCGATTTAAAACCTAGCGGAAAATACCTAATGGAAGATGTTCACGGTATTGGTGGAACTCCTGCTGTGATGAAATACTTATTAGATAATGGCTACTTGCATGGCGATTGTATGACTGTTACTGGAAAAACCTTAGCAGAAAATTTAGCCGATGTAAAACCACTTGTTTTTGAAAATGACCAAGATGTTATTTATCCAAAAGAAAACCCTTTAAAATCTTCTGGAAACTTACAAATTCTCTATGGAAACTTAGCAACTGAAGGTGCTGTTGCAAAAATATCAGGAAACGAAGGGCTCTTGTTTGAAGGAAAAGCAGTAGTTTACGATGGAGAACAAGCAGCAAACACAGGTATTTCAAATGGTGAAGTAGAAAAAGGAGATGTTGTCGTCATTCGTTATGTTGGCCCAAAAGGAGGTCCAGGCATGCCAGAAATGTTAAAACCAACCTCGCTTATTATGGGTGCAGGTTTAGGAAAGTCGGTTGCATTAATAACTGATGGACGTTTTTCTGGAGGAACGCACGGCTTTGTGGTAGGTCATATTACGCCTGAAGCACAAAATGGAGGTGCCATAGGATTTTTAAAAACAGGTGATAAGATTAAAATCAGTGCCGAAGATAATTCTATAAACGTATTACTTTCAGATGAAGAATTAGCTAAAAGAAAAGCACAATGGGTTGCCCCAGCCTTAAAACATAATAAAGGAATATTATTTAAATATGCAAGAACCGTTTCATCAGCATCAAAAGGATGCGTTACAGATGGAATTTAAGTTAATCGTATGAATACAGAAACAGAAAATAAAACAAAGGAAATGGCTCAAAAAACAGAACGTATTACAGGTAGCGAAGCCATTATAAGATGCTTATTAGAAGAAGGAGTTGAGATTCTTTATGGATATCCAGGAGGCGCTATTATGCCAGTGTATGATGAGTTATACAAATTTAGAGATAAAATACATCATGTATTAACACGCCATGAGCAAGGAGCAACACACGCTGCACAAGGATATGCTCGTATTTCTGGCAGAGTTGGTGTTGCTATGGCAACATCAGGTCCAGGAGCAACTAATTTAATTACTGGTATTGCAGATGCTCAAATAGATTCAACGCCCATTGTATGTATTACTGGGCAAGTTGCATCTCACTTATTAGGAAGCGATGCGTTTCAAGAAACGGACATTGTTGGTATTTCAACACCAGTAACTAAATGGAATCATCAAGTTACTAAAGCTTCTGAAATTCCCGAAGTTATTGCTAAAGCATTTTATATTGCTAAAAGCGGAAGACCTGGACCCGTATTAATTGACATCACAAAGGATGCTCAATTTGAAGAATTTGATTTTTCTTATAAAAAATGCACAGGAATTAGAAGTTATAATCCAGTGCCAAAAATAAATATAGATGCTATTAAATCTGCAGCTGCATTAATAAATCAGGCAAAAAAACCAATGATTATTTGGGGACAAGGTGTCATTTTAGGAAAAGCAGAAACCGAATTAAAAGCGGTCATTGAAAAAGCTGGTATTCCTGCAGCATGGACTATTCTTGGAGCTTCGGCATTACCAACTTCGCATCCACTTAACATAGGTATGGTTGGTATGCATGGTAATTATGCGCCTAATAGATTAACTAATGAATGTGATGTTTTGATTGCTATCGGCATGCGATTTGATGACCGCGTTACAGGTAATTTAAATACTTACGCTAAACAAGCTAAAATTATTCATTTTGAAATTGACCCAGCTGAAGTTGATAAAAATGTAAAAACCGACATTGCAGTTTTAGGCGATTCAAAAGCTAGTTTAGCAACTATTTTACCTTTATTAAATAAAAATTCTTATCCAGAATGGCTTCAAGAATTTAAAGATTTATATAATATAGAATTTGAAAAAGTCATAAAAAATGATTTGCATCCTACAAAAGAAGGACTAACTATGGGTGAAGTATTAAATGAAATTAATATTCAATCCAAAGGAAATGCTGCTATTGTATCTGATGTTGGTCAACACCAAATGATTGCTTGTAGGTATGCCGATTTTAACATCACAAAAAGCAATATAACCTCTGGCGGTTTGGGAACTATGGGATTTGCGCTTCCAGCTGCTATTGGAGCTAAAATGGCAGCACCAGAACGTGAAGTTGTTGCAATAATTGGTGATGGAGGTTTTCAAATGACAATACAAGAGTTAGGAACTGTTTTGCAACAAAAACTGGCTTTAAAAATTGTGGTGTTGAATAACGAATTTTTAGGAATGGTACGCCAATGGCAACAATTATTTTTTGATAAGCGTTATGCTTCAACAGAAATGACAAATCCAGATTTTGTTACCATTGCAAAAGGCTATTATATTAATTCTAAACGCGTTAAAACTAGAGAAGAATTGGCTGATGCTGTAAAAGAAATGATTGCTTCTAAAGAAGCTTATTTCTTGGAAGTTTGTGTTGAAAAAGAAGACAATGTATTCCCAATGATTCCTTCTGGAGCATCTGTTTCAGATATACGTTTAAGTTAAATATTTAGAAAGAATGAACGAAGAAATAAAAACATTTACCATATCGATTTATACCGAAAATAATATTGGGTTATTAAATCGTATTTCAGCAATTTTTCAACGCCGACATATCAATATTGAAAGTTTAACAACATCTCAGTCTGAAATAGAAGGTGTTAACAGATTTGTTATCGTGGTTAACATTAGTGAAGTTCAGGCGAAAAAAGTGGTAAAACAAATAGAAAAACAAGTAGAAACAATACGGGCTTATTATCATACAGATGAAGAAACTATTTATACTGAGTCTTGTATGTTCAAAATAAAATCGGCTTTACTGTTTGAAGAACCTCAAATTCAAAACATAATTAAAGATAGTAATTCGCAAATTGTGACTGTAAATAGAGAATTTTTTGTGTTAGAAAAATCAGGAAGACGTCATGAAATTGAATCACTTCGCAGAGATTTAAATGTGTTTGGAATCATGCAATTTGTTCGTTCAGGACGCATAGCCGTAACAAAATCAGAAATGAAAATAACAGAAATGCTTTTAGCATTCAATAATCAATAAAAATAAGAAATGGGAAATTATTTTAACACACTGTCGTTAAGAGATAAATTAAATCAATTATCAAAGTGTCGATTCATGGATTCTTCAGAGTTTGAAGATGGCGTTAATGCTTTATTAGGAAAGAAAATCGTTATTGTAGGTTGTGGCGCACAAGGGCTAAACCAAGGACTAAATATGAGAGATTCTGGTTTAGACATATCATACACATTACGTGCTGAAGCCATTGCAGAAAAACGGGCATCCTATCAAAAAGCAACCAGTAATAATTTCAAGGTTGGAACCTATGAAGAGTTAATTCCAACAGCAGATTTGGTATTAAATTTAACGCCAGACAAACAACATACTAGTGTTATAAAAGCCATTATGCCTTTAATGAAAAAAGGAGCAACACTTTCTTATTCTCATGGATTTAATATTGTTGAAGAAGGTACTCAAATACGTAAAGATTTAACAGTTATTATGGTGGCTCCAAAATGTCCTGGAACTGAAGTAAGAGAAGAATATAAAAGAGGATTTGGCGTACCAACATTAATCGCTGTTCACGAAGAAAATGACCCAGAAGGAAAAGGTTGGGCGCAAGCAAAAGCCTATGCAGCAGCTACTGGCGGCCATAGAGCAGGTGTTTTAGCATCCTCATTTGTTGCCGAAGTAAAATCTGATTTAATGGGTGAGCAAACCATTCTTTGTGGCTTATTACAAACAGGTTCCATTCTTTGTTTCGATAAAATGATTGAAAAAGGAATTGACGCTGGATATGCTTCAAAATTAATTCAATATGGTTGGGAAACAGTGACTGAAGGTCTTAAATATGGAGGCATTACAAATATGATGGATAGACTTTCAAATCCTGCTAAAATTAAAGCGTTTGAATTATCAGAAGAATTGAAAGACATCATGCGTCCATTATTCCAAAAGCATATGGATGATATTATGGAAGGCAATTTTTCTAGTGGTATGATGGCAGATTGGGCTAACGATGATGTGAAACTATTAACTTGGAGAGCTGCAACTGCTGAAACAGCTTTTGAAAAAACACCTGCCGGAACTGTTGAAATTTCAGAACAAGAGTATTATGATAATGGCGTGTTAATGGTAGCCATGGTAAGAGCTGGCGTCGAATTAGCGTTTGAAGCCATGACAGATTCCGGAATCATTGATGAATCTGCTTATTACGAATCATTACACGAAACGCCGCTTATTGCAAACACCATAGCAAGGCGTAAATTATACGAAATGAACAGTGTAATTTCTGATACAGCTGAATATGGTTGCTATTTATTTGATCATGCTTGTAAACCTTTATTAGCAGATTTTATGAAGAAAATTGATACCGATGTTATTGGGAAAGCATATGCAAAAGACAATGGTAAAGGAGTTGATAACGCTAAACTAATTGAAGTTAACGCTGCTTTAAGAAATCATCCTGTTGAAAAAATAGGAACATTCTTAAGAGCTTCTATGACAGCTATGAAACCAATAGTTTAAGAACAACAAATTTTTACAAATAAATCCTTTCAACTCTAGTAAAGGATCATAAACAGAAGTCGGTATAATAAAAATATATCGACTTCTTGCTTTTTAAACATATTTCAATTCAATAGATTTTTAGCATTGTTAAACGAAAACGTTTTCGTTATAAGTAATTTATTTTCAGGTAATTAAAAACATATAATTATCATATTTTTTAATGCTTCTCTTTCAAAAAAAGAAGTCTTCATAAAAATATAAGTATATTAGCATATCGTTTTAAAACAAATATTTTATTTATGAACATACCATTTTCAGAAATACCAGAAGCTTATAAAATTAATTCTCTGTTACATCAAAACACCTATTTAGTATCAGGCGAATTAAAAAATTGGCATGGAGAAACCTCTAACATATACTCAACCATTTCATCAACCGAAAAATACCAACCAACACTATTAGGAAGTATTCCAAATCTAGGCAAACCAGAAGCTTTAGAAGCTTTAGATTCTGCTTGCTTAGCTTATGATAAAGGCCAAGGTTTATGGCCAACCATGAAAGTTTCAGACCGGATAAAATGCATGGAAACTTTTGTTGAAATGATGAAAACAAAGCGTGATGAAGTTGTTAAACTATTAATGTGGGAAATAGGTAAAAATTTACCCGATTCACAAAAAGAATTTGATAGAACTGTAGATTATATTTATGACACCATTGAAGATTATAAGCAAATGGATCGTGATAGTGCTAAGTTTCACAAAAGCGAAGGAATTTATGCCCATATTAGAAGAGGTCCTCTTGGTGTTGTATTGTGTTTAGGACCCTATAATTATCCGCTCAATGAAACCTTTTGTTTATTGATTCCTGCTTTAATTATGGGTAATACCGCCATTTTTAAGCCAGCAAAACATGGCGTTTTACTAATATCACCTCTTTTAGAAGCGTTTCAGAAGAGTTTTCCAAAAGGAGTCGTTAACATTATTTATGGTAGAGGTAGAACCGTAGCATCGCCAATTATGGAATCAGGTAAAGTTGATGTATTGGCTTTAATTGGAAATAGCACTTCAGCCAATGCTTTACAAACCATACATCCAAAGAAAAACAGATTGCGTTTAGTGCTAGGTTTAGAAGCAAAAAATCCTGCCATAGTGTTGCCAGATGCCGATTTAGATTTAGCCATTGATGAATGTATTGCGGGAACTTTATCGTTTAATGGACAACGTTGTACCGCTTTAAAAGTGTTGTATGTTCACAATGATATTATTGATGAATTTAACAAACTATTTGTAGCACGAGTAGATGCTCTTAAATTTGGAAATCCATGGGAAACAGGAGTGAAGTTAACACCACTTCCTGAAAAAGACAAACCTGCATATATTCAAGAATTAATTGATGACGCACAAAAGTTAGGAGCCAAAATAATTAATGAAAAAGGAGGTATAACAACTGAAAATTACATTTTTCCAGCTGTTCTGTATCCTGTAAATAAGGATATGCGTGTTTTTAAAGAAGAGCAATTTGGACCAGTTATTCCAATTTTACCTTTTACAAATATAGCAGAACCTTTAGATGATATGGCTGAATCAAATTACGGGCAGCAGGTAAGTATTTTTGGAAAAGATGTAAACAAGTTAGCGCCATTAATTGATACATTGGTAAACCTAGTTTGTAGAGTTAATTTAAATAGCTCTTGTCAACGTGGACCAGATGTTTATCCATTTACAGGCAGAAAAGATTCAGCTTTTAGTACCTTAAGTGTTCATGATGCGTTGCGTTCATTTTCAATTAGAACCTTTGTAGCTTCAAAAGATAATGATTATAACAATGCTATTTTAAATGAATTATTGGATAAAAAATCATCTAATTTTATTAGTACAGATTATATTTTATAAGTCTAAAATTAGATAATCATATCTGTTTTAATTATTTTAGACCGATTAAAAAACTCAAAACATGAAAATAATTAAAATTCAACTATTGGCTTTTTTCGCATCTGTATTACTTTTTAATTGCGGAAATAAAGAAGAGAAAAAGCAAGAAGGTTTTTCATATGAAAAAGCTAATACTCAGAAAGAAGCTGAAACAAAAAAAGTAGATGACAATGTTGCAAATATTGTTTTAACTGGAAATGATATGATGCAGTTTAGTACCAAAGAAATTAAGGTTAAAGCTGGTCAAAAGGTAAGACTTACATTAAGACATATTGGTAAATTAGATGTGAATATCATGGGACATAATTTTGTGCTATTAAAAAAAGATGTTGATTTGGTTGCTTTTGCAGCAGCTGCAGCAACTCAAAAAGACAATAAATATATACCTCAAGGAACGCAAGATGTTATTGCACATACCGATATCATTGGTGGCGGACAAGTAACTACTATAGAATTTGATGCTCCTGAAGTTGGTACTTATGAGTATCTATGTAGCTTCCCTGCACATTATGCTATGATGCGAGGACAATTTATTGTTGAATAAAAACTGAATTGAAAATTATTCCAATTTCCAACCTTCTCTGTAAGTTCGTTTAACGAATTGATTAGCAGGTTCGAAATTGGTTATTTTCATATTAATGCCATCCCAAAGTAGCTTTTTACGCCCAGGATATTCAAAACCATTTCCAGTTTTTTCTCTAAGATTATAACTTCTTATTGCTAAATTCCCCATTAAAATAGATTCTGTAAGTGGTCCAGCAAAATCAAAAGAAGAAGTTAATTCTTTATGTTTTTTACTTCCATAACCATCTTTACACGCTTCAACCCATTTAGCTTGATGTCCATTTTCTGGTAAATTAAAAGAACTATTGTCATCTTCAGAATATGTAGGAGTGATAAGTTCTCCAGTATTTAGGTATATTTTTGGATTTAATCCATAAGTTCCACAAGTCATAATACCTTTATCGCCTATCATAATAACGCCATTAGAACTATCTTTATCACCAATTGGATGATCAGCAGGAATCAATTCTGGATGGAATGGCCGTAAACCACCATCAGTCCAGTTTAATTTCACTTCAGAAGGATTTTTATCAGTAGCAGCAAATTTTAATTGCGTTCTTGAAGAAGGCGGACAAGATTCTGGATAATAATCAGGTGTCCAGTCTTGGGTAAATATAGAACCCACACTACTTTCAACTTCTAATGGATATCCTAAACCTAATACTCTGTAAGGAGGATCCATTAAATGACAACCCATATCGCCAAGTGCACCTGTTCCAAAATTCCACCAGCCACGCCATTTAAAAGGATGGTATAAAGGATGATAATCAACCCATTGAGCAGGTCCAACCCAAGTATCCCAATCCAAACCATTTAAAACTGTAGGCTTTTCTGTAGGTGTTTTTATGCCTTGTGGCCAAACAGGTCTGTTGGTCCAAACATGAACTTCACTAACTGTTCCAATCATCCCAGAATCAAACCAGTTAATCATAGTTTGTACACCTTTACCAGAAGCACCTTGATTACCCATTTGAGAAACTATCTGGTATCTATTAGCAGCTTCTGTTAAAACACGAGCTTCATGAATGCTGTGGGTTAATGGTTTTTGTACATACACATGCTTATTTAATTGCATACCAGCTAAAGTTATAACAGCGTGGGTATGGTCTGGAGTTGATACGGTTATGGCATCAAATTCATTTGCATCATCTAAAAGTTTTCTGTAGTCTTTAAATTTCTTTGCTTTTGAAAATGTTTCAAAGGCCTTTGCAGATCTATTCCAATCAACATCACAAATGGCAACTATATTTGATGCGCCTTTGTTATAAACATTTACAGCATCACTAAACCCTTTTCCACCACCACCAATAACAGCAATATTTAATTTGTCGCTTGGCGCAATAAAACCTTTACCCATAACATGCCTAGGTATAATGGAAATGCCTAATGCTGTTAGTGCTGATTTTTTTATAAAAGTACGTCTGCCACTTTGGTGATTAGTTTTCATTTGTAAAAAGGATTTATGTTATGATTTTAATTCTAGTAATTCTATATTTTTAAATTCAATTGGATGGCTTTCACTTTGTAATGAAATATAACCGCTTTTTACGGGTTCACCTTCTTTAAACGAGGTATTAAATTCACCACCAATAACAGGTTTTGAATATGACATGACTATTTTACCATTTATTTTGTGAGTGATAAGTGAATCATTATGAACTTCAACTTCTGCTTCAATCCATTCTTCACCATGAAAAGTTGGAGAAGATGATGTTATACAATGTTCAGTTATCAATTGGCCATTCATTGTTACATGCATTCCTGGAGTACAAAGGTTGCCCGTTGGGCGTTCAACATTTTCTTCAATACCACCTAAAAGTTGTACTTCTAAAGACACAGGAAATGCTTGGTTTAACTCCATGCTTTCTGGAGATTGACAATGAATCATAATGCCATTATTTTTTTTAGCCCATTCTTGTCCTCCTTTGGCTTGTTCGCCTACAAACCTATATTGAAGTTTTAAAATATAATTTGAATAGGGGTTTTTATAAAAAATATGACCAAATGATTTGCTAAAATCCTCATAACCATCATATGAAACTTTTAAAAGCCCATCTTCAACTCTAAAAGTATTGTGAATATTTTCGTTTAGTTGATAACCACTTATTTTGACAAACCATCCAGTTAAGTCTTTGCCATTAAAAAGTTTTATCCAGTGTTCTGTTTCTTTTTTGTCTTTATTTTGACAATTTGTAAAAACTAAGGCTAGTAAAGTTAAAACTAGTAATTTACTTGTAAAACGAATTATACTCATAAAAACTTAAGTCTTATAAAATTAAAGAGACCATGATTTTCCACCAGTTAATTCTTGTAAATCTCCACAGTAATATGCTGCTGGAATTGGGTCATACTTTAAAACGGTTTCACCAATTTGTTCTGTAGTAACATAAGCATTGATTGTCATCCATTTTAATGTGTTTAAAAATTCAGATTTTGTCATATCTAATGACTCTGGATTAGCTTCTCTTTCTTCATCAATTTCTCCTTTTATTAGCATGTGCTTATCTAAAAGCGCTTTGTAATCTTCTGGGGTTAATTTGTCAATAGGTTCTTCTGCGTTTGGTTTAAGTATGGAAACCAATGTGCTAAAAGCTGTTTTAATTTGTGCTTGGGATTCATCATCAAATACTTCATTGATGTATTTATCAATGAATTGGGGAACATTCATTTCTGTTGCTGATGGCAAATCTGTTTTTGGTAAAATAATATCAACTAAGTTGATTAATACAACACCTTGTTCTGGACTTAAAAATTCTGGAATCCAAGTTTTAACATCACTAGTACAACTTTGTAATAAACTAACAATAGTTGGTGTTGCAACAAAAAACCCTGTAGCAAAACCTAAATTTTTTAATGCTTCTCTTCTTTTCATTTTAAAATGTTTAGGCGTTATTTTTTTTCAATTGTTCTGCGGCATGATTTGCAGCTCTAGCAGTAAATGCCATGTATGTTAATGAAGGGTTTTGACAACCAGCTGATGTCATGAAAGAGCCATCGGTTACATAAACATTTTGACAGGCATGTACTTGATTGTATTCATTTAAAACTGAAGTTTTTGGGTCTCTACCCATCCTAGCAGTTCCCATTTCATGTATACCTAATCCCATGGCTCTTCCTTCTACATTATCATAACCTACAACTTCTTTAAAACCTGCGGCTTCAAGCATTTTTACTGCTTGCTCTTGCATATCTTTACGCATAGCAAGTTCATTTTCTCCAAAATCGGCATCAAAAGTTACCGTTGGTAAACCCCATTCGTCAAGTTTATTGTAATCTAAATACATTCTATTTTTGTGATCTGGAAGTGTTTCTCCAAAAGCTGTAATGGCAACTGTCCATTCACCAGGTTTCAAAATGGCTTCTTTCAATTTTGGTCCATATTTTAATTCAGCAACAGATTCTGATATACTGCTTCTTGAAGCACTTCCTTGATAGCCATAACCTCTTATAAATTCTTTTGTATCAGTATTGCCACCAAGGTTCCTAAACCTTGGAATGTATATACCATTTGCTCTTCTTCCTTTAGTATATTTATCTTCAAAACCATCAGCTATTGCTTGTGCACCAACATGAAAATGATGATCCATAACATTGTGCCCTAACTCACCACTATCATTCCCTAAGCCGTTTGGAAAACGTTCAGACTTTGATTGTAATAAGATAGATGCTGATGCCATGGCAGAGGCACATAAGAAAATAACTTTGGCATTATATATAATTGATTCTTTGGTTTCTGCATCAATCACTTTAACTCCGGTTGCTTTTTTGGTGACATCATCATAGATAACTTCATGAACTATGGAATTTGGTCTTAAAGTCATATTTCCTGTGGCCTCAGCTGTTGGGAGTGTAGATGAATTACTACTGAAATAAGCTCCAAAAGGACAGCCTCTCATACATCTATTTCTATATTGACACGTACTTCTACCTAAACCTGGTTTTGTGCCTTCAGTAATATGAGCAGTTCTTCCAATAGTTATAAGTCTGCCATCATCAAAATTTTCTGCAACTTTACTTTTTAAATGTTCTTCAACACAATTAAGGTTCATGGGTTTTAATAACTTTTGGTCTGGTAATTGTTTTAATCCTAAGTTCTCTCCACTTACCCCAATAAATTCTTCCACTCTGTCATACCATGGTTCAATATCTTTATATCGCACTGGCCAATCTACAGCAATACCATCTTTTTTATTTGCTTCAAAATCAATATCACTCAATCTATAACTTTGTCTTCCCCACATTAATGAACGACCGCCAACATGATATCCTCTAATCCAATCAAATCTTCTATCTTCATTATATGGATGCTTTATATCATCTACAAAAAAATGTTTCCGAGCTTCTTGTGTTACATATCCAGTTCTGTGCTGTTTAGGCATTCTCTCTATGGTTTCTCTAGTAGCATCTCCTCCATTTGGAAAATCCCAAGGGTCCAAATTTGCCGTTGGGTAATCTTCTATATGTTTAACCATTCTACCACGTTCAAGTACTAGAGTTTTTAAACCATTTTCACAAAGCTCTTTGGCTGCCCATCCTCCAGAGATACCAGTTCCAACAACGATGGCGTCGAATTCTTCTTCTGAAACTTTAAAATTAGTATTGTTCATTTAAAAGCGAATTTTTTATTAAATTGATAATTAAATATGTCTAAAATTATACATTTTACGCCAAAATAAGTATTTTGCATGTTAATTGTGTTTAATTTTTTTCAGTGAAGATAAATATACAAAAAATAGCACCTTTTGAAGCAGATGGAATTGTTTATCAGGCTGATACCTGTTTGCCCTTAATTGATGCTGTAAAAAGAAAGAAATTAAAATTTAAAGCTCTAGCTAGATATACCTATCCTGGAGATAGATTAACCGATGACACATTAGGTTTGAACAGTGTAGGTTATTGGGATGCTAATGAACCACAGGATTGGGGTTTAGATTGGCATAGAAATGAGGGTATTGAAATTCATTTTTTAGAATCTGGAACCATGCCTTATGCTCAGCAAAATAAAGAGATGGAGCTTTTGCCTAACTACCTTACTATCACTAGGCCATGGGAAGTGCATAAAGTAGGTTGTCCATCAATTGGAATGGGTAAGTTTTATTGGGTTATTTTAGATTTGGATGTTAGAAGACCTCATCAAAATTGGGTTTGGCCAGATTGGATTATGTTGGCTCCAAATGATCTTGAAAAACTAACTATTATATTAAGGCAAAACGAGAAAATTATATGGAAGGCAGATAAGCGTATTAGAGATTGTTTTCAAAGATTAGGAAAGGCTGTTGATACAGATATTGAAGGAAGTAATTCTTCAAGAATTAGACTGTTAATTAATTACTTACTTATACTTCTTCTAGATTTATTGGTGGAAGAAGAAGTGGAATTAAATGAACAACTAACAGATAGTTCCAGAAGTGTAAAATTATTTTTAAGCGAACTTGATAATAATTTATTGGAGGCATGGACCATTGAAAGTATGGCAAAATCGGCAGGAGTTGGTTTAACCAGATTTACACATCATTGCAAACAATTAACTAACTTAACGCCAATGCGTTATTTGATGATGAAACGAATTGAGCTATCAAAACAAATTTTAATTAAAAAAAATTTCCTTACTGTTTCTGAAGTAGCTTTTGCTTGCGGTTTTTCAACTAGCCAGTATTTTTCAACAGTTTTTAAAAAGCAAGAAAAATGTACTCCTTTAGAATATCGTCAAAAAAATCTAGAGGTTATTTTATGATTTTTATATGTTCAATTTTTTTCACTGAATAAATATACACAAGTTTGGTTAATTGATTTTATATTTTTCAATTTCAAACTTTCAAAAAACTAAAAAATGAAAACAAAAATTCTTTTAAAACGAATCTCCCAAATTGTTATTTTACTTTTTTTTCTCGTTTTTTTTGATTGTGTAAATGGTAAGAAGGAAGAGAATAAGGAAACTACACAAACCGAAGTTCAAGAATCAAAGCCATTTTTTAAATTATCATTAGCGCAATGGTCTTTACATGTATTTGTAAATGAACAAGGAGGAGATCCTTTTCAATTTGCTTCCATGGCAAAAGATATGGGTTTTGAAGGCTTAGAATATGTTAGTCAACTTTATAACGATAAAATTGAATTATTAGGCATTGAAAAAGTGATTGATTCATTAAACATAATGAGTCAATTAAGTGGTATGCAAAATGTGTTAATTATGGTTGATGGTGAAGGTGACTTAGCTGATCCTGATGAAGTTAAAAGAAACCAAGCGGTTGAAAATCATAAAAAATGGGTAGATGCCGCTCAAAAATTAGGATGCCACTCAATAAGAGTCAATACTTTTGGAACCAATGATCCAGAGGTTTGGAAAATAACCGTTGTAGATGGTCTTAAAAAACTATCAGAATATGCCGCAACAAAAAACATCAATGTACTTTGCGAAAATCATGGATGGTTATCCTCTGATGCTCCAAAATTAATGGAAGCTATCCATCAAGTTAATATGTCAAACTGTGGTACGTTACCAGATTTTGGAAACTGGTGTATTAAAAGAAAAGATGGTGCTCAATGGGGAGAATGTTTAGAAGAGTATCCAGACAAATATCAAGGAATTGAAATGATGCTAACAGCTGCAAAGGCGGTAAGTGCTAAATCTTATGATTTTGATGAAAACGGTAATGAAACAACTTTAGATTATCCTAGAATATTACAATTGGTTAAAGAATCTGGTTACACAAACTTTATAGGTGTTGAATATGAAGGCACAAGATTAAACGAAAAAGAGGGCATAATAGCAACAAAAGAATTACTATTAAATTCTGTAGCGTTACTAAAGTAAAAATCTTAAATAATCAACTAACTAAACTTTTTTAATACATGAAAAAAACAACACAGTATCAGTTATCATTTATGATGTTCCTTGAATTTTTTATTTGGGGAGGCTGGTTTGTAACCCTTGGAACTTTTATGGGCAATAATTTAAATGCTACTGGCGCAGAAACAGGTATGGCTTATTCTACGCAATCTTGGGGTGCTATAATAGCACCGTTTATTATTGGATTAATAGCAGACAGGTTTTTTAATGCTGAAAAAATTCTTGGTGTTTTACATCTAATAGGTGCAGTTTTAATGTATCAAATGTCACAATCAACTGAATTTGAAACATTTTACCCTTACATTTTAGGATACATGATTGCTTATATGCCAACGTTAGCATTGGTTAATTCGGTATCATTTAATCAAATGAATGATCCTGCAAAACAGTTTCCTTTTATAAGAGTTTGGGGAACTATTGGTTGGATATTAGCTGGCTTGGCCATAAGCTATGTTTTCAATTGGGATCCAAATCCTGAAATTGAAGGAGATAAAGGATTATTACAAAATACTTTTTTAATGGTTTCAGTTGTTTCATTAGTATTAGGATTATTTAGTTTCTTTTTACCAAAAACACCACCTAGTGTATCAAAAGATGAAAAAGTCACCATTAAAGACATCCTTGGATTGGATGCGCTAAAGCTATTAAAAGACAGAAATTTTTTAGTATTCTTTGTTTCATCTGTATTAATTTGTATTCCACTGGCTTTTTATTATCAGAATACAAATCTTTTTTTATCCGAAATAGGTGTTGAAAATCCTACAGGCAAAATGACTTTAGGACAAGCATCTGAAGTAGGGTTTATGTTGTTATTACCTTTTTTCTTTAAAAAATATGGATTTAAAAAAACAATACTTTTTGGCATGTTAGCATGGGCTATTAGATATATCTTGTTTGCTTATGGAAATTCAGGAGATTTATTCTTTATGCTTGTTATTGGTATTGCGTTACATGGTATTTGTTATGATTTTTTCTTTGTATCCGGTCAAATTTATACAGATTCTAAAGCTGGAGATAAAGTAAAAAGTGCTGCTCAAGGGTTAATTACATTAGCAACTTATGGAGTTGGGATGCTGGTCGGTTTTTGGGTTGCCGGGCAAATTGTAGATAAAAATAAATTATTAGATGGTTCGCATAGCTGGCAAGATGTATGGCTTTTTCCAGCCTTATTTGCAATAGGTGTTTTTATATTTTTTGCAGTATTATTTAAAAATGAAAAAGTAGAATATAAAGCTTAAACAATTATTAATGAGTACAAAAATTAGATTAGGAATATTAGGAGGAGGAGGTGATTCTTTAATAGGAGTTTTGCATAGAATTGCATCAGCAATGTTTGATAAGTATCAAATTGTTGGGGGCATTTTTAATCCAATTTGGGAAGAAAATATTGGTTTTGCTGAAAAAATTGGTTTGCCAACAAATAGAATCTATAGAGATTTTGACACCTTAATAGAGGAAGAATTAAAACTTTCAAAAGATGAAAGAATGCAAGTGGTATCAATACTTACACCTAATTTCCTTCATTTTCCAATGGCAAAAAAACTTTTAGAAAATGGCTTTCATGTTATTTGTGAAAAGCCAATGACAACAACTTATGAAGAAGCTAAAATTCTAAATGAAACTTTAAAAAAATCTCAAACGGTTTTTGCGGTTACTTACACCTACACAGGTTACCCAATGATTCGTCAAATGCGCGAAATGATAAAAAACGGTGAATTGGGAAAAATTCAAAAAGTTGATGCTCAATATTATCAAGGTTGGATAAATCCAATCATTCATGATAAAGACAAAAGATCTTCAACTTGGAGATTAAACCCTGAAAAATCTGGAATAAGTTGTTGTATTGGCGACATTGGTACGCACGCTTTTGATATGATTGAATTTGTGTCAGGATTAAGAATTGAATCTGTTTTAGCCGATTTAAATTACCTATATTCAGACAATAAAATGGATATTGATGGAACGGTTTTATTACGTTGCAGCAATAACGCAAAAGGGGTTATCTGCACCAGTCAAATTGCAACTGGTGAAGAGAATAGTTTTATAGTAAAAATATATGGCGATAAAGCCGGATTAAAATGGGAACAAGAAAATCCTAATTACCTTTATTTAATGGAAGACGGAAAACCACTTCGCATTTTAAAACCTGGACATTCTTATAATTCTGAGTTGTCATTAGATGGAACCAAATTACCGCCAGGTCATCCTGAAGGTATTTTTGATTCTATGGGTAACATTTACAAAGGTGTTTCAAAAGCCATTAACAAAGAGCCTTATAATCATGGGGAATTCCCAAACATGATTGATGGTGTAAGAGGTATGAACTTTATAGAAAAAGCTGTAGAATCTCACCAAAAAGGAAATGTTTGGGTGAATATTGAAAATGTAGAATAATGCAAACAATAAAAGGACCAGCTATATTTTTAGCACAATTTATGGATGATAAAGCACCATTCAATTCATTGGATGGGTTGTGTAAATGGGCAAGTGATTTGGGTTATAAAGGTATTCAAATGCCAACGTTAGATCCGCGTTTAATTGATTTATCAAAAGCAGCAGAAAGTCAAACTTATTGTGATGATTTATTAGGGAAAATAAATTCCTATGGTTTAGAATTGACAGAACTTTCTACACATATTCAAGGTCAGTTAGTGGCAGTTCATCCAGCTCATGATATCATGTTTGATGTTTTTTCTCCAGACCATTTAAAAGGGAAGCCAAAAGACAGAACAGCATGGGCTATTCAGGAAATGAAACATGCCGCCATAGCAAGTAGAAGACTAAATTTAAAAGCACATGCTACATTTTCAGGGTCATTATTATGGCCAATGATGCATCCATGGCCACAACAACCCAAAGGATTGGTTGAAATGGGTTTTAAAGAACTTGCTAACCGCTGGTTACCAATTCTAAATACGTTTGATGAGAATGGCGTCGATGTTTGTTATGAAGTACATCCAGTTGAAGACATTCATGATGGTGATACTTTCGAACGTTTTTTGGCAGCTACAAGAAACCATAAACGAGTAAATATTTTATATGATCCATCACATTTTGTGCTTCAACAACTAGATTACATTTCATATATAGATCATTATCATCAATTTATTAAGGCGTTTCATGTAAAAGATTCTGAGTTTAATCCAACAGGGAAAAAAGGAACTTTTGGTGGCTATAACGATTGGAAAGATAGAGCTGGACGGTATCGTTCTCCTGGTGACGGTCAAGTCAATTTTAAAAAAGTATTCTCAAAATTAACTGAGTATGGTTGTGATGTTTGGGCTGTTTTAGAATGGGAATGTGTTATTAAAAGCCCAGAACAAGGTGCTAAAGAAGGTGTTTCCTTTATATCAAATCATATTATTGAAGCAACTAATAAAGCATTTGATGATTTTGCTGGTGGAGGAAAAACTGATGAAGACCAATTAAGAAGAATACTCGGTATTTAAAATAAAATAAAAAACTTAACAATGAAAAAACTAGTTACAATTTTAATTTTTGCTATGCTAATTTTTGTGTCTAATGTTACTATAGCTTTTGCGCAAGAGCCAACAAAACCAGAGGAGACTGAAATTTGGGAGCCTAAACCTAAAGTGGTTACAGTAGATTCTGAAACTAAAATACCTTTAGATGCTATTGTGCTTTTTGATGGAGCTAATTTTGATGAATGGGTTACTGCTGCTGATTCAACTGAAGTAAAATGGATTTTGAATGGTGATGGTAGTATGACTGTTAAAAATAAAACTGGTGATATTCAAACCAAAAGAAATTTTGGAAACATTCAATTGCACATAGAATGGCGTTCCTCTCCAGAAAACACGGGTTCTAATCAAAGTAAAAGCAATAGTGGTATATTTCTTCAAAACAGATATGAAGTTCAAGTTTTAGATAATAATGACAACGATACTTATGTAAATGGGCAAGTAGGCTCTATTTACAAGCAATCTATTCCTTTGGCTAAAGCTTCATCAAAAACAGGAGATTGGAATTCTTATGATATTATTTATCATAAGCCAGAATTTGATTCTGAAGGAAATAAAACAAAATCGGCCACGATTACAGTACTTCATAACGGAGTATTAATTCAAGACCATTACGAAATTAAAGGTACTACAGAATATATTGGTTGGCCCAAAAATATAGCTCATGGAGATGCACCTATAAAACTTCAGGATCATGGAGATAACAGTAGAGTAAGTTATAGAAATATTTGGGTAAGAGCATTATAATATTAACTTTAAAAACATCAAAAATGAAAAATCAAATACTAATTTTTATTCTTGCATTAACCATTTTAGGTTGTAAACAAGAAAAAAAAGAAATTAAACAAGTAGAGAGTGAAACTCAAAATGTAATGGATAAAATGGAATCAGATTGGGTTGTTCTTTTTGATGGAACGTCTTTTGAAAGTTGGCGAGGTTATTTAACAGACAGTATGTATCCAGAGTGGGTTATTGAAGGCGGCGACATGGTATTTATACCTAGTGGAAATGGAGGTAAAAATATAATTACCAAAGACACCTTTACGAATTTTGAACTTTCGCTGGAATGGAAAATATCAGAAGGGGGCAATAGTGGTATTTTTTGGGGAGTTTTTGAAGATCTAAAATACAGTGAAGCCTATCAGACTGGCCCAGAAATTCAAGTGTTAGATAACGAGCGTCATCCAGATGCTTTGGCAAATCCTAAATTTCATCAAGCAGGAGCCTTATATGATATGGTACAACCAGAACACGACGTTTGCAAACCAGCTAATCAATGGAATTTGTGTGTTTTAAAAGTGAACCATAAAACCAACCAAGGAAGTGTGACTTTAAACGGAACAGAGATTGTGAAATTTCCTGTTCATGGAGAAGAATGGGATAACATGGTAGAAAACTCAAAGTTTAAAGGTTGGGAAGGTTTTGGTAAGCATCAAACGGGTCATATTGGATTGCAAGATCATGGCAATAAAGTCAGTTTTAAAAACATTAAAATAAGGAACCTGTAAATGAGCCATTTAACAACATATCAATAGTAAAAAAGGTGTTCAATAAATGATTTCCTTTTTTTATATGATAAATTCAGCAATAAATAACTACATTATTCATAATAAATATGAGTTTTAGTGTGAGTATTCATAATTTTTTTAAAAAAGCAACGTGTTTTTACAGGTTGTAAAAAATAAAATTATAATTTTACTATATGAATACTTTAAAAAATAAAATACGTCCTTCATCACCCGGTTTGCGCGCGCGTAGTAATCGCCGTCGCTTTTAGTCTTTAGTTACCAAAACCAAAACGTCATTTTAATTTTTATCACATTGAACAAAGTTTCATTCATAGCATATCAAAATATAATTAGTAGGTCAATTAACCACTATTTTATGTGCCATATTTTTCCACGTCGCCCGTAAGGGTTGTAAGTCTCATAAAGAACTAGGTGAGTCCAGTTCATCATTAAAGAAAAAGCATTAATTTTTAATTTTTAATTTGAAAATCAATACAATAAATGGACATTGTAATTGCTGATAAATCTCATAGTAAATACGCAGAAATTATTTGCGAAACCATTGCAGAATCTGCTGCAGTTAGGGGCACAGGTATAGCCAGACGTACCCCGGAATATATTACCACAAAAATGGAAAATGGTAACGCTGTTATCGCTTTAGATGGCGATAAATTTGCTGGTTTTTGTTACATCGAAAAATGGGGCCATGGTAAGTTTGTTGCTAACTCCGGATTGATTGTGCATCCAGATTACAGAAATGCCGGTTTAGCAAAAAAAATTAAGCATAAAGTATTTCAACATTCAAGAAATAAATTCCCAGAAGCTAAAGTGTTTAGTATCACCACAGGTTTAGCGGTTATGAAAATGAATACCGAATTAGGTTATAAACCAGTACCGTTTTCAGAGTTAACCGATGATCCAACCTTTTGGGATGGATGCCAAACTTGTAAAAATTATGACGTTTTAACACGTACCAATAGAAAAATGTGTTTGTGTACCGGGATGTTATATGACCCTGCAGCAAAAGACATTAACGAAAAAAAACAAGTAAAAACAAAAGTGTTTCAAAGATTAAAGCATATCAAAGAAACCATGTTTTTAAAAAAAGATAAGAAATGAGTACCATGAAAAAATTAGTAATTGCCTATAGTGGCGGATTAGATACCTCTTATTGTGCCGTAAGTTTGTCTAAAAAATTTGATGTGCACGCGGTAAGCGTCAATACAGGCGGATTTACGCAAACTGAAATTGATAACATTGAAGCTAATGCCTATAAAATGGGTGTTTCAACTTATAAAAATATTGATGCTGTTAATTCTTTTTACCAAAAAGTGATTAAGTATTTAGTTTTTGGTAATGTTTTAAAAAATAATACGTATCCATTATCAGTAAGTGCTGAACGAATTATTCAAGCTATTGAAATAGTAGAATATGCTAAAAGTATTGGAGCAGAATATATTGCTCATGGAAGTACAGGTGCAGGAAATGACCAAGTTAGATTTGATATGATTTTTCAAACTTTGGCTCCAGAAATCCAAATCGTAACGCCTATTAGAGATGAAAAACTTTCAAGACAAGAAGAAATAGAATATTTAAAAGCCAATGGTATCGATATGTCTTGGGAGAAAGCCAAGTATTCTATAAACAAAGGGCTTTGGGGAACTAGTGTTGGAGGTCAAGAAACTTTAACTTCTGAAAAACCATTACCAAATGAAGCCTATCCATCTCAACTAAAACACAGTGACGAAGAAAAGGTAAAGTTAACTTTTGAAAAAGGAGAGTTGGTAGCCGTAAATGGTGTTAAAAATGATCCTGAAGTAAATATTGAAGCCTTAAATAATTTGGCATCAGCCTATGCTATTGGTAGAGATATTCATGTAGGAGATACTATTGTTGGTATTAAAGGACGTGTTGGTTTTGAAGCACCAGCAGCTTTAATTACCATAAAAGCACATCATTTATTAGAGAAACACACGCTTACTAAATGGCAATTGCAACATAAAGAATATTTAGCAAGTTTCTATGGAATGCATTTACACGAAGGACAATATTTAGATCCAGTGATGCGAAACATTGAAGCTTTTTTACAAAGTAGTCAAGACAAGGTTAGTGGTGATGTAACAGTAAGTTTAAAACCATATCATTTCACTTTAGATGGTATTGTTTCTAAACATGATTTAATGAATGCTAAGTTTGGAAGTTATGGCGAAGAAAGTAAAGGTTGGACTCCTGATGAAGCCAAAGGATTTATAAAAATCTTTGGAAATCAAAATAAAATCTATCAACAAGTAAACTCATAAAGGCATGATACAAGTCGGCATTATTGGAGGAGCAGGTTATACGGCAGGAGAATTGATTAGACTATTGATGTTTCATCGTGAAGCAGAAATCAATTTTGTTTACAGCACATCAAATGCTGGTAATAAAATTTGTAAAGTGCATCAAGACTTAGAAGGTAGTTTAGATTTAAAATTCACTGATGTTATCAATCCAAATGTCGATGTATTGTTTTTGTGTTTAGGGCACGGAAATTCAGTTAAGTTTTTAAAAGCAAATACTTTTTCAGATACTACAAAAATTATTGACTTAGGAAATGATTTCAGACTAGAAAAAGATAAAGTTTTTAATAATAAAACCTTTGTTTATGGATTGCCTGAACTTCAAAAAGAAGCCATTAAAAAAGCTGATTATGTAGCAAACCCAGGCTGTTTTGCAACAGCCATACAATTAGCAATATTACCATTGGCAGAGAACAATTTAATAAATAGTGATGTGCATGTAAATGCAGTTACCGGTTCAACTGGAGCAGGAACTTCGTTGTCTGAAACTACTCATTTTACTTGGAGAGATAACAATTTCTCATATTATAAACCTTTTACACATCAGCATTTAGGCGAAATCAATCAATCCGTTAAACAATTACAAGAAAGTTTTTCTTCAGAAATCGTTTTTATGCCAAACAGAGGTAATTTTTCCAGAGGCATTTTTGCAACTGTTTATACCAGTTTTGAAGGCACTTTAGAAGAAGTAAAACATTTATATAAAGCCTTTTATCAAGATTCAAGATTTACTTTTATTTCTGATGAAGACTTGCATTTAAAACAAGTAGTAAACACCAATAAATGCTTGATTCATTTGCATAAACATAATAACAAATTACTTATTACAAGTATTATTGATAATTTATTAAAAGGGGCATCTGGACAAGCCATCCAAAATATGAATTTGATGTTTGGGTTTGAAGAAACTGAAGGATTGCAATTAAAAGCCAATTATTTTTAATTAGGAAATTATGCACTGAGCATAATTTATGCTAACACATTTTTCCTTTTAAGAACAATAAAATGTAAAAAAATGAAAATAGCCATTATAGGAGCAGGGAATTTAGGAAAATCCATAGCAAAAGGACTAATAGCGCATGATGCTATTTCAACATTGTATTTAACTAAAAGGAATATTGAACATCTCAAGGAATTTGAAGGTTCAAAAGGAGTCACTTTAACTTCTGATAATGCTTTAGCCGTAAAAAATTCAGATATTTTAATTTTTGCTGTTCAGCCATCACAACTTGAAAATATTTTAAAAAAATTAGAACCATTTTTAACTAAAAATCATATAATTATTTCAACCATTACAGGTTATTCCATAGCAAGAATTGAGTCTGTAGTTGGAGAAGCTAAATACATTATAAGAGCCATGCCTAATACGGCTATTTCAGTAGGGCAATCTATGACTTGTATAGCATCTAATGAAAAAGGAAAAGAAAAAGTAAAACTTGCATTAGAAATTTTTAATCGCCTTGGGCGTTCACTAGAAATTCCCGAAGAGCAAATTCAAGCAGCAACTGTTATTTGTGCCAGTGGTATTGCATTTTGGATGCGTTTAATTCGAGCTACCACTCAAGGAGCTATTCAATTGGGGTTTGAAGCTCGTGAGGCACAAGAATTAGCTATGCAAACCTGTTTTGGAGCCGCTAGCTTATTAATTGAATCTGGAAGCCATCCAGAACAAGAAATAGATCGTGTAACAACACCAAGAGGTTGTACCATTGAAGGTTTAAACGAAATGGAGCATCAAGGATTAAGTTCATCTTTAATTAAAGGTATTGTTGCATCCTTTGAAAAAATTAACCAAATTAAAAAGAATTAGAATGCCATTATTTGACGTTTACCCATTATATAATATCACTCCAGTATCTGGAAAAGATATGTATGTTTACGATGAAACAGGAGTTGAATATTTAGACCTTTACGGAGGTCATGCCGTAATTTCCATTGGGCATTCGCATCCTAATTATGTGAAAGCTGTTAGCAATCAGGTTTCTAAACTAGGATTTTATTCCAATGCGATTAAAAATCCATTGCAAGTAGCCTTAGCTGACAAACTTGAAGCACTTTCAGGGTGTAAAGGGTGTGAGTTATTTTTATGTAATTCTGGTGCTGAGGCAAACGAAAACGCACTAAAATTAGCTTCATTTAAAACTGGTAATTCAAGAGTTATAGCTTTCAATAATTCATTTCATGGTCGTACATCAGCAGCTGTTGCAGCAACTGATAGTAAGTCTATAGTAGCGCCTATTAATGCGCAACATAAAGTAACTTTTTTAGCCTTAAATGATGTAGAAGGAGTAAAAAATGAATTAGAAAAAGGAGACGTTTGTGCCGTAATTGTGGAATTTATTCAAGGCGTTGGAGGTTTAGATCAAGGAACTAAAGCTTTTTTTGAACAAGTAGATACTCTTTGTAAAGCTAATAATACCTTTTTTATTGCAGATGAGGTGCAATCTGGTTACGGACGTTCAGGAAAATTCTTTGCTTTCCAGCATTATAATGTAACGCCAGATGTGATTTCCATTGCAAAGGGTATGGGAAATGGTTTCCCAATTGGGGGGATTTTGATTCACCCAAGTATTGAAGCCAAGTATGGCATGTTAGGAACTACTTTTGGCGGAAATCATTTGGCATGTGCTGCTGGATTAGCCGTTTTAAATACGATTGAAGAAGAAAATTTAATGGATAATGTCAACAATATTTCAGAATACTTTATTTCTATAGCTAAAACAATTCCGCAGATAAAAATTATTAAAGGAAGAGGCTTAATGCTTGGTTTAGAATTCGACTTTGAAGTAGGTGAATTAAGAAAAAAGCTTATTTATGAGTATCATATTTTCACAGGTGCAGCTTCAAATAAAAAATTGATTAGAATTTTACCACCATTAACCATTACTGAAAATCATGTTGATGAATTCTTTGAAGCCCTTAAAAAAGCGTTGATTAACATAGAAAATAAAGAACTAGAAGTTCAAGGTTAAAACAAAGTTTGTTGAAAATTAAGAAGCCTAAAACTTCAAAAATTATAAACAAAAATGAATACATTATTAAACATAGAAACAAGAAACGCCGTATTGCTTAAAATGGCAGTACTTTTAGAAAAAGAAAGAGTTGCAATTATTGAGATTAATAAAGCAGATGTTGAAGCTTATACTGGCGAGGATATTTCTATGTATGACCGATTGAAAGTAGACGATTTAAAAGTAGATGGCATGATTGCATCTGTGAAAAATTTAGCTTCTCAAGAAGATCCTGTGGGAGTCGAGCGTTTTGTTTTCAAGCATGATAATGGGATGCAAGTGTATAATAAAACAGCTTCTTTTGGAACGGTTTTAATTATTTATGAATCACGTCCAGATGTTACTGTTGAAGCTGCTGGCATCGCTTTTAAATCGGGAAATAAAATATTATTGAAAGGAGGAAAAGAATCTTTGAATTCTAACTTAAAAATTGTGGAGTTATGGCATCAAGCTTTGAAAGCATGTGGTGCTTCAACCGATTGGGTGGAATATTTACAATTCAATAGAACTGAAACGCAAACATTTTTGGAAAAACCAACACAAAAAGTCGATTTAATTGTGCCTCGTGGTGGAGAAAAATTGATAGCTTTTGTGAAACAACATGCAACATGCCCCGTAATTATAAGTGGTCGTGGGAATAATTTTGTGTATGTGCACAAAGAGGCAGATTTAGATATAGCTTTAAGTATAATTATAAATGCAAAAACAGCTAAAATTTCAGCGTGTAATGCTTTGGATAAAGTGTTGATTGATAAAAATTTACCTAATAAAGATACCTTTGTTAAAGAACTTATTTCAAAATTAAAAGGATTTAAAGTTCAAATTTTGGGAAATGAAACTCTTTCAAAATATGAGCATGTTGAAGCGATTAAATCACATGATATTTGGCATCAAGAATTTCTAGATTATAAAATTGTTATTGGGGAAATTGGTTCCACTCAAGATGCAGTTACCATGATTAATAACTATTCTGGCGGACATTCATCTTCCATCATAACAAAAAATGAAGCAGAGGCGAAAAAATTTATGGAAAATGTAGATAATGCTGTAGTATATCACAATGCATCTACCAGATTTACAGATGGTTTTCAATTAGGTCTGGGTGGAGAGTTGGCGATTAGTACCGATAAATTACATCAACGTGGTCCGATAGGTTTACAACATTTAGTAACCAATAAATGGTATGTTCATGGTAACGGACAAATAAGATAATGCAGAAAAAGAAAAGAATATTACTTAAGATAGGTTCGAATACTTTAACCAAAGAAACCAATAATATATCTAGGGGTAAGATTGAAGATGTGGCGAATCAAATAGCCCAACTTCAAGATACTTATGAGTTTGTTATCGTAAGTTCAGGTGCTATAGCAGTGGCTAAGCAGTTTGTAAAACTGGAAAGTAAAGGCAAAGATATTAATGTAAAACAGGCGTTGGCATCTATTGGGCAACCACATTTAATTCGTATTTATCAAGAAATTTTTAGAGAATATGGTTTGTTAAGTTCACAATGTTTATTGTCTTATTCCGATTTTGAAAGAGAACAAAGCAGGATCAATATCGTAAACACCATTAATGTCTTGATTAGTAATAATTACATTCCCATCATTAACGAAAATGATACGGTAGCAACCGATGAAATTAAGTTTGGTGATAACGATAAATTAGGAGCTTTAACCGCATCACTTTTAGAAGCAGATTTGTTTATTATTGCAACCAATACCCATGGTATTTACACAAAAGAATCTATGGAAAATGGTGTTCCAAAAACCATCGAATTGGTTGAGAATTTTGAGGAATTGGCAAGTCAAGTAGTCAGTTCAAAATCATCACACGGCAGCGGAGGTATGGCATCCAAAATTGAAGCGGCTTCGGTAGCAAAAAAAGCCAATATAGAAACTTGGATTGTTAATGGGTTGGAAGATAATTTCATCGTCAATGCTTTTCAAAACAAAGTGCCGTATACAAAAATAAAATAAAAGTAAAAATGAAAAATTACATCTCCATAAATGATATAGATAATATCCATTCTTGGATTGAGGAAGCGAAAGCTTTAAAATCAAATCCGCTTAAACACATCACTTTAGGAAAACATAAAACCATAGGGTTATTGTTTTTCAATTCCAGTTTGCGCACACGATTAAGCACCCAAAAAGCGGCCTTGAATTTAGGTATGGACCCGATTGTGATGAATGTGTCTGGCGATGCTTGGGGCATTGAGTTTGGAGATGGTACCATTATGAATGGCAACACAGCTGAACATATTAAAGAAGCCGCCGCTGTTGTGTCTCAATATTGTGATATTATTGCAGTAAGGGCTTTTCCAACGTTGACGAATAAGGCCAAAGATGAAAGTGAGCAAGTAATAAATGCTTTTGTAAAATATGCCTCTGTACCTATTGTTAATATGGAAAGTGCCACTGGGCATCCACTTCAAGGTTTGACAGATGCCATTACAATTTCAGAATATTCAAAAAGAGCAAGGCCTAAAGTTGTGCTAAGTTGGGCACCTCATGTAAAAGCCTTGCCGCATGCTGTTGCCAATAGCTTTGTGCAAGTCATGCAAAAAATGGATGTGGAGTTTGTAATCACCAACCCAGAAGGTTATGATTTAAATCCGAAAATAACAGCTAATACGCCGATACTCCATAATCAAAATGAAGCATTTAAAGAGGCTGATTTTGTTTATGTGAAAAACTGGAGTTCGTATGAAGATTACGGAAAGATATTGAACACAGACCCTAATTGGATGATTACCAAAGCTAAATTGGGTAATGCTAAATTTATGCATTGTTTACCTGTAAGACGAAATGTGATTGTAGAAGATGCTGTTTTGGATAGCGAGAGTTCTATTGTTATCCAACAAGCCAATAATAGAACTTATGCAGCTCAATTGGTGCTTAAAAAATTATTAGAAAATGCCTAAAGAAAAACTATCCATAGTAAAAATAGGAGGAAATATCATTGAAGACGAAACGTCTTTAAATGATTTTCTTAAACTATTTTCTAAATTAGAAGGATATAAAATTTTAGTGCACGGAGGAGGAAAACGTGCCACAAGTATTGCCTTAAAATTAGGAATTCAATCTAACATGGTGAATGGCAGACGGATTACCGATGCAGAAACGTTAGAAGTTATTACGATGGTCTATGGAGGTTTGGTAAACAAGAACATCGTGGCTAAATTACAAGCTTTAAACATTGATGCTATTGGTTTAACAGGAGCAGATATCAATAGTATCTTATCTAAAAAAAGACCTGTTAAAGACGTAGATTTCGGATTTGTTGGCGATGTTAAAAAAGTTGCGTACCAGTCTATTAATAAATTAATTAATGCCAATTTCACACCTGTTTTTTGTGCAATAACACATGATGGTAACGGACAATTATTAAATACCAATGCTGATACCGTCACCTCACAATTAGCAATTGGTATGAGCCCTATTTATGAAACCTCGATTTATTATTGTTTTGAATTAAATGGCGTGTTAAAAGATATCAATGATAAAAACTCCGTTATAAAACATATCAATTCTAATACATATAACCAATTATTAGAACAAGGTATTATAGCTGATGGGATGCTTCCAAAGTTGGAAAACTGTTTTGATGCTTTAAAACACGGCGTACAAACCATAAATATGGG
The DNA here is from genome assembly GCA_021739635.1 of Flavobacteriaceae bacterium. Lineage (GTDB taxonomy): Bacteria > Bacteroidota > Bacteroidia > Flavobacteriales > Flavobacteriaceae > Yeosuana. Next base: position 133,991 of record JAIPBH010000008.1, on the reverse strand, counting down.
AAATACGAATATGTTAACCCAAGAAAATGATAATTTTACAAGAATAACATTATAATATGGCGTTACAAGACTTAACAAACGATGCAATAGCACTTTTAAAACAATTGATAGAAACTACTTCTTTTTCTTCGGAAGAAGATGCTACAGCGTCGCATATAGAAGCTTGGTTTAATCGTAACAAAATAGATTATAAACGAAACCAAAACAACGTTTGGGCAGTTAATAAATATTTTGATGATAGCAAACCAAATATGTTACTCAACTCGCATCATGATACAGTAAAACCTAATTCAGCCTACACCAAAGACCCATTTAAAGCCATTGTTGAAAACGGGAAATTATACGGTTTGGGTAGTAATGATGCTGGTGGTTGCTTGGTGTCTTTAATTGCCACATTTACTTATTTTTACAATCATAAAGATTTAAAATATAATTTGATTATGGTTGCTTCTGCGGAAGAAGAAAGTAGTGGGCCTAACGGATTGAACAGCATGTTAAAAATCATACCGAACATTGATGTCGCCATTGTTGGAGAACCCACATTGATGAATTTAGCAGTTGCAGAAAAAGGTTTGGTGGTTTTTGATGCGAAAGTAAAAGGAACGGCAAGTCATGCAGCACATCCGAATGATGATAATCCTATTTATAAACTTACAGAAACCTTGCAATGGTTTAAGGATTTAAAGTTTGAAAAAAGTTCTGAAACTTTGGGCGATGTGAAATTAACCGTTACTCAAATCAATGCCGGAAAACAACATAATGTAGTGCCAGCCGAAGTAGATTTAGTTATAGATGTGCGTGTTAATGATAAATATACAAATAAGGAAATTGCTGATTTTTTACAAAAAAATGCACCATGTTCCAGCATTACACCACGTAGTTTGAATTTAAATTCATCATCCATTCCTGTGGAACATCCGTTGGTACAAGCAGGTATTGGGTTGGGTAGAACAACTTATGGCTCGCCAACATTATCAGATCAAGCATGGTTATCATGTAAATCTTTAAAATTAGGGCCAGGCGATAGTCCACGCTCACATTCAGCCGATGAATATATTCATTTGCATGAAATAGAAGAAGGAATTAAAATTTATGTTGAATTGTTGAATCGGGTAATCGTTTAAACAAATCAACAAATCAACAAATCAACAAATCAACATTAAGAAATGAAACTCTGGGACAAAGGCATATCAATCGATAAAAAAATAGAGCAATTTACTGTTGGCAACGATAGAGAAATTGATATTCACATAGCAAAATACGATGTTATTGCATCTAGAGCTCATGCTAAAATGCTTCAAAAAGTAGGAATAATTTCTACTAATGAGTTAATAGAATTATTAGGAGGCTTAAAAAAAATAGAAACTCAAATTGAAAATGGTACGTTTGCCATAGACCAACAATTTGAAGATGTACATTCTAAAATAGAGTTTGAACTGACTAAAAGTTTAGGTGATGTTGGAAAAAAAATACATACTGCACGTTCTAGAAACGATCAAGTTTTAGTAGCACTTCACTTATATTACAAAGAAAATTTAGGTTTAGTAAAAGAAAAAACGCTTGTGTTTTTTAATACACTTTTAGACTTAGCCGAAACACATAAAAACAAGGTGCTACCTGGTTATACGCATTTACAAGTCGCCATGCCATCATCTTTTGGGTTATGGTTTTCTGCGTATGCCGAATTAATGATTGATGATGTGTATTTATTGAACGCAGCTATCAAAACAGTCGATCAAAATCCTCTGGGTTCTGCAGCTGGTTATGGTAGTTCGTTTCCAATTGATAGGGAGTTTACCACTAAAGAAATGGGTTTTGAAACTTTAAAATACAATGTGGTAGCAGCTCAAATGAGTCGTGGTAAAAACGAGCGTACTATTGCGGCCGCGTTAGGAGGTTTATGTAACACCATGGCGCGTTTTGCTATGGATGTCTGTTTGTATATGAGTCAGAATTTTGGTTTTATTTCCTTTCCAGATGAACTAACCACAGGCAGTAGCATTATGCCCCATAAAAAAAATCCAGATGTGTTTGAATTAATACGTGGAAAATGTAACAAAATTCAGTCTTTGCAAACTGAAATGATTTTAATAACCAATAATTTGCCAAGTGGTTACCATAGAGATTTTCAATTGTTAAAAGAAAATATGATAGCTGCATTTGAGGAGGTGAAAGATATTCTTGATATTTTCAATTATTCCATTCAACAAATCATTGTAAACGATATTAATGTACATAGCGATTTGTATAAATACTTATTTACGGTCGATAATATTAACACATTGGTTGTTGAAGGACAAACGTTTAGGGAAGCGTATCAAAAAATTGGGGGTCAAGTGCAAGACGGCACTTATGTGCCAGATACTTCAAAAAAACACACACATGTTGGGAGCATTCATAATTTGTGTTTAGATAAGATTAGAGCCAAGTTTCCTAGCTAAGGGTTTCTATATTTATAACTATGAAAATAAAGATTGATAAGTTTGTACTTGCTATTATTGTAGTAATAGGTATCTCTTATTTTTTCCCTCAATGGGGTTCGAAAGAAAGCCAAATTCCTCTAAAAACTATTAGCACTATAGGAATTTTATTAATTTTCTTTTTTTATGGCCTTAAATTAAGTCATGATAAACTTAAAGCAGGACTTAAAAACTGGAAATTGCATCTGTTAGTGCAAACATCAACATTTTTAATTTTTCCTTTAATTGTTTTAGGATTTTACCCATTATTACAAACACAAGAACAAGAAATCATATGGCTGGCTTTCTTTTTTTTAGCAGCATTACCTTCTACTGTGTCATCATCAGTAGTGATGGTTTCTATAGCTAAAGGAAATATTCCTGCAGCTATTTTCAATGCTAGTATTTCTGGAATTATAGGGATTGTTATTACACCGCTTTGGATGGGACTGTTTGTAAATGACACTCATACAGATTTTGATTTTCATGAAATTTATATGAGGCTTATAATACAAATTATTTTGCCAGTGGTTTTAGGTATTATTTTGCAACGTTTTTTTGGTCAATTTGCACGTAAATATAATAGCAAACTTACCTTGTTTGATAAGTCTATGATCTTATTAATTATTTACAGGAGTTTTTCTGAATCTTTCTCAGAACATATATTTAGCTCGGTTTCATTGTTAGATTTTCTGTTCCTACTAATTGCTGTATTAATTTTGTTTTTCATTGTATTTTCTATGACTGAATATGTTTCTAAAAAATTGAACTTTAACAAAGAAGATCAAATTACAGCTCAGTTTTGTGGCACCAAAAAATCATTGCTACATGGTACTGTTTTTTCAGCTATTTTATTTGGAAATTCAGCAACTATTGGTATTATTTTATTACCACTTATGTTGTTTCATGCTATTCAAATATTAATTATTAGTATTATAGCTTCAAAGTTTGCAACAAGGAATTTAATTTAAGGGTATCTAAAGTGGATTTATTAAAAATGGGTGTATTGAGCTTATATACAGCTTGTAAATATTTTTGTTAATCATTGATTTTGAATTGAATTAGTTTTAAATTGTTGTCATAATAATAATGTGAATCATGATGCATCATTTTCTAAAAATTATCACTTGTAGTTTATGTATTTCAATAACAACTTACGCTCAAACTGGAAAAGTATTTGATAAATTATCACACTCAAGTAAAATACTTAAAACAGAACGTAATTTTGCTATTTATTTGCCACCTGATTATGAAACTTCTCAAAGGAGTTACCCAGTTTTGTATTTACTTCATGGAGCTGGTGATGACCAAACAGGATGGGTTCAGTTTGGGGAAGTTTTAAATATTACAGACAATGCAATTAAAGAAGGTACCGCAACCCCAATGATTATTGTGATGCCAGATGCATTTACAAATAGAATGGGTTATTTTAATGATATGAGAGGTGATTGGGATTATGAAGATTATTTTTTTAAGGAGTTTATGCCTTACGTTGAAAAAACATATCGTATAAAAACTGAAAAGCGATTTAGAGCTATAGCGGGATTATCTATGGGTGGTGGAGGTTCTTTTATATATGCTTTGCGTCATCCAGAATTGTTTTCATCTGCATGCCCATTAAGTGCATATATAGGTCCTAAAAATGTTAAAGAAGTACAAGATTTTGCTAAAAATTTCATGAAAGTTGAAGTTGATAGTATATTGGCACAAAATTATTTTCCTAAGCATAATGCTCTTTCTCTTATTGAAAATATGAGTAAAGAGCAAATTCAGGCCGTTAGATGGTATATTGATTGTGGTGACGATGATTTCCTTTTTGAAGGAAACAGTTTGGTACATATTGCTTTAAGAAAAAAAGATGTAAAGCATGAGTTTAGAATCAGAAATGGAGCACACACCTGGACGTATTGGAGAGAATCACTTCCTGATGTGTTAAAATTTGTTTCAGAAGCATTTCATCAATATTAAACCTGAAATTACAATTGACTCAAGCAAATATCTCCAATAGTAAAGATTCTGAATTTTTAGGATATTTGCATAGTTTTAGAGGATTAGCAATTTTAAAAATAGTTCTAGGTCATGCTGTTTCTGCAGCTTTTATTGGTGCCTACACAGTGTTTGATGTGTCAAACACTATGTTAATGATAAGTGAAATATTTTATCATGATAGTACACTTTATTTTGCCATTATTTCTGGAATATTATTTTCAAAAGTTTTAAAACGAAAAGGCTATTATAAATTTTATAAAAGTAAACTTAAAAATATTTTACTACCCTATTTGTTTTTTACGATTGTGCTGACAATCATTAAAATAAAGTTTAGTGAATTGTCAAGTTTTCAAGAAGGAGTTCAATTTACTATTTCAAAAATCTGGATGAACTTTATTTTTGGAAAAGCCAATTTTGCTTTATGGTATATTCCTGTTTTAATATTTCTTTATTTAGTTACACCAGTTTTAGAATTCCTACAAAAAAGAAATAAATTAACTAAAGCACTCTTTGCTTTAATTATAATATTGCCGCTTTTTATATCAAGAGTTCAAAATTTAACAGATTACAATTTAAGTATTGAAACCATGATTTATTTTATGGGAGCCTATGCTCTTGGAATCTATTTGGGAGATGATTTAAACAAAAAATTAAGTATCATAAATACTTACAAAGGTGTTTTTGTTTTAATAGCTTTAATGAGCACTGTAATTCTATTTTATTTTTATAAAAATAAAATTGATATCATTGGAACTGTGTCATTAAGAGAAATGGCTTTCTATATTCAAAAAATATGCTTTGCATTTATTATAATTTTAATGTTCAAAAGGCTTGAAAAAAATCAACCCAAGTGGTTAAACCCTATTGCAAGAGATTCTTTTTCTATTTATTTTATACATGGGTCTATTTTATATGTCATTTCTCCATTATTTATGTTTGTTATTGCTGCCAAAAACATAGAGCCTTTTAATGTTGTTTTTGGTGCTATGATACTTTTTGTAATTGTAACATGTATTTGTGTTACTATTGTAATGATATCAAAAAAAATATTTGGGACGTATTCAAAAATGATTGTTGGGGCATAATTTGTTAAAAAAATTAATTAAATTTTTTGTAAATCTAAAAATATTACTTTTAAAAAAAATTAATATTTTATTAATTGTAAACTGACTAAAATTTAATGAATTATGATGAGAATTATTGAGCAAATTAAAAAGAATCATATTTTGGCTATTACCATTGGATTGGTATATTTATGGTTTGGTGGATTAAAGTTTTTTAATCATTTAAGTCCTGCTGAAGATTTAGCTAAAAGTACTATTGATGTCCTTACATTAGGTTTAATTCCTTCAAATGTTTCAATTATTTTATTGGCTATTTGGGAAACATTAATTGGAATCTTTTTAATTTCAAATATTTTCAGAAAGCAAGTCGTTATCATCGCATTAATACATTTAGTATTTACTTTTACACCTTTCATATTCTTTCCAAATCAATCTTTTAATCATTCACCATTAGTTTTTACTTTGTTAGGGCAATATATTTTTAAAAATGTTGTGATTATTGGAGCACTTTTAACATTGTATAAGCAATCTGAAGTAGTTAAAAACTATATTTAGTTTTTTTAATATTAGCATAAAAAAAGAGCATTTATTATAATGCTCTTTCTAATCCATAATATTAATTTGCTTGTGACTAATTCAAATAATTAAATGATTGTGGACTGTCCTAAATGGATATTTGTAAAGTTTAAGTTTGTTTCTTCAGGATTATTAATAAAATCTTCAATAAAATCACCAACCTTACTAGTTGAAATATTATCATATTTAGTATTTAAATCTGGTGTGGTTATGTGAAGGTGTAATGATTTGTCAATGGCTTTTCTTACTAAATTTGCTTCTTCTAGTAAGCCAAAATGATCAAGTAACATAGCAGCAGATAATATAGATGCTATTGGATTTGCAATACCTTTATCTGTTGCTTTTGAATATGCTCCATGAATGGGTTCAAACATGGAATATTTTGTACCTAAAGATGATGATGCCAATAAACCAATAGAACCTACAATAACACTAGCTTCTTCAGAAAGAATATCGCCAAACATGTTTTCAGTTAAAATAACGTCAAACTGTCTTGGGTTTACAACTAATTGTTTTGCGGCATTATCTATGTATAAAAAATCTAAAGCTACATCAGGATATTGAGGAGCAAGTTCTTGTATAACTCTTCGCCAAAGTCTTGAGCTTTCTAAAACATTGGCTTTATCTACTAAAGTAAGTTTTCGTTTTCTTGACTGTGCAGCTTTAAAAGCTAGATGTGATATGCGTTCTATTTCAAATCTTGTGTATTTACAAATGTCAGAAGCTGTATTGCCATCATCACTTAATGTTTTTTCGCCAAAGTAAATGCCACTTGTAAGTTCTCTATAGATAACTATGTCGGCATCTTTAATAAACTTTTTTTTGAGTGAAGATTTTTCTAAAAGATCTTCATATGCAACTACGGGTCTTATATTTGCAAATAAATCAAGTTCTTTTCTTAAGTTTAAAAGGCCTTGTTCTGGTCTTACTTTTGCATTAGGGTCAAAATTATATTTTGGTTCTCCAATGGCTCCAAATAAAACAGTGTCGGCATTTTTACATATTGTGATGGTTTCATCAGGTAAAGCAACTCCTGTTTTAGAAATGGCTACACCACCAATCAATCCATATTCAAAAGTAAATATATGACCAAATTCCATTGCAATAGCTTTCAAAACTTTTACAGCTTGAGCTATCACTTCTGGACCAATTCCATCACCTGGTAAAACAGCAATATGTAATTTCATTTACTTTTTAATTTTTTTATGCTGAAATAATCTCTTTATAAACTTTACTTGATTCAATGATTTGATGAATATCAGAATCATCTACTTCTTTCTTTTTATCTGCAAATTCTAAAAAGGTTGAGTAGATTTCGTCTAATTGTAATTTGGTTAATTCAAATCCAATATTTTTTGCTCTGTATGCTAATGCTGCTCTTCCGCTTCTGGCAGTTAGTACAATGGATGATTCAGTAACACCAACATCTTTTGGGTCAATGATTTCGTAAGTTTCTCTGTTTTTTATCACGCCATCTTGATGAATGCCTGAGCTATGAGCAAAGGCGTTAGCACCAACAATTGCTTTGTTTGGTTGCGTATAAATTCCCATACTATCTGACACTAAATGACTAATACCATACAGCATTTCGGTTTTAATATTTGTGTCTAAATTAAGGTATGGATGTTGTTTTAAAATCATCACTACTTCTTCAAGAGCAGTATTTCCAGCACGTTCTCCAATACCGTTAATAGTACACTCAATTTGTCTAGCACCATTAATAACGCCTTCAATAGAGTTGGCTGTTGCTAATCCTAAATCGTTATGGCAATGGCAAGATAAAATAGCTTTATCTATACCTTTTACGTTTTCTCTTAAATATTTAATTTTTGCTCCGTATTCATGTGGCAAACAATACCCTGTAGTATCTGGAATATTAAGTACAGTTGCACCTGCTTTAATGACAGTTTCGCAAACTCTTGCTAAAAATTCATTATCAGTTCTTCCAGCATCTTCGGCATAAAATTCAACATCCTCAACAAATGATTTAGCATATTTTACAGCATCATAAGCTCTTTTTAAAATATCTTCACGAGTGGATTTAAACTTAAATTGGATATGAGAATCAGAAGTTCCAATACCTGTATGAATTCTTGGTTTTTTAGCGTATTTTAAGGCTTCAGCAGCTACTTTTATATCATTTTCAACCGATCTTGTAAGTCCACAAACTGTCGCGTGTTTTATTAATTTTGAAATGGCTTCTACCGATTTAAAGTCGCCAGGACTAGATACAGGAAAACCAGCTTCAATAATATCAACACCTAAAAAATCAAGTTGTTCAGCAATAATCAATTTCTGTTCTGTATTTAGTTTACAGCCAGGCACTTGCTCTCCATCTCTAAGCGTTGTATCAAAAATATGTACGTTCTTATTTAACATTTATTAAAATAAATTTTTGTATTGTAGTACGAATGTATATTTTGGTTTCGAAAATATAGAATACATCATATTTTTATTACGATGTTTAACCTATTTATTATTTGTTTAATGTATTGTTTTTCAGTTATTTAATATTAGTTTTGCAACTATGACAAAAGAACAAAAAGATAATTTGTTTGTTTTAATAAAATCGCTGTCAAAATCAGAAAAAAGACAGTTTAAGCTTTATGTTGGAAGATTAGGTGTAAATGAAGATTCAAAATTTTTAACCCTTTTCAATATCCTTGAAAAACTTCCTTTTTATGATGAAACAACAATTCTAAAAAAGGGGATAGTAAAAAAACAACAATTATCAAACTTAAAAGCACATCTATACAAGCAAATTCTTATTTCTTTAAGGTTAAATCCATCACATCAAAATATAAGAATTCAAATACGTGAACAATTAGATTTTGCAACGATTTTGTATCATAAAGGGTTGTACAGGCAAAGTTTGAAAATATTAGATAAAGCAAAAAGTTTAGCTATTGCCAACGAAGAAAAAAATATTGCTTATGAAATAGTTGAACTTGAAAAAGTGATTGAATCCCAATATATTACAAGAAGTATTAGTAGCCGAGCTGACGAGTTAACAGTACAAGCTAAAGAGCTTAGTCAGCAAAATGTATTAGCTAGTAAACTATCAAATTTATCACTTCAATTGTATGGTTTATTTCTTAAGACCGGTTATGTGAAAAATGATAAAGAAAATAAAAGAATTACCAAGTATTTTAATGATAGGCTTCCAAAGTATGATATAACTGCTTTAGGTTTTAGAGAGAAATTATGGTTATATAAAGCTCATTTATGGTATAGTTTTTTAACCCAAGATTTTTTATCATGTTATAAATATTCTGCAAAATGGGTTACTTTATTTTATGATAATAAAGATCAGATTGTTTTAAATCCCGTATTTTTCTTAAAAGGAAATCATTATTTGTTAGAGTCTTTATATTATTTAAGGCACTATGAAAAATTTAAGAAAACGCTGGAGGAATTGGAAAATGTTACTAAGCAACTTTGGTTTCCTGTAGATGACAATTTAGAAGGGTTAGCTTTTTTATACATCTATAATAATAAATTCAATTTGCATTTTATTGAAGGTAGCTTTAAAGAAGGTTTACCTATGGCGGAAAAAGTTTTAGAGAATTTAAAAAATTACCAAGACAGAATTGATGAACATCACATTATGGTGTTTTATTATAAAATAGCTAGCCTTTATTTTGGTGCAGGAGAAAACAAAAAATGTATTTTCTTTTTAGAAAAAATAATAGATAATAAATCTCTTGAAATGAGAGAAGATTTATTGTGTTTTGCCAGAATTTTAAACCTTGTAGCACATTATGAAGCGGGTTTAGACTATAACTTAGAAACACTTATAAAAAGCACCTTTAAGTTTTTAATCAAGATGGAAGATTTATATGAAGTGCAAAAAGAATTTATAAAGTTTTTAAGAGGTTTAGGCGATATTTATCCTAATGAAGTTAGAGGAGAATTTATAAAGCTTCATGAAAAATTAAAACAATATGAAGATGATCCTTATCAAAGCAGAGCATTCTTATATTTAGATATTATTTCATGGTTAGAATCTAAAATAGACAATAAACCAATAGGCTTAGTTATTAAAGACAAATTTGAATCTAGTTTATTAAGGAAATAATTTTTTTATTAATTTTTTTTAAAAAAATTAGGATTTTAAAAATTTCTAACTGAATATTTGCACTCACAAAGTTCAATAACTTATTGAAATGTTATCAAGAAAGGCGGAGGGATTAGACCCTATGAAACCTTAGCAACCCTTTATTTGTAAAGAAGGTGCTAAATTCTACTTAAGCTGTTTAATAACAGATTTAGATAGATAACCAAATGAAATTATTTTTGTAATTTCTATAGTTTCTTTTTAACATTTTTCTATTAAGTACATCAAATTTTGATGCATTTGGCTTTTGGTTTAATTATTTATTAACTCAAAAAAATTAGAAAAATGAGTACACAAAAATTCGCAACAAACGCATTGCACGCAGGACATGATGTTACTGTCAACGGAGGAACAAGAGCTGTTCCAATTTATCAAACAACGTCGTATGTTTTTAATAATTCAGACCATGCGGCTAACCTGTTTTCATTAAAAGAATTAGGATTTATTTACACAAGGCTTAACAATCCAACCAATCAAATTTTACAAGAGCGGTTAGCAACTGTTGAAGGTGGTATTGGTGCGGTTGTTTTTGCATCTGGAACGGCAGCTATTTCAACAGGATTATTAACCCTGTTGAAAGCTGGTGATCACATAGTAGCCTCTAGTAGTTTGTATGGAGGAACTTATAATTTATTAAAGGTAACATTACCAAGGTTAGGTATAACAACCACATTTGTAGATGCTGATAATCCAGATAATTTTGCTAAAGCGGTTCAAGATAATACCAGAGCATTCTTTGTAGAATCTTTAGGAAATCCAAAGCTAGATGTGTTAGATTTAAAAGCAATTTCTGTTCACGCGAAAGCAGCTAAAGTTCCTTTTATTGTAGATAACACGGTAGCTACGCCAGCATTGTTGAATCCTATAGAGCATGGTGCAAATATTGTTATTCATTCGCTCACAAAATATATTGGTGGACAAGGAACGTCGTTAGGTGGTGCTATTATTGATGCTGGTACATTTGATTGGTCCAATGGAAAATTTCCTGAGTTTACTGAACCTTCAGATGGTTATCATGGTTTGGTTTATCATGAAGCTTTGGGTGCTGCAGCTTACACCTTCAAATTAATTTTGGAAGGCTTAAGAGATTTTGGTGGTGCACTTAGTCCGTTTAATGCCTTTCAAATTATTCAAGGTTTAGAAACCTTACCTGTTAGAATAAAACAACATTCGGCAAATGCATTAGAACTGGCCAAATGGTTAGAAAAACAAGAGGAAGTAGCTTGGGTTAATTATCCAGGGCTAGAATCAAGTAAATATAAATCTTTAGCCGATAAATATTTACCAAAAGGACAAAGTGGCATTGTAACCTTTGGCGCCAAAGGTGGTTTTGATGCGGCAAAAGCCATTGCAGATAATTCCAAATTATTTTCATTATTAGCTAATATAGGCGATACAAAATCATTGATTATTCATCCAGCAAGTACAACGCATCAACAACTAACTGATGACGAACAAGTATCAGCCGGCGTTTCAAAAGATTTAATTCGTTTATCTGTCGGAATTGAAGATATTGATGACTTAAAAGCCGATTTAAAAGAAGCTTTCAGAAGCATTTAAAATAAAAGAATCTATTTTGAAAAAAACGTTGCAACATATTATTGTTAAAGATTACATTACTGAAAGTAACGTAGTTATTTCTGAAATAAATTTAAGCTATCAGCTATTCGGAAAAATTTTAGGTTCTGCTCCAATTGTATTAGTAAATCATGCTTTAACAGGTAACAGTAATGTGGCAGGAGAAAATGGTTGGTGGCAAGATTTAATAGGTGATGATAAAGTGATTGATACAAAACTTTACACGGTTTTAGCTTTTAACATACCAGGAAATGGTTTTGATAGTTTTGTGATTGATAATTACAAAGATTTTGTAGCTCGCGATATTGCCAAACTATTTTTAATTGGATTAGAAGAATTGCAAATCAATAAACTTTTTGCAATCATTGGTGGTTCTTTAGGCGGTGGAATTGCTTGGGAAATGGCCGTATTAAAACCAAATATTACAGAGCATTTAATTCCCGTAGCAACAGATTGGAAATCTACCGATTGGTTAATTGCCAATTGCCAAATTCAAGAACAATTCTTGTTGAATTCTAGAAATCCGGTGCATGATGCCAGAATGCACGCAATGTTGTGTTACAGAACGCCAGAATCTTTCAATGCACGTTTCCATCGTTCTAAAAATGAAGAGTTAGAAATTTTTAATGTTGAAAGCTGGTTGTTGCATCATGGAAAAAAATTGCAAGAGCGTTTTCAGTTATCAGCTTATAAATTAATGAATCAGCTTTTAAAAAGTATTGATGTTACCAAAAACAGACCTACAGATTTTAATGTTTTAGAAAATATTCATTGCAATATTCATATTATAGGTGTTGATTCTGATTTGTTTTTTACGGCCGAAGAGAATAGACAAACACACAAGCAATTAGCAGTATCAAACCCAAATGTTACTTACAATGAGATTCATTCAGTACACGGACATGATGCGTTTTTAATGGAATACGAACAATTAGAAAAAATAATAGAAGGCATTTTTGTGCCAAATTCTAAAAAAAGAAGAATGAAAGTATTAAAGTTTGGAGGAAAATCATTGGCAAATGGCGTTGGATTAAATACCGTTATTTCAATTATTGAAAAGAAAGTACATGATGGCGAAAAAATAACGGTTGTAGTATCTGCGAGAGATTCTGCAACTGATGATTTACAAGCTATTTTAAATAAAGCAGTAAAAGGAGAACCTTTTAAACAAGATTTAGAAATATTTAAAGCGTATCAGTTAGAACCATCTAAAGACATTGATTTTTCTAAAGAGTTTTCAGTTTTAGATAAATTGTTTGAAGGCGTTAGTTTACTAGGTGATTATAGTGAAAAAACTAAAGACGAAGTTTTAGCACAAGGCGAATTGCTTTCTGTAAAATTAATTTCAAATCTATTAAATAAAAAAGGCATTAAATCTTCAGCCGTTGATTCAAGAGAACTGATAAAAACCGATGGTAATTTTGGTAATGCACAGCCTATTTTACAAGTTTCAAAAGATAACGTTACCAATTTTTATAAGAAGAATGGGAATAATATTGTACATGTTGTAACAGGTTTTATTGCTTCAAATGCAAAAAATGAAACAACCACATTGGGCAGAAACGGAAGCAATTACACAGCAGCACTTTTAGCAAACTATTTAGATGCTGAAGAGTTGCAAAACTACACGCACGTTAATGGAATTTATACAGCCAATCCAGATTTAGTTGAAGATGCTCAAAAAATACGTGAGTTGTCTTTTAGCGAAGCCAACGAACTAGCAAACTTTGGAACCAATGTTTTACATGCCAAAACCATTATTCCATTGGTTGAAAAAAACATCAACCTTCGTATTTTAAACACCTTTAATCCAGATGATGAAGGCACGTTAATTACGGCGAAACCAAATTCAAAAGAAGTCACGTCATTATCGGTTTTAGATAATGTGGCATTATTAAACTTAGAAGGACGAGGATTATTAGGAAAAAGTGGTGTTGATGCCAGAATATTTGGTGCGTTAGCAAACCACAATATTAGTGTAAGTATCATTTCACAAGGTTCTTCTGAAAGAGGTATTGGTTTAATAATAAATGCTGATCAGGCTACTCAAGCCGTTATTGCTTTAGAACGCGAATTTGAAAACGATTTTTATTCGCAAGATGTTAATAAGATTGGAGTTGTAGATGACGTGTCTGTTATTTCAATTATAGGAATAGAGTTAAGTTCATTCCATAAACCATTTAATGCACTCATAAAAAACCAAATTACCCCACTATTATTTAATAATACAGTTACAGGAAGAAATGTTAGTTTGGTTGTAAAAAAGAGCCAGTTGCACAAAGCTATGAATGTCATTCATGGTGAAATTTTCGGCATTTCTAAAAAAATAAATATTGCCATTTTTGGTCACGGATTGGTTGGAGGAGCTCTTATCAATCAGATTTTAAAATCTAAAGATGAAATTGAAAAGCGAAAAGGCATTAACCTAAATGTGTTTGCCATTGGAAATTCTAAAAAATTACTTTTAAATAGAAAAGGAGTTGATGAAAACTGGAAAGAAACTATAAAAACAGCATCATTTGAAAGCTCTATACAAGATGTTATTTTTTATGCTAAAACCCATCATTTAGAAAATTTAATTGCTGTAGATAATACAGCAAGTTCAAGTTTTTATAACAACTATATACCTTTAGTTGAAGCCGGATTTGATTTGGTATCGTCTAACAAAATAGCCAATACCATTTCCCATCAGTTTTATACAGATTTACGAGTAAAATTAAAAGAAAACAACAAGCAATATTTATACGAAACTACTGTCGGTGCAGGATTACCATTGATTGATACTATTAAGTTATTGCATGAGTCAGGTGAAAATATCACAAGGATTAGAGGTGTTTTTTCGGGTACATTGAGTTATTTATTCAACAACTTTTCTGTTCAAGGCAAACCTTTTAGTGAAATAATTCAAGAAACCATTGATAAAGGGTTTACAGAACCTGACCCAAGAGAAGATTTCTCAGGAAATGATGTGGCTAGAAAATTGTTGATTTTGGCAAGAGAACTGGATTTGCAAAATGAATTTGAAGATGTATCGGTTCAAAATTTAATTCCAGAAGCATATCGAAATATTTCAGTTGAAGAATTTTTAAAACAATTGGATGTTTTGGATGAAGAATTTCAAAAAATAAAAGGCGCTCAACAACCTGGACATGTATTACGATATATTGGTGATTTATCAGGAGATTTATCAAAAGACAAAGGGAATTTAGAAGTCAAATTAGTATCCATTCCTGGAGATAGCACTCTCGGGCAAATCAAAGGAAGTGACGCTATTTTTGAAATATTTACAGAATCGTATGGTGAGCAACCTATAGTAATCCAAGGCGCAGGTGCAGGCGCACAAGTCACTGCTAGAGGTGTTTTTGGAGATATTTTAAGGTTGTCAAAACATATAAATTAAAGAGTTATGAGTGAGGAAATAAATAAGTTTGAAACCGAAGCCATTCGTACTCAATTAGAACGTACGGAGTTTTTAGAACACTCTGTGCCATTATACCTAACATCTAGTTTTGTGTTTGAAGATGCCGAAGATATGCGCGCTTCTTTTACAGAAGAAAAAGAACGTAATATTTACAGCCGATTTTCAAATCCCAATACTTCTGAATTTGTAGAAAAAATTTGCAAAATGGAAGGCGCCGAAAGCGGTTACGCCTTTGCAACAGGTATGGCTGCTGTGTTTTCTACCTTTGCGGCTTTGTTAAAAAGTGGCGACCATATTGTATCAGCACGTTCGGTGTTTGGCTCAACACATGCATTGTTTGTCAATTATTTTCCAAAATGGAATATTACAACAAGCTATTTTGATATCAATAAACCTGAAATCATAGAAAGTTTCATCACACCAAACACTAAAATTCTGTATGCAGAAACACCAACAAATCCAGCCATAGATATCATTGATTTAGAACTTTTAGGAAACATCGCCAAAAAGCATAATTTAATTTTAGTGATTGATAATTGCTTTGCAACACCATATTTACAACAGCCCATTAAATTTGGGGCTCATTTGGTAATTCATTCTGCTACTAAATTAATTGATGGTCAAGGACGTGTTTTAGGTGGCGTAACTGTTGGTAGAGCAGATTTGATAAGAGACATTTATTTGTTTTCAAGAAATACAGGTCCAGCTTTATCGCCTTTTAATGCTTGGGTGTTGTCAAAAAGTTTAGAAACACTTTCAGTAAGAGTTGATAAACATTGTGAAAATGCTTTAAAGGTTGCAGAATTTTTAGAATCTCACTCAAATGTGAATTGGGTTAAGTATCCATTTTTGAAATCACATCCGCAATATGACGTGGCTAAAAAACAAATGAAACTTGGCGGTAATATTGTAGCATTTGAAGTAAAAGGCGGCATCGAATCAGGACGGAAATTTTTAAATTCAATTAAAATGTGCTCATTGTCTGCCAATTTAGGTGATACCCGAACCATTGTCACGCATCCAGCATCTACAACTCACAGTAAATTATCGGAAAAAGATAGGTTGGAAGTAAGTATTACTGATGGGTTGGTAAGAATTTCAGTTGGTTTAGAGCATATAGATGATATTCTAAAAGACTTGGAGCAAGCTTTAAATTGATTATCTTAGCGCCATGCTATCTAAAAAAACCAAATACGGATTAAAAGCACTTAGCTATCTAGCTAGGCAAGAAGGAAATACACCTGTTCAAGTTGGTGAAATAGCTAGTAATGAAAATATTCCTCAAAAATTTTTAGAAAGTATTTTGTTAACCTTAAGAAAATCAGGTTGTTTAGGTTCAAAAAAAGGTAAACATGGCGGATACTATCTCATAAAAAAACCTTCAGATATTATTATGGCAGATGTTATGAGAGTTTTAGAAGGTCCCATTGCATTAGTTCCATGCGTGAGTTTAAACTTCTACGAAAAGTGTGACGATTGCCCAGATGAAATTAGCTGTAGTGTTCACAAATTAATGATTCAAGTTAGAGATAGCACCTTAAATGTTTTTAGAAATACCACCTTGGCTGATGTTTCTAAAACATCAAAAGATATGGATTTAATAAAATAATTAAAAATATCTGTCTATTTTTCTTCATTTTGCTTAAAAAAATCTATTTTCACAAAAAGGGAGTCATTATGTTTGCTATGTTATAAAAAGTTTTAATTTTGTATTTCCTATTAAATCGATAGGAATAATATAAATCAATTTTTAAAATGATTACACAGGTGTTAACAGATTCGATACAAAAGGAGAAATCTACCTACAAAGAAGATGTCGTTAAAGAAAAACCATTTAGAAGTGTTGCAAAATCTATAAGTTGGAGAATAGTAGGGACTTTAGATACGATTTTAATTTCTTGGTTGATAACGGGTAAATTAGAATTGGCTTTTTCAATAGGGTCTATTGAATTAGTGACAAAAATGGTTTTATACTTTTTCCATGAACGTATTTGGAATACAATTAAATGGGGAAAATAAATAAAAGTAGTATGATAATGCAAGAACAAATAAATGAATTAAATAGTCTTTTTAAAGAAGCAAAGCCTTCTGAAATTATTAAAAAGGCCTTTGAAATTAGTAATGAAGCGGTTATTACAACTAATTTCAGACCTTATGAAGCGGCAATTTTACACGTGGTTAATTCGGTTAAACCCAATATCCCTGTAGTTTGGTGTGATACAGGTTATAATACACCTCAAACATACAGATATGCAGAAAAAGTGATAAAAGATTTAAACTTGAATGTCTTTTTATATGTCCCAAAACAAACCGCAGCACACAGAGACGTCTTTATGGGAATTCCAAGTGTTGATGCTCCAGAACATGTTTTATTTACCGAACAAGTTAAATTAGAACCTTTTAAACGTGCTATGGAATTTCATAAACCTAAAGTTTGGTTCACAAACTTGCGCCAAGGTCAAACTGCGTTTAGAGATAGTATTGGCATTTTTAGTGTTAGTAAAGAGGGTGTTTTAAAGGTTAGTCCGTTTTATTATTGGTCTGATTCTGATTTAGATGCCTATTTAGAAGAAAATAAATTGCCAAACGAGTTTAAATATTTCGACCCAACAAAAGCATTAGAAAACAGAGAGTGTGGTTTACATGCTTAAGGAAGTTAAAAGTTAAAAAGTACAAAGTTAAAAGTTGTTTAAGATATGGTTTAGAAACCAACAACTATCTGCTAACAACCAACAACTATAAAATATTATGAAGAAAGATACATACCATATAAATTCGCTTGAAAACGAAGCTATTTATATCATGAGAGAAGTAGCTGCACAATTTGAAAAACCTGTGTTGTTATTTTCTGGAGGAAAGGATTCCATCACCTTGGTTAGATTGGCTGTAAAAGCGTTTTATCCAGCAAAAATCCCATTTCCTTTAATGCATATCGATACTGGGCATAATTTTCCTGAAACCATCGAATTTAGAGATAAATTGGTTAAAGAATTAGGTTTGGAATTAATCGTGCGAAACGTTCAAGATTCTATTGATGAAGGTAAAGTAAAAGAAGAATCTGGCAAATATTCCAGTAGAAATTCATTGCAAACAACCACACTTTTAGATGCTATAGAAGAATTTAAGTTTGATGCCTGTATAGGTGGCGCGAGACGAGACGAAGAAAAGGCAAGAGCCAAAGAGCGTATTTTTTCGGTTCGCGATGATTTTGGACAGTGGGACGAAAAAAACCAACGCCCAGAATTATTCGATATGTTAAATGGGCAAATTCAGCACGGTCAAAATGTGCGCGTGTTTCCAATTTCAAACTGGACAGAATTAGATGTTTGGTCATATATTGAAAAAGAGAACATAGAAATCCCATCTATTTATTTTGCGCACAAAAGAAAAGTCTTTTTACGCGATGGATTAATCTGGTCACATTCAGAATTTGTATATCAAGAAGACGATGAAGAAGTGTTAGAACGTATGGTAAGATTCAGAACCGTTGGCGACATGAGTTGCACGGCGGCTGTATTTTCAGAAGCTACAGATATTGCAAGTGTAGTAAGAGAGATTAGAGATTCTACCATTTCTGAAAGAGGCGCCAGAATAGATGATAAACGTTCTGATGCCGCCATGGAAAAACGTAAACAACAAGGATATTTTTAAATAAAAGCCAATAAGAATATAATATGGAAGTATTAAAAATTGCAACAGCAGGAAGCGTAGATGATGGGAAAAGCACCTTGATTGGTAGAATACTTTATGATACAAAATCATTAACCACAGATAAGTTGGAAGCTATTGAAAAAACAAGTAAACAAAAAGGATATGATTACTTGGATTTTTCATTGGCAACCGATGGTTTAGTGGCCGAAAGAGAACAAGGCATCACCATTGATGTAGCTCATATTTATTTTTCAACAGCTAAAAAAAGTTACATCATTGCTGATACTCCCGGTCATGTTGAGTACACCCGTAACATGGTAACTGGTGCGTCAACATCACAAGCATCCATCATTTTAATTGATGCCAGAAAAGGAGTTATTGAGCAAACCAATCGTCATTTCTTCATCAATAATTTATTGAGAATTAAAGATGTAGTGGTAACCATCAATAAAATGGATTTGGTTGATTATTCAGAAGATGTTTATAATAAAATAAAAGCCGATTTCTCTGAATTGATGAGCAAAAGAGATTATCAAGATCAAAAAATAACCTTCATTCCGGTAAGTGCTTTAAAAGGTGATAATGTGGTGAATAGGTCAAACAAAATGCCTTGGTACACGGGTCAAAGTTTATTGGAGCATTTAGAAGCTTTAGATAAAAAAGATATCTTTAATGTAGGAACTCCGCGGTTTCCGGTGCAATATGTTATTCGTCCAAAAACCGAAGAGTTTCATGATTTTAGAGGCTATGCAGGAAAAGTATATGGTGGAGAATTAAGTATTGGCGACGATATTGTTGTGTTACCATCACAAACAAAATCAAAAATAAAGGATATTTACTTCTATGATGAAAAATATCAAACGGCTTCTAGACGCAGTTCTGTAACCATTACATTAGAAAATGATATTAATGTGAGTCGTGGAGATATGATTGTAAAAGATGGCGATTTACCTACTATTGATAAACAATTTACAGCCAATATTTGTTGGATGGATTCCAATCAATTAACTAATGGAGGTAAATATATTGTGCAACACGGTGTGAATAAAGTGTTGGCAAAAGTTGATAAAATCCATCATAAAATTAATCCGGATTATTCAGGAATTGAAGAAAATGTAACAGGATTAAATGTGAATGACATTGCGCAAGTTACATTCAAGTTAAACAAGCCTATTTTTTACGATCCATTTAAAAATCACAGAACAAATGGGTCATTTATTTTAATAGATACACAAACGAATAATACTGTTGGAGCAGGATTTATTCAATAGAAAATAATTATAAAATTCTTTCCAAAAAAAGGAAAGGTCAGGTACGTCATGCAAAGTTTTAGAACCGAAATAGAGAATCCTATTGTCGAAAAGGATATTATTGAATTAGCCAATAAGATTGAGCTATTCAACAACGGCAAAATTGATGAAGAAAAATTTAGAAGTCTTCGTTTGGCGCGTGGCGTATATGGCCAACGTCAAGAAGGCGTTCAAATGATTCGTATTAAACTACCTTTTGGAAAAGTATTAAGCAATCAATTAAGACGAATTGCTGAGGTGTCTGACGAATATTCTCGTGGGCGTTTGCACATCACCACACGTCAGGACATTCAAATTCATTTTGTAGATTTAAACAGAACGCCACAGCTTTGGGCAGAGTTAGAAAAAGATGACGTAACCCTTAGAGAAGCTTGTGGGAATACCGTTAGAAACGTAACCGCTTCAGAAACGGCAGGTATTGATGTTAATGAGCCTTTTGATGTGTCACCTTATGCCGATGCCGTTTTTAAATTCTTCTTAAGAAACCCTATTTGTCAAGAAATGGGACGAAAATTTAAAGTGTCGTTTTCATCATCTAACGAAGATACAGGATTGTCTTACATGCACGATTTAGGATTTATTGCTAAAATTCAAAATGGTGTTCGTGGGTTTAAAGTCATGTTAGGTGGCGGATTGGGTTCTCAACCACGCCATGCCGATGTATTATATGATTTTATTGAAACTGATAAAATCATTCCAACAATGGAAGGAGTTTTAAGAATTTTTGACCGTCATGGTGAGCGAAAAAGCAGAGCCAAAGCCCGAATGAAATTCTTAATTAAAGATATAGAATTAGATGCTTTTAAAACATTAGTTGAAGAAGAGCAAAACGCCATAGAGTTTAAATCAGTACCCATTGATTTTGAATCTTATCAACCTTCAAAACCTGTTTCGGTTAAAGCACCAAACGTTGAGATAAAAGATAAAAAAGCTTTTGAAACTTGGAAATCCACTAATCTTGTGCCACAAAAACAAGAGGGTTACGTAGCTATTGGTATTAAAGTGCTTTTGGGCGATTTTTATACCGATAAAGCCCGTTTATTGGCCAATTTGGTAGAAAACTATGCCGCAGGAGAAATACGTTTATCGCTTCGGCAAAATATATTAATCCCTTTTGTTAAGGAAGAATTAGTCCCATTTTTTTATACAGAATTAGATAAACTTGGCTTTGTTGAAGCCGGATATAATAAAGCAGTAGACATAACAGCTTGCCCAGGAACAGATACTTGTAACTTAGGAATTGCCAGTAGTACAGGAATTGCTGCAGAATTGGAGCGCGTTATAAAAACCGAATATCCGCAATATCTGGAAAATAAAGATTTAGTGATTAAAATTAGTGGTTGTATGAATGCTTGTGGACAACATACCATGGCCAATATTGGGTTTCAAGGTATGTCGGTTCGTACGCCCGATAAATTAGTAGCTCCAGCATTACAAGTATTGCTAGGTGGTGGTAATTTAGGTGATGGAAATGGATTGTTTGCTGATAAAGTTGTAAAAATTCCAAGTAGAAGAGGACCAGAAGCTTTAAGAATTATTTTAAATGATTTTGAAGCTAATGCTCAAGGTAAATCCTTTTTAGAATATTATAAAGCAACAGGAGAGCGTTATTTCTATGGTCTTTTAAATGATCTTCAAGATGTTACCAATTTAACCCAAGCCGATTTTATCGATTGGGGAACCAATGAAAAATACAAAAAAGCCATTGGTGTTGGTGAATGTGCAGGTGTTGTTATAGATTTAATATCAACCCTATTTTTAGAAAGTGAAGAGAAAATTGAAAACGCAAAAGTTTCTTTTAATGATAAAGTATATTCAAGTGCCATTTACCACGCTTATAGTTCTATGATAAATTCGGCAAAAGCATTATTACTTGCCGAAAATGTTAGCACTAATACACAAGCTGGAATTATTAGCCAGTTTGATGAAACCTTTATTTCTAGTGAAAAACTAGATTTAGGAACAACCTTTTCAGAATTGGTTTATCAGATTAGAGAATATAATCCAACTCAAGAATTTGCTTCAAAATATATTGAAAATGCGAATCAGTTTTTAGCTAAGGTTAGAGCATTTAGAACGATTAATTAAGAATAATAGGCTTAAAGCAAATCTATTTAACTTCCTATATTAATATGGAATTCACTAATAAAATACCAAAATTAACAGTTGTAGGTGCTGGTCCAGGTGACCCAGACTTAATCACACTTAAGGCTATCAAAGCAATAGAGTCTGCAAATGTTATTTTGTATGATGCGCTTATTAATGAAGAATTGCTTAGTTATGCTTCTAAAAAAGCTGAGATTATTTTTGTAGGCAAGCGTAAGGGCTGTTATGCATACCAACAGGAACAAATAAATGAATTAATTTTAAGTAGAACTAAAAGCCATGGACATGTTGTTAGATTAAAAGGTGGCGATCCGTTTATTTTTGGTCGCGGTGCCGAAGAGATTGATTATGTCAGACAATTTGATATAGAGACTTATATGGTTCCTGGTATTTCATCATCTTTTGCAGTTCCGGCTTATCA
This sequence comes from Flavobacteriaceae bacterium, assembly GCA_021739635.1. Taxonomy (GTDB): domain Bacteria; phylum Bacteroidota; class Bacteroidia; order Flavobacteriales; family Flavobacteriaceae; genus Yeosuana. The sequence continues at coordinate 111,299 of JAIPBH010000008.1, read as the reverse complement.
GGGTATTCCATTGACAAAACGCGGTGCTTCCGAAAGTTTTTGGGTCATTACAGGAACAACAAAATCACATCAGTTATCAAATGATATTGTATTGGCAGCACAATCTACAGCAACCATTGTTATTCTTATGGGAATGGGAAAGTTAAATGAAATAGTAGAAATTTTCAAATCTCAAAACAAGCATGACATGGTAGTAGCTGTCATTCAAAATGGCACAACCAAAAACGAAAAAGTTGGTTTTGGAACTATTAATACGATTGAGAAAGTAGTAGAAAAACAACAATTATCTTCACCAGCAATTATCATTATTGGAGATGTTGTGAAAGAACGAGTAACTTTGTCATCTGTTTTAAATGAAATAAACGCATTAAAAACCGATTGATTTTTAAATGGAAAGAAATAATTTATATCCTATTTTCTTAAAGCTAGATAATCTTCAGGTGCTTATTGTAGGTGGCGGAAATGTGGCTGAAGAAAAATTAACCTTTCTATTAAAATCTAGTCCAAATGCAAAAGTTACTATGGTATCACCAATGTTCAGAGAAGGCACCATAGAATTAGCTAAAAAAGGTGATGTAAAATTAATAAAAAGACAATATAGTAAGCGATTTTTAAAAGGTAAACACTTGGTTATTGCTACCACCGATGTTCCAAAAGTAAATGTAAAAGTTTACGAAAATTGCAGAAAAAAAGGAATTTTGGTTAATGTTGCTGACAATCCACCATATTGCGATTTTTATATGGGAGGTATTGTTACCAAAGGACATGTAAAAGTGGCGATTTCCACTAACGGAAAGTCGCCAACCACAGCCAAACGTTTGCGTCAATTTTTCGAGGATGTCATTCCAGAAAATGTCGATGATTTGGTTAAAAATTTAAACGAATATAGAAAAACAATTCAAGGTGATTTTGAACAAAAAGTGGAAACGCTTAACGAATTTACCAAAGGATTAATTGCAAAAAAAGAAGCTAAAAATGATTAAGACAGATATACTCATAATAGGCGCAGGACCAACAGGCTTATTCGCCGTTTTCGAGGCAGGACTATTAAAACTTAAATGCCATTTAATTGATGCCTTGCCACAACCAGGCGGACAATGTTCAGAAATATACCCTAAAAAACCTATTTATGATATCCCTGGATTTCCAGAGATTTTAGCAGGCGATTTAACAAAAAATCTTATAGAACAAGGAAAACAATTTGAACCTGGGTTCACATTAGGAGAACGTGCTGAAACTATTGATAAATTAGAAGATGGTACATTTATAGTAACAACTAATAAAGGCACAAAACATCATGCACCAGTGGTTGCTATTGCAGGTGGTTTAGGATCTTTTGAACCCAGAAAACCTTTGATAGATAACGTTGCTTATTATGAAGACAAAGGGGTTGAATATTTTATAAAAGACCCTGAAGTGTATCGAGATAAAAAAGTTGTTATTTCTGGCGGTGGTGATTCTGCTTTAGATTGGAGTATATTTCTCGCCGATATTGCTTCTCAAGTGACTCTAATTCATAGAAGAAATGAATTTAGAGGTGCTTTAGATTCTGTCGAAAAAGTAACAGAACTGAAAGCTCTAGGAAAAATCAATTTAATCACACCTTCAGAAGTGACAGGTTTGGTTGGTAAAGATCAATTAGAAGCGGTTATAATTACTACTGAAGGTGAAGAGTCACAATTAGAAACAGATCATTTTATTCCATTATTCGGCTTGTCACCTAAATTGGGGCCGATTGCCGATTGGGGATTGGAAATTGAAAAAAATGCCATTAAAGTTGATAATTCTTTAAACTATCAAACTAATATTCCTGGTATTTTTGCTATTGGAGATGTTAATATTTATCCAGAAAAATTAAAATTGATTCTTTGTGGATTTCATGAAGCCACGTTAATGTGTCAAGCGGCTTATAGAATCATCAATCCAGGTAAAAAGTATGTATTAAAATACACTACTGTAAGCGGAATTGATGGTTTTGATGGTACACGAAAAGAAGCTCCAAAAGCGGTGGTACAATCTATATAATAAATAACTTTTATTATGTAATTTTAGCTCACCTAAAGAGACTACTTGGCAATGAAGAATTATAATATCCGCTTAAAAGAATTAATTAAGCCATTCACAAAACGATTATTCTATAATTTATTTGATGAACAAGAAGGAGAAACAGTCTATTTAAAAGAAACTTTTTTAGAAATCACCTCTAAACTAGCTATTGAAAATGGTGAAAATATTTGGAATGATTTTCAAACTCAGTTTTTAATTATTCGAGAAAAATTAAATTTAGATGCTGCATCATTTTTAAAAAATGACCCAGCATCTACTTGTATTGAGGAAGTTTATTTAGCTTATCCAGGGTTTTATGCCATTTCGGTTTATAGACTGAGTCATCAATTATTTGTTTTAAAAGTGCCCATTCTCCCAAGAATGATGAGTGAATATGTACATGGCATTACAGGTATCGATATTCATCCAGGAGCAACTATTGGCGATTCTTTTTTCGTAGATCATGGAACAGGAATCGTCATCGGAGAAACTTCTATTATCAAAAATAATGTCAAAATTTTTCAGGGCGTTACGTTAGGTGGTATTCAAGTGAAGAAAAGTATGGAATCTACCAAACGTCACCCAACTATTGAAGATAATGTAACTATTTACGCCAATGCTACCATTTTAGGTGGCGATATTGTTATAGGTGCCAATAGTACCATTGGTGCCAATGTTTGGATAACACAATCGGTTCCAGAAAATTCATTGGTTACCTATCAAACCGAAATTAAAATCAGACCCAAAAAAAATGGCATACGCTAGTATTACAGACCGCATAGGCAATACACCTTTGGTGGAAGCCACTCATTTAATTCAAAATAAAAACGTCACCCTTTTATTGAAATTAGAAGGCGATAACCCTGGCGGAAGTGTAAAAGATCGTGCTGCTTTTAATATGATAAGTGAAGCTTTAAAACGAGGCGATATAAATAAAGGCGACTATTTAGTTGAAGCTACCAGCGGAAATACAGGTATTGCATTGGCATTTATAGCTAATTTATTAGGTTTGAAAATGGTATTAATAATGCCTGAAAACTCTACGGAAGAACGCGTTAAAACCATGCGTGCTTATGGTGCTGAGGTTATTTTAACACCTGCTGATACGGGTATTGAAGGTTCTAGAGATGTAGCGTTTCAATTACGTGATGAAAAAGGTTATTTTCTTTTAAATCAGTTCGAAAATGATGATAACTGGAAAGCGCATTATAAAACCACAGGCCCAGAAATTTGGAGAGATACTCATGGCGAAGTCACGCATTTTGTAGCAGCCATGGGAACCACGGGAACTATTATGGGTGTTTCAACCTATTTAAAAGAGAAAAATAAAAATATTACCATTGTTGGGGCACAACCAGCAGATGGCGCTAAAATTCCAGGTATTAGAAAATGGTCGCCAGACTATGTACCTAAATTTTTTAATAGGTCGAAAGTAGATATCGTGATTGATGTGAGTGAAGATGATGCGAAATTAACAACCCAACGCTTAGCAAAAGAAGAAGGTGTTTTTGCAGGCATGAGCAGTGGTGGTTCTGTTTTTACCGCTTTAAAATTGGCCGAAACTTTAGAAAGTGGTGTTATCGTTGCCATTATATGCGATCGTGGCGATAGGTATTTGTCTTCAACATTGTTTGAATAAAACGCTTGTGTTTTAAATCTATTCTATAATTTCTTTGTTTTCTTAGGGATTTGTCTGCTAGGCCAATTTTAATATAAAACACGATTGTATGTCACCTAAAAACAATTCATATTACTTATGAATTTAAAAATATGTGCATTACTTTTGTTAGCTAGTTTAAAAATGATAATTAAACACTTTTAAGGCAAAAATAATTTACATGTCAAACATAAAACAGGCTTTACAACAACGTATTTTAGTGCTCGATGGCGCTATGGGAACCATGCTTCAGCAATATAAATTTACTGAAAACGATTTTAGAGGCGAACGTTTCAAAGACTATCCAACACCATTACAGGGCAATAACGATTTGCTTTCTATTACACAGCCAGAAGCTATTAAAACCATACACGCCAAGTATTTTGAAGCGGGTGCCGATATTGTAGAAACCAATACCTTTTCTGGAACAACCATTGCAATGGCCGATTATCAAATGGAAGATTTGGTATACGAACTCAATTACCAATCTGCTAAATTAGCCAGAGAAGTAGCTGATGCATTTACGGCTAAAGAGCCACATAAACCCCGTTTTGTAGCCGGGTCTATTGGACCAACTAATAAAACGGCCAGCATGTCGCCCGATGTTAACGATCCCGGTTACAGAGCCGTCACGTTTGATGAATTGCGTATTGCCTACAAACAGCAAGTAGAGGCATTAATAGATGGTGGTGTTGATTTACTGTTGGTTGAAACGGTGTTTGATACCCTAAATGCGAAAGCCGCATTATTCGCTATTGAAGAAGTTAAAGACGAACGGAATCTTGATATCCCCATCATGTTAAGTGGCACGATTACCGATGCCTCTGGTAGAACCTTATCCGGACAAACGGCCGAAGCTTTTTTAATTTCTGTATCACATATTCCATTATTGTCTATTGGATTTAATTGTGCTTTAGGAGCTAATTTATTGCAACCGCATTTGGAAGCGATTGCCAATAAAACAGACTTTGCTATTTCCGCACATCCCAATGCAGGATTACCAAATGCTTTTGGAGAATATGATGAATCTCCAGAAGAAATGGGCGAACAAATAGAAGAATATTTGAAGAAGAATTTGATTAACATTATTGGTGGTTGTTGCGGTACAACGCCAGCGCATATTAAAGTAATTGCTAATATTGCTGCAAAATACAAACCTCGTACTGTTGAACTTGTTTCAGCATCTCATTAAAAAAGATGAAAATTAAACAAACAAAATACATGCGTTTATCAGGACTTGAACCCCTAGTCCTAAACGAAAATAGCAATTTTATAAACGTTGGTGAACGTACTAACGTGGCTGGTTCGCGTATGTTTTTACGATTAATCAAAGAAGAAAAATTTGATGAAGCCTTAGCAGTTGCTAGGCATCAGGTTGATGGTGGCGCTCAGATTATTGATATTAATATGGACGACGGACTTATTGATGGTAAAGAATCTATGGTGCGTTTTCTTAATTTAATTGCTGCCGAACCCGATATTTCCCGAGTGCCTATCATGATTGATAGTTCCAAATGGGAAATCATCGAGGCTGGTTTACAAGTAGTTCAAGGAAAATGTGTTGTAAACTCTATTTCATTAAAAGAAGGTGAAGACAAGTTTGTTTGGGAAGCAAAACAAATAAAGCGCTATGGTGCAGCAGTGATTGTTATGGCATTTGATGAGGTTGGGCAAGCCGATAATTATGAAAGGCGTATTGAAATTTGTAAACGTTCATATGACATACTTGTTAATCAAGTAGGCTTTCCTTCCGAAGATATTATTTTCGATTTAAACATATTCCCAGTAGCTACAGGCATGGATGAGCATAAAAGAAATGCCATCGATTTTATTGAAGCCACACGTTGGGTGCGTCAAAATTTACCAAACGTTAGCGTGAGCGGTGGTGTGAGTAATGTGTCGTTTTCTTTCAGAGGAAATGATGGTGTGCGTGAAGCCATGCACTCGGTGTTTTTGTACCATGCCATTCAAGCGGGTATGAATATGGGTATTGTAAATCCTTCACTTTTAGAAGTGTATGATGATATTCCGAAAGATTTATTAGAGCGTGTTGAAGATGTTATTTTAGATAGAAGGGATGATGCTACCGAGCGTTTATTAGATTTTGCCGAAACCGTTAAAGGGTCTAAAAAAGAAGCGGGAGCCGATTTGTCTTGGCGTGAAAATCCTGTTCAAGAGAGAATCACACACGCGCTTGTAAAAGGTATTGATGCCTTTATTATTGAAGATGTTGAGGAAGCTAGATTACAGGCCGAAAAACCGATTGATGTTATTGAAGGCCACTTAATGATAGGCATGAATGTGGTGGGCGATTTGTTTGGTGCTGGAAAAATGTTTTTGCCTCAGGTCGTGAAATCGGCTCGCGTGATGAAAAAAGCGGTAGGGTATTTAAATCCGTTTATTGAAGCTGAAAAAGGCGATTTGCAAGAGCCTGTTGGTAAAGTATTGATGGCAACCGTAAAAGGCGATGTACATGATATTGGTAAAAATATTGTGAGCGTCGTATTGGCTTGTAATAATTATGAAATCGTTGATTTGGGTGTGATGGTACCACCGGAAAAGATTATTTCCGAGGCCAAATTACATAATGTTGATGCTATTGGATTATCTGGACTCATCACGCCATCACTTGATGAAATGGTATATTTGGCCAAAGAAATGGAACGTCAAAATTTCAGCATTCCATTGCTTATTGGGGGTGCCACAACTTCAAAAGCACATACTGCTGTTAAAATTGATCCACAATATAAAAATGCCGTGGTGCATGTGAATGATGCTTCTAGAGCCGTTACCGTTGTGGGCGATTTGCTGAACAAAAAAGCGGTTAATGAATATGTTGCCAATTTAAAAAAGGATTATGATGAGTTTCGAACCAAATTTTTAAAACGCGGCAAAGAGAAATCATATATTTCTATTATGGAAGCTAGAAAACGAAAGTTTAAAATTGATTGGGATACTACTGAAATTGTAAAGCCTAAAGAATTAGGTATTCAAGTTTTAAAACAATTGAGCTTAAAAGAATTAGTGCCATTTATAGATTGGAGTCCGTTTTTTAGAAGTTGGGATTTACACGGTAAATATCCAGATATTTTAACTGATGAGGTTGTGGGTGAGCAAGCAACTATCATGTTTAATGAAGCTCAAAAAATGATTGAAGACATCATTGCCAAGCAATTATTAAAGCCAAGAGCGGTTTTCGGATTGTTTGAAGCCAATACAATTCATGAAGATGATATTTCTGTTCAGAAAAAGGGAAAGGAAATCGTTGTTTTTAGAACCTTGCGTCAGCAATTAAGTAAACGGGAAGGTATTCCAAATATAGCTTTAGCCGATTTTATCGCGCCAAAGGAAACTGGGAAAACTGATTATATGGGAGCTTTTGCTGTTGCCATTTTTGGAGCGCAAGAATTGGCTGATAGTTACAGAAAAAATGAGGATGATTACAATGCGATTATGGCTCAAGCGATAGCGGATAGGTTTGCGGAAGCTTTAGCGGAATATTTGCATAAACAAGTGCGGACTAAACATTGGGGATATGCTGAAAATGAAGATTTAACCAACGATGATTTAATCCAGGAAAGTTATAAGGGAATTCGTCCGGCACCAGGATATCCTGCTTGTCCAGACCATCTAGAAAAAGAAACCATTTGGGAGTTATTGGAAGTTGAAAAAGTGATTGGTGTAACCTTGACCGAAAGTTTAGCGATGTGGCCAGCGGCAGCAGTTTCAGGTTATTATTTTGGAAATCCGGAAGCGAAGTATTTTGGCCTAGGTAAAATAACCGATGACCAGGTAACAGATTATGCGGTTAGAAAAGGTATTTCAAAAGAGAAAGCTAGAAAATGGTTGCATCCAACCATTGCAGATGAATAAATAAAACAATGAAGCCAGAATTTATAGAATTAACATTAGGTAGTTACATTATATCGCATGGTTATAATAGTAAAAATAAAGAAATGATGGAACCCATTGTTTCGGATACTTTCTCCAAGAAAATCATTCCAATTTCCAGAATTAAATCGGTTAGTGAAAAATATATTTTAACCGATTATGTAGATGGACGATGGATTTATTGGGAATATCAAGAAGATTATAAAACCATTAAAAAGTTATTGCTTTAATTTGCGTTAGCGATTATAGCGGAAAGCCCACAGCGAGGCACGAGCGAGGACTTGAAGCGGAAAGCGCGACCCTTGTGGTAACGCCCAAAATATAAAATTAATATTAAATAAGATTCCTGCCTTCGCAGGAAATGGGAATGAAAGTAACAGATCACATAAAAAAAGCCAACGGAACAACCTTATTTTCTTTTGAAGTGATTCCGCCTCAAAAAGGAAAAAACATTAAAGAACTCTATGATAATATAGACCCGTTAATGGAGTTTAAACCTCCTTTTATAGATGTAACAACTTCTAGGGAAGAATATGTTTATATTGATAGGGGCAATGGACTTTTAGATAAACGAATCACTCGTATGCGTCCTGGAACTGTTGGTATTTGTGCATCTATTATGTATAAATATAGCGTTGATGCCATTCCTCATTTACTTTGTGGTGGTTTTACGAAAGAAGAAACAGAATATGTGTTGGTTGATTGCCATTATTTAGGGATTGATAACGTGATGGCTTTACGTGGCGACTCTATGAAAGAAGAGCCTTATTTTATACCGGCCGATGGTGGTAATGCATTTGCAAGCGAGTTAGTGTCGCAAATAGCCAACTTAAATCGTGGTAAATATTTGCATGATGATGTAAATGTAGAGCATAACGCCGATTTTTGTATTGGTGTAGCTGGTTACCCAGAAAAACACATGGAAGCGCCGTCTTTGGCAACCGATTTAAAACGCTTAAAAGAAAAAGTAGATGCTGGTGCCGATTATGTGGTAACCCAAATGTTTTTTGATAATAAAAGGTATTTTGATTTTGTTGAAAAAGCGAAAGCCATAGGAATTACAGTACCTATTATCCCTGGTATTAAACCTATTGCGGTGAAACGTCATTTGCAAATTTTACCTCAGGTTTTTAAAATAGATTTACCCCAAGACTTAATAGATGCAGTGGAGGCTTGTAAAGATAATAATGCCGTTAGGCAAGTAGGCATTGAGTTTGCCATTCAGCAATCTAAAGAGTTGAGAGACGCTGGTGTGCCATTTTTACATTATTATTCTATGGGTAAAAGCGATAATATTAAAGCCATAGCGTCAAAAATATTTTAATTAATCTCTTGTTTTTACAAGATAAGTAACCTTTAAATGAAGCTATTTCTTACTGGATTTTTTTGCTTTCTATTTTGTCTATCTTTTTCTCAAGAAAAGCAGAATTCTTCATTTATAGATGTTAATTATTTTAAAGGAAATATTGCTTTACATAATAATGATATACTTCATTTAATAACTGGTCATCCTGAAGGTATTATTGTAAGTTATAATAAAAAAACCTTTGGGCATCAAGCTTGGGAACAACGGTATAATTATCCAGATTATGGTTTTTCGTTTGCGTATCAGAATTTAAAAAATGATGTTTTAGGAACTAATTATTCCATGTATGCACATTATAATTTTTACTTTTTAAACCGCAATCTTATGTTTCGTATAGGTCAAGGATTGGCATTGACTACGAATCCGTATGACAAAGAAACTAACTACCGCAACAATGCTTTTGGTTCAAAAATTATGAGTAGTACTTACTTGATGTTCAACTATAAAAAAGAGCATATTTTTGAGCAATTTGGTTTACAAGCTGGTTTTTCAATGATTCATTATTCAAACGCTAATGTAAAAGTTCCAAATACTAGTATTAATTCTATAACGTTCAATATTGGAGTTAATTACAATTTAGATGAAAAAGAACCAGAATTTATAGTTACTGATAGTTTAGAAATTAGCAAAAAGTTTACACAACCTATAAAGTATAATGTCGTTTTTAGAAGTGGTGTTAATGAAAGTGATGTGGTTGGTAGTGGACAATTTCCATTTTATGTGGTGTCTGCATATGCTGATAAACGAATCAATCAAAAAAGCGCCTTGCAATTAGGTGCCGATGTCTTCTTTTCAAACTTTTTAAAAGAATATATTTATTATCGTTCTGTATCTTTTCCTGAAGAACCTAATACAGGCAACGAAGATTATAAGCGTGTTGGATTGTTTGTTGGACACGAATTATTTGTAAACAGAATTTCATTGGTGACACAGTTAGGTTATTATGTATATTATCCGTTTGATTTTGAAGGACAAACCTATCTTAGAATAGGTTTGAAACGTTATTTTGGTGATAAGTGGTTTGGAGCTTTAACCTTAAAAGCACATGCAGCAAAAGCCGAAGCGGTTGAATTTGGAGTTGGAGTAAGATTATGAAATGTCCATTAATAAAAAGCTGCAAACAAATAGACATCTTAATTTTGACATTACATCTGACCATTAAAAAAATAGATATAAACAGATGAAAAAAATAATTTACATAGCGTTTATAATTTTAGTGTTTTCATGTAATAGTGATAATGCGGGCGATTGTTTTCAAACCTCAGGAGACATAATTCAGCAAGAAATAAGTTTAGATGCTTTTGATAAAATATTAGTAAATCGAGATGTTGAGTTAATTATAAAAGATGGAATAACTCAAAATGTTGTGATTGAAACTGGTAAAAATTTATTGAATGATGTAGAAGCCATTGTTGTTGGTGGTAAATTGATTTTAAGTGATAATAATAATTGCAATTATGTAAGAGATTATGGGATTACAAAAGTATATGTAACCTCGCCAAATATTACTGAAATTAGAAGTTCTACACAATATGATATTAGTTCAAATGGTGTGTTGAGGTATCCATCATTAACTATTTTATCAGAAGATTTTAATGCGCCTGATACGTTTACAGTTGGAAATTTCAGGCTGCAGATTGATAATTTAAACTTTAATATTGTATTCAATAATTTATCTAATTGTTATATTTCTGGCAAAACCAATCATTTAAATGTTACGTATGCATCAGGAACATCGCGTTTTGAAGGAAGAAATCTTATGGCTCAGAACGTATATATTTGGAATAGAAGTTCTAACGATATGATTTTAAATCCTATTCAAAAAATTACAGGTAAAATATCAGGAACAGGAGATGTTATTTGTATGAATCATCCACCTATTGTTGAGGTAGAAGAACAATATAAAGGACGATTAATTTTTGAGTGATTATTTACTTGTCAACTCCCTAAACATACTTTCTAAACTGGCATTCTTCTGATTCAACTGTAAAATTTTAAGTTGATTATCATGTGCAAAATCAAACACATAAGAACGCATGTCTTCAGCAGTTTTAAATGTAATTTCATATACAAAACCATGAGTGTTTATAACGTTTTTAACCTTTGGTAAATTATTTAAAAATGCATCTTCAACTCTATAATCAAACTCTACAACAACGGTTTGTTCTTTACTATTTCTAAGTTCTTGCAATTTTTTATCAGCAACAATTTCACCTTTATTTATAATAATCACACGGTCACACATAGCTTCAACTTCTTGCATAATATGCGTTGATAAAAATACCGTTTTAGTTTTTCCTATGGTTTTTATCAAGTTTCTTATGTCAACTAACTGGTTTGGGTCTAAGCCCGTGGTTGGTTCATCAAGAATTAAAACATCTGGGTCATGTATAAGCGCACAGGCCAAACCAACGCGCTGACGATATCCTTTTGAGAGCTGCCCTATTTTTTTATGTACTTCGGGCATTAATCCTGTAAGTTCAATAACTTCTTGAATACGTTCTTTTGAAACCTTGTAAACCTGTGCATTAAAGTTTAAATATTCTTTAATATACATGTCTAAATACAAAGGATTATTTTCAGGTAAATAGCCTACACTTTTTTGAACATTTTTTGAATCTTCGTCAACATCAAAGGAGTTTACTTTAATAGACCCTTCAGAAGCATTGATGTAAGTGGTCAAAATTTTCATCATAGTAGATTTTCCAGCGCCATTTGGACCTAAAAAACCAACAATTTCTGGTTTTGAAACCTTAAAAGATATATTATTTAAAGCTTTTTGGCTTCCGTAGAGTTTTGAAACACCAGTTACTTCTATTGACATATTAAAATTATTTGTTCAAAAATAATGATAATATAATTTATTTAAAGCTTTGCCTTAAATTCTTTAAAACTTTTAAATTAATTGTAAAAAAATGCTTGCTTCATTTTGAATTGTAAAAATATTATTTACTTTAGCCGCTCATTATGAAAACAACAATAGGTTACACATATTTTAGCAACTGGTTTTATTTCTTTTTTAGTAAAGAAATCGAGACTTTGTATGTGTAATTTATAAGAAATAAATTTGAATATAAGTCTCGATGGAAATCGGGACTTTTTTTATATATGATAAAAACAGTCGCCATACAAGGAGTAAAAGGATCGTTCCATCACATTGTGTCGCAGGAATTTTTTAAAAAGCCTGTTAATGTTATTGAATGTTTAACATTTGATGAAGTTGTAGAATCCTTAATAAGCAAAGAAAGTGATGCTGTAATTATGGCGTTAGAAAATTCTATTGCAGGTTCTATCATACCTAATTACGCGTTAATAAATAAATATGATTTGCACGTTGTTGGAGAACATTATTTAGATATTCAGCATAATTTAATGGCATTGCCCAATCAAACTATTGATGATATTAAAGAAGTATATTCACATCCCATGGCTTTATTGCAATGTATGGAATTCTTTAAAGCTTATCCACATATTAAATTGGTTGAAGATAAAGATACCGCTGAAGTTGCAGAACGTATTCATAAACATCAATTAAAAAATATTGGTGCCATTGCTAGTGTTATGGCTGCAAATATTTTTGAGTTGGATATTTTAGCACATAGCATTCAAACCATTAAACATAACGAAACAAGATTTGCTATTGTAAAAAGAGAAAATTCTGAAATTCCTGAAGACCAAATTAATAAAGCATCTTTAAAATTTGAAACCGACCATAAACGAGGAAGTTTAGCAACTATTTTAAATGTGATGAGTGATTGTAAGCTAAATTTAACAAAAATTCAATCCTTACCAATTATTGAAACCCCTTGGAAATATTCCTTTTTTGTGGATGTTACCTTTGAAAATTACCAAGATTTTGCCAAAGCAAAGTCCATATTAAATATCATGGCTCAAGGACTTAAAATATTGGGCGAATATAAAAATGCCAAGTTATGATTGAAGTTGCTAACAGATTGCATACCGTTGAAGAATACTATTTCTCAAAAAAATTAAGAGAAGTAAATATGCTTATTGCTAATGGTAAACCAATTATAAATTTAGGAATTGGTAGTCCAGATTTGGCGCCACCACAAAAAGTTATTGAAGCGATTACAAATAGTTTTCAACACCCTAATGCTCATAAATACCAGAGTTATCAAGGTTTGCCAGAATTAAGAGAGGCTATGGCGGCATTTTATAAAGAGCATTTTAATGTCTCTTTAAGTCCAGCAAATGAGATATTGCCCCTCATGGGAAGCAAGGAAGGCATTATGCACATTTCTATGGCTTATCTAAATGAAGGTGATGAAGTATTAATTCCCAATCCAGGTTATCCTACCTATGAATCTGTTACCAAATTAGTTGGAGCTAAGCCTGTTTTTTATGAATTGGATGCCAAAAATAATTGGTCTCCAGATTTAAAAGCCTTATCACAACAAGATTTAAGTAAGGTAAAAATCATGTGGGTAAACTATCCGCACATGCCTACTGGTGCCATGCCAAGTAAATATTTGTTTGAAGAGTTAGTAGCTTTTGGTAAAAAACATCACATTTTAATAGTAAATGACAATCCATACAGTTTTGTTTTAAATGATGTTCAACAAAGTCTTTTAAGTGTGCCTGGAGCAAAAGAAGTTTGTTTAGAACTTAATTCTTTAAGCAAAACTTTTAATATGGCAGGTTGGCGCGTAGGAATGGTAATTGGTGATGCTAAGCATATTAGCAATGTGTTAAAAGTAAAAAGCAATATGGATTCCGGCATGTTTTACGGCATTCAAAAAGGAGCTGTTGAAGCTTTAAAGTGTACAAAAATGTGGTTTTCTACATTAAATAGTGTGTATCAACAACGAAGAAATTTAGTTTGGCAATTAGCAGATGCTTTAGGTTGCACCTATGATAAAGAAGCAACAGGATTGTTTGTTTGGGCAAAATTGCCAACAGGTTTAAAATCAGAAGAATTTATAGATTCAGTACTAAAAAACAATCATATTTTCATTACTCCAGGAACTATTTTTGGAAGTAAGGGTGAAGGTTATATTCGTTTTTCATTATGTGCATCTACAGAAGTTTTAGAAGAAGCCATAGAAAGAATTAAGTAAGATGAAAAATAAAAATTCTAAAATAAAAGAGATTGATTCAATGCTAAATGCATCTGATAATTTCATAACAATAAAAACTATCAGATGAAACATATATATATCATTGGTGTTGGGTTGATAGGAGGAAGTTTCGCTTTAGATTTAAAAAAAATTAATCCAAACGTCATTATTTATGGATTAGATTATAATCCAGTTCATTTAGATGATGCACTTGCATTAAAAATCATTGATAAAAAAGCAGAGTTTGATGATTTGAAACAGGCCGATTTGGTTATTCTTTCAATTCCCGTAGATGCTTCAACGAATTATATATCAAAAATTCTTGATACGATATCTGACGATGCTTTGGTAGCAGATGTAGGTTCAACCAAATTGGATATATGTAAAGTTACGACCAATCACCCAAAACGCAGAAATTTTTTAGCCATGCATCCTATTGCTGGAACAGAGTTTTCTGGTCCAAAAGCAGCCATTAATGGTTTGTTTCAAAATAAAGCAAACATTATTTGTGAAGTTGAAAAAACAGCGGTTAAACTTCAAGAAAAAGCTTTAAAAATATTTGATGCTATGGGTATGCGTATTAGATATATGAATCCAGAAGCGCATGATAAACATATTGCATATGTATCTCATTTGTCACATATAAGTTCGTTTATGTTAGGCAAAACAGTTATTGAAAAAGAAAAAAACGAGCGAGATATTTTTGATATGGCAGGAAGTGGTTTTGCATCAACCGTAAGATTAGCTAAAAGTTCACCAGCCATGTGGGCTCCAATTTTTAAGCAAAATAAAGCCAATGTTGTTGAAACATTAGAAGAATATATTAATAACCTCACTCATTTTAAAAATTTAATGCAAGATGATAATTTTGAAGAAATTTTTAATGAGATGAAAAATACCAATCACATAAAAGATATTTTAAACGGAATAAATTAAATACTAAAATACCAATTATTAATTGCCAAATTCCATTTGGTTACCCTATAAAAATTTTGGGATTTGGAATTTGAATATTGAAATTTTATTAAGATTATGGAAAACAAAAAAGAAATGAGAACGTGGTTAGATGATTTTAAATTAAGTCATCCACTAGTAATTGCCGGGCCTTGCAGTGCAGAAACAGAAGAGCAAGTTTTAAAAATTGCACATGCGCTAAAAGATTCAGATGTTAGCGTTTTTAGAGCAGGTATTTGGAAGCCAAGAACCCGTCCAGGAGGTTTTGAAGGTGTTGGCGAAATTGGCTTAAAATGGTTAAAAAAAGCAAAAGCCGAAACTGGATTGTTAATGGGTACCGAAGTTGCTACAGCGGCTCACTGTAAATTAGCTTTAGAAAATGATATAGACGTTTTATGGGTTGGTGCACGTACCACAGCAAATCCGTTCGCAGTTCAAGAAATTGCCGATACTTTAGCTGGTACCGATAAAATTGTTTTAATTAAAAACCCAGTAAACCCAGATATGGCTTTATGGCTAGGCGGTGTAGAACGGTTGTATGCTGCAGGAATTAAAAAATTGGGTGTTATTCATAGAGGATTTTCTACCTATGAAAAAACAAAATACAGAAACATTCCAGAATGGCAAATTGCTATTGAATTGCAAAATAAATTTCCCGATTTACCTTTAATTATCGATCCATCGCATATTACAGGAAACCGAGATATGATTCTTGAAGTAACGCAAGAAGCTTTAGATTTAAATTATGATGGAATGATTATAGAAACACACAACGATCCAGAAAATGCTTGGAGTGATGCTGCACAACAAGTAACACCAGATGCTTTAAAGCAAATTTTTAAAGATTTAAAAATTAGAAAAGTAAGTGGAGATACACCAGATTACACGACTAAAATGACAAAATTAAGAGCTAATATTGATGTTTTAGATGCTAACTTATTAGAATTATTAGGAAAACGTATGAAAGTTGCCGATGAAATTGGACAGGTTAAAAAAGATAATAACGTGGCAGTTTTACAAAGCAATCGTTGGAATGAAATTCAAGAAAAAATGATTACCGAAGGTGCTAAAAAAGGACTTTCTGAAGAATTCATCGTTAAATTATTTAAAGATATTCATCAAGAAAGTATTGGTCATCAAGAGAAAATAATAAATGGATAACAGAAAAAAACGCCGCACTTTAATGCGGCGTTTTTGTTTTTTAAATTAGTACTATTTATGTCGTTTAAAAATGTATCGCGTAATAAAAATACCTTGGCCATCATCTTTACCACCATCGCTTTCAACTGCACTAGTAACAAAAGCCAATTCCCAACCTTCTTCAATCATAGTATTTATTTTTGAAGTAATTACAGCATCATTAGCTGCAATATTTTGAAAACGAATGCCAGCAATATTATAAAAATTAAGCAGTTTTGTTTCATCAAAATCTTTAACTCTTATCTCACCTCTGTCTGATTTGTTTCTGGTATTATCATCTTCAGTTTGTGTTGAGGTAAAATCTTTGTAATTTTTTTCTTCATTAGCACTGATGATTCTTGATCGGCCTAAGCCGCTGGGAACAATAGATTCTACACTAGTTACTACTTTGTACTCTACTTGTGCTTGAGTATCAATAAGTGACCCTAAAAGAAATGCAATAAATAATAAATTTTTCATGTTGTTGAATGATTTTTTGTTTAAGACATCAATATACACTTTTTGTTACATTGAAAAGTTGTTAATTTGTAAAACCGAAACTAATAAATTGAATGACAGGACGCGTTTACAAATCTACAGGAAGTTGGTACACAGTAAAAACCCCTTTGGGTGATACTTACGAATGTCGCATAAAAGGTAAATTCCGTATAAAAGGTATTAAAAGTACCAACCCAATTGCTGTTGGAGATGTTGTAGATTTTGAATTGGAAACTGATAACAATCAAATATCTGGAATTATAAATAACATTCATGATAGAAATAATTATATAGTTAGAAAATCGGTTAATTTATCCAAACAAACCCACATTATTGCCTCCAATATCGATCAGGTTTTTTTAATGATTACTATTAATAATCCGCCAACCTTAACCAGTTTTATTGATAGGTTTTTAGTAACATCAAATGCATATTCTGTTAAAACAATTTTGCTTTTTAATAAAATTGATTCGTATGATGAAGAAACTCTTAATGAAGTAAAATATTTAGCACATGTTTACCGTAAAATAGGGTACGAGTGTATTGGAGTTTCGGCGCTTTCTGGCAAAAATGTCGACAAAGTCAAGGCGTTAATGCACAACAAAGTAAGCATGTTTTCTGGGCATTCAGGCGTTGGAAAATCTACTTTAGTAAATGCTATAGAACCTTCATTAGATATTAAAACTAAAGAAATTTCAACACTTCATATGCAAGGGCAACATACTACCACATTTGCCGAAATGTTTGATTTAAGTTTTAATGCTAAAATTATTGATACGCCAGGCATTAAGGGTTTTGGCGTGGTTGATATGGATAAAGAAGAAGTTGGTGATTATTTTCCTGAGTTTTTTAAATTAAAACAAGATTGTAAGTTTCATAATTGTTTGCACATTCAAGAACCGCAATGTGCTGTTAAAAAAGCTTTAGATAATGATGAAGTTGCCTTTTCAAGATACAAAAGTTATTTGCAAATTATTGAAGGTGAAGATGAGCATTACAGAACAGATAATTGGGAAAGAGAATAAATGAAAGTAGTCATTCAACGTGTTTTAAAAGCTAGTGTTACTATTGAAGAAGTAAAAGTTGCGTCTATTAATAAAGGCCTTTTAATTCTCATAGGAATTGTAGATGATGATAATTTTGAAGACATTAAATGGTTATCAAACAAAATTGTTAACGTGCGTATATTTGGAGATGATGAAGATATCATGAATCTATCGTTATTAGATGTTAATGGCGAGGCTATTGTAGTAAGTCAATTCACACTTCACGCTTCCACAAAAAAAGGAAATAGACCTAGTTACATTAAAGCTGCCAAACCAGATATAGCAATTCCATTATATGAAGCATTTTTAAAACAATTTCAATTAGATTTAGGAAAAGAAGTTCAAACCGGCAAATTTGGTGCCGATATGCAGGTTGAGTTATTAAATGATGGTCCGGTAACTATAATCATTGATTCTAAAAATAAAGAGTAATGGCATCTGTTTTTGGGCATAGTATTGTTGGTTATACCTTGTCAAAAACCATCGATCATAAAAACACTAAATGGTTAGTAATACTTGCTATTTTTTCAACCATTCTCTCAGATTTTGATGTTATAGGTTTTAAATTTGGTATTCCTTACGCACATCCTTTAGGTCATAGAGGTTTTACACATTCTATTTTATTTGCAGTTGTATGGGCTTTATTCTTGATGAGTATATTAGGAAAACAAAATAAAAAGCTTTGGTTTTTAGTTATTTTTTTATCAACCCTTTCTCATGGCATTTTAGATGCTATGACAACAGGAGGAAAAGGCGTTGGGTTTTTAATTCCGTTTAATAATGACCGGTTTTTCTTTCCGTTTCAAGTCATTAAAGTATCTCCACTAGGATTTCAAAAGTTTTTCTCTGAATGGGGAATTCAGGTAATTTTTAGTGAATTTAAGTATATTATGTTACCATGTTTTATTATATTTGGTATACGATTTTTAATACAGCCAAATAATAGCTAAAGGTTTTTTAAAATTCTATTAATTAAGTCTCTCAAGAAATAAATTATAGATGTTTATATTGAACTGATAGTACATGCTTATTAAAAATATTTTCAACGTTTTACTGCTTTTTACAAGTTTAACAATCGTATCTCAAGAAAACTTTTATTCAAGTTTAACAATTCCTGATAATTTAAAGAAAAATGCCAATGCAGTTCTTAGGGTTGATGAATCGCTAATTGAAATTTCATCAATAAAAAGTTTAAAGCACAATTATAAACGAGTTGTTACTATTTTAAATAAAGAAGGAAATGATTTTTTAAATGCTCAAGTTTATTATGATAATAAAATCATTGTAAAAACATTAAAAGCAACAATTTATAATGAGTTTGGTTTAGAAATAAATAAATTTAAAAAATCAGATTTTAAAGATGTTGCTGCCGTAAATGATTTCTCATTGTATGAAGATAGCAGAGTTAAATATTTAGAATATACTCCAATAAATTATCCATATACTGTTGAATTTGTTTTTGAAACTGAAACCGAAAATACTGCTTGGATTCCATCTTGGAGACCTTTGGAAGGCTATCATATAAGTACAGAAAATAGTACCTACAAAATAATTTATGATGCTTCAATAGGGATAAAAACAAAAGAGAAAAATTTTTCTAATGTAAATATTGTTAACAACAGTAATGATGGTATTTTAAGTTATAAAGCTGTAAATATTGAAGCATTAAAATCAGAAGATTACAGCCCAAAATTTAGAGAGTTTGCCCCAAGTTTGTTGGTTAGTCCTATAAATTTTAATTATGAAAATTATACAGGAGCAATTAACGACTGGAATAATCTAGGTAAATGGATTAATGATAAGCTATTAGTAGGAAGAACAACAGTTTCAGCAGAGACAGAAAATTTAATAAAAAAGCTAGTTGATGGCATTGATAATCCTATTGAAAGAGCAAAAATTGTATATAAATTTGTTCAAGATAACACCAGATATATTAGTGTTCAAGTGGGTATTGGTGGTATTCAACCCTTTCCAGCAGACGAAGTTGATAAGGTAAAATATGGTGACTGCAAAGGTTTAACAAATTACACCAAAGCATTACTAAAAATTGTTGGAGTTGAATCTTATTATACCGAAGTATATGCAACTCAAGAAAGCCAAATTAGTTTAGAAAATGATTTTGCCTCTCTTTTAGGGCAAGCCAATCATGTTATTCTTAATATTCCACAAGAAAATCAAGACGATATTTGGTTAGAATGTACCAGCCAAAAAATGCCATTTGGCTTTATAGGAGATTTTACAGATAATCGAGATGTTTTTGTTATAACTCCAGAAGGAGGAAAAATTAAACACACAAAAAAATATACAACCAACGAAAATCGACAAGTAACGAAAGGCAGTTTTACTGTTTTAAATGATGGAAGTATTGATTTACAAAGCGTGATTGTTTCAAAAGGAATTCAATATGATGATAAGTATTGGATTGAAACAAAGTCTGAAAGAGATTTAGACACCTATTACAAAAAACGTTGGAATTACATTAATAACCTTGTATTTAATAAAAAAGAAATTTTAAATGACAAAGACAGTATTCAATTTATAGAAACAATAAAATTTACTGCAACTAATTACTCCAAAATTGTTGGTGATAGAATCTTATTTAATGTAAACACTATAAATAGAACTACCCAAATTCCAGATAGATATAGAGAAAGAATATTACCACTTAAAATTTATCGCGGCTTTAAAGATGTAGATGAAGTTGAAATCAATCTGCCGCAAGATTATAAAATAGAATCGTTACCTCAAAAGGTAAACATTGAAAATAAATTTGGGTATTACTCTTTTGAGATTACTATTAAAAATGATAACATATTACTTTATAACAGGCAATTTGTTGTTAATGATGGAGAATTTCCTAAAGAAGATTACGAAGAATTTAGAAACTTTTACAAAGAAGTAAACAAACTAGATAATTCAAAAATAGCATTAATTAAAAAACTCTAATAAATGAAATCCGTTCCTTTTTTTATACTGTTTTGCTTGAGCCTAACGGTATTTTCGCAAAATTATGATTTTGGTAAAGTATCAGTTGAAGAACTTCAAGAAAAATTTAATCCACTAGATTCTTCAGCTAGCGCAACCTATTTATATAAAAAACGAAAAACCTATTTTGAATACCAGCAAGGTGAAGGGTTTTATCAGGTAACAGAAATACATAATCGTATTAAAATTTACAATCAAGAAGGATTTGATTATGCAACTAAAGAGGTTAATCTTTATAAAAGTAGTAGTGATAGAGAAAAAATGTCTGGGCTTAAAGCCTTTACATATAATTTGATAAATGATAAGATAGAAGATAATAAATTAACCAAAGAAGCCATTTTTGAATCAGAGAAAAATGATTTTTTAAACCAAACTAAATTCACAATGCCAAATGTTAAAGAAGGTAGTGTAATAGAGTATCAATATAGTGTTCGGTCACCATTTATTTCAAATGTTGATGAATTTGTTTTTCAGCATGATATTCCAGTTAAAAAAATAGATGCCATATTTGAAGCACCTGAATACTTTAATTTTAAATTAAACACTAAAGGATTTTTAATAGTTATACCAAAAACAGAATCCAAAAGAGATAGAATGGTTTTTACTAGCAAAGAAAGGTCAGATGATTTAATATCACATACTACTTTCAGCACTTCTGCAATAGAATTTACGAAAATAACGAGTTCCTATAATTTATCAAATATTCCAGCCTTAAAAGAAGAGCCTTATGTAAATAATATAAATAACTATAGGTCATCAGTTAATTTCGAGTTGTCTTACACAAAATTTCCAAATACGCCCATGAAATATTATTCTACAACATGGGAAGATGTAGTTAAAACCATTTACGATAATCCCAATTTTGGTGGTGAACTAGATAAAACAGGATATTTTGAAGATGATATTAATGCCATTATTTCAACAATATCAAACCCTATAGACCGAGTTTTATTAATATATGAATTTGTAAAAAACAAAGTAAAATGGAATGGATATTATAGCAAATACACCAATGATGGCGTAAAAAAAGCTTATAAAGACCAAGTGGGAAATGTGGCCGAAATTAATTTAATGCTAACATCCATGTTACGATATGCAGGGTTTAAAGCATACCCAGTTTTGGTGAGCACTCGGCAAAATGGTATTCCAATATTTCCTACCAGAGAAGGCTATGATTATGTAATTTCTTATGTAAATCTTCCAGAAGGAACAATATTATTAGACGCAACAAATAAATATGGCTTACCAAACATTTTGCCTTATAGAACGTTAAACTGGCAAGGTAGAATTATTGCCGAAAAAGGAGACTCTGAATTAATTGATTTATATCCAAAAGAAGATTCTAAAAATACTATTACCATGATGGTTAATTTAGATGAAAGTGGAAATATTGAAGGTGGTTTTAGAAGTGCGAAAACAAATCATGATGCATTGCTTTACAGAGAACGTTATAATGATGTTGATGAAGTTGATTTTATAGAAAAAATTGAAAATAAATATAATGGCTTAGAAATTTCAGATTTTAATGTGGCTAATGCTTTAGAATTAGGAAAACCTGTTACAGAATCGTATAAATTTTTTAAAGAAAGCCAAGCAGATATTATTGGAGATAAAATTTATTTTTCACCTTTATTCTATTTAAAAACAACATCAAATCCATTTAAATTAGAAAAAAGAGAATTCCCAATAGATTTTGGATATCCATCTTCTAGCTTGTACAGAATTATAATTAAATTGCCCGAAGGATATAAAATTGAAACTACTCCAGAGCCAAAAGTTATTGCTTTGCCTGATAATTTAGGAGTTTTTAAATACAACATTTCAGTTTCTGATGGCTCAGTTCAATTAGTTGTAAATACAGAAATTAAACAACCAATTGTATCTCCTTTGTATTACGACACATTAAAAGAGTACTTTAAACAAATGATAGAAAAAGAGAACGAACAAATAGTTTTAACAAAAATATAATGAACATACAAAACGCACAAAAAGTAGTTGATGCTTGGATAAAAAATCACGGCGTTCGTTATTAATTTAAACCTATAAAACAACTAAAAATCTTATTTTCTTGTGCATGAAAAAACAACGTGCACAAAAAAAGTCGTTTTCTTGTGCATGAAAAAGCAATATGCACAAAAAAAATGATTTACTTTGTGTAAATATAAATACACACTACCATGAATTTTTTTGAAGTTGCAAAATTGCCGCCACTTGCTAATGTAGAAAGTGTAAGTATTTTAAAAGCACTAATAACAGCAAGTAGAGCTCTAGGTGAGCTAAGAGGAGAAATAAAAAAAATTCCAAATTCACAAATATTAATCGATACCATTGCTTTACAAGAAGCCAAGGATAGTAACGAAGTTGAAAATATTGTAACAACAGATGATGAATTGTATCAAGCTTCTATAGATGAAAACCATATTTCACAAGCAGCCAAAGAAGCCCAAAGTTATGCCAAAGCATTAAAAACTGGCTTTCATATTATTAAAGATAAAGGGCTTTTAACAACTAATGACATAAAAAAAATACAAGAAATTGTGTCTCCAAATCATCCTGTTAGGAAAGTGCCCGGAACCGTATTAAAAAATCCTAAAACGCAAGAAGTAGTTTATACACCACCTCAAAATCATTTAGAAATTGTAAAATTATTGGAGAATTTAGAGATGTATATAAACGATGCGTCTTTTCATGAAGTTGATGCCTTAATAAAAATGCCAATTATTCATTATCAATTTGAAAGCATTCACCCGTTTTATGATGGTAATGGTAGAACAGGCAGAATTTTGAATATGCTTTATTTAGTACATCAAAAATTGTTAGACATTCCTGTGTTGTACCTAAGTAGTTATATCATAAAAAATAAATCAGACTACTATAGATTATTGCAAGAGGTTAGAACACAAAATAAATGGGAAGCATGGATTATTTGGATGCTAAAAGGCGTAAAAATAACAGCTCAAGATACTATTGTTGTAGTTAATAATATAAAATTACTCATGGACGACTATAAACATAAAATAAGAGCAAATCATAAATTTTACAGTCATGATTTAATTAATACTATCTTTAAACATCCTTATACAAAAATTGAGTTTATAGAAAAAGAATTAGGTGTACATAGAAATACTGCCGCAACTTATTTAAATGCACTTGCCAATGATGAAAACCATTTTTTAAAGAAAGTAAAAATAGGAAAATGCAATTATTTTATAAATGATAGATTACTTCAAATATTAAAGAATAGATAACCATGAACATACAAAATGCACAACAAGACGTAGATACTTGGATAAAAAATCACGGCGTTCGGTACTTTAACGAACTTACCAATATGGCACAACTTACCGAAGAAGTTGGAGAAGTAGCCCGAATTATTGCACGCCGTTATGGAGAGCAAAGCGAAAAGGAAAGCGATAAAGATAAAGACCTTGGTGAAGAACTAGCCGATGTATTATTTGTGGTATTATGTTTGGCAAACCAAACGGGAATTGATTTGCAAGAAGCGTTTGATAAGCGCATGGATAAAAAAACCAAGCGCGACCACGATAGGCATCATAATAACGAAAAATTAAAATAATTTATAAGTATATTTGAACGCTTCTTTTAAGAAGCGTTTTTTAATAGTTTATATGAGCATTACACTTCAAAAATCAACCATACAAAAGCAATCATCTATTGAAATAACAGGTTCAAAAAGTGAATCTAATAGGTTATTATTATTGCAAGCCTTATATCCAGAATTAAAAATTGAAAATATTTCAAATTCAGATGATAGTCAGTTGATGACAAGAGCTTTAAAATCTGCATCAGAAATTATAGATATTCATCATGCTGGTACAGCCATGCGTTTTCTTACCGCATTTTATGCAATTCAAGATGGTAAAACAGTAACGCTTACTGGATCTTCTCGTATGAAAGAACGACCCATTAAAATTTTAGTAGAAGCCTTAAAATCACTTGGTGCTCAAATCGAATATTTAGAAAATGATGGGTTTCCTCCATTAAAAATAACAGGGCAAAAACTTAAAAAATCTAAAGTAACACTTCAAGCCAATGTAAGCAGTCAATATATTTCAGCATTATTACTTATAGCTTCAAAACTAGAAAATGGTTTAGAATTAATGCTTGAAGGTGACATTACATCTGTTCCTTACATAAAAATGACTCTTAGTTTATTAGCTGAAATTGGCGTAGAATCATCATTTATTGGCAATACTATCAAAGTAAAGGCTAACAACCAGCCACCAACAACCAACCACCAACAACCAACAACTTTAGTTGTAGAATCAGATTGGTCATCAGCATCCTATTTTTATTCTATAGTAGCCATGTCTGAAATAGGCACTCAAATGACACTTTCAAGTTATAAAGAAAACAGCTTGCAAGGAGATTCTGTATTGGAAGATATTTATAAACACTTTGGCGTTAATACAGTTTTTAAAAATCATTCGGTGATATTAACAAAGGAAAGTAATCATCTTAAACCTTTATCTTTAGATTTAAAAAATGCTCCTGATATTGCCCAAACTATAGCTGTAACTTGTTTTGCATTAGGTATAGCATGTGATTTAACAGGACTTCATACACTAAAAATAAAAGAGACCGATAGATTAGTAGCTTTAAAAACTGAAATTGAAAAATTAGGTGGAAATGTTAAAATTACCGAGAATTCTTTACAACTTTCAGAAACTAAATCTATTAATAACATGGTGTCAATAGCCACGTATGATGACCACAGAATGGCCATGGCATTTGCTCCATTAGCCTTAAAAACAGCTATTATTATTGAAAACGAGGCGGTTGTTTCTAAATCGTTTCCAACGTTTTGGGAAGACCTAAAAACCTTAGGGTTTAAATAACTCAATAATAATCATCTAAATACTTGACAACGCCTATGTCATAATTGTATATTTGCACCCGTTTGTAATTTAAGCATTCATTTATAAACGGTTAAACAAATAAACACATAAACTCTTTTTTACATGAAATTATCACACTATGGCTTCAATTTACCTGAAGAATTATTAGCAGAATATCCAGCTGAAAACAGAGATGAATCACGTTTAATGGTCATTGATAGAAAGAAGCAAACTATTGAGCATAAATTATTTAAAGATATTATTAATTATTTTGATGATGAAGATGTATTAATACTTAATAATACCAAAGTATTTCCAGCAAGATTATATGGCAATAAAGAAAAAACAGGAGCCAGAATAGAAGTGTTTTTATTAAGAGAATTAAATGAAGAACAACGTCTTTGGGATGTTTTAGTTGATCCAGCTCGTAAAATACGTATTGGAAACAAGTTATATTTTGGTGATGATGATACCTTGGTAGCAGAAGTTATTGACAATACAACTTCAAGAGGTCGTACCTTACGTTTCCTTTTTGATGGTTCTTACAAAGAATTTCGTAGAAAGCTAAATGAATTAGGAGAAACACCACTTCCAAAATATATTAAAAGAAAAGTGGAGGCAGAAGATGAAGAGAGATATCAAACCATTTATGCAAAAAATGAAGGCGCAGTAGCAGCACCAACAGCAGGATTACATTTCTCAAAACATTTATTAAAACGTTTAGAAATTAAAGGCGTTAAATTTGCAGAAGTTACACTTCACGTAGGTTTAGGTACGTTTAATCCTGTAGAAGTAGAAGATCTTTCAAAACACAAAATGGATAGTGAAGAATTACAAATTAATTCAAAAGCTGTTGAAGTTGTTAATAAAGGAATAAAGGATAAAAGACGTGTTTGTGCAGTTGGCACCACTGTTATGAGAGCTATTGAAAGTTCAGTGTCTTCAAATGGTATGCTAAATGAAATTGATGGATGGACCAATAAATTTATTTTTCCACCACATGATTTTAGTATTGCAAACTGTATGATTACTAATTTTCATACGCCAAAATCAACACTTTTAATGATGGTATCTGCCTTTGCAGGCCATGATTTAATTAAAAAGGCTTATACTGAAGCCATCAAAGAAAAATATAAATTTTACAGTTATGGTGATGCCATGCTAATCATATAAATAAAAAGGAGCCTTGTTTTTACAAGGCTTTTTTTATAGCATTTCATTTTGTAACCAAAATGGCGCGTTTTCAGCAGTCGCTCTTTATTAAAAAAGAGGAGCTCCAACATATGCTTCAACCGCTAATTCAAAACTTAAGTTCAAAAAATCTTCTAAATCAAAAATCGTAATTCGAAAATCGTTTCACTATTTTTGCAACACTTATGGCAATCACAAAAAAAGATATACGCGCTTTAACAAAAGAAGAGTTAAGAAATTTCTTTGAAATACAAGGAGATAAAGCCTTTAGAGGCAATCAGGTTTATGAATGGTTATGGCAAAAATCAGCCTACACTTTTGATGATATGACCAACCTATCAAAAGAAACCAGGCACATGCTTGAAACTCATTTTGTAATCAATAATATTGAAGTAACTACCATGCAACGCAGTAGTGATGGTACTATTAAAAATGCCGTAAAACTTCATGATGGATTAATAGTAGAATCTGTTTTAATTCCTACAGCAACGCGTTCTACAGCATGTGTATCTAGTCAGGTAGGATGCAGCTTAGATTGTAGGTTTTGTGCAACTGCACGTTTAAAACGTATGCGTAATTTAAATCCAGATGAGATTTATGATCAGGTAGTTGCTATTGATAAAGAAAGTAAGTTGTATTTTAATAGGCCTTTAAGTAATATTGTTTTTATGGGTATGGGCGAACCCCTTATGAATTACAATAATGTTATCAAAGCCATTGATAAAATAACCTCGCCAGAAGGGTTGGGTATGTCTCCAAAACGTATTACAGTATCTACATCAGGCGTTCCTAAAATGATAAAAAAAATGGCCGATGATGACGTTAAATTTAATTTAGCAGTATCATTACATTCAGCTATTGATGAAGTTCGTTCAACCATCATGCCGTTTAATGAAACCTTTCCACTTGAAGATTTAAAAGAAGCTTTGCAATATTGGTACGCTAAAACAAATCGTCAAATAAGTTATGAGTATGTGGTTTGGAAAGGTATTAACGATTCTCAAAAAGATATTGATGCCTTTGTAAAGTTTTGTAAATACGTTCCTTGTAAGGTAAATATTATTGAATATAACCCTATAGATGATGGTGAGTTTCAGCAAGCATCAAGTGAAGCTATTCAACAATATATTTATCATTTAGAAAAAAATAGAATTGTAGTAAATGTGCGCCGAAGCAGAGGAAAAGATATTGATGCAGCGTGCGGGCAATTAGCAAATAAATCATAAAACTAAATAATTTCAACGTAAATAGTATCTTTGGTTCTTCACATGAAGATTGTAGAGCAAATAAAACAACCTATCGCTTATGAAATGGAGCTTTTTGAACAAAAGTTTCAACTTTCTATGTCTAGTAAAGTCGCTTTGCTTAATAGAATTACGCACTATATAGTTAACCGAAAGGGTAAACAAATGCGCCCAATGTTTGTGTTTTTGGTATCAAAAATGGTATCTAATGGCGAAATTAGTGAACGAACTTATAGAGGAGCATCTGTTATTGAACTAATTCATACAGCAACTTTGGTACATGATGATGTGGTAGATGATAGTAATCGCAGACGAGGTTTTTTTTCTATAAATGCCCTTTGGAAAAATAAAATTGCGGTTTTAATTGGCGATTATTTACTATCAAAAGGCTTGTTGTTATCTATTGATAATAATGATTTTGACTTGCTTAAAATCATCTCAATTGCTGTTAGAGAAATGAGTGAAGGCGAGCTGCTTCAAATAGAAAAAGCGCGTAAACTTGATATTACAGAAGACGTATATTATGAAATTATACGACAAAAAACAGCAACGCTTATTGCGGCATGTTGTAGTTTAGGAGCCGCGTCTGTAAAACCCAATTCTCAGCATGTTGAAACCATGCGAAAATTTGGTGAACTTATAGGTATGGCATTTCAAATAAAAGATGATTTGTTTGATTATGGTGATACCCAAATAGGCAAACCAACTGGTATTGATATTAAAGAACAAAAAATGACCTTGCCTTTAATTTATGTATTAAATCAAGCTTCAAAAAAAGATAAAAGTTGGTTGATAAATTCCATAAAAAATCACAATAAAGATAGTAATCGTGTAAAAGGAGTGATTGCGTTTGTTAAAGCTAGTGGTGGATTAGAGTATGCCATTTCTAAAATGAAAGAATTTCAAAATGAAGCTTTACAACTACTACAAACCTATCCAGAATCTGAATACAAAAATTCACTAAAATTAATGGTGAATTATGTGATTGACAGAAAAAAATAGAAAGATTTTTTGTGAGTTTCGTTTAACTATCATGATATGAAATCGTTTGAATGTTTTATATCAGGCGTTAAACGAAGTTAGTGATTTTATCTTACAAAGTCAATGCTTTGTTTTGTGAAACAATAATGAAAATGATGTAAAAGCTTTACTGTTGCTGTTGCTGCTGTTGCTGAATACGTTCTAAATTGCGTTGGTAGCTGTTATTAGAATTTGAACCTGTAAAAGTATTAGGCGGTATTTCAATATTTTCTTTATGCTTTGTCGTGCTAATTTCTACTTTAACAAATAAATCTGATTCTACTTTTCTTTTAAAAACTCCTTTTACCGGCGAGCAATCTTCATAACTTCTTCCTACTGCCAAACGTACATGGTTTTCATTCGCTATGGCATTATTTGTTGGGTCTATACCTAGCCAGCCATAAAAAGGAATGTAGGCTTCAATCCAGGCATGTGTAGCGCCTTCACCTCTTGTAATATCATTGGTAGTACAAATATAACCACTTACATAACGTGCAGGAATACCGCACATTCTTACCATTTGTAGTAAAACATTAGTAAAATCTTGGCATACACCAGCTTTTAAATCCCAAACCTCATTAAGAGTTGTGTCTACGTTTGTAACGCCTTGAATATATTTAAAGGTGGTATAAACATATTCGCATAGTTCTAATGCTGCTTTATAAGGCGTTTTTTGATTAAGACTTTTTGATTGAATTAAATTTAAAATCTCCTCTGAACCAGTAAATGGTGTAGGTTTTAAGAAATCAATAATGTTAGCGTCATATTTTCGTAGTTTTATTTCTTCCCATTGTGTTATCACATCATAGTTGTCTTCTGGGAATAATCTGCTTGTGGTGTTTACTTCAACTTCTGAAATAATTGATAATTCGTCATGAGGCTCAGTAATTAAAAACGTGCCGATTTTATTTCCATAAAAATCGTTGTAAGTTTCTACTAAAGAATTATTTGTAACCGTTATAAAATGAGATGTAACCTGTTGGTTGTCATCATTAATAGGATGTAATCTAATTAAAGTTGCTCCATCAATTACGGTGTTGCTATAACTGTATTTAGTAATATGTTTTATATAGAATGTTGTCATGACGATTTAAAAAATCAATTAATATGAGAAAAATAAACCGAATTAATGTTCATTGAGATGTTTCTAACGTCATCTTTAATGCCATTAATAAAATTATTTAACCCTTGTGCATTAATGCTTTCAATGGATGTGTATTTAATAGTGCTTTCAAGTTTACCAAGTAAAAATTCTAAATTATTTTTTTCAAGTTCGTTTACTTCAATAAGTTGGTTTATTTGTCTGTTTAGTTTGTTAACACAATAATATACAGATCTAGGAAACAGTTTATCTTGAAATACCATTCTTATTATATGCTCTTCATTAAAAGTAGATTTATGTGATTTTAAGTAGTATTGATATCCGCCTACAGAAAGCAATAAGTTTTTCCAATAAAAACTTTGTTCTAAACTATCAGAAGTTTTACCAATTTCAATAAGCTTAATTGCTGTAAAATCTGAAATTTGAATTACTCTTTCTAAAAACTTTCCTACGTTCATAAAGTAATATGAAGGCCCGCGTTCTTGTGTTACATCAAAAGTTCCATTGTAAATTAAATGGTGCTTTCTTAAATCTTCTAAAAATTGAACAGGATCTTCTTCTCTTAGTTTTTTTGGTAAATCTTTTCTGGTAAGATAGAGGTAATAGTTGTTGATACATAACCAAATTTCTCTTGAAATATGTTCTTGAACACTTCTAGCATTTTCTCTGGCCTTGGTAACAATATTTAAAATTGAGTTCGAGTTATTTAAGTTAAACACCATAAAATCAATGCATTCTATGGCATCTTCTGTGTAAAAATCATTATCAGAGGTTGTAAAATTTTTAATAATTGGTGTCCATGAAAATAGTTCTGGAGAGTCTTGGTTAGCATAAAAATTTACTTTAAGTAAACTTAAAATACCATTGCCTCGTTCCATATATCTGTCTAGCCAAATAAGATTGTTTGCTACTCTACTTAACATATTTTAATATTTTTCTTAATTATTGTAATACCCAAGTGTCTTTACTACCGCCACCTTGAGAACTGTTAACAACCAGTGAGCCTTTTTTTAAGGCCACACGAGTAAGTCCGCCAGGACAAATATCAATGCCATCTTTGCCAGATAAAGCAAACGGACGTAAATCAATACATCTAGGTGATAATTCACCATTGATATAGCAAGGTGCTGTAGATAATCTCAAAATAGGTTGTGCTATAAAATTTTCAGGTTTTTTCTTGACGTTATCTATATAGTCTTCTATTTCTGCATCTGATGCTTCATGTCCCATTAACATACCATAACCACCGCTACCATCGGTTTTTTTAATGACCATGTTTTTAATGTTTTTAACAACATAGTCAAATTCATCTGGTTTACCTAATTGATAGGTTTCTATATTTTTTAAAATAGGCTCTTCATTTAAATAATATTTTATCATATCTGGTACGTATATATAAATAGCTTTGTCATCTGCTATTCCTGTACCAGGTGCATTTACAATATTTACATTCCCTTTTCTATAAGCAGCCATAATACCAGCAACACCTAAAACACTTTTTGCATTAAATTCTAGAGGATCTAAAAAGTCATCATCCACTCGTCTGTAAATAACATCCACTTGTTTTAAACCTTTAGTGGTTTTCATGTAAACAAAATGATTTTTAACCACTAAATCACTGCCTTCTACTAGTTCAATACCCATAAGTCTGGCTAGGGTTGTGTGTTCGTAATAAGCTGAATTATAAATACCTGGAGTTAAAAGCACAATATTTGGATTTGGCAGGTCTGATAGTTCTTTTAGCTTTTTATAAAGCATGTTGGGATAGTTAGAAACAGACCTTACTTTGCTTTTTGGTAAAATACCAGGAAATAATCTTTTGGAAATTTCTCTATTTTCTAGCATATAACTCACACCAGAAGGAGTTCTTAAGTTGTCTTCAAGTACATAAAACTCACCGTCATTATTACGTATTAAATCTACTCCTGAAATATGCACATAAACATCATAAGGCACTTTTACACCTTTCATTTCACGTAAAAAATTGGGGCATGAGTAGATTAAGTCGGCTGGAATTAGACCATCTTTTATTATAAATTGCTCGTTATAAATGTCTTTTATAAAGAGGTTTAATGCTTTTAAGCGTTGTTTAATACCTTTTTCAATTTTATCCCACTCTACGGCTGTTATAATTCTAGGCACAATATCAAATGGAAATATTTTTTCTATGCCTTCATTATCACTATATACAGTAAATGTGACACCTTGTGTCATAAATAACTGTTTGGATAATTCTTCTTTTTTAGTAAGTGTATCTGTTGATGTATTATTTAAAATTTCAATAATGGTTTTGTATTGATCTCTAATTTCTGCATTGACAGTATACATTTCATCCCAAGTATTTGAGAGCTGGTCATAAGATGAAAAATGGTGGTCTTTACTCATGTTGTTAATGTATTTTACCAAATATATGGATTGTTGAATAAATTTCATCAAATTAAGTTAATTGCTAATAATAAATTATCAAAATCTGTTTTTTGTTAATAATAATTTTAATTTTAAACAAAAAGCTTAATAAAAATTTAAAAATATTGATTTTTTAAAGTAAAGTGATTGGTAATTTTTCAAGCAAAATGAATGC
This sequence comes from Flavobacteriaceae bacterium, assembly GCA_021739635.1. Taxonomy (GTDB): domain Bacteria; phylum Bacteroidota; class Bacteroidia; order Flavobacteriales; family Flavobacteriaceae; genus Yeosuana. The sequence continues at coordinate 78,602 of JAIPBH010000008.1, read as the reverse complement.
AAACTTGTGGTATATAGTTTGTAATGTAATTAAATCAATTAAAAAAATGAGGCTAAATTTCTTTTTAAGATGAGAACATTAAATTTAATTTTACGAATGTGTGTGTTATAATAAAGTAGCACAATTTCAAAAATGTATTGATTAGCTTCCTGAGAACATAATAGTATTTTGTTTGTCGGTTTTGTGAATGAAAAGGTTTATATTTTTTTGTTGAAAAATTTTATTTATAAAAAAGCAGAACCTATCAAATAGGTAATCACCATTCCATAAACTTTTTAAAGTATGTTTATTTTGTAAAAACCAAATATTCCCAAGGCTTTAGTTCAAGAGGTTCTTTGTTAATATCATATACTTTGCCTGAAAAATAATCTGAATAGCTTCCATACACCTGCTCATTAGTAATTTCAACAGTCTGATTTTTTGCTGAAAGATTGAAAATTCCAATGACACTATTTTTATCAACTTCACGAATAAAGCCCAAAACATGTTCGTTTTCTTCAATGGATACCGGAAATCCACCAGTATCTCCTGTCCAAATGGCTGGATTTTTCTTTTTCAAACTCACTAATGATTTATAAAATGACTGCAAACCTAAAGAGTCAGTCCAGTTAATAGGGTCTTTTTCAAAGAATTCAAGACGTTTTGAAAGGCCGACTTCCTGACCACTAAGAATAAGTGGAAATCCATAAGCTGTAAATACAAGGGTTTGGAAAGTTTTACTAGCATCACCAAAACGCTCAAAAGTAGTGCCAACCCATGAATTTAGGTCATGATTGGATGTGTATGTCATTCTAAAGGCTGAACGACCGTATTTAAACATATCATCATCAATCCATTTTGATAAGTCGTCTGCAGTTTTTTCTTCTGAAACAATCTCTCTCATAAGTACTTCAAATTCATCTGCATAACTTCCATCTAATATAAATGTTTCATGTCCGCATTCTGCCAACCAGAATAGGTCTTTAATAGGGTCAAGTGTAGCTCTTGCTTCTTCCCATAAATACAAAGGAATTTTATCACCACATCCGTGATCAAGTCTGAATCCGTCAACTCCAAGTTCTACCCAAAAGCGCATAGCTTCAATCATTGCTTTTCGGGTATCTGGGTTGGAATGATCTAATAATGCGGTATCCCACCATACATCAGTAGGACTCATGGACTCGTACATGACATTGCCATTCTCATCTCGTATATAATATTCTGGATGTTCTTTTAACCATTTGTGGTCTCTTCCTGTATGATTTGGTACCCAGTCAAGAATCAAATAAAATCCCATATCATGTGCCTGTTTGAGCATAGATTTGAAGTCATCAAGGGTTCCAAACTCTGGGTTAACATCAGTGTAGTCCTTTGGTGCATAATAACTGCCTAAAGTCCCTTTTCTATTAGTTTCACTTATTGGGTGAATTGGCATGAGCCAAAGAACATCAACTCCTAATTCTTTTATTCTGGTCAAGTGTTTGGAAAATGCTTTAAAAGTTCCTTCTGGAGTGAATTGCCTGATATTAACTTCATAAATTGTTGATCCTGCTAATTTATTAGGAAAAGTTTGTTCCTTAGAAGTTGTAATTTGAGTTGTATCTTCTTTTTTTGATGACGTTTGACAGCTAGCTAATACTATTAATGCTAGTGCGTAAAAAGATAAGTTCTTCATGGTTGTTTAGTTTTTTACCTTAAAATTTTAATGATATGCTATTGTTTTTAAGAAATTAAATTTCCTTCATCATCCCATTGTGCAATATCGCCTCTGGTATTTGGATCCATGCATTTAGCAAGCCATTCGGCATCATAGCTCATTCCGTGGTCGTCTAAAACATCTTGTGGTACGCCATCCCAAACATTTGGCATATTGCCCTTATAATCTAGCTCTTTAATACCAACTTCAGACGTAAAATAACCGGTAAGTACTAAATTTCGCATCAATGAAAAAAACTGAATTTCTTGCACTTGCACTTCTGCTTCCATATCAGGAAACGCCATTTTATCAAGTAATTCTTTTTGTTGCACTTCTGTGCAATTTACAAAGGCTGCTTGGTAATGCGTTTTGCAATAATTATTTATCCACATTAAACCACCACGTATTTTTACCTGAAACTCTGGGACATCTTTAGCCATAAATTCTATGAATTCTACAACACCAGCTTGTTCAATAGTGCCTTGTTCATTGGGTGGCAAAATTAAATTGGCCAATGTTTTTATGGTTTGAAGTTCTTGGTCTTCAAAAAACTGATCTAATAAAAGCTCTTCATCAAAAGCAGCTTCTTTAGGTGTTCTGCCATAGGTATATTTCCAGATTTTATCTTCAATAACTTCTGGAGGTGTTTCGGTAACACAACTTTCTAAAGTAAGTCCAACGGCCATAGACCCTAAAATCATCGATTTTAAACTTTCTCTTCTATCCATGACTTATAAATTTTGTTTTTTTAATTCTTCAATAATAAAATCTGAGGTTCTCCATGCCAACGCTAAAATAGTCCAAGTGGGGTTTTTATCGGCTTGCGAAACAAAGGGTCCGGCATCTACCACAAACACATTGTCAACATCATGTAAGCGTTCAAATTCATTCACCACCGATGTTTTTGGGTCGCTTCCCATTCGGGTAGTTCCTACTTCGTGGATAATTCTTCCCGGATTTAATAAACCGTAATCTTTATCTTTTTCAGGAGCATCTCCTAACACAATACCGCCCATATTATGACCAATTTCTTCAAAAGTTTGGTGCATATGTTTGGCTTGTTTACGTTCAAAATCTGACCATGAATAATTAAAACGCAATACTGGAATTCCAAATTCATCTACCGTTGTTGGGTCAATTTCACAATAGTTCTCTTTTCTGGCAATAGATTCGCCTCTACCAGACATACCCAACACAGAACCATAGAATTTTTTAACATCTTCACGAAGTCCGTTGCCATAACCACCAACGGTTAATCCTAAATGTTTATTTAAATCGTTGGGGTTAAATCCTGTGCCATAACCGGGCATTCCCAAACCGCCCCAAACTTCAATATGATAGCCTCTTGGGAAATCCAACTTTTTATTATCGAGCCACCAAGGTGAATAGACATGTAAACCACCAACACCATCTTCATTGTAGCGTTTTCTATTCATAAGTTCTGGAACAAAAATAGCACGATCTGTTCCTGTGGAATCGTGTAAATACTTACCAATTAATCCGCTACTATTGCCCAATCCGTTTGGATATTTTTCACTTTTTGAATTCAATAAAATTCTTGCAGAACTACAAGCCGAAGCAGCTAATACCACAATTTTACTTTTTAAAGCGTATTGTTGACGGTCTTCTTTATTTATGTATTTAACACCATTGGCTTTTCCATGCTCATCAATAGTAACTTCGCTTACCATGCTATTTAAAAATAAATCAACTTGGCCGCCATTTTTTTGAGCCGGAAAAATTAAGCAAGAACCAGAAGAAAAATCGGCATAAACAGAGCAACTTCTATTGCATTGTCCACAGAAAAAGCAGACACCACGGTCATTATTAATTCTTTTGGTAAGAATGGATAATCTTGATGGTATAACATCTACATTTGATTTTTTGGCACCTTTGATATAATACAATTCATGAAGTCGTGGTTTTGGTGCTGGTAAAAAGAAGCCATCTGGGTCGTTATAGCGTTTTTCATTGCTTCCAAAAACGCCAATGAGTTTGTCAACCTTGTCATAATAAGGTTTCAAGTCTTCATATCCGATAGGCCAGTTGTCTCCCAATCCATCACGGTCTTTAGCTTTAAAATCATTAGGTCCAAACCGTAGTGAAATGCGTCCCCAATGATTGGTTCTGCCACCTAGCATTCTGGAGCGAAACCAGTCAAATTTTGTATCGCCAATGTTGTTATAAGGTTCACCTTCTATATTCCAACCACCATATGCTGCATCAAATTCACCAAAGTCTCGTTGTGTTCCAGCGCCACGTCTGGGAGATTCATAAGGCCATTTTAATTGTGTGCGCTGTTCAGGATTTGCTGGGTCAAAAAATGGGCCTGCTTCCATAATAGCCACTTTTAGGCCAGCATCGGCTAAAACCTTTGTGGCCATTCCACCACCAGCACCTGAGCCAACTATAATGACATCATATGTTTTTTGCGATTCAATGATTTGCATGGATAGTTTTTAAATTTAATAAATTAGTATATCAATTTAGTAAAAAGAATTTATTTAGGTGGATAAAAGTTTTAAGTTACTCCTTATAAACAGCCACAGCAATTTTAGAATCGGCTGTGCCATAATACAGAAACCATTGATTATTAAAGTAAACCAAACCTTCAACAAAACATACTTCATTAACTTCACCAATTTTTTCATAGTCTTTATTTGGATGGATAAAGAAACTTTCGGTTCTATCAATCAACTTAAAAGGATTTTTCTTATCAAATAAGGCTTGCCCAGCAGCGTAAGTAAATTTGGGTAAACTAGAATCATTGTAATTGGCCGCATTACTGCCATTATAAATAAGCAAAATACCTTCTTCTTTATATAAGGCATAAGGACCAGGTTCTACCAATCGACTGTCATAATATCCCATTCTTGGATGTAAAACAGAAATGGGTTTTCCAGATTCTTCATTTTCGGCAATGTTCCAGTGGATTAAATCATTTGAAGTTGCCATATATAAATTGGTATCGCCAAAATACATCCAATATTGGCCATTAATTTGTTTAGCAATAATTTTGTTACCTTTTAATTCACTCACTATAGCACCAGATTTAGACCACATATCCATATATTTTTCATCGTTAAAAATCAATCCATGTTTGGTCCAAGTTTTTAAATCTTTAGAGGAAGCAATACTTAATCGGGCTGTTTTACCATCATAAGCGGTGTAAGTCATAATATAGTCACCAGCATCACTTTCTACAATTCTTGGGTCTTCAACACCATCAAAATAGCAGAAATAACAAGATTCTGAATTTTCCTGTTCTTTGCCGTTTTTTTTGTAATTCCATTCATAAGGTTTCATAGAGTCATTGTCAGGAAATAAAACTGGCGATGCCATTTTTTTAAAATGCAATCCATCATCACTAATGGCCATACCTATGCGAGATGTACCATTTAAATCTTGTGCTCTATACATTAAATAAACTTTGTTGTCTTTAACAACAGCGGTTGGATTTAGCACATTGCGTTCTTCCCATTTAACTAAAGTTTGAGTAATAGGATCAGTAAATTCTAAGTTGGTTGAAGGGTTTAAAATAGGGTTGATACAATCTACTTTTACAAATTCAGGAAACATCCAATTGGAGTTTTCTTTGATATTAACTTTAGTGTTTTTCTTGTTTTCTTTACAGGTATAAAGTGATAAAAATATTGCAAAAGCAGCAATAAAGATTGATGTGTTTAGTTTTTTGCCCATGATTTTTAGTTTGTCATTCATCAGGTAAGGTCGTTTATTTTTTTTGATAATGCAAAAGTCTTAATTGGTAACTTTGAATGGAATATGTTACATTTACATCTTTGCTTTTAATGATAACTGTATAAATTAATTTCTTAGTTTGATATCGCCTGCTACCATAGATTTAGTTTTTGAAACCGCTCGAGTTGAAGAGGTTATTGGTGATTTTGTTCAATTAAAAAAGGCAGGCACAAATTATAAGGGGTTGAGTCCGTTTAGTGATGAGCGCTCGCCAAGTTTTATGGTATCGCCCGTTAAGCAGATTTGGAAAGATTTTAGTAGCGGAAAAGGAGGAAATGCTGTAGCATTTTTAATGGAACATGAGCATTTTACCTATCCTGAAGCCATCAAATATTTGGCTAAAAAGTACAATATAGAAATTGAGGAAACCGAACAATCAAATGAGCAGAAAGAACAACAAGATGCGCGTGAAAGTTTGTATTTGGTAAGTGAATTTGCTAATAAATATTTCCAAAATATACTTCATAAAACAGACCAAGGAAAATCAATTGGGCTTGGGTATTTTAAAGAGCGAGGTTTTACTGAAGAAACTATTAAAAAGTTTGATTTAGGTTACTCTCTTGAAGAGTGGCAAGCCTTTACAGATGAAGCTTTAAAACAAGGCTATAAACTTGAGTTTTTAGAAAAAACAGGACTTACCATTGTTAAAGAAGATAAACGTTTTGATAGGTTTAAAGGGCGTGTTATGTTCCCAATAAAGAGTATGAGCGGTCGTGTTTTGGGTTTTGGCGGTCGTATTTTAATAAACGATAAAAAAGCGGCTAAATATGTCAATTCACCAGAAAGCGATATTTATCATAAAAGCAATGTGCTCTACGGAATTTATCATGCCAAGCAGAGCATTGCTAAAGAAGATAATTGCTATTTAGTAGAAGGTTATACAGATGTTATTCAGTTTCATCAAACAGGTATAAAAAACGTGGTATCTTCATCTGGAACGGCTTTAACTTCAGAACAAATTAGGTTGATAAACCGTTTAACAAAAAACATTACTGTATTGTTTGATGGCGATGCTGCTGGAATGAGAGCCTCTTTACGCGGTATTGACTTGATTTTAGAACAAGGCATGAATGTAAAGGTTTGTACGTTCCCAGAAGGCGAAGATCCAGATAGTTTTGCAAGACAAAATACACTTGAAGAGTTATCAGTTTATTTAGTTGAAAATGCTAAAGATTTTATTCAGTTTAAGGCTTCCGTTTTGTATGAAGACTCTAAAAATGACCCTATAAAAAAAGCTGAAACGATTAGAGATATTGTAAATAGTATATTTAAAATTCCTGACAGAATAAAAAAAGAAATTTATATCCAGGAATGCTCTAAAATTATGGATATAAGTGAAGAGGTTTTGTTTAGTACCTTGGCGCAAATTGATAAAAAAGAGTTTCAGGAAACTAATAAACAATTTAAAACAGAACAAAAAGCTTTTGAAGTTATAAAACATCAGCAACCTGTTGAAAAGGTTAATGTACAATATATATTAGAAAGAAAAATTATTGAAGTACTATTGCTTTACGGAAATAAAACTGAAGATTTTGAAGATTTAGTATTAAAAGAAAATAAAAATGGCCAACTAGATTTAGAGCCAGTTATAAATAGAGCAAAAGTTTTTGAAAAAGTTTTTTTAGATCTTCAGGATGACGAAATGGAATTTTCAAATCCTCAATTTAAAACTTTGTATTACACCATTATTGATACACTTAATCAAAATCCAGATTTCCAGCTAAAAAATTTCATTAATACTGTAGAAACTAATATAGCAAATGAAATTACTACCATATTAATGGAAGATGAGCGGTATTCGTTAGATGATTGGGAGCGCATGCATATTTTTCCAAAGGAAAAATCACAAAGTGTAGCTCAATTAGTGAGTGAAACAATTCTTAGTTTAAGATGCTTTTTAATAGACCAAAAAGTAAAAGAGTTTCAGCAAAAAACGTTGCAAAACAAAACTAATGTCAATAAAAGCATCCTTGAAGAAGTAAAAGATTACTCGGGCTTAAAGATGCTTTTATCAAGAAAATTAAATAGAGCCTTATAAGTTTGCGACTTTTGCTTGGTTTACTAAATCAACTAAGTTAGTTACTTTTAATTTTCGCATTAATCTAGCTTTGTAAGTGCTAATGGTTTTTTCATTAACATTTAATTCTTTAGCTACTTCTTTATTTTTCTTACCTACACATAGAAGTTTTAATACTTCAGCTTCTCTAGTAGAGAGTTTTTTGTAATAAGAACCTGTTTTATTAACACGTTTGTCAAGTTTTATCTGTTGATTAATTTCATCACTTAAATAAATGCCACCTTCGTTTACTTTTAAAATGGCTTCATTAATTGTAATGATATTTACAGCTTTAGAAACGTAACCAGAAGCTCCTGCTTTAATAGCATTAATAGCATAAACCTCTTCAGGTTGTGCGCTAAAAATGATAGTTTTAATAGTAGGAAATTCGTTTTTTAAGAGTCTTAAAACAGTTAGCCCATTAAGTTTTGGTAAATCAATTTCAGTTAAAATAATATCAACTGGATTTTTTTTAATAAAATCAATAATGGCTTCGCCATCATCAAGACTTCCAACAACTTGAATATTTGATGATGCGGAAAAAAGTAATTCCAACCCTTTTCTAACGATTGGATGGTAATCTGCTATTAATAATTTAATCATATTTGGTTGATTTTAATGGTTATGAGAGTGCTTTAGGGAAAGCATTAAATAATTATAATCGAAGTAAATATAGGAATAATTTGACAATAATACAATTTTTATAATAATTCATTTGGAATACTGCAAACTGGTATGGGATCCATTTTGTGTTTATTGGCACTATTATATCGCTTGTATATTTTAAAAACTTCTTGCTCTCTTCCTTTAAAATCATTCATAGTTTTGCCTTCATTATTCATTTTCATAGCCCATTCAAGCTCAGGATAACTTGCTCCAATTTGGTCTTCATCGGTTCTGTCATCACCCCAAAGGCCATCTGTAGGAGCAGCTCTTATAATGTCTTCATTAATACCTAAATATTTTGCAATGGTATAAACCTCAGTTTTTAATAAATCTGCAATTGGGCTTAAATCAACACCGCCATCGCCATATTTGGTATAAAAACCAACACCAAAATCTTCTACTTTGTTACCAGTTCCGGCTACTAAAAGTTTTTCTAATGCTGCAAAATAATAAAGCGAAGTCATTCGTAATCTTGCTCTTGTGTTTGCTAATGACATAAAGCGGTCTTCTTCATTTTCAACTTTAGGTAATGATGCTACTAAACTATCAAAAACAGGAGTTAAGTTTACGTTTATCATACGCACTTTGTCAAAGTTATTTTTTAACCAGTCAATATGATTTAATGCTCTGCTTACTTGTGAAGGTGCTTGATGAATAGGCATTTCTAAACATAAAAGGGGTAATCCGGTTTTAGTACAAAGAGTAGAGGTAACGGCCGAATCTATTCCACCAGATATGCCAATAACAAAACCATTCATTTTAGCGTTTGTAGCATAATCTTTTAACCAATTTACAATGTGGTCAACAACTTTTTCTGTTTGCATTTTAAATGATTTTAAATCAAAGAATAGTACATTTGCAAACAAAAATAAGGGAATCGCTCAATTAATAAAAATTTAGAACGTTTAAGTTTTATATGAAAAAGGTAATTTTAGTATTATTTCTTTTAACAATGATTGTTTCATGTAAAAATGATAATCAACTAGAACAAGAAATTGAAAAGATTCCAATGGATGTTGTTGTTGAACGATTTGATAAATTGTTTAGTCAAGTAAATGATAAAAATTTACCAAAACTAAAGCAAGATTACCCGTTTATGTTTTCAAAAAAATATGCGGATTCATTTTGGATTGCAAAAACACAAGATACACTTCAAATTAAATTATTTGAAGAAGTATCAAAAGCTTTTCCTAATATTGATGGACAACAAAAAGAAATTAATTCTTTATTTAAGCATATAAAATTTTATTTTCCAGTATTTTATCCTCCAAGAATAATTACTACAACCTCTTTTGTTGATTATAGAAATAAGATTATTGTAACCGATACAATAGCTTTAATTTCCATTGATACTTATTTAGGAAGTAATCATGAATTCTATCAAGGTATTCAAAAATATATTAGAGAAGATTTTAATAAAACTAATATAGTGGTTGATTTAGCAACAGAATACGCAAAAATATATATATATCAAGGGCAAAATAAAACCTTACTTGATGAGATGATTTATTTTGGTAAGCAACTGTATTTTAAAGATTTAGTAATTCCTTTTAAAACAGAGGCAGAACGTATAGGTTATACCAATGAGCAGCTAGATTGGGCTCATGTTAATGAAAGCTATATTTGGCGATATTTTGTTGAACGAGAATTACTATTTAGCACAGATTCAAAATTACCTGGCAGATTTATTAACCCAGCACCTTTTACAAAATTTTATTTAGAAGAAATTGATAGTCAATCTCCTGGCAGATTAGGGCAATATATGGGTTGGCAAATAGTTAGAGCTTATATGAAAAATAATGATGTGTCATTAAAAGATATGCTTATAACCTCTTCTGAAGATATTTTTAATTATTCAAAGTTTAAACCAAGTAAATAATGCCAAATAAAATTAAATCTAAAATTGAGCTAACTGTTGAACTAGATGAAAACAGAGTTCCTGAAAAATTATTTTGGACAGCTCAAGATGGAGGTGTGAGTAATGAAGAAGCTAAAGCTATGATGTTGTCTGTTTGGGATTCTCAAGCTCAAGAAACTTTACGCATTGATTTATGGACAAAAGAAATGCCTGTTGACGAGATGAAAGTGTTTTTTCATCAAACTTTAGTAGCCATGAGTGATACTTTTAATAGAGCAACACAAGATGAAAAAATGACAGCTACCATGAAAGATTTTTGTGATTATTTTGCCGAAAAATTAGAGATTAAAAAATAAATTAATTCGGTTTTTTAGCATCTTTTATTTCTTTAGTAAGATGGTCTAAATACAAAATGCCATTTAAGTGGTCAATTTCATGCTGGAAAATTACAGATGTAAATCCTTCAACAGTTTCAGTATTATGTTCACCATTTTCAGTGTCATAAACAATAACAATAGAATAAGATCTGTTATTTAATGTTTCACTTCTGTTAGGAATTGATAAACAACCTTCTTTATAGATCTGTTTCTTTTCTGAATAACCAGTAATCATAGGATTTAAATAAACTTCAAACGGAAAATTTTCTTTATCAAAACGTTGAACCCATATAATATTTTTTAAAATACCAACTTGTGATGCAGCAATTCCAACTCCTAAAGATAAACTGTCTGTAACCGTTTTGTAAAGACGTTTTATAAAAGCTTTTTGTATGGGGTCATTAGGGTTTGGTTTTATATAACTACTTTTTTTTCTTAATAATAAGGAATCACTTTTATTAGTTATTTTGTAAACACGCATAGATGTTAAAGAGTCTGATGACAGAATCATTTGTATTTCATTCTTAGAAAATGAATTTAAAATACCCTCTTTTTGCTGACCTGTTTTAACACTTGAACAGTTGGAAATAGTAAAGGCTAAAATTAAATATAAAATGATTTTTTTCATGAAGTTAATTTAAAAATTACCATTCATTAATTCGGTTAGAATCTAATTTAATAAATATAAAGAGTAAAATAGTAAAGCCCCATAAGCCAGATCCACCATAGCTAAATAGAGGCAATGGAATACCAATTGTTGGAATTAAGCCCATGACCATTCCTACATTTATCATAAAATGCATAAAAAATATTGAAGCTACGCCATAACCATACATGCGGCTAAATTGAGATTTTTGTAATTCGGCTAAATGAAGAATTCTAATTAGTAATAATACAAAAACGATAACAACCATAGAGCTTCCTAAAAAACCCCATTCTTCGCCAACAGTGCTAAAAATATAATCGGTATGCTGTTCTGGCACAAACTTTCCTGTGGTTCTGGTGCCTTCTAGAAAGCCTTTTCCCGTTACACCGCCAGAACTAATGGCTTTTTCTGATTCATTTAAATTATAAGCAAAGGTCTTTTTCATGACCTCAAGTTTAACAGGATCTTTTTCTAACCTTAACCAAAGACTTATTCTATCCTTTTGATGTGGTTGTAAAACATTTTGATAAAAGAATTTAATACTTGATGACAAAACAATACAAGCTAATAAAATTAAAATTGGTTGAATTAACGAAGGTTTTTTTCTTGTAAAAAAATGATTTGCAAAAAGTACTATCGCTGCAACTATGGAAGTTATTAAAGCGCCGAATTTTAAAGAAAATAAAGATAAAATTACTATTGCAATACCTAAAATTAAATATATTTTTGGCAATCCTTCTCTGTACAAAACAAAAATAAAAGCTGCATAAACAATGGTGCTTCCCGCGTCATTTTGTAACAGTACTAAAATTGCTGGAATAGCAAAAAGCAGAAAACTTTGTATTTGGTCTTTAAATTTATGAATATCGGTATTCATATCACTAACATATTTTGCTACAGCTAATGCAGTTGCTGTTTTTGCAAATTCACTTGGCTGCAAGGTCATGCCACCAATAGCATACCATGAAGTAGCACCATTTACGTTTTTTCCAAAAAGAAATAGACCAACTAATGACAGCATAGATATTATGTAAATAACACTTGAAAAGCGTTCATAAAATTTAGAATCTATTGATAAAACAAGAACAATTAAGCCTAAGGTTAAAAAAATAAACATAAGCTGTTTTCCATAAGGTTCTGAAAAGTTCCAATAATCAATGGTTTCTGTGGTATGAGAGGCCGATAAGATATTTAACCAACCAAAGCCTACAAGAAGAAGGAACAAAAAAATGGTAATCCAATCAAATTTGTAATGTCTATGAGTTTCTCTAAGCATTTTCTTATTGTTTGATGTTGGAGTCTTCAGGTTTTTTAGATCTTAATGATTCGTCTAAGGGAATTACTTGTGATGTTGATGCCCCATTTATACCAAAAGGTTCGCCAGAATAAGGCTTTGTATATTCATTTTCTAAGCTATGAGTTAAAATCCAATCTTCCATATCTGTTCTGGTAATATAACCTTTAATGTACTTTTCTATCATTAAGCTAGCAATTCTACCAGCAAAACGGCTACCCCAATAACCATTTTCAACAAAAACGGCAATAGCTATTTTAGGATTATCTTTAGGCGCAAAGGCTACAAAAATGGAATGGTCAGTTAATTGAGTTTTTACTCCATTTATTTTGGTAAAGTTTTCTGCTGTTCCAGTTTTTCCACAAATTTCAATTCCTGGTATTTGAACAGTTGAAGCGGTTCCGAAATTGTAAACATCAAACATGCCTTGAACTATAGGTTCAAAATATTGTTTATCAATAGTTGTGTGATTTGGTGTGGTATATTTAGGGTCAATAGTTTCTCCTTCAATTTTTTTAATAATATGAGGTGTGAAATAATAACCTCTATTGCCAATGGTAGCTACCATATTAGCTAACTGTATGGGTGTTGTTAATACTTCACCTTGTCCAATTGAGTTTGATAAGTTGTAGGTGCTTCCCCATCTATTTTTGCCATATAGCTGGTCATACGTTTTACTGTTTGGTATTTTGCCTGGTTGACCAACAGATAAATCATTATTTAAATAATTTCCTAAACCAAAACTTTTTACATGATTACTCCAAATATCCATTCCTATTGCTGGATCTTTATATTTATCAATAATTCTTCTATAAACATTAGCAAAATAGGCATTACATGAATTATAAATGCCACCATTCATAGCAAGTGGGCTTGGGTGACCATGGCATCCCATTTTTCTGCCACCATAACTATAACCATGATTACAGCTAAAACGATCTTCAGTAGTAACAACACCTTCTTGTAATCCAATTAGGGCATTCAAAATTTTAAAAGGAGAACCTGGTGGATACATGGCTTGAAGCCCACGATCGTATAATGGTCTATTGATAGTATCGTTATATAGCTTTGAGAAATTTGCAGAACGTTGACGACCAACCAGTAAATTAGGGTTGTAAGTTGGTGTTGATATCATAGTAAGTATCTCGCCAGTGCTTGGTTCAATAGCTATAATGCCTCCATGTTTATTTTGCATTAATAACTCACCATAGGCTTGTAAGGTGGCGTCAATTGTTATGGTTATATCTTCTCCTGGTTGTGGTAACGTGTCATAAATACCATTTTTATAGGGCCCAATATCTCTGTTAAATCTATCTTTTTGAATAAACTTAATGCCTTTTACGCCTCTTAAAGTTTTTTCATATGAAAGTTCAATACCTTGTTTGCCAATTAAATCGCCCATTTTATAATACGGCTGTTTTTCAATAATAGCATTATTTACTTCACCTATATCGCCTAAAACGTTAGCTCCAATGGTGGTTTGATAGTATCTTATAGAACGTTTTTGAATGTAGAATCCTTCATATTTTCGCATTTTTTCTTGAAGAGCTGCATAATCTTCTTTTGATAAATGTGGAATAAAAACAGATGGAAGCCAAGGTGAATAGCGATATGCTTTATTATAAATTTCAATAAATTGATCTTTATTGATTTTTAGTAACTCACAAAACTCTAAAGTATCTAATGGCTTTACATCTCTAGGAATAAACATGACATCATATGATGGCTGGTTTGAAACCAAAAGTTCGCCATTTCTATCAAAAACAAATCCGCGTTTAGGGTAATCAAATACTTTTCTTATGGCATTATCTTCATACAAATCATGAGTTTGTGAAGTATAAACTTGCAAGTAAAAAAGCCTAAAAATAAATATGACACCAACAGCAATTATTATAAAAAAAAGTAAAAATTTTCTCATTTAGTTTTTCTACTAAAAATAATGGTTACTAAAATACACAGTATAATAGTAAATATACTTGAGAATAACGTTTTTTGAACTGTTAAAATTACCTTTGAAATGTTAAAGATTTCCAATGAAAATAGAATGATGTGATGTAGTATCGTTAGAATGGTAATGTAAAGTAATTTTGAACTAAATTCAACAGTGTCAAATTTAACGGTTTGATATTCGTAAACTGTTCCAAAACAAAACTTTAAAATAACTGGTCTAACATACGCAATACTTACACAAGCTGCTGCATGAATACCGCCAGAATCTAAAAAAACATCTATAGTTAGACCAAATATAAAACTTAAGAAAACAAATAGGGGTCTGCTGTTTTTTATAGGAAAAAGAATAATGAAAAGGATGTATAGATATGGATTCAAGTAACCTAAAAAATTGACATGGTTTAATACCAATACTTGTAAACTTACAAGTAGAATAAAGCGCACAATATTGGTGTATAATACGCTATTCATTAGTGCTACTTTTTAATAAGTTGGTTATTTCGTTAACATCAACATTTTCAATAACATAAACATGCTCAATATTTGTCATGTCGTTAAATAACTTAATATTTATTTCATAATAATTTTCAGCAGCATCAAGTTTAAAGTCATGAACAATTCCTACCGGAACTCCTTTAGGAAAAATTGAAGAACGGCCAGAAGTTATTATAGTATCTCCAACTTTAACAGGTGCTATTTTGGGAATGTCTATAAGTTGAGTAAAATAAGGAGATAGACCATTCCAAGTTAAAGTGCCAAAGTGATTGGTTTTTTTAAGTTGTGCACTAATTTTACTTGTTGTATTTAAAACAGAAATTACGGTAGCGTATTTTTTGCTTGTATTGTCAATAATTCCAACAATGCCTTTTGACGAAATAACCCCTAAATCTTCTTTTATGCCTTTAAAAATCCCTTTGTTAAGAAGCAATACATTTTTTGATGAACTATAGCTGTTTTTTAATACACTAGCAGTGGTGAATTTGTATGGATGATTGAAAGATACATTGTCAATATAACTGGAATCTTTTTTATTTTTTTTATTGTATAAAATTGATTTTAACTTACTGTTTTCTTCGATTAAAATTTTATTTTGATATTCAAGATCAAAATAACGATTGATATTGCTAATGGAATTATAAACACCTCCAGTTAAAAAATTAGCTGAATTTATAAACTTACTTTTGTGGTATGAATGTGTTTGAATTGTAAAAGTAAGTGATATAGAAAATAGCAACAAGAACAACAAAAACGTTTTGTTCCGAATTATAAAATTTATAATCTGCTGCATGATAAATCAATATGACTATTTAATCAATACGCTTTTGTATTTAATTAAGTTTTTTAGTGTAATACCTGTACCTCTAACAACGGCTCTTAATGGGTCTTCAGCAATGTAAACGGGTAAATCTGTTTTTTGAGATAAACGCTTGTCTAAACCTCTAAGCATGGATCCACCACCAGCTAAATAAATACCGGTATTATAAATATCTGCTGCTAATTCTGGAGGTGTTTGTGACAATGTTTCCATAACGGCATCTTCAATTCTTAATATAGATTTGTCTAAAGCCTTAGCAATTTCTCTGAATGAAATTTGAACTTGTTTTGGTTTTCCAGTTAGTAAATCACGACCTTGAACGCTCATATCATCTGGAGGAAGTTCTAAATCTTCAGTAGCTGCTCCAATTTGAATTTTTATTTTTTCAGCAGTACGTTCTCCAACATATAGGTTGTGTTGTGTTCTCATGTAATAAACGATGTCATTTGTAAATACATCACCTGCTATTTTCACAGATTTATCACAAACAATACCTCCTAAGGCAATTACAGCAATTTCGGTAGTTCCTCCACCTATATCAACAATCATATTTCCTTTTGGCTGCATAATATCTATGCCAATTCCAATAGCCGCCGCCATAGGTTCGTGTATTAAATATACTTCTTTACCATTTACGCGTTCTGCGCTTTCTTTAACCGCACGCATTTCAACTTCTGTAATTCCAGAAGGAATACAAATAACCATTCTTAATGCTGGTGTAAAAAACCTCTTTTTTAGTGCAGGTATATTTTTTATAAACATACTTATCATTTGCTCAGAAGCATCAAAATCTGCAATAACTCCATCTTTTAAAGGCCTTATTGTTTTAATATTTTCATGAGTTTTGCCTTGCATTAAACTAGCTTCCTGTCCAACATGTGTTATTTTTCCAGTTACTCTATCTCTTGCTACAATAGAAGGTGCATCAACAACAACTTTGTCATTGTGTATAATAAGTGTGTTTGCTGTACCTAAGTCTATTGCAATTTCTTCTGTCAGGAAGTCAAAAAAGCCCATGTGCTAAAAATGATTTTAAGGTTTATAAACTATATCTTGTAAATGTAATAAAAGTTAAGCTATATAAAAGAAATAATATTATTAGATATTTTATAATTAATGTTTAAAATGACGAGTGCCTGTTAGCACCATGGATACCTTGTTTTCATTACAATAATCAATGCTTAATTGGTCTTTTATGGAGCCGCCAGGTTGAATAACAGTACTTATTCCAGCATTTTTTGCAATTTCAACACAATCAGGAAATGGGAAAAATGCATCACTTGCCATGGCTGAACCTTTTAAATCAAAATTAAATGTTTGTGCTTTATGTATGGCTTGATTTAAGGCGTCTACACGACTTGTTTGTCCTGTTCCGCTTGCTAATAATTGGTTGTTTTTTACTAATACAATAGTGTTAGATTTGGTGTGCTTACAAATTTTTGAAGCAAAGATTAAATCATTTAACTCGTTTTCTTTAGGTTTATTGTTGGTTACATAAGTTAAATGTTCAATAGCATCTGTAATGTTGTCTCTATCTTGAACCAAAACACCATTTAAACAACTTCTTACACTAGTTTTTGGCATTTCAATATCATGAATTATTAAAATGATTCTATTTTTTTTGCCTTGTAAAATTTCTAAAGCATCATTAGTATATGATGGCGCTATAATAACTTCGCAAAATAAATTATTAATTTCTTCAGCTGTATTTTTATCAATTTCTGTGTTGCTAATTAAAACACCGCCAAAGGCAGAAATTGGATCGCCTGCTAACGCATCTAAATAAGCTTGTTTTATAGTGGTTCTTTGAGCTAAACCACAAGCGTTATTGTGTTTTAAAATGGCGAACGTTGGTGCATCATTTTTAAATTCTAAAATTAAATTTACAGCAGCATCAACGTCTAACAAGTTGTTGTAACTTAATTCTTTGCCATGGAGTTTTGTAAAAATAGAATCAAAATCTCCAAAGAAAAAACCTCTTTGATGTGGGTTTTCACCATAACGTAAAACCTGACCATTAGTTTCGCTAATTTTTAATACGGCTTCTTCATGATTTTTGTTGAAATAATTAAAAATAGCAGAATCATAGTGTGATGATACATTAAATGCTTTGGTAGCAAATCGTTTTCTGTCACTTTCAGAAAGTGCTCCGTTTTTTTCTGTAATAAGTTGTAAAAATTCAGCATAATCATCCATAGAAGCCACACAAACTACATCAGCATAATTTTTTGCTGCTGCACGAATTAATGAAATACCTCCAATATCAATTTTTTCAATAATATCTTGTTCGCTAGCACCTGAAGCCACCGTTTTTTCAAAAGGATATAAATCGACAATCACAACATCAATTTGAGGTATGTCAAATTCAGCCAATTCAGCAATATCTTTATCATTATTTTGACGATTTAAAATCCCACCAAATACTTTTGGGTGCAACGTTTTAACACGTCCGCCAAGTATGGATGGGTAGGATGTTATATCTTCAACAGGAATCACAGGTATTCCCAATTTATTAATAAATTCTTGTGTACCACCAGTTGAATACATGGTTACGCCTTGCTCATTAAGTTTTTTTACAATAGGCTCTAATCCATCTTTACTAAATACAGATATTAGTGCAGACTGGATAGTTTTTTGGTTGTTCATTTTTTGTTGTGTTGTTAATATTTTTGTACTTGAAACAGCAATTTTTAGATAAACTTCTTATTGCTTTTTGAAGTATAATATCTAAAAAGTGCAAAAGTAATTATTTAAAGCAAAAATATAGGTTAGAAAAGTGTTTTGTTTTTATTTTTTTGTAACGATTATTTTAATTTAACGTCTTACCTTTATATCACAATATTATTCTAGAAAAATTTAGTTATGCTGCTTTATTTACGTCTTTTTAAAGAGAGTTTTTCATTTGCTATTAGTGCATTGAGAAACAATAAACTGCGTACTTTTTTATCTCTTATAGGAGTTACCGTTGGAATTTTTTCAATAATTGCAGTTTTAGCAGCAGTAGATTCTCTTGATCAAAGTATAAAAAGCCAGCTATCTGGGATTGATAAAAACACCATGTATGTCACTCGTTTTTCATTTGGACCAACTACAGTTCCAAGATGGCAGCGAGAAAATTTTCCACAAACTGGAAATGATGATTTTGAATTTATAAAACGTAATGTTTCGGGTATTGATGCGTGCGCATTTGCTCTTTTTGGAAGTGGTCAAAGCATTCGGTACAGAGATAGAACCCTTGAAAATATTAATACAACTCCTGTTTCAAATGAAATTTATGAAATTGATAATTTAAAACTTGAAAAAGGTAGATTTTATAATGAAACCGAGTCAAATACTGGTGCTCCTGTCATTGTTATTGGTTATAATTTAGCCAAAAATCTTTTTGAAAATGAAGAACCTGTTGGGAAAGTAGTTCGAGTTTATGGAAGAAAGTTAACAGTTGTTGGCGTTCTAGAAAAATTTGGCGGACTTAATATGGATTCACCAGATGAAAAAGCTTTTGTGCCTGCTAATTTTGCCAGACGCTTTATGAATACAGGTAGTAATGGAGCCTTAACAATGATAATTATTAAACCTGAAAAAGGGATTGATATAGGGGCTTTTGAAGAAGTTTTAAAACAAAAATACAGACGCTTTAGAGGTTTAAAACCAGATGAGATTGACAACTTTTTTGTTAACAAACTATCAGGTTTTACAGATTTAATTGATGGTATTATATCTACCATGAATATGATTGGATGGATTATTAGTGGATTTTCTTTGTTGGTTGGTGGCTTTGGAGTAGCTAACATTATGTTTGTTAGCGTAAAAGAGAGAACCAATTTAATTGGAATACAAAAAGCTATGGGCGCAAAGAATCGTTTTATTTTATTTCAGTTTTTGTTTGAAGCCGTTATTCTTGCAGTCATTGGCGGACTTGTTGGTTTATTTTTGGTTTGGATAGGCACTTTGATTGGTTCTTCGTTGGCTGGCGATTTTGAATTTATTTTATCATTTAAAAATATGGTTTTGGGCTTTACAGTATCTAGCATTATTGGATTAATTGCAGGAATATTACCAGCAAATTCTGCAGCAAAATTGGATCCTGTAGAGGCTATAAGAACCGGAATGTAGTTTTAATTTAAGAAAGTAAAATTGCTACCTGAGCACATACAAATTCCAAAAAACGCTCATCTTCTTTAGTAAATGGGTTAGGCGTATTGGAGTCAATGTCAATTTGACCAATATTTTCTCCATTTATAAAAATTGGAATCACAATTTCTGCCTTAACAGTAATACTACAAGCAATGTAATTATCTTGCGCAGTAACATCAGGAACTACAAAATTTTGATTGCTAACAGCTACTTGCCCACAAATGCCTTTTCCAAAAGGAATAATGGTGTGATCTGTTTTAGCGCCAACATAAGGGCCTAAAATAAGTTCTTCTTTTTTACCATTTCTAAAATAAAAACCAACCCAGTTGTAATAAGTCACCTTGTTTTCTAGTAATTCACAGATTGCTAAAAGTTTTTCATTTACTGATTTTTGCTCATCAGAAACTATGGTTTCAACTTGAGGTTTTAAAGTTTTAAAAATCATCATTCAAAAGTTTTGGTAAAAGTATTTAAAAAGGCGTAACTTCGATATTCAATTTATTAAAATTTGAAAAGGCATTTTTTTGAAACCACTAATTATTAAATATAAATCGGTTATTAAATTTATACTTACATTTATTTTAGTGTATGTTTCACTATCTATTTGCTATAAATTTTATTTAGATTTTTCTAAAAATTCAAAATTTTATCCAGATTATGTCACCAATTTGGTTGCTAATCAAAGCGAAGAATTAATTGATTTTGTTGGGTATGATGCTGTAGTTGTACCGCATCCAGACGAACCATCTATGAAATTAATTATTAATAATAAATATTTGGCAAGAGTTATAGAAGGTTGTAATTCTGTGAGTGTTATTATTTTGTTTGTGTCTTTTATTATGGCGTTTTCAGGGAAACCTAAAACTACATTTTTATACATGCTATCTGGAAGTGTATTAATTTATACGGTTAATTTAATTCGTATTGTTGTTTTGTCAATTGGGTTATATCATTATCCTTGGCGAAGAGATATATTACATACCGTTATTTTTCCGGGCATCATTTATGGAATGGTATTTTTACTTTGGATAGTTTGGGTAAATAGGTTTTCTAGTATGATAAAAAAAAATGAGTAATAGCGTTAAATATATATTGCTTTTTTTGTTATTAGGATTATTAATTTTAATTCGGGTTTTTGAAAACGAATTGTTTTATGACCCCTATTTAACCTTTTTTCAAAATGATTACCTATACATTGATAGTCCAAGAAGAGAGATTTTTAAATTAACAGCTTTTACAAGTATACGATATTGGTTAAATACATTAATTTCATTAGGAATTCTATACGTTATATTTAAAGATAAAAGCATTATTAAATTTTCAACACTTATTTACAGCTTTTCTTTTATTGTTTTGATTTTAATTTATCTGTATTTTGTTATTAATCCAAAACAAGAGCACTATTATTTGTTTTTTAATATGAGGCGGTTTTTAATTCAGCCCATCATATTATTAGTCTTATTACCAGCGTTTTACTATTACAAACTAAAGCATTAAATGTTAATGTACTGATAATAATCAGGTTGACTTGGTGATTTTTTTGTAATTTCGTAGCGTATGAAAATTGTATTTCAAAAAATAATATCTTTTTTAATGTCATTGGTAGTGTTCTTTTCTACTATGTCATTCACTATTAATATGCATTATTGTGGAGATACTTTAGTAGAAACAGCTATTTTTCATAAAGCCAAAGGCTGTGGTATGGAAATGCAAAAACCAACTACAAATTCAGATTGTGTTGTTTTAAAAAAAGGATGTTGTTCTGAAAAGCAACTAACCATTAAAGGACAAAAAGAATTACAACTAACTTTTGATAAACTTACTTTTGAAAAACAACTTTTTGTTTCAACATTCATATATTCTTATGTTTCAGTTTTTAATACTGACAAAAAGAAAATTGTTTCATTTTCAGAATATCCACCACCACTCATAGTCAAAAAGCTATATAAGCTTGATGAAACTTACCTTATTTGATTTTTAAACAATAGAACACATCCTTAAATTATTTTCAAGGATGATTCATGGCATTAGTGTTTTAATACTAATGTTTATTCGTTTAACTATTAAATAAAACAAAAGTGAAATATTTATTAACCATTTTAATATGGTTTCCAATCATTAGTTTTTCTCAAGAAAAAATCACAGGAATGATTATGGAAACAAACAAAGAAAACAAGCACATAGGTTTAGCAGGAGCCAACTTATATTGGCTTAATACAACAGTTGGTACTGTAACTAATGTTGATGGAAAATTTACATTAGATTATAAAAAGGAATATTCAAAACTAATAATAAGTTACGTTGGTTTTAAAACAGATACTTTAACTATTACAGAACCAAAAATGGTGCATCATTGGTTGCAATCAATGGATAATTTAGATGAGGTTACCATAAATTCAAGAAAACTAGCTACAGCTAAATCATATTTACAAGCTGGTAATACATTTACAGTAAGCAGTGATGAATTATTAAAAGCGGCATGTTGTAATTTGTCTGAAAGTTTTGAAACCAATCCATCCATCGATGTTAATTTTGCCGATGCTATTTCGGGTACAAAGCAAATAAAAATGTTAGGGCTTACAAGTCCATACATATTAATCACCACAGAAAATATTCCATCTATTCGAGGTGCCTCTCAAGCATTTGGTCTAAGTTTTATTCCTGGTACTTGGGTAGAAAGTATTCAAATTACTAAAGGCGCAGGAAGTGTTGTGAATGGTTATGAAAGTATTGCAGGACAAATTAATACCGAAATAGTAAAGCCTTCTACAGATGATAAATTTTTTGTAAACGCATATGGTTCTGTAAACGGTCGTTTAGAATTGAATACCCATATAAACACCAAAGTATCTGATAAATGGAGCACAGGATTGTATTTACATGGCAATATGCGAGAGACTAAATTTGATAAGAATGGTGATTCGTTTTTAGATATGCCCTTGCAAAAGCAAATAAATGTTTTGAATCGTTGGCAATATACCAATCAGGAAAAAGGCTTTGTGAGCTTTTTGAATTTCAAATTTTTAAATGATGAAAAACAAACTGGCCAGGTTGATTTTAATCCTAAAACAGATAAGTTAACTACCAACTTTTTGGGAAGTGAAATTAACACCAAACGTTATGAAGTATCAGGAAAATTGGGTTATGTAAATCCAGAAATTCCGTGGCAAAGTGTTGGTGTTCAAACCGCTTTTAGTAGTCATAAACAAGATTCGTATTTTGGATTAAGACAATATGATATTACTCAGAATAGTTTATATGCTAACGCTATTTATAACTCCATAATTAGTGATTCAAGGCACAAAATAAAAACAGGAATAAGTTATACTTATGACCATTATGACGAGTTTTTAGATGTTCAGAATTTAGATTCAAATTATAAACGAACAGAAAACTCTATTGGTGCTTTTTTTGAATATAATTTTGATAATCTAGAGAAGATAAGTTTAACGGCTGGAATTCGTGTAGATCATCATAATTTGCTGGGAACCTTTATAACTCCAAGATTGCATGTACGCTATACGCCATGGCAGAAATCAGCACTTCGGGCCTCTTTTGGTCGAGGTAAGCGAAGTGCTAATATTTTTGCAGAAAATCAAAACATATTTTCAACATCAAGAAATATCAATATATTAAATTCTAACGGAACTATTTATGGTTTAAATCCTGAAATAGCATGGAATTATGGAGTTTCATTTTTGCAAGGATTTAATTTGTTTGGTAAAAAAGCAGATATCACTTTAGATTATTACATCACAGATTTTAAAAATCAAGTAGTGGTAGATTTTGAAAATCCACAAGAAGTCAATTTTTATAATTTAAATGGTAAAAGCTATGCTAAAAGTTTTCAGGCAGAATTTAATTATAACGCATTTAAGCATTTTGATTTAAGAACTGCTTACAAATTTTATAATGTGCAAACACAATATAATGTGGGTAAACTAGAAAAACCATTAACTCCTAAACATCGCTTATTTGCTAATGCATCTTATGAAACACAAAAACAAGACACAGGCAATCAATGGAAATTTGACCTTACTTATAATTGGATAGGAAATCAACGGTTTTCATCAACAGTTTCAAGTCCAGCAATGTATCAATTGCCAGATCGTACACCAACAATTAGCACTTTAAATGCACAAATCACTAAAGTCTTTTCTAAAACATTTGAAGTATATTTAGGTGGTGAAAACATAACCAATGTAAAACAACCAAATCCCATAGTATCTGCAAATAATCCTTTTGGAGCTAATTTTGATACTACTTTTGTGTATGGTCCTATTTTTGGAAGTATGTATTATGCAGGATTACGTTTAAAAATTGAATAATAATAAAAATTTAAAAAAATGAAAAAATTTATAATATTAGTCGTTTTCCTAATAGGAATAACTTCATTCGCACAAAACAAAAATGCTAAAGCGTCTATAGAAGTTGATGGTGTCTGTATGCAATGCAAAGCACGTATTGAAAAAGCAAGTATAACAACTAAAGGTGTTAAAAGTGCAGTTTGGAATGTAGATACTCACGAGTTAAAATTAATTTATGATGAAAACAAAACTAATTTAAAAACCATACAATCTAATATAGCTAAAGCAGGTCATGACACTAACGAAATAATAGCTACAGATGAAGCCTATAATAGTGTAAGTCCTTGCTGTAAATATAGAGACGAGCAAGTTGTTAATGAACATAAAAACTAAGCAAAAATGAAACATACATATTCCATTTCAGGAATGAGTTGTAATGGCTGTCGTTCTCATGTTGAGAAAACTCTTAGTAGTATTGAAGGCGTTAAAGAGGCTCAAGCAGATTTACAAAAGGCTGAAGCTACCATTACTATGGTTTCACATATTAATATTAACACGTTTAAAGAAGCTCTTGAAAAAGACAGTGGAGGTAGATATGGAATCTTCATTCAGGGAGAAACTAATAATAAAAAGGAGCCTTCAAAACCTGAAAAAATTAAAGGCACAGGCACAGGTGTATTTTATTGTCCTATGCATTGCGAAGGAGATAAAACTTATAACAAAGCTGGTGATTGTCCTGTTTGCGGCATGGATTTGGTAGAGGAGGTAACATCACTTTCCGATGTTTCATCTGAAGATAAAAATTATAATACACTATTAAACAAATTTTGGTGGAGCGTGGCATTTACGTTACCCATTTTTTTGATTGCGATGTCAGAGATGATTCCAAACAATCCATTGTATAATATTTTGGATTTAAAATATTGGAATTGGATTGAATTTGCATTATCCATTCCAGTGGTGTTCTATACTACTTGGATGTTTTTTCAACGCGCATATAAATCCATTTTAACGTGGAATCTAAATATGTTCACCCTAATAGGTATTGGAGCTGCTGTTGCTTGGACGTTTAGCGTTTTTGGAATGCTATTTCCAGGGTTTTTTCCGCAAGAATTTAAAACCGAATTTGGCACCGTTCATGTGTATTTTGAAGCTGCTACTGTTATTTTAACTTTGGTGTTGATGGGACAATTATTAGAAGCACGTGCTCATAGTAAAACCAATAGTGCAGTTAAAGAATTGTTGCAATTGGCACCAAATAAAGCAATTCGTATTACTTATGGCAAGGAGGAAATTACAGACATTGAAAATATAGTTATTGGTGATTTGTTACGTGTAAAACCAGGGGAAAGAATTCCGGTTGATGGCTCTATTCATGAAGGCGAAAGCTCTGTTGATGAATCTATGATTACTGGTGAGCCTATGCCTGTACATAAATCCGTTTATGATCAAGTAAGTTCTGGAACTATTAATGGCAATCAATCATTTATTATGAAAGCCGAAAAAGTTGGCAATGATACCTTGCTGTCTCAAATTATTGACATGGTAAATAAAGCTAGTAGAAGTCAAGCTCCCATACAAAAACTAGCTGATAAAATATCAAGCTATTTTGTTCCAATTGTGGTCATAATCTCAGTCATAACATTTATTGTTTGGGTAATTTTTGGTCCTGAACCAAAATACGTTTTTGCTTTAGTAAATGCCATTGCTGTGCTTATTATTGCCTGTCCATGTGCCTTAGGGTTGGCAACACCTATGTCGGTTATGGTTGGTGTTGGAAAAGGGGCTAAATCTGGAGTTTTAATAAAAAATGCTGAAGCTTTAGAGCGATTAAATAGTATTGATGTTCTAATTATTGATAAAACAGGTACTATTACAGAAGGAAAACCATCGGTTGATAAAGTTGGCGTGCAATCAGCTAAATATACCGAAAATGAGGTGCTTCAATTTATAGTTTCCATTAATCAAATGAGTGAACATCCTTTAGCTGAAGCAACCGCTAAGTATGGTAAGGAAAAAGGAGTGGAACTATTAAAAGTAATTAATTTTAATTCCATCACAGGAAAAGGTGTTCTAGGTACTATTGAAGATAAAAAAATAGCTCTAGGCAATGAAAAGTTAATGCAACAAATAAGTTCCATGATACCTAATGAACTTTTAAATGATGTTAATGAGCAACAGAAATTAGGAAAAACTGTTTCTTTTTTATCTGTAGAAGGTATTTCTATAGGTTATCTTGTGATTCGTGATAAAATAAAAGCATCAAGTAAAAAAGCAATTTCAGAATTGCAATCAAAAGGAATTGACGTTGTGATGCTCACAGGTGATAATTATGAAACGGCCAAAGCTGTTGCACAAGAATTACATCTCACTGATTTTAAAGCGGGTTTACTACCACAAGACAAATTAGCTGAAGTTGAACGTTTTCAAAGCCAAGGAAAAAAGGTTGCTGTAGCTGGTGATGGTATTAATGATGCGCCTGCTTTAGCAAAAAGTGATGTGGGTATTGCTATGGGTACAGGAACTGATGTAGCTATTGAAAGTGCTGGAATTACATTGGTTAAAGGAGATTTGCAAGGCATTGTAAAAGCACATAATTTAAGTAAAAACGTTATGAAAAATATTAAGCACAATTTATTTTTTGCACTCATTTACAATAGTGTTGGTGTACCAGTTGCTGCAGGTATTTTATTTCCTTTTTTTGGGGTATTATTATCACCAATGTTAGCCGCTTTGGCCATGAGTTTTAGTTCTGTTTCTATAATTGCAAATGCTTTGCGCTTAAGAAATACAAGTATTTAATAAAGCAAAAAATTTTCTGTTAAACCCAATGAAAAATAGCTTTAAAAATGAAATTTAATGTTAAATTGAAACACTTTTTAGATAAATAAAACATAAACAATTATTCAAATAAAACATTTCAAAATGAACATTTTAAAAGCAGTTATCAATCAAAGATTGACTCTAAAAACACTATTTATTTTTATTCTTTTTGTCATTGTATCATTTCAAGCCTATTCTCAAAGAGGAGGCTTTAAATGGTCTAATGATGGTAATTCTTATTATAAAATTGAAAACAAAGATATTGTCCAATACACTTTGCCTTCAAACACTCCTAAAGTGTTAATATCTAAAGAAAAATTAACACCAAATGGTCGCCAAAACCCTTTAGAAGTAAGCTATTTTACTTTTTCAAATGATGAACAAAAAGTATTATTATTTACAAATACAAAACGCGTATGGAGAATAAATACAAAAGGAGATTATTGGGTTTTAGATGTGAAAACTGGCTCATTACAACAAGTAGGTAAAACGATGCCTGAATCGTCATTGATGTTTGCTAAAATGTCGCCAGACGGAAAAAAGATAGCTTATGTGAGTGAAAATAATATTTATGTTGAAGATTTAAGCACCTCTGAAGTTAAAGCGTTAACTGTTGACGGATTAACCACCTTAATAAACGGGACTTTTGATTGGGCATATGAAGAGGAATTTGCTTGCAGAGATGGATTTCGTTGGAGTCCAGACAGTAAGTCTATAGCTTATTGGCAGATAGATGCCAGTGATATTAAGAAGTTTTACATGATTAATAATACGGATGCCATTTATTCTCAACCAATACCTTTAGAATACCCTAAAGTAGGAGAAAAGCCATCTTTATGTAAAGTAGGTGTTGTAACTATTGATGATGCAAAAACTACTTGGATGGATATTCCTGGCGATTTACGTGAAAACTACCTAGTTCGTATGGAGTTTATTCCATCAACTAAAAAGTTGTTGATTCAGCAATTAAACAGAAAACAAAATCATAGTAAACTTTATATAGCAGAGCCTAATACAGGTATTTCAAAAGTTATTCAGGAAGAAACTGATAATGCTTGGGTAGATATTTATCAGGCGGGTAATAAATATACTATTGATTTTACTAATGATTTTATTTGGCTAAATGGAGGAAAAAATATTTTATGGACTTCAGAAAAAGATGGATGGAGACATGTATATAATGTGTCTTTAGAAGGGAAAAAGGAGCAGCTTATTACTAAAGGAACTTATGATTTTATTGATTTAATACACATAGACATCAAAAAAGGGAATGTGTATTTTATGGCGTCACCTAATAATGCTACCCAAAGTTATCTTTATAAAACCAGTTTAAGTGGTAATGGAAAATTAGAATTATTAAGTCCTAAAACCTTAGAAGGTACTCATGGGTATAATGTGTCACCTACAGGAACTTATGCTATACACACATTCTCAAACCACTTCACGCGTCCATCAAAAGAGTTTATTTCATTTGCAACTCAAAAACCCTTAAATACAAATGAAAGTATTGAAGCTAATTTATCCAATTTGCAAGAGGTTCCTAAAGTAGAATTTTTTAAAGTTACAACTGTTGATGGAGTTGAAATGGATGGTTGGATGGTAAAACCAACTAATTTTGATGCTACCAAAAAATATCCTGTGGTGTTTTATGTTTATACAGAACCTGCAGCAACAACTGTAACTGATAGCTATGGAGTTGGCAGAAATTGGAATTATAATGGTAGCATGGCTGATGATGGATATATTTATATCTCTTTAGATAACCGTGGAACACCGGCACCAAAAGGACGACAATGGCGTAAAAGTATTTACAGAAATATTGGAAAAGTAAACATTCAAGACCAAGCCATGGCAGCCAAAGAAATTTTAAAATGGAATTTTGTTGACCCAAATAGAATTGCTGTTTGGGGTCATAGTGGTGGTGGTTCAGCAACACTAAATTTAATGTTTAAGTATCCTGAAATTTATAAAACAGGTATTTCTCTAGCTGCAGTAGGCAATCAATTAACATATGATAATATTTATCAAGAACGTTATATGGGCTTACCACAAGAAAACTTGGAAGATTTTGTAAACGGTTCACCAATAACCTATGCAAAAAATTTAGTTGGAAATTTATTATATATCCATGGAACAGGTGATGATAATGTGCATTATCAAAATGCTGAAATGTTGATTAATGAATTGGTAAAATACAACAAACAATTTCAGTTTATGCCCTATCCAAACCGTACGCATGGCATTAGAGAAGGTGAAGGAACCTCAGAACATTTAAGAACCTTATTTACTAATTATTTAAAAACATATTGCCCACCAGGCGCTAGATAATAATAATATTATTATTAGTTATAAACAAAAAACGCTTCAATTAATTTTGAAGCGTTTTTTTATGATTTATCCGTACTGATTCACCATTACATCATACCTGGCATACCGCCACCCATACCACCTGGCATAGCTGGAGTCTCTTCTTTTATATCTATTAAAGCACACTCAGTCGTTAAAATCATACCAGCGACCGATGCTGCATTTTCAAGTGCAATACGAGTCACCTTTTTAGGGTCAATAATACCAGCTTTTAGCATATCAACATAGGTTTCTGTTTTGGCATCATAACCAAAAGAACCTTTGCCTTCCATTACTTTTGAAACTACTACACTTCCTTCGCCACCAGCATTTTCTACAATAGTACGTAAAGGAGCTTCTATAGCACGTGCTACAATTTGAATACCTGTTACTTCGTCAAGATTTTCAGTAGTGATTTTTTCTAATACAGATTTAGCTCTTACTAAAGCAACACCGCCACCAGCAACTATACCTTCTTCAACAGCAGCTCTGGTTGCATGTAAAGCATCATCAACACGGTCTTTTTTCTCTTTCATTTCCACTTCACTAGCAGCACCCACATAAAGAACAGCAACTCCGCCAGCTAATTTAGCTAAACGCTCTTGCAGTTTTTCTTTATCGTAATCACTAGTAGTCGTTTCAATTTGAGATTTTATTTGGTTTACTCTAGCTTTTATATCAGCTGCTTTTCCAGCACCATTTACAATAGTAGTATTGTCTTTATCAACTGTTACAGTTTCAGCAGTACCTAACATGGTAATGTCAGCATTTTCAAGAGTGAATCCTCTTTCTTCTGAAATGACAGTTCCACCAGTTAAAATAGCAATATCTTCTAACATAGCTTTACGTCTGTCGCCAAATCCTGGAGCTTTTACTGCAGCAATTTTTAATCCGCCACGTAATTTGTTCACTACCAAAGTAGCTAAAGCTTGACCGTCAACATCTTCGGCGATAATTAATAAAGGCCTTCCAGATTGTGCAACGGGTTCTAGTATTGGAAGTATTTCTTGTAAGTTTGAAATCTTTTTATCGAATAATAAAATGTATGGATTATCTAAATCTGCAATCATTTTATCAGCATCTGTCACAAAATAAGGTGATAAATAACCTCTGTCAAATTGCATACCTTCAACTACATCAACATAAGTATCCATACCTTTAGCTTCTTCAACAGTAATAACGCCTTCTTTACCAACTTTGCTGAAAGCTTTGGCAATTAAATCACCAATGGTATCATCATTATTTGCAGAAATAGAAGCAACTTGCTTAATCATTTCAGACGAATTACCTACTTTTTTTGCTTGTTTTTCAAGGTCTTTAACAATAGCTTCAACAGCTTTATCAATACCACGTTTTAAATCCATTGGATTGGCGCCGGCAGCTACGTTTTTTAAACCTTCTTTTACAATAGCTTGTGCTAAAACAGTTGCTGTTGTAGTGCCATCACCAGCTAAATCATTGGTTTTTGAAGCAACTTCTTTAACCATTTGAGCACCCATATTTTCAAGAGCGTCTTTAAGTTCAATTTCTTTTGCTACTGTAACACCATCTTTAGTAACTTGAGGAGCACCAAATGATTTACTAATAATAACATTTCTTCCTTTTGGTCCTAAGGTTACTTTAACTGCATTTGCTAATGCATCAACTCCGCGTTTTAAACCGTCGCGTGCTTCAATATCAAATTTTATATCTTTTGCCATAATTAAAAATTTACTTTAAAATTTTAAACTCTTAATATTCAAATTCCAATTTAGGAACCTTTAAATTATCAAGAATCTTTTTGGAATTTATTTTTGTTTTTTGGAATTTGGAATTATACAATTGCCAGTATGTCGCTTTCGCGCATGATTAAATAATCTTTACCATCAAGTTTTAATTCTGTTCCAGCATATTTACCATATAAAACAGTGTCGCCAACTTTCACAGTAATAGGCTCGTCTTTAGTGCCTTTACCAGCAGCAACAACTTTTCCTCTTTGTGGTTTTTCTTTAGCGTTATCTGGAATAATAATTCCTGATGCTGTTTTTGTTTCAGCTTCAGCAGGTTCAATAAGAACTCGGTCTGCTAATGGTTTAATGTTTAATGCCATGTGTTATATAATTTTTAATTAATTAAATTTTGTTTAACGAAGTTATATCTTTCTAAAATTGTGCCATTAACGGACTACTGACAAACTTGCAGTAATAAAAAATGCCAACTTGTTTAAGTTGGCATTTTTTACTTTTATTTTCAGATAATTACTTAACTGAATCTTTTGTTGTAGTTGTTACAGCGTCAGATGTTGTTTTAGCTGGTGCTGGTAGTGCTGTTGTAGTTTCCTCAGCATCTAATGCTTTTGAATCTGCTTCAGTTGTTCCTCTATTAATAGCTACATTTGATAATAGTATTAATGCTAATAATAATGTGGCTAAAGTCCATGTACTTTTATCTAAAAAGTCAGTTGTTTTTTTAACGCCACCTAATTGTTGTGTACCGCCACCACCAAAAGAAGATGATAATCCACCACCTTTAGGGTTTTGAACCATAATTACTACTATTAGTAAAAATGCTACTACAACTATTAATGCTAAAAATATTGTAAACGTACTCATTATTCCTTATTGTTTTGTTCTTGTAATTGTTCTACTGCTTTAATTTGGATTGCAAAGAAACTACTTTTTTCTGGATATTTCAAACATAATATTTTATAAGATTGAATTGCCTTTTTATAGTTTTTTTGTTCTACATAAATCCGTGCTAATGTTTCGGTCATTAACTCTTCTGGTTGAATCAATTGTGCTTTTGATAAATTGAATGTTGAACCACTGGTTTTAACCGGACTTATTTTTGGATTTTTTGCTATAAATTCATCAATTAAGTCAAATTTTTTGGTTCGTTCTAATTGTGAAGCATCTTCAATTTTTGTTTCTACTTTCTGAATGGTTTCATCGCGTTTTATAGTTTTAAAACTTGCTAGTTTTAACCATTCGTTAAACGAATGTGTTTCTCTTTTGTCAAATTGTAAGGGTTTGCCTAAATGTAATATATATTCAGCAGAGACTTCTTGAGTTTTTGTTTTTGGTGTTACAAGTTCAATAATTTCAGATTCATCTAATGAGAAATTAGCTATTTTTTGACGTTCAAATTTTGGTTGAAAAAGTGATGGGTTTAATGATTCTAAACTATTTTTTATGTCTTGTTGAGAAGTTTCATCTATCATGACTTTTTTGTTGATAGATATGTCTTCAACGGTAACATCAATGTCTTGTAAATGTTCGCTATTAATTTTTATAAATTGAGAGATTTCATTTTGATTGAATACTTCAGAGGTTATAAAATCAAATAAAATACTTCTGTCTGTTGTGTAAGCCGCCGTAGTTTTAAGTTCTTGATTGTATGTAAAACTTTCTTGATTTTTTAAACCTTTAAGATAAATGGCTCTTGCTGATTGAAAATACGGGAATTCATTAACAATTGATTTCACATCTTCAGTTTCCTTTGGAGTCACTGCTTCTGGGTTTTGAAGTAAGTATGTGAAATTTTTATTATTCAAAAGTTTATTTTTATAGGTTTAAACGGTACACTTTTTTACCACTTAGCTAATGATGCATTAAATATATCTTGTGTGATGCGTTCAAAAATTTCTGCAACAGCGGCATCTTTAACACCACCAATAAGCTGTGCACTTCCGTCGTAATCATAGTAGAATGAAAAATTTTGGTCAAACTCAGCCTCTTCGTCATGTTTATCATAAAAATGAACCTTTACGCCTATGGTTAATCTGTTTTGAGCAGCAGTGTTTGATGAGGTTGCTGTGGTTGGTGAAATTCTATATTGAGTAATTTCACCTTCATAAACAATGTCTCCATTTGATTTTACCAAGCTTAAATTGGTCTGGTTTTGTAATAAATCAATAAGTGCATTGGTAAAATCTCTATCTAAACCAGGTTCAACTAAAATAGCATTATTTTGGAAATAATTTACTTGAAACGTTTTTGTGTTTGAAGAAATTGAAGCGCCAGTAAATGAATAAGCTCCACAGCTTAACACCATAATTGATGTTAAAATTAAAGCAATATAATGGGTTATTTTCATTTGTTTGAATTTGTTGATTGACATTTGATTAATCTTAATTAAACTTAAAATTACAAATCATATTGTTTTATCTTTCTATATAATGTACGTTCACTAATACCAAGTTCTTCAGCTGCTAATTTACGTTTTCCGCTGTGACGTTCAAGCGATTTTTTAATTAATTCTAATTCTTTATCATGAAGAGACAGTGTTTCTTCTTCTTCAATTTCTTCAGCAAAGTGATATTTATCTGAAGTATTTACAATGTCTTGAGGAATTTTAGTGTGTTCTTGAATTGATAAAACTTCAGGTTCGTCTATAGCAGCATCTTCATATTCTGTTTCGTCATTAGAGCCATAAATTTTGTTGATTAACCCTTGATGTTCTTTTTCAACTTCTTTAGAGTTTCCTTTTTTCATAAGCTCCATGGTGAGCTTTTTTAAGTCGTTTAAATCACTTTTCATATCAAACAAAACTTTGTAAAGTATTTCGCGTTCACTACTAAAGTCTGAATCGGATTTTGTGTGTTTTATAACGGCAGGTAAATTATTTCCTGGTGAAGGTAAATAACTGGTTAAAGTTTCGGCTGAAATGGTTCTATTTTGTTCTAATACAGATATTTGTTCGGCAACATTTCGTAATTGGCGAATATTTCCGTTCCAACGATGTTTTAAAAGTATTTCAATAGCACTATCGGTTAACTTAATAGTTGGCATTTTATATTTTAATGCAAAATCACTGGCAAACTTTCTGAATAACAAATGGATGTCTTCCTGACGTTCTCTTAAAGGAGGTAAATTAATATCAACCGTGCTTAAACGATAATATAAATCTTCACGGAATTGTTCTTTTTTAATAGCTTCAAACATGTTAGCGTTAGTAGCGGCAACAATTCTAACATCTGTTTTTTGAACTTTACTAGAACCTACTTTTAAAAATTCACCATTTTCTAAAACGCGTAACAAGCGTACTTGTGTTGTTAAGGGTAATTCGCCAACTTCATCAAGAAAAATAGTGCCTCCATTAGCTACTTCAAAATAACCTTCACGGGTTTGAGTAGCTCCTGTAAAAGACCCTTTTTCATGACCAAACAATTCACTGTCAATAGTGCCTTCAGGAATTGCTCCGCAGTTTACTGCAATATACTTACCATGCTTTCTGTGAGATAATTGATGAATGATTTTTGGAATACTTTCTTTTCCAACACCACTTTCACCAGTTACTAATACAGAAATATCTGTTGGCGCAACTTGAATGGCTTTTTCAATAGCACGATTAAGTGTTGGTGCATTGCCAATAATACCAAAACGTTGTTTTATAACTTGAACAGATTCCATTTTTTAATTTTTTAGATTCAAGAGTTAAGTTTAAAGAATCAAGATAAATTGTTTTTGATAGAAGACTTATCTTGATTTTTGTTTCTATATTCTTGGGTCTTTATATTTTAATTATTTTTCGAATATCCAACGGCATCTCCTAAAAGGGTTGCGCTGGTACAATCATATATTTTTACATTTACAAAATCACCTATTTTATAATGCTCTTTTGGAAATACAACAACGGTACTTTGCTCGTTTCTTCCAGACCAATGTGCATCAGATTTTTTTGAAGATTTCTCAATTAAAACTTCTGCCGTTTTACCAATAAATTGTTTTGTTCTGTAATGACTGTGTTTTAGTTGTAATTCAACTATTTCAGCAAGACGACGCTTTTTAGTTTCTTCAGGTACATCATCTTTCATTTTGCGTTCTGCTAAAGTTCCTGGTCTTTCAGAATAAGCAAACATATAACCAAAATCATATTTTACATGTTCCATTAAACTCATGGTGTCTTGATGATCTTCTTCTGTTTCGGTAGGGAAACCAACAATCATATCTTGACTTATACCACAATCAGGAATAATTTTTCTGATATTGTCTATCAATTCAAAATACTCTTCTCGTGTATGTTGTCTATTCATTTCTTTTAAAATGCGATTGCTTCCACTTTGAACAGGTAAATGAATATAGTTACAAATATTGTCATATTTTGCCATGGTTTCAACCACATCCATAGTCATGTCTTGAGGATTTGAAGTTGAAAAACGAATGCGCATTTTTGGCTGTGCTTTGGCGCACATTTCTAATAAGTTAGAAAAACTTACAGCAGTTGCTTTTTGAAAATCTGAAGCTTTCTCATAGTCTTTTTTCAATCCGCCTCCATACCAAAGGTAGCTATCCACATTTTGACCAAGAAGCGTGATTTCTTTAAAACCTTTACGCCATAAGTCATTAACTTCTTCAAGGATACTTTGAGGATCTCTACTGCGCTCGCGACCTCTTGTGAAAGGAACTACGCAAAATGTACACATATTATCGCAGCCACGAGTAATGGATACAAAAGCGGTAACACCATTACTATTTAACCTTACAGGTGAAATATCGCCATAGGTTTCTTCTTTTGATAGAATAACATTAATAGCATCTCTACCTTCTTCAACTTCACTTAGCAGATTTGGTAAATCTTTATAAGCATCAGGGCCAACAACTAAATCAACTATTTTTTCTTCTTCAAGAAATTTACTTTTTAAACGTTCTGCCATACAGCCTAAAACACCCACTTTCATACCTGGGTTAATTTTTTTTACGGCATTGTATTTTTCTAAACGCTTCCGAACAGTTTGCTCAGCTTTGTCCCTAATAGAGCAGGTATTAACTAAAACTAAATCAGCATCTTCTAAATGTTGGGTCGTATTATAACCTTGATTAGCTAATATAGAAGCTACAATTTCGCTATCACTAAAATTCATGGCGCAACCATAACTTTCAATAAAAAGCTTTTTTGTGTTTTCTTTTTTTAGTTCTAAAATAAGAGTCTCCCCTTGTTTATTTTCGTCTATTATCTTTTCCATATTGTTGTTGAAGCAACTTTTGTCAATAAGTGTGCAAAGATACGATAAAATTATGTTTTATGACAAAGTGTCAGATGTAAAATTGCATTAAAATTGTGATATATATGTTAAAGTATTTACTTTTAACGAAACCAAACAAAAAACAAACGAATGAATACAGTTACCCATATTTTAGAGAAAATTAGTCAAGCTAAAGAATTAGATTTTGGAGATATTTTTAATAAATCTTTTGAATTATTTAAAAAAAGCTGGTTGTATGGTTTTCTATTTCAGCTAATTGTTTTCATTATAATTTTACCTTTTATTATTGTTTTATATGTACCTTTTGTAATGTCAATTATTACACAGTCCAAAAGCGGAAATGTAGATCCAGATGTGTTTGGATCTTTATTTTCTGGATTCACAGGATTATACTTAGTATTTTTTGTTTTAGGTATTCTAGCAGTTACTGTTTTTCAGTTGGCGCTACAAGCTGGTTTTTTTAGAATAGTAAAAAATATTGATCATGATAATGAGGTGCAAATTTCTGATTTGTTTTATTTTTTAAAAGGAAAATATTTTGGTAGGGTCACATTACTCACTTTCTCCATTATTTTAATATCAATAATAGCGGCTTTATTATGCTATTTACCTTTAATATATGCCATGATTCCACTATCTTTTATTACCATTGTTTTTGCCTTTAATTCTGAGTTATCAATTAGTGATATTGTAAAAATAAGTTTTAGTTTAGGAACTAAAAAATGGTTAATTTCGTTTGGCTTGTTTATAGTTACCTATATATTAGTTGTTTTTTTAACGCTGTTAACTTGTGGGATTGGTTCTTTATTTTTATCACCATTTATTTATTTACCGTTATATTTTATTTACAAACAAGTTATAGGTTTTGATGAAATAGCTAATAATGAAATTTTATAATAATTGATTTTTTTCGGTAAATATTAATAGGTAATTGTGAAAAATTTTAATGATTTTATCTTTGATTTTTTATGATGAAAAAACAGATAATCCATAAAATTAGGCACATAAACTTTTTTTCATATACATTTGTAGCTTCAAAAAATGAAGTATGGCGAAGAATTTAGTAATTGTAGAATCACCAGCTAAGGCTAAAACTATAGAAAAATTTTTAGGAAAAGATTTTAAAGTTGAATCTAGCTTTGGTCATATATCAGATCTTCCATCAAAGGAATTAGGCGTTGATGTAGAAGGTGATTTTAAGCCAAAATATGAAGTTTCAAGAGATAAAAAAGCAGTCGTAAAAAAACTTAAAGACTTAGCTAAAAATTCCGATATGGTTTGGTTGGCAAGTGATGAGGACCGAGAAGGAGAAGCTATTGCTTGGCATTTATCAGAAACATTAAATTTAGATAAAGCTAAAACAAAACGTATTGTATTTCATGAAATTACTAAGTCGGCTATTCTAAAAGCAATTGAAAATCCACGTGATATTGATTATCATTTAGTAGATGCGCAACAAGCTCGTAGAGTTTTAGACAGAATTGTTGGCTATGAATTATCTCCAGTACTTTGGAGAAAGGTAAAAGGAGGTTTATCAGCAGGTAGAGTGCAATCTGTTTCTGTTCGTTTAATTGTGGAGCGCGAAAGAGAGATTCAAAATTTTAAATCGGTAGCATCTTTTAGAATTGATGCCGAATTTTCAAATGAAGCAGGGCAATCATTCAAAGCTAAATTACCCAAAACCTTTTCTACAAAACAAGAAGCTTATAAGTTTTTAGAGTCCAATACTAACGCCACTTTCAAAGTAGCTGAACTAGATAAAAAACCAGCTAAAAAATCACCAGCAGCACCCTTTACAACATCTACACTTCAACAAGAAGCATCGCGTAAGCTATATTTTTCAGTAAGCAAAACCATGACTATGGCACAACGCCTTTACGAATCTGGTTTGATAACTTATATGAGAACGGATAGTGTAAATTTATCTGATGAAGCAAGAAAAGGTGCTCAAAAAGAAATTGAAACTGCTTTTGGTTCAAAATATAGCAAACCACGAAATTATACAGGAAAAGCAAAAGGCGCACAAGAAGCTCATGAGGCCATAAGACCAACAGATTTTTCTGTGCATTCTGTAGATATAGATAGAGATCAATCACGTTTATACGATTTAATTTGGAAACGAGCTATTGCGTCTCAAATGAGTGAAGCTGAGTTAGAACGAACTAATGTTAAAATTAATGCGTCAACTCATAAAGAGCAATTTAATGCATATGGAGAAGTTATTACATTTGATGGGTTTTTAAAAGTTTATTTAGAAAGTACTGATGATGAAGATGTTGAGCAAGATGGTATGTTGCCAGCCATGAAAACTAACGAAACACTTCATAATAACTATATAACTGCTACAGAACGGTATACTCGTCCACCATACAGATATACTGAAGCATCTTTAGTAAAACAGCTTGAAGAGTTAGGTATTGGACGTCCTTCTACTTATGCACCTACCATTTCTACTATTCAAAATAGAAATTATGTTGAAAAAGGAAGTGTTGAAGGAGTTGAACGCAATTATACTCAGCTAACACTAAAAAAAGGTGTTATAAAAGATAAGCTGTTAACTGAAAAATCTGGTTCTGATAAAGGAAAATTAGTGCCAACTGATATTGGAATGATTGTTACTGACTTTTTGGTAAATCATTTTGAGCATATTTTAGATTATAATTTTACCGCTAAGGTTGAAGAAGATTTCGATGATATAGCTGAAGGAAAAGAAGATTGGACTAAAATGATGAAAGACTTTTACAAAGATTTTCATCCGCAAGTTGAGAATGTTCAAGAAAATGCCGACAGAGAATCAGGCGAACGTATTCTAGGAACCGACCCAAAATCTGGAAAACAAGTAAGTGTACGCTTAGGTAAATTTGGTCCTATGGTTCAAATTGGAACCGTAGATGATGAAGAAAAACCTCAATTTTCAAGCTTATCACCAGATCAACAATTAAATACCATAACTTATGAAGAAGCTATGGATTTGTTTCAGCTTCCAAAAAATTTAGGAACTTATAAAGGAGAAGAATTAGAAGTAAATAATGGAAGGTTTGGTCCGTATGTAAAATATGGTAACAAATTCGTTTCATTACCTAAAGGTGTTGATGCATTAAGTGTTGAACTTGAGGATGCTATTGCATTAATAAAAGAAAAAGATGAAGCCGATGCACCAATATATACATACAAAGGTTTGCCTGTACAAAAGGGAAAAGGGCGTTTTGGACCATTTATTAAATGGAATAACATGTTTATTAATGTAAGTGCTAAATATGATTGGGATAATTTATCAAATGATGAAATTATTGAGTTGATTGAAACAAAAATTCAAAAGGATATTGATAAAGTTGTTCATAATTGGGAAGAAGAAGGCATACGAGTTGAAAAGGCACGATGGGGAAGACATACTATTTTAAAAGGGAAAATTAAGATTGAGTTAGATAAATCTGTAGACGCATCTAAATTAACTTTAGAAAAAGTAAAAAGTATGATTGAAGAAAAAGCTCCAAAGAAAAAAGTTGTAAAGAAAAAAACGGCAGTAAAAAAGAAATAATAGTTTATGAATTTTAATTTTCTATCTCCTGTTTCAGATTTAGTTTTAGCACATAATGAATTGCTTTCGCAACAAGCCTTAGGAAGAAAATTACGAGTACATTCAAAGCAAAAAGGTCTTCCAGACTTAGATAATGTAAATGTTGCCATCATTGGTGTTTTAGAAAATAGAAATGACCATAATTATATAGGTGAAGAATTTCAATTAAATGACATTAGAAAAGCCTTCTACTCACTTTTCCCAGGAAGCTGGAATACGGTTATTGCAGATTTAGGAGATATCAATAAAGGAGAAAGTGTAGAAGACACCTATTTTGCTTTAAAAACCACTCTTGCTATTTTAATTGAAAAAAAAATAATTCCTATTATTATAGGTGGCACACAAGATTTAACCTATGCAAATTATAGAGCTTATGACGCCTTAATGCCTATGGTTAATATAGTGAATGTAGATTGTAAGTTTGATTTAGGAGATTCTACAAAACCTATAAAAAATAACAGTTTTGTTGGAAAAATTATATTAGATCAGCCTTATAACTTATTCAACTATTCTACAATTGGCTATCAAACCTATTTTAATTCGCAAGAAGAAATAGATTTAATGGATAAACTTTACTTTGAATTTTATCGTTTAGGTCAAATTTCAAAAGATGTCACTTTGGTAGAGCCCGTTTTGCGTGATGCTAATATTGTAAGTCTTGATTTAAATTCAGTTAAAAGTGCTGAGGTAAGTTTAAATCAAAAATACTCACCCAATGGTTTTGATGGAAAGGAAATTTGCGCCATATCACGTTATGCCGGTATAAGCAATAAAGTATCATCATTCGGAATTTATGAGTATAAAGCCTCAAAAGATGATGAAATTACAAGTATGTTAATAGCTCAAATTATATGGTACTTTATTGAAGGCGTTAATTGTAGAGTTAAAGACGATAATTTTTCTGATGAAAATAATCATCAAAAATATATTACCTTAGTTGACGATCAAGAATTGATATTTTATAAGAGTAATAAAACAGGAAGATGGTGGATTGAAATTCCTTTTTTAACTGAACTCAATACTAAATTAAAGAGACATACGTTATTACCATGCATGCATCAAGATTATTTAGATGCTTGCAATAATAAAGTGCCAGATCGTTGGTATAAAGCATTTCAAAAAAATTGCATTTAGCCGAAAATACTCACTAAAAGTTGAATTTCATCGGCGAAGAGTATTTTTTTTACGATGAAATGTAATTTTTTTTCAAAAATAGTTGTTTTTTAAAAAATATATAAATATGTTTACGCTCTCAAATGAAGATAAAGTAATTAACCTCGAGTTTTCTATGGATATGAAGAAGTTTGTTTTATTAACTGTATTATTAATACTACTTGTTAGTTGTGGCTCTAATGACAAGGGCGAATTAGTAGGTGTTCAAGGAAAAAAATGGCACCCAGAAAAACCTTACGGAATGCAATTAGTTCCTGGAGGCGCTTTTATAATGGGTAAAGCAGATGATGATTTAGCAGGTGTACATGATGCACCAGCTAAAACAGTTACTGTAAGAGCCTTTTATATGGACGAAACCGAAATCACTAACAGTGAGTATCGTCAATTTGTGAATTGGGTAAGAGACTCTATTGTTAGAACCAAGCTAGCTATTTTAGCAGATGAAGTTGGAAAAGTTCCTGAAGACGGAGGTATTGGTGAATATGCATTTAAAGATGCAGACACAGCAAACATGTCTGTTTATGAAAAGTATATGTTTGAAAACTATACAGGATTAGGACCAACAGGTTATGAAGGAAGAAAATTAAATAAAGACATTGATTTAATTTATGATACTGCTGATTATCCTGATGAATGGTATACCGAAGTTATGGATACTATGTATCTTCCAATTGAAGAGTCATACAATGGTCAACGTACATGGGATGTTAAGAGATTTAAGTTTCAATACACCTATATGGATATTCAAAAAGCAGCAAAAAACAGAAATTTAAAACGCAAAGACGTTTTAATAAAAGAAGAAATTCAAGTGTATCCAGATACCACAACTTGGATTAGAGATTTTGCATATTCTTATAACGAACCAATGCATAATGATTATTTCTGGCATGATGCTTACAGTGATTATCCTGTAGTTGGAGTTACTTGGCAACAAGCCAAAGCATTTTGTCAATGGAGAACCTTATATAAAAATTCGTATCAAAAATCAAGAAAAGGTGCAGCCTTTGTAAACTCTTTCAGATTACCTTCAGAAGCTGAGTGGGAATATGCCGCCAGAGGTGGTTTGCAAGCAGCCACTTATCCTTGGGGAGATTTCTACACCAAGAGTGACAGAGGATGTTTTATGGCAAACTTTAAACCGGTACGAGGTGATTATGCAGCAGATGAAGCATTATATACTGTTGAGGCAAAATCTTATGAACCAAATGATTATAACTTATATAATATGGCTGGAAACGTATCTGAATGGGTAAATGCAGCTTATGACCCTTCATCTTATGATTTCGTTTCAACAATCAATCCAAGTGTAAATGATAATGAAAACCAACGTAAAGTGGTTCGTGGAGGATCTTGGAAAGATGTAGCATATTTTTTACAAGTTAGTTCAAGAGATTATGAATACGCAGATTCTGCAAGATGTTATATAGGATTTAGAACTGTTCAAGATTACATGGGGACTCAAGTAACTAAAAACGGTAAAAATTAATAAACAACAATTTTAAACAACAATTTAATACTATTAATTAACCTACTTAAGTATTTAACTTAAATTAAAAACCGAAAATTATGGCACAGTCAAGAGCAAGTAAGAAATTTATGAATTTAGCTTACGGATTAGGAGCATCAATTGTAATAGTTGGAGCACTATTTAAAATCATTCACTTTGAAATAGGACCTTTAACAGGTAACGTCATGTTAACCATTGGTCTAGTTACAGAAGCAATTATCTTTGCAATATCAGCATTTGAACCTGTTGATAGCGAATTAGATTGGTCTCTAGTGTATCCTGAATTAGCAGGAGGAGAATCTACAAACAATAAAAAAGAATCAAAAGACGCCCAAGGTCTACTTTCAAAAAAATTAGATGAGTTATTAAAAGACGCTAAAATTGATGGCGAATTAATGGCAAGTTTAGGAGACAGTATTAAAAACTTTGAAGGCGCAGCAAAAAATATGGCACCAGCTGTAAATTCTATTGAAGCAACCAGAAAATATGGTGAAGAATTATCATTAGCTGCTGCCCAAATGGAGTCTTTAAACAGCTTATATAAAGTTCAATTAGAAAGCATTAATCGTCAAGCTTCAATAAATGAAGAATCAATTGAAAATGCCGCTAAATTAAAAGAACAAATGAAATCATTAGCGTCAAACTTATCATCATTAAATGGTGTATATGGTGGAATGCTTTCTGCAATGAACAAAAACTAATTATGGTTTTTACCCAAATTTTAATAATTAACCAAAAACCTAATTAGACATGGCAGGAGGAAATTTATCACCCAGACAGAAAATGATTAACTTGATGTATTTGATATTTATAGCTATGCTAGCGTTAAATATGTCAAAAGAAGTGCTTTCAGCATTTGGATTAATGAATGAAAAACTAACCGAGTCCAATGAAGCAGCTGCAGAACGTAATGCCGCTTTTATGGCAGGATTAGAACAAAAGGCAGATGAGCAACCAGCTAAATATCTACCTTTAAAAGCACAAGCTTCTCAAATAAAAGAATTAGCTAGTAATTTCAATGCGTATTTAGAGGAGTTGAAAACAAAAATGACAGCTAAGATTGATAATCCTACAGATTA
Organism: Flavobacteriaceae bacterium; assembly: GCA_021739635.1. Lineage (GTDB taxonomy): Bacteria > Bacteroidota > Bacteroidia > Flavobacteriales > Flavobacteriaceae > Yeosuana. Next base: position 35,096 of record JAIPBH010000008.1, on the reverse strand, counting down.
TGAAATCATGGATAAGGGAGATTATCTTGATGAAAATTTTTTTAAAGGGGACATCATCAAACCAGATGGTAAAGAATTTTTAAGTCAAATAGCAACTTTTAGAGATGGTGTGGTTGAAGTGTTATCAAATCAGGATGGCATGGAAGCTGTTATTGATGATGTTAAAAAGAAATTCAACACCGATGCCTTCAAGCGTGGTGCTGGAAAAGTTGAATGGTTGGAGCATAATTTTAAAGGTTTCCCATTAGTAGCTTCTTTAACAAAAATGACTCAACTTCAAGCAGATATTAAAACAACTGAATCTGAAGTCATGTCAACCATGTTAAAAGGAACATTGACTAGTGAAGTATCTATGACCAACTATACAACGTTATTAGAAACAACAAAATCGGCTTACTTTAATGGTGAGCAATTTGATGGACAAATTGTATTAGGCAGAAAAGATAATTCAACGAAACCAAACAGAGTAGAATTAACTTTAGACGGAAGAAAACTTTCAGAAAAAGAATATGCTATTGAAGATGGTAAAGTGAAATTATTAGTTAATGCTGGTGCAGCTGGTGAACATAAAATTGGTGGACAATTGATTTTTATAGAGAATGGTGAAGAAAAGCCTGTTCCAGTAAGTCAATCTTTTGCTACAGTTCCAAAACCTAATGCAGCAACTATTTCAGCGGATAAAATGAATGTGGTTTATCGTGGTGTTAAAAACCCAATGACTATTTCATTTGCAGGAGTTTCTGATAATAATGTAACTGCAAGTGGTCAAGGATTAACAAGAGCAAATGGCAGTAAATATATTATGGATGCTACACTTATTAAAGGAAGAGAAGTTACTATTAACGTAACAGGTAAATTGCCTGATGGTCAACCTGTAAGTGATAAAGCTGTTTTCAGAATCAAAGATTTGCCTAAGCCAACTGGTACAGTTAGAGGTGAAGATGGAGCTTTAGACATGCAACGTAATAGTCTTGAAATTTCAACCATTGGAGCTAAATTTGATGATTTCGATTTTGAATTACCATTGCGTGTTACAGGGTTTAAATTTAAAGTGCCTGGACAACCTACTATTGAAGTTAGTGGTAACAAGTTAGATACTAGAGCTAAACAAGCTTTAAGTAAAGCAAAACGTGGTTCTGGAATCCAAATTTTTGATATTGAAGCAAAAGCTGATGGTGTTAGTGTTATACTTAAAAAAGTATCACCAGTATTTATTGAGCTTACAAACTAGAATTATATAAAAATTCTAATAAATTAAATGTAAAACAGATGAAACATACATAATTTGTATTTAGTAAATTAATTGCTAAACAAGATATGGATGTAACATGTGACAATTGAATAACAAAAAAATCATACACATGAAATTGAAAAGTTTTTTATTAACCGTTACAACTGTTTTTGCAGTATCAGGTGTATTTGCACAAGCAAATATTCTTAACGCAAAAAGCCCAGATAAAATTGGTGTTAGAACAGATGCACAAATAGCTATCGATAATGACAAGCCTTTAGAATATGGTTATGTTGACGATAGAGATATCCTTTTTGCAAAAATGACATGGGAAAAAGTTGTTCTTGATGAGCGTGCTAATTTTCCGCTTTACTATCCAATTGATACGAATAATATAGGGAGTAATCGTAGATCATTGTATGATGTGCTTATTAAGAATATTAAAAATGGTAACATAGAAAGCATTTATGATGATTCTTATTTTACAGCAAAACGTACTTTAAAAGATATTCAGTCAGCTTTAGTTAAAATTGATACTACAGAAATGGGTATTGAACAACTTAATGCTGGTGAAGAATTATCGCCAGAATATATTAACAGAAGAGATATTACTGCTGCTGATATTAAAGAGTATCGTATAAAAGGTCTTTGGTATTTTGATAAACGTCAAGCTGAAATGAAATACAGATTATTAGGTATTGCTCCTGTAGCGCCTGATGTACAGACAATTGATCAAGATACACCAGATTTAGTGCCTTTATTCTGGGTGTTTTTTCCAGATGCTAGAAACGTTCTTCATGAAGCTAAAGCATTCAATAATGAAAATAGTACTATGCCATTTTCGTTTGATCATATTTTAAATGCTAGACGTTTTCAAGGATACATTTATAAAGAAGAAAATGTTCAAGGGGATAGAGCAATTACAGAATATGTATCACAAAATGCATTAATGCAGTTGTTAGAATCTGAACGAATCAAAGACAAAATTAGAGACTTTGAACTTGATATGTGGACATATTAATTTCAATAAATATTAAATATTTCAAAACAGCTCAATTACATAATTGAGCTGTTTTTTATTTCTGCAAAAGTGATTATCTACGTATCTTTGCATTTAGAATGCAAGTAGATTTTATAGTTATAGGTAGCGGTTTAGCCGGAATAAGCTTTTGTGAACAACTCAGATCTCACCATAAAACATATGTTGTTTTTGATGATAAGTCACAACAATCCTCAACAGTAGCTGGAGGCTTATATAATCCAGTAATTTTAAAACGTTTTACACCAGTTTGGAAAAGTAAAGAGCAATTACAAATAGCTTTGCAAATGTATAATCATTTAGAGCAAGAATTTAATATAAAGCTCGATTATAAAATTCCGGTACTACGTAAATTTTCATCACTTGAAGAACAAAATGATTGGTTTACGGCTTCTGATAATCCGTTGCTTTCAGAATATCTTTCCATAAAATTAATTAAAAACACCAATCCATTTATTGATGCTCCTTTTGGCTATGGAGAAGTTATGCAAACGGGCAGAATTGATGTTAAAACCTTGATAGATGCTTATAAAATGCATCTAAAAAAAGCGAATAGATTTTTTGAAACGGTATTTAATTATGAGCAATTAGAAGTTACTAATAATAAGTTGATTTATAATAATAATATTCAAGCTAAACATATCGTTTTTACAGAAGGTTATGGCGTTAATAAAAACATCTTTTTTAAGCAACTACCTTTGCTGGCAACAAAAGGAGAATTGTTAACCATTCATGCTCCAAATTTAAAAATTGATTTCATCTTAAAAGGCTCAGTATTTTTAATTCCTTTAGAAGATAATCATTATATAGTTGGCGCCACATATAATTGGGATGATACAAGTAATGAAGTAACTCTTAAAGCCAAAGATGAACTTTTAAGTAAACTTAAAACATTTTTAAATTGCCCTTTTGAAGTAGTAAATCATGTAGCAGGCATAAGGCCAACTGTTCGAGATAGACGTCCGTTAGTAGGTCAGCATCCAGTTTATAAAAACATGTATGTATTAAACGGACTTGGAACGCGAGGCGTTATGATTGGTCCTTACGTTGCAAAACAACTTTTTGAATTTATTGAGTTTGGAAAACCTTTAGAGGATGAAATTGATATAAAACGATATCAATAATTACTTTTTAAAAGTTTCTTTGTCGTAATGAATAAAAAAGTTTATCCAAATGTTTCTTGAAAGGCGCATAATAATTGGCATAAACACCACCAATGTAACCACAATCGATATAAAAGTTATTTGTAAATTGGCTTGAAAAATAAGATTTGAAATGACATAAGCCGCTACAGCAAAGGCAATCCCAACAGCATAACTCACATACATAGCACCATAAAAAAAGGAAGGTTCAAGACGATATTTTGTGTTACATTTTGAACATCGTTCGTTAATTTTTAAGGTGTTTCCTAGATTGTAAGGGTTTTTAAAAGTGTACATAGATTCTTCTTGGCACTTAGGGCAATTTCCTGTTAGAATGCTATATATGGCAGTTCCTTTTTTAAACATATTATTTAATGTATTTTTGCATCCGCAATTACGGGGCAAATGTAAGTTTTAAATAATAAGCTTTTGTAATATAAGTTACATTTCTATGATGAACATTCACAATTTATCAATTTCATTCCAAGGAGATTATCTTTTTGAAGATATCACTTTTAAGTTAGATAACGGAGATAGAGTAGGACTAATTGGTAAAAATGGTGCTGGTAAATCAACCATGCTTAAAATTTTATCAAGAGAAATGGAGCCAGATTCTGGTCAAATTGCTACTGACAAAGAACTTAAAATTGGATTTTTAAAACAAGATATTGATTTTGAGTTAGGTAGAACTGTACTTGAAGAAGCTTATGAAGCTTTTACAGAAATAAAACAATTGGAAGCTAAGGTTGATGAAATTAATCATCAATTGGCTAACCGTACAGACTATGAAAGTGAATCCTATCATCAATTAATGGTTGATGTAAATGAATACCATCATCAATATGAAATTTTAGGAGGTTATAATTATCAAGGTGAAACTGAAAAAATCCTGCAAGGGCTAGGATTTCAACGTATTGATTTTGATAAACTTACTGATACATTTTCTGGTGGTTGGCGTATGCGTATTGAATTAGCAAAACTATTGTTGCAAAGCAATGATATTTTGCTATTAGATGAGCCAACTAACCATTTAGATATTGAGTCTATTATTTGGTTAGAAGGGTTTTTAAAAAACTATTCAGGCGCGGTTGTTATTGTATCTCATGATAAAATGTTTCTAGATAATGTTACTAATAGAACTATAGAAATTTCATTAGGTAGAATTTATGATTATCCAAAGCCATATTCAAAATATTTAGTTCTTAGAGAAGAATTAAGAGAACAGCAATTGGCTTCACAAAAAAATCAGCAAAAACAAATAGAACAAACAGAAAAGCTAATTGAAAAGTTTCGTGCCAAAGCATCAAAGGCAACTATGGCACAATCACTTATAAAAAAGCTGGATCGCATTGATAGAATTGAAGTTGATGAAGATGATAATAGCGTCATGACTCTTAAATTTCCTGTGTCCATAACACCGGGAAGAGTCGTAGTTGAAGCGCACAACATTTCAAAAAATTATGGCGATAATCAGGTTTTAAAACATATTGATATTGTTATTGAACGTGATAGCAAAACAGCCTTTGTTGGTCAAAACGGTCAAGGTAAATCAACACTAGCTAAGATTATGGTTGGTGACATCAAATTTGACGGGCATTTAAAATTGGGTCATAATGTGCAAATTGGTTATTTTGCTCAAAATCAAGCTGAATATTTAGACGGAAATAAAACCGTTTTAGATACCATGATTGATGCAGCTAATGAAACCAACAGAAGTAAAGTAAGAGATATTTTGGGATCTTTCTTATTTAGAGGTGATGAAGCTGATAAATATGTAAGAGTACTTTCTGGTGGCGAACGTAACCGTTTAGCCTTAGCAAAATTAATGCTTCAGCCATTTAATGTGCTTATTATGGATGAGCCCACAAACCATTTAGATATCAAATCTAAAAAGGTTTTAAAAGAAGCCTTAATTAAGTTTGAAGGGACTTTAATTTTGGTGTCGCACGATAGAGATTTTCTTCAGGGATTAACCAATAAAGTCTATGAATTCAAAGATCATAAAATAAAAGAATATTTAGGCGATATTGATTTTTACCTTGAACAACGTAATGTGGTTAATTTAAGAGAGGTTGAAAGACGTAATGTACTAACTGAAACACCTAAAGAAAAAAAACAACAATCGTATGAAGACCAAAAGAAATTAAAGTCTTTAAATAATAAGTTAAGTAATGTTGAAGCTCAAATAAGTCAACTTGAAAAAGATATTAAAGAGATTGATTTTTCTCTTGAAATCAACTATGAAGAAGTGACTTCAAAACCTCATTTTTTTGATAATTACCAAAAAAAGAAAACAGCACTTCAGGATTTAATGAAAAAATGGGAAGATATTCAAATAGAAATTGAAGCTGTTGACCAATAGTTTTAAGTTTTTATTAACATAATAAATTAAACTTAGCAATAGATTTGTAGTCTTACTTATTCTAACCATATTATTATGCGAAAAATTATACTTTCCGTTGTTGGAATTTTACTTATAATAGCATCTGTTTTTATTGCGAAATCTATTATAGCAAGTAAAAATAAACCAAAACCTGTTTTAGATAAAGTTATTAAAACAGTGTTTATTGATACCGTTAAAAACGGTCAGGTTCAAATAAAAATTCCTGCAAATGGAAGTTTGGTAGCCAAGCGTCGTGTTGAAATTTATTCTGAAGTTCAAGGTATTTTTAAAGCGGGAAATGTTGTATTTAAACCTGGGCAAAAATTTAATGCAGGTCAACCCTTAATTCGTATGGATGCTTCAGAATATTATGCAAGCGTCCAATCTTCAAAAAGTAATTTATACAATACTATAGCGGCTATTATGCCAGATTTAAGATTAGATTTTCCTGAAGTATATCAAAAATGGCAAAATTATCTTAATGGGTTCGATTTAAGTAAATCGGCACCTAAATTACCCGAAATGTCTTCTGAAAAAGAAAACTATTTTATAACCGGTCGTGGTATCGTTTCTAGTTATTATGCTCTAAAAAATTTAGAACAACGCCTATCTAAATATGTTATTACAGCGCCTTTTACAGGAATTTTAACAGAAGCCTTAGTTACTGAAGGAACTTTAATAAGAAACGGCCAAAAATTGGGTGAATTTATTGATCCTTCAGAATATGAAATGGAAGTTGCAATAAGTAAATCATTTGCTAATTTATTAAAAGTTGGAGAGCAAGTTGAGTTAAGCAGTTTAGATAAAACAAAAACATATCAAGGAAAAATTTCAAGAGTAAATGGTAGCATTGACCAAGCTACGCAAACTATTACAGCCTATATTGATGTTAAAGATGCCGATTTAAAAGAAGGTATATACTTAGAAGCAAATATTAATGGAGAAGTTGTTGAAAATGCCATTGAAATCGATAGAAATCTTTTGTTAGATGATAATCAAATATTTGCAATATCTAAAGGTTTATTAAATGCTATACCAGTAACGCCTGTTTATTTTTCTGAAACTAAAGTTGTTTTAAAAGGCGTTCCAGATACTATGATTATTCTAAAAAAACCTGTTCCTGGTGCTTATGCAGGTATGTTGGTAAAACCTTTTGATGTTCAAGCAAACCAATAATCAATGAGAAAATTAATAGCTTACTTTATTAAATACCACGTCGCAGTAAATATTTTTATTATTGCTTTTTTCTCATTTGGTCTCATAGGATTGTTTTCATTAAAATCATCTTTTTTTCCTTTAACCGATTCAAAAATAATTAATGTAAATATCACGTATCCAGGAGCATCGCCTCAAGAAATTGAAGAAGGTATTGTGCTTCAAATAGAAGATAATCTTAAAGGTTTAAAAGGTGTAGACAGAGTTACGTCTGTATCAAGAGAAAATAGTGGTACCATCACTGTTGAAATTCAAAAAGGTGAAAACATTGATTTTATGCTTCTTGAAGTCAAAAATGCGGTTGATAGAGTGCCTTCGTTTCCAACAGGAATGGAACCTTTAATAGTTGCAAAGCGAGAAGAAGTTCGTGAAACCATTTCATTTGCCGTGAGCGGAAAAGACATTCCACTTGCTACTTTAAAGCAAATAGCAAGACAAATTGAAAACGACTTGCGTACCATTGATGGCATTTCTCAAGTAGAAGTTTCTGGTTATCCAGAAGAAGAAATAGAAATAGCAGTCAATGAAGTTGATTTATTAGCCTATAATTTAACGTTTAATGATGTTTCCCAAGCGGTGAGCACATCAAATATTTTGGTTACAGGTGGAAATATTAAAACCGATGCCGAAGAGTATTTAATTAGGGCTAATAACAGAAATTATTATGGCGATGAACTTTCAAATATAGTTATTAAGGCTTCAAATGATGGAAAAACAGTCAGGCTTAAAGATGTAGCCATTATTAGAGACCGTTTTTCTGAAACACCAAATGCTACCTATTTTAATCAACAACTTTCTGTAAATATTTCCATTACCAGTACAAATAATGAAGATCTTATTTCCTCTGCTGATAAAGTAAAACAATACATAGAAGATTATAATCAAAAATTTAATAATGTGCATTTAGATGTTGTTAGAGACCTTTCTGTAACATTAAATCAGCGTACCCAATTATTAAGTGAAAATGCCCTTATTGGGATGATATTGGTTTTAGTTTTCTTATCACTGTTTTTAAACACAAGAGTTGCTTTTTGGGTGGCTTTTGGATTACCAATTTCTTTTTTAGGAATGTTCATTTTTGCTGGACAGTTTGATGTTACCATTAATGTATTATCTCTTTTTGGGATGATTATAGTCATAGGTATTTTAGTTGATGATGGAATTGTTATTGGCGAAAATATTTATCAGCATTATGAAAAAGGTAAAACACCAATACAAGCTGCTATTGATGGTACTATGGAAGTAATTCCTCCAGTTGTTTCTGCTATTATTACCACTTTGTTAGCGTTTTCTTTGTTTTTATTTTTAGAAAGCAGAATAGGTGAGTTTTTTGGAGAAGTATCTATTATAGTCATGTTAACTTTAGCGGTTTCATTAATTGAAGCGTTACTTATTTTGCCAGCGCATTTAGCGCATTCAAAAGCATTACATCAAATTCCAACTGAAAAGCATCCTTCAAAAGTTAAGCAGTTTTTCGCTAAAATGAGAGAAGTTAACAAGCTTGGAGATAAGTTTATGAGCTTTTTAAGAGATAAGGTTTATAGTCCACTATTGGATAATATTTTAAAATTTAAAATGCTATCATTGGCCATTTTTGTTTCACTCTTAATTTTAACTTTTGGCGCTATTGGTGGTGGAATAATAGGAGTTACACTATTTCCAGCTATAGCAAGTGATACGGTTTCAATAGAGTTAAATATGCCAAACGGAACCAATGTAAAAATTACCGATTCTATCATTTCAATGATTGAAGAAAAGTCTTTTATTGTTGATAAAGAATTTACTGATAAATATTTAAAAGGAACGGGAAAGACACTTTTTGAAAATACTATTTTAAGTTTAAATAGTAGTTCAAGTGCCAGATTACAAATTAATTTGTTGCCAGGAGAAGAGCGTCCGGATGCTATAAACACATCCTTAGTAGCTAACAGATTAAGAGAATTAGTTGGACCTGTTATTGGAGCAGAAAGATTAATTTTTGGTTCTGGAGGTAATTTTGGCGGAAATCCGGTTTCAGTATCTTTACTAAGTAACAATATTACTGAATTAAAAGCGGCAAAAGTAGAGTTGAAGTCAGCATTAGAAAGTAATCCATTATTAAAAGATGTTGCAGATAATGATCCTGCTGGCATTAAAGAAATTAGAATACAACTTAAAGAAAATGCATACTTACTTGGATTAGATTTAAGAACCGTGATGAATCAAGTTAGAGCTGGTTTTTTTGGAGTACAAGCTCAACGTTTTCAAAGAGGTCAAGATGAAATTAGAGTTTGGGTTAGGTATGATAGAAGTAACAGGGAATCTATTAACGATTTAGACGATATGCGCATTGTTACACCCAATGGGCAACGAGTAAATTTAAAAGACATTGCCGTTTATACCATTGAAAGAGGCGATGTGGCCATTAATCATTTAGATGGGCAAAGAGAAATTCAAGTCACATCAGATTTAAAAAACCCAAGTTCAAGCGCCACTGATATTTTAGATGATATTAAAGCCAATATTATTCCTAAAATTCAATCAAAATATCCCACAATTTCTGCTTCTTTTGAAGGGCAAAATAGAGAAGCCACAAAACTGTCAAGATCTTTAAAAAGTGCTGGTGGCGTCATACTATTGCTCATTTATATAACCATTGCATTTACTTTTAGAAGTTATAGTCAACCCATATTATTATTGTTATTAGTGCCATTTAGTCTAACAGCAGTAGCTTGGGGTCATTGGTTACTAGATTTTCCAATAAACATTTTATCATTACTTGGTATCATTGCATTAATTGGTATTATGGTAAATGATGGTCTTGTTTTAATTGGTAAGTTTAATTCTAATTTAAAAGGTGGGATGAAATTTGATGAGGCACTGCTAGATGCTGGCAAGTCACGTTTTAGAGCTATATTTTTAACATCTTTAACAACTATAGCTGGTTTAGCCCCTTTATTGTTAGAGAAAAGTAGACAAGCACAATTTTTAAAACCTATGGCTATTTCAATCTCCTTTGGAATTTTTTATGCAACCATTCTAACATTATTGTTGTTGCCTGTGTTTTTATCATTCAGTAATAGTTTAAAGAAAAATGTAAAATGGTTAGTTACCGGCCAAGAAGTAACTAAAGAAGAAGTAGAACGTGCCATTAAAGAACAAATTGAAGAACATGAAGTATAGAATAATTCTTTTAATGTTGTTAGTTGTTTCTAAATTAATTGCTCAGGAACAAGTTATAACACCCAATAAAGCTGTTTCATTAGCTTTAGAAAATAACTACGGAATAAAACTAGTTAATAATCAATTAGAAGTAGCTAAGAATAATGCTGATATTTTAAACTCTCGATATTTACCTACCATTACTGGTAATGCTGGAGCTACCCATAATATTGACAATACAGAAGCTCAATTTTCAAATGGAAATCTTACCGTTTTAAACGGAGCTAAAAGTTCTCGTTTTAATGCTTCTGTAAATTTAAATTATGTGTTGTTTGATGGTTTAGGAAGAAGCTACAATTATAAACAACTTAAAGAACGATATCAATTAACAGAATTGCAAGCAAGAGAAACTATTGAAAATACCATTTTTCAATTATTCACGGTATATTATTCTGTAGCACAATTAATAGAAAACAATTCAGCAATAAAACAAACACTAGCCATTTCAAAAGATAGATTATTACGTGCTAAATACCAATTTGATTATGGGCAAAGCACCAAATTAAATGTGCTTAATGCCGAAGTAGATATTAATAACGATAGTATTAATTTAATTAATGCCAAACAACAGCTCATAAATTTTAAACGAGATTTAAACGTTGTTTTTGGAAATGTAATTACTAATGATTTTGATGTAGATACCACGATTAATTTTGACGTGTTATATAACAAAGAAACTCTTTTTGAAAGCGCAAAAAACAGAAATATTTCATTACTACAAATAGATAAAAACATATCTATTAGCAGTTATGATATAAAATCTGGAAAATCTGCTTACTTGCCAACTTTAGGCTTAACTGGAAGTTATGGTTGGAATAAAAATAATAACAATGCTGCATCATTTTTAGCGGTATCAACCAATACAGGTATTTCTGGTGGTTTAAATTTATCTTGGAATTTATTTGATGGCGGTAGCACTATTACTAGAGTTAAAAACGCAAAAATAAACTTAGAAAATCAACAATTACAAAAGGAATTAGTGTTAATTAATTTAGAAAGAGACTTTAATAATGCTTGGGATGACTATCAAAATAAATTAAACATATACAAAATACAAGAAGATAATATTATTACGTCTCAAAACAACTTTGACAGAACTCAAGAGAAATTCAAAATAGGACAAGTAAATTCTATAGAATTTAGACAAGCACAACTTAATCTTCTAAATGCAGAACTAAGTAGAAATCAGGCAAAATATCAAGCAAAATTATCAGAATTGCAGTTGCTACAACTTAGTGGAGAACTTTTAAATATTAGCTTTTAATCGATAAAAAAGAGAACATTTTTAATGTAAAACACTCATTTTTTGAATTTTTTTTAAAACTTCAAACTAAATCTGTGTCGTTCGTCGATTGTTAAATGTTAAAAAAAGATGTATTACATCGAATAAAATAGTTTTTAATCGTGTTTTAGCTTACTTTCGTTAAAGAATTAATCCCAAATTTATTCAAACATGAAACTTTTTAAATATATAACTATTCTATTTTTTGTATCAGCTTTTTCATTTGCAAGCATATCACCTAAAGAAAAAGAAGCTTTAATAGCATTATACAATTCAACTAATGGTAAAGATTGGAATTCTACATGGGACTTAAATACACCAGTAGAAAATTGGTATGGTGTAAAAATTGAAAATAATCAAATTATAGAGTTAAGTCTTCAGTTTAATAATCTAGAAGGAAATATACCTGTAGAAATCGGTAATTTAGTTAATTTAAAATCTATCAATATGGGTTTTAATAAGTTAAGTGGAAATTTACCTTCATCAATAAAAAATTTAAAAGAGTTGAAGTCTTTAGAATTATTTATGAATCAACTAGAAGGAGAAATTCCTTCAGAATTAGGAGATTTAAATAAACTAGAATATTTAAAATTATACAGCAATAAATTTTCAGGAGAAATTCCAGCAGTGTTAATGACATTAACCAATTTAAAAGAGCTTTTATTAGGAAGTAATTTTTTAACAGGTAAAATTCCAACAGAAATAGCGTCATTATCACAACTTCAAAAGTTAAGCTTTATGGACAATAAACTTGAAGGAGAAATACCAGTAGAGATTGCTCAATTAAAAAATTTAGAAGAGTTAATTTTATCGAGTAATGCTTTTACAGGCGACTTACCAATGGCTTTCATGAATTTAACAAAATTAAATACCATCATGGTAAGCGATAATAAATTAAACCACGATTACGTTAGTATTTCTGGTAAAAACCCACCAACATTAATGCAGTTGCAAATTCAAAGTGCCACAGCTACAATGGATATTGAAAAAGAATAATTTTAATTAAATTAGAGTTTATAAAGTTAGATATTAAAAGCAGCATATTTATATGCTGTTTTTTTTTGTTTTAAATTTTTATAAAAATTCTTGTTAAAATTAAAAAGGGTTGTATATTTGCAGTCCAAAACAATACGGTCGGTATTATGAACCGAAAGTTAAAAGCTAATAATATTGTTTAGGATTTAATATCGCGGGATAGAGCAGTAGGTAGCTCGTCGGGCTCATAACCCGAAGGTCACTGGTTCGAGTCCAGTTCCCGCTACAAAATATAAAACACTCAAAAACAACGGTTTAGTTTTCCTAAACCGTTTTTTTATGTCTATTTTAAAGGAATTACTTATCTTTGGAAATGAAAATGCATACGAAAGTGCATACGATTTGTCAGTAAAGAAGAACTTTTCAAGCCCCAAAATCTATTCAGCCAACGGCGATTTAAAAAAGCGCTGGTATATCTATTTTTCTTACCGAGACCTAGAAACTGGAAAGTTAAAACGAGTCACCCCATTTTATGGAAATGTAAATAAGTATAAAACAAAAGAAGAACGCCTATCTGTTTTGGTTACTTATAGAAAAGTATTATTAAAGCTCTTAAAACAAGGTTATAACCCTTTTGTTGACAATACAGACTTATATCTACAATTAAACCATAAGAAAGAACTGGTAGAAATAGAAACCGTAAAAAAAGAGGACACCAAAATAGTACAAGAGGAAAAAGAAATACCATCAATGGATATCCGCGAAGCCTTCGATTTTGGTTTAAAATTAAAGGAACAGATGGTTAGTGAACGTACGATAAAGGACTACGAAAATAAAATCAAAAATTTATTAAAATGGCTGGCTGTTTTACATCCGGACATAAAAACTATAAAAAGCTTAGATAAAAAGGTATTAACAGCCTTTTTAAACGATATTTTAATTAAAACCTCTGCACGTAATAGAAATAATTACCGCACCGATTTAAGCAGCGTAATGCAGGTATTGGAAGATAATGATATTATAAACCAAAACTTTATAAAAAACATTCCAGTACTTAAATCTATACCACTTAGAAATAAAACCTATACAAACGATCAGCAAGAGGAAATATTTAATTACCTAGCGGAAACAGACCCATTACTATTACTATTTATTAAGTTTATATCCTATAATTTTTTACGTCCAAAGGAAGTATGCAGACTTACTGTAGGAGATGTTAATTTAAGAGAGCAAACCCTTGTTTTTAAGGCAAAAAATAAACCATTAAAGACAAAAAGAATCCCAAGTATATTACTTGATGATCTTCCAGACTTATCTCAATTAGATAAGGATTTGTTTTTATTCACACCAGATAAACTTGGTGGTACATGGGAGGCCAGTGAGGATAGCAAACGGGATCACTTTACCAAACGGTTTAAAAAGGTAGTTAAAGATCCTTTTGAGTTGGATACCAATTACACAATGTATAGTTTTAGGCATACGTTTATTACGAAACTATATAGGTCGATGTTAGAAACAGCCTCCCCTTTTGAAGCTAAAAGTGCATTGATGGAAATTACAGGGCATTCTACCATGAAGGCTTTAGAGAGTTATTTAAGAAATATTGATGCCTATTTACCGAGTGATTATTCAGTAGGATTAAAAAAGAAATGAAACAAACAGAATTAGAAACCTTTTTTAATAGTCTACTTCCTAATTTGTGGGAAGAACTCATCTTTTTTATACCAGATACAAACATCCCAAAAGATATTATTGATAAAACTCAAAATTTCGAATTAAAGAAGTTCTTAAATAAGATTTTGGTGATAGATACTTATGATGGACCAATCTTATATGAACACGGAAGAAATAACACCAGAATTACGTTAAAAGCTACAAAGTTAGAAAGTAACCTTTTTCAATTACTAGAAAGGGAAAAAACCACAAGTACTTTAGAATTTAATTTTATTTTAGAAAAGTATCTCGATCAAATTGAATGTTTAAAGTACATATCTCAATGGATGTATTCAAACTTGAATCAAGTTCAGCATTTAGACCAAACTATAAAAGGCTTATTTCAAATTCAGTTAAGTTATTATGAAAAACATTTAAATGTTTTTGTAAAACAGTTTTATAAAAACAGAACAGATTTTAATAAAGCTACGTTTAATTTAGAATCTATTATTAATTCACATATAAAAGAACTAGTCAAGAAAAAGGAAAGCCAAACTCCAAATACAGAAACACATATTACACAAAATGCAACTATAGATAATAATATACCCGAAAAAGTAAAAAAGCAACCGCTAGTTACTTATGAAGATGCTGAAAAACTGTTATTAAAAAAGATATTTAATATAGATTTAATTAATTAAATTAGATATTATGCGTAAATTACACGTATAATTGACTTATAAAATGAAAAAAACAGAAATTTGCTTGCATTGTAATGATGATTACATTCCAAAAAGACGTGGAGTACAAAAGTTTTGTTCTAAGTCTTGTAAATCCAGGTATTGGTATCTAAAACAAAATAAAAAAGAATTAAAATTACAATCAGAAACAGGAGTTGTAACCAATGAAACTAAAACAGATAAAATGAGTTGGGGTGGTGTTGGAAATTCGACAGTTGGAACAGTACTAGGTAATGCTGCTACAAGTTTATTAACTCCAGAAGATAAAAAATCTGCAACAAAAAAAGATATAGAAGACCTTAAATCACTTATTTTAGATCGATACTTACCAATACATAATTTGAGTTTTGATGAATATGGAAGAAGACCCTTTTACGATGTTGATACTGGAAATGTAGAGTTTTTTTACCAATAAATAATTTTGTCGTTGCATTTATTTGTCACATATAAAATATTATGTCTTCCACTGGAAAAGTTAATATTATAAAATGTACTATAATTGTTCTTATGTTTAGTTGATTATAATGGCACTCGAATTATTGAAATTTTTAGGGTCAGGCTCTACTCTTTATAGACTTATTCTCGAACCAATTATTAGAGTTTTTCCAAAATTTGGGTGGAAATTTATAAAATTTAAACAGGTTTTTAGCGATTTTAAATAATTTTTTTGATCTTTTTTAATCCTTTATCAGCAATATATGTAGTAGCTGTTTTTCCATTATGCTTTTTAACTATGAGGTCCAATTTTGAACGAAAATTCAAAAAAGATATTTAATATTTTTGATTTTGGACTAATTAAATTACTTTTAAACAAACAACTATTACTTCTGAAAATTTAAAAAAATGCGTATTATAATAATTACTTGTTTTCTATTGTTATCTGCAAAATTACAAGCCCAAGATTTAAATCAAATGCTTGTTGAATTGGATTCCAAAATTGAAATGAAGGAATTTTATACAGAAGAAAAGTTAAATACTATTCAAAAACTTAAAACAAGACTTGAAGTTTATAGTTCTGATAAAAATTATACCAAGGAGTATGAAACTTGTTTAAAATTATTTAATGAATATAGATCATTTATTTACGACTCTGCGTTCTATTACATTGAAAAGGCTAAGTACACAGCCTTAGCTATAAATGACACTGTTGGTTATTCAAAAGCCAAAGTAAAACAAGGTTTTGTTCTCCTTTCCTCAGGTCTATTTAAAGAAGCTATTGACACACTTGAAACAGTTAAAGTTAAAATACTACCTGATTCTATTAAGGCACAGTATTATTCAGTAATCGCCAGGTCATATTATGACTTAGCAGACTATGGGATGGATCCTAGTTTTATTAAAAAATATCAACAAAAAGGCAATTCCTATTTAGATATTGCTTTGAATTATACAAAAGAGAATACCGATGAATATTGGGCAAGAGAAGGCCTAAAAAGAATGAAAAGTGAAGATTGGAAAGGAGCCAAACATGCTTTTACATATTGGATTAACAACTATGATTTGTCACAACATTCTATGGCAATAGCAACTTCAAGTTTAGGCTATATTTATTCAATTACTGGTTCAGAGGACAAGGCAATTGAATATTTAATTTTGGCTGCTAATGCTGACATTGAGTCAGCAACCAAAGAAACGGTTGCCTTACGAAATTTAGCCAAAATTCTTTTTGCGCGAGGAGATAAAAAAAGGGCATACAAATATATTATTTTAGCAATGGAGGATGCCACTTTTTACAATGCGAGACATCGAAAAATAGAAATAGCATCTATTTTACCAATTATTGAAGGAGAGAGATTAGCTTTAGTTGAATCTCAAAAATCTAAACTTATTTGGTTAACAATTATAACTGCAGCATTAGCATCTTTAATTCTTAGTTTCTTAGTGGTATTTTATTTTCAATTGAAAAAATTAAAAAAAACAAGAATTAAGCTACAATTATCTATTAATAATTTAAACATCCTAAATACACAGCTTAGGGAAGCGAATCAGATTAAGGAGGAATATATTGGTTACTTTTTTAATGTAAATTCAGAATACATTGAAAAGTTAAATACTTTTCAGAAAAATGTTCTACGCAAAATTAACCAACGTAAATATGATGATTTACTAAAATTAGTAAAAAATACTAATATGAGAAAGGAACGTCAATTCCTGTTTCATAGGTTCGATGAGATTTTTCTGAAGATTTTTCCTGATTTTATTAATGAATTTAATAAGCTATTTCTAGAGCAAAACCAAATAAAAATCAAACCAAATGAATTACTAAATTCCGAATTAAGAATTTTTGGTTTAATACGTTTGGGAATTAATGATAATGAAAAGATAGCCACGTTTCTTAATTTTTCAGTAACAACCGTTTACACTTATAAGACTAAGGTGAAAGCTCGGTCAATTTATAAAAATAATTTTGAAGAAAAATTAATGGCTATTAAGGCTATCTAATTTATTAGGAATTTTAATCAAGACCCCTTAACTCTATTTTTCATACTCCTTCCTGTTTTGAATTAAATTATAAAAAGAAATGTTAACATTTCTTAAAATACGGTTAAAAATACTTAATACAGCATCTAGATTTTAGCAATTCATAATTAATTATAATTATTTGAATAACAGTTAAATATAACTAATATAATATTCAAAAAATCTAGATTTACCCTCGATTTTTTTCTTTTCTTTTAATAGCATTCTACATTTGGTCTGTTGATTGTTTCCTATTTAAAAATATAAACTAAACTGAAATATTAATATGAAAAAAACAGGTGTTTACTTGATAATATTTATACTGACTTTGCAATTAGCGGGCTGTTACAAAACCGAAGACGGAGAGTATATTGAACCCATCACGATTTACGAAAAAATTAATGGTAAATGGAATTTGTCTTCCCTAAAATACATTGATGCGTTTGCTAAATCTAATAATATTGAACCGAGTGAAGAAAATTTAAGTAATTGGTTTAATTATAAAGACTTCCAACTTACATTAAATGTTGATAAAAACAATGTTCCTATCGATTATAGCGTTACTGGCGATGTACCAGAATTGTTTCCGTCAAATGGTTATTGGCAACTAAGTTCTGCTTTTCAAACCACAAACTCACAGCCAATATTTATTAATCTTTATTCTGATTCAAATAAAACTAATCAAATAGGAACATTACGACTTATCTCTATCCCTGGTGCTAATAATACTTTGGAGATTGCACTAGAGCGTAAATCTAATGACGTACCTCTTACCAGTTATGTTTTCAAATTGTTTTTAGCTAACTAAAATTTATACTTATGAAATATATATATAGTACTGTAGTCTTATTAATACTGTGTATTAATATTAATGCACAAACTGAAGAAGTAGGAGATATTGCTGAAATATGGAACTATCCGGCGGTTTATAATTATGATGAACAAGTGTCTTGGTATTTTGACTTATCGGGAACAGGTTTTGCCGATAATGAAGATGTGTATATCTGGATTTGGTCTCCAACAGAACCTGACGCAGGTAATTGGGAAAATTCATCTGAATTTGCAAAACTAATATACGAAGGGGATTTTGTTTGGAGATTCGATTTAACACCGACCGATTATTTTAATGTCACACCAGAAGAAATAGCTAATAGTGCTGGATTTTGGTTACGTTTAAAAGATAAGACAGGCACTAAAATGACTACAGTTGCCAATGTGCCTTATACTAATTTCTCAAGCTTTTATACTGCAAATGAGTTAATCCGATCTTATCCATCCAAGCCATCAATTGATAAACCATTTAGCATTTTGTTCAACTCTAATTTAATTCCTGAATTTGCTGGAGCTAGCAGTGTGCACATGCATAGTGGATTAAACGACTGGGAAATATTACAAGAATATCAATCATGGATACCTGAGATTGTTGAGAAAACAAAATTAAAGGATTTAGGGAATGGATTTTACAAAATGGATTTAATCCCTGCAATTTATTTCAACACCCCAGATGGATATGTCATGGAAAACATTACGTTTTTATTTGTAAAAGATAATTGGGCCGCCACCACACCTGATCAAAAAATATTTGCAGCAGATGTTACTCCTCCAGAACCACCAGTTTTATCGTTTTTTCCATTAAAAATTAGTTATCAAGATTTTTTAGGTATTAAGCGAATTAATAATGAAAGAGGAGTTACTAAACTAGTTTACACCATAACAGCTAAAGATAAAGTAATAGAAGGTGAATTTGACGGCAGTTCAAATTTAATCATGGGATTTGTTGACTTAGTTACTCACTTAAATGGAATGAGCGATTTAGAGAGTATTAATGTTGTGGTAAAAGACAATAATGGTAGAATGATTTCAGAATCAGATATACCACTCGTTAAAACAGATTAATATCCTTTAGGATAACCAATTTAATTACTTATTTAAAAAGAAAATAAATGAAAACAATATATAGCACAATACTAACTAAGCAACTGCAAATTGTATTCTCCATTTGCTTGGGTATGACTACGCTTTTTATGAATGCACAACAAATAGATATAGAGGTTGTTGGGATTGTCTTAGACGATTTAGGAGTGCCTTTACCTGGAGCTTCTATTCTTATTGAAGGGACAACAACAGGAACAGTTACAGACTTTGATGGAGGTTTTAGTTTAAAAGTCCCTGAAAACAATAATATTATTATATCATATGTTGGTTATAAAGAACTAAATATTGCCATATCATCAAATACTATTATCCCCTTAGCTATTACTTTATTACCAGATTTAGCTGCTTTAGATGAGGTAGTAGTAGTAGCTGTTGGCTATGGAACCATGCGCAAATCAGATTTAACTGGTTCTATTTCTTCTATTTCATCAGACGATTTACGACAAGGGGTTATTTCATCAACCGAGCAAGTTTTACAAGGAAAAGTTGCAGGATTAACTGTAGTTCAAGGTTCTGGAGATCCTGCAAGTGGTGCTACACTAAAATTAAGAGGAGGAACATCATTAACAGCAAGTAATAATCCGCTAGTAGTTGTTGATGGTATTCCAGGAGTTGATATAAATACCGTTCAACCTTCTGAAATTCTATCCATTGATGTATTAAAAGATGCTTCTGCTGCTGCTATTTACGGCTCTAGAGGTGCAAATGGTGTTATAATCATTACAACTAATAGAGAGGGTAAAGGTAAAAGCATGAGTTATTCAAGTTTTACAGCTATTGGCAAAGTTAATCGTAGGTTAGATATGTTATCTTCTAATCAATGGAGACAATATGTAAGAGAAAATAGTATTGATGGAGCTGTTGACTATGGAGCTAATACTAATTGGGCAGAAGAGCTTGAACAAGTTAGCTTTTCACAATCACATACATTGGCTTTTAGTAATGGCGATAAATTAAGTGGTATGCGCGGTTCTGTAAGTTATCTTAAAAATGAAGGCGTAATAAAAACAACGCAATTAGAGAGACTAAGTGGAAGCATATCAGGTTATCAATATGGTTTAAATGATAAGCTAAAACTACAAATTGGCTTAAACTCTAGTATAGATAATTGGCAACCTCTTGATTATAGAATTTTTCAACGTTCATACAATTTGAGTCCTGTTATACCAGTTTATGATGGAGTTGGTGAATTCACTTCTGTGGGCGGTACGAATTATGAGAATCCAATTGAATTATTAACCAACAGAACCGCTAAAGATAAAAGGCATCGTTTATTAGGATATTTAAAAGCTGATTTAGATATAACAAAGAACTTAAAAGCAGTTGCTAACCTTTCATATGAACTAAATTCACACAAAGGAAATCTATATAAACCAACTTTTGCAGTACTTGAAGGTAGAACCGATAATGGGTTTGGGCAAAAAACTCTTGGAGAATATGAAAACAAACAATTTGAAACTTACCTATCTTATAGTAATACCATTAATAACCATCGTTTCAATATCTTGGCAGGATACTCTTTTTTAGAAAACGTATATGAAGGATTCGGGGCATTTCGTCGTGGTTTTGATTCAGACTTATTTGAATATAATAACCTTGGTGCTGGCTTTGACTATAGAGCTGGCGATGTTTATTCGTACAAAGGAGAATCAAGACTTGTATCATTTTATTCAAGAGCCAATTATACTTTTAATGACAAATATATGTTAACAGGAACAATTCGATGGGATGGTTCAAGTCGCTTTGGGGCAAATAATAAATGGGGGGTATTCCCATCAGCATCTTTTGCATGGCGAATTTCTGAGGAGAAATTTATGGAATCTACCTCAAACTGGTTAAATAATCTAAAGTTCAGAATTGGTTACGGTGTTACAGGTAATCAAGATGGCATAGGGGAATATAAATCCTTATCTATTATGGGAGCTGGAAGCTCATCTTACTATGATGCAGTAAATGATATCTGGAAAAGAGCTTATGCACCTACACAGAACGCAAATCCTGATTTGAAATGGGAATCTACCGAACAAATTAATCTAGGAGTTGATTTCTCACTTTTCAACAGAATAAATGGAACTATAGAACTTTACAGCAAAATGACTTCAGATTTACTGTATACGTATTCTGTCCCTCAGCCTCCTTATTTAGTAGGTACTATGTTAGCAAACGTTGGCGATTTATCAAATAAAGGAATAGAACTAACCCTTAACGGTTCAATAATTAATACTAAAGATATGCAATTTTCAGCAGATTTAGTTTTAGCTTCTAATAAGCAGAAAATTGAAAAATTATCCAATCAACAGTACGAAACAGATGTTATATTCAGTGGTTCTCTTCATGGATTACCCGGTATGTCTAATCAGTTTGCTCAAATTATTAAAGAAGGGTTCCCTGTAGGTACTTTCTGGGGCTATGAAGCCTTGGGAAAAGACGAAGATGGTAAATATATTTTAAGTGAAGAAAAGAAAAATTTGGGTAATGTACAACCTAAATTTACTATGGGGTTTGGAATGAATTTTAAATACAAGTCTTTTGATGCTTCTGTTTTAACAACAAGTATGTTTGGTCAAAAAGTCTTGAATGCCACAGGAATGTCTTTGTGGGATCCTAATCGTTTACCTGCTCAGAATGTTCCAGATGATTTTATTAATAGTGGTATTACAAGTGATCCAATCTATTCAAGCTATTGGGTTGAGGACGCTTCATTTTTTCGATTACAAACTCTAACATTAGGATATAGTTTTGATTTTGAAAAAATAGGAATAAGTAATATAAATGCAAGGGCTTATGTTACAGGAGAAAACCTTTTTGTTATAACAGGATACTCAGGAATAGATCCTGAGGTTAACACCAGCGGTTTAGAAAGCCCGGGAATAGATCTTTTTAATTTCTATCCTAGACCAACGACTGTCTCTTTTGGAATTAACCTTTCAATTTAAGTTTTAAGTAAAGAATTATTCAAATGATTTGTCAATTAAAAAAAATAGTTATTATGAAGTTTAATATAATAATACTTGCATTAGTTTCACTAGTAGCACTATCATGTACAGGTTTAGATGAAAATCTGTATAGCCAAGTAGATTCTGATGAATATGGAAAAACACCTCAAGAAGTGGAGACTATTGTAGGAGGGGCCTATTCTTCATTACGCGGTTTCAGGGACGATCTTTCTAATTCCTATCCAACCAGTGAATACGTTTTCTTCTTGAATGAAGTAGTATCTGATGAAGCTACAATTCCAACTCGTGGAACGGACTGGTTTGACGGTGGACGGTATCAAGAAGCACAAAGGCATACATATACCCCTTTAAATGAAATGGTGTTAAGTGCTTGGCGTTACTGCTACCAAGGTGTAGCATCTGTTAATGGAATCATATATCAGGTTGAACAAAGCCAACTTACCGATGAAGCCAAAGCAACCATATTCGCTGAGCTTCGTACGGTTAGAGCATATTATTATTATTTACTATTAGATATGTTTGGAAATGTACCAATTGTTACAGATTTTGAGGATACAGAGCTACCTTCTAATTCTACACGTGAAGAAGTTTTCAATTTTGTAGAACAGGAATTAACTGAATCAATCCCTTTGCTTTCTGAAGAAAAAATATATGGTCGTTTTACACAAAACGTTGCGAATACATTATTGGCAAGACTTTACCTTAATGCTGAAGTTTATGTTGGTGCTCCAAGATGGCAAGATTGTATTAATGCTTGTGAAAAAGTTACAGGTTATACTTTGGAAGCAGATTACTTCGCCAATTTTATAACAGAAAATCAAGGTTCAATGGAGAATATTTTTGTCATTCCTTACGACCATAAGGAAGGAACTGTTGGAAACTACCTTCACTCTATGACTTTTCATTACTTGCATCGCTTTACAGTTTCTGCTACAGGGGATTATCCATGGTGTGCTAACGGTATTTCTGCCCAACCAGGTGTTTATTCTAAGTTTGAAGACAATGATAAACGAAAAGCATCTATGTTAGCTGGCGAACAAATTAATCTTAATACAGGTTCAGTGATTATAATGGATAGTGGCGAACCATTGGTATACACCGAAGAGATAGAAAATTTCACAGATGCTAAGCAAAATGAAGGTGTACGATTGTATAAATATGAAGTAAAGGCTGGTGAAACTTGGGAGCGTGACCATGATTGGGTAGTTATGCGTTATGCAGAAGTATTAATGATGCAGGCCGAGTGTTACATGCGTCTAGGCAATGAAGGTTTAGCGCGCACGTTTGTAGAACCAGTATCACAAAGAGCAGGTATAGAAGTTCCTGCTAATCTAGATCTTGACTTTTTAAATGATGAATTGTTAAGAGAATTTATATTCGAAGGTCATCGAAGAACCACAAACATACGTTTTGGAGATTATTTTGAACCATGGTGGGAAAAAGGAACAACACCGATAGAACGAGGTATTTTCCCGATTCCACAAAGTGAAAGAGATAAAAATACAAACCTAAACCAAAACCCTGGCTATAATTAATTAAATAAACGAATGGATTATCCATTTAGACCTTATTAATTAACAGATTTTAATTTTTAAAAAACAACAAATGAAAAGACATATATCAATTTGGGTATTATTTCTTCTCCTTACAAATGTGTTTGTAAGCTGTGAGAAAGATGAGCTTAAAACAATCGCTTTTGAAATAGAGAAATTTGACCCTGTATCAATTGAAAAATCTCATGATCAAATGGTTTTTATGCACTATATGCCTTGGTTTGAAACCAAGGAAAGTAATAATAACTCTTGGGGCATCCACTGGACTATGGCAAATCAAGATCCAGACATTATAGATGGAGATGATAGACGACAAATAGCGTCTCATTATTACCCTTTAATTGGGCCATATCATTCTGGTGATAAAAACGTAATAGAATATCATTTACTATTAATGAAATATGCGGGTATTGATGGTGTATTAATAGATTGGTATGGAAGTTTTGATTTGAATGATTCAAAAATCAATCGTGAGAATACAGAGGCGTTAATAGATCTTATTGATAAAGTTGGGCTAAAGTTCGCCATTGTTTATGAAGATAGATTTTTAGACCAAATTGTTGATGCAGGTCTTGCAGGTTCTGAAGAAAATGCCGCAAAAATAGATATGCAATACCTACAATCAAATTATTTTAACCATCCCAACTATTATTTTGTAGATGATAAACCATTACTGCTGGTATTTGGACCAGAAAGACTAAAAACAGACGAAGCTTGGAACAACGTTTTCAGTGTGTTGAATTCAAAGCCTGCTTTTTTAACCTATAGTGGAGGAACTAGTTTAGATAATGCTGCACAAGGTGAGTTTGCTTGGGTATTTGATGGTGATGAAACAAAGGAAGATGCTTATTATGAAAATATTGATGCTTTTGAAATTCCTATGGGAAGTGCATATCCTGGTTTTCATGACTTTTACAAAGAAGGCGGTTGGGGAGATAATTTCTTCTTTTTAGACCACAATAATGGTGCAACATTGGATAGTAAGTTGCAAAAGGTTAAAAATGCGAATGTAGACTTGGTTCAATTGGTAACCTGGAATGATTTTGGGGAAGGCACGATTCTAGAACCAACTAGAGAATTTGGTTTTTCTTATGTTGAAAAGATAAGAGAATTTAATGAAGTCACTAGTGCTTCAAGCACTGTTTTTCAAAATATTCTGGATCTCTATAACATGCGTATTGAAAGTCCTAATGATATAAAACTTCAGAAACATCTGGATCAGGCATTCTATTACTTTGTTTCAATGCAAACAGAAAAGGCTTTAGAAGAGCTCTATCAAGAATAGGTAAAGAAAGTTATACCTAGATAAATTATTTATAATAAAAAATAGAATAAAACGTGAAATATATTTTTCAACTACTTATTTGTGTAACAATTTCATTGTCATTACAAAATTGTGCTCAACATAACGAATGCTCAGTTACATCACCCGATGAGAATATTTGTCTAAAATTTTCTGCTGAAAGAGGAATTCCTATGTATAAAGTTGAATATAAGGGAGAAATAGTAATAGAATCTTCAAAATTGGGAATTGATTTTAAAGGACTATCAGGGTTAAAGGAAAACTTTGAAGTGGTAGATTTTAAAATGCAGTCGGTTAATGAAAATTGGGATCAACCTTGGGGTGAGTTTAAAACCATTACAGATAATCATAATGAGTTGATTGTAGAGCTAAGGGAAAAGAATGGAGAAAAACGCCAAATGAACATTGTTTTCAGATTATTTAATGATGGATTAGGATTCAGGTATGTAATACCTGAGCAATTAAATCTTGATGAGGTAGTGATTGCAAATGAATTAACTCAATTTAATTTTTCAAAGGAAAACGATGTATGGTGGATTCCTGTGCACTCTGAAAACAGCTATTACGAGAGTTTTTATAGAAAGAGTAAAATTTCAGAAACAGACACTATTAATACTCCAGCAACCTTTGAATTAAAGAACGGATTATATATGTCCATTCATGAGGCTAACTTAACAGATTATGCTTCAATGACATTAAGAAAAACTTCTAATAAAAGCTATGAAGCTGAATTAGTACCTTGGTCAAATGGAGACAAAGTGTATACAAAAGCACCTTTCAAATCTCCATGGCGAACCATTATTATCGGAGATGAACCAGGTGATTTAGCAACTTCTACATTAACACTAAACCTAAATGAACCTAGTTTAATTAAGGATACATCTTGGATTGAGCCATCAAAATATATTGGTATATGGTGGGGCATGCATTTGGAAAAATTTACTTGGGGTCAAGGACCAAATCATGGTGCCACTACAGAAAATACTAAGCAATATATAGATTTTGCAGCTAAACATGGTTTTGATGGTGTATTAGTTGAGGGATGGAACGTAGGTTGGGATGGTGAATGGTTTAAAGATGGCAGTGATTTTAGTTTTACTCAAGCTTATCCAGACTTTAATCTTGAAGAAATTGGTCTTTATGCGGCTCAAAATAATGTGCGTTTGATAGGTCATCATGAAACAGCTGGAGCTGTGAGCAACTATGAGGCTCAAATGGAAGATGCCTTTAAACTTTATCAAAAAAATGCAGTTAACGCAGTTAAAACAGGTTATGTTAATAAATATTTAGATGGTAAAGAGTGGCATGATGGACAGTTTGGGGTACGTCATTATCGAAAAGTTATTGAAACTGCTGCAAAACACCAAATTATGATTGATAATCATGAGCCTGTAAAAGGAACTGGTTTGCAACGCACATATCCTAATTTAATGACTCAGGAGGGAGCGAGAGGCCAAGAATATGATGCATGGTCTAAAGATGGAGGAAACCCTCCAAGCCATACAACAATTATTCCATTTACTAGAATGCTAGCTGGGCCATTTGACTTTACTCCTGGAACGTTCAATTTCGATTATGAAACAGCCAACAAGGCTCGTGTTCAAACCACATTAGCTAAGCAACTGGCCCTATACGTGATCATATTTAGCCCTCAACAAATGGCTTCCGATCTACCTAAAAATTATGAAGGACACAAGGCTTTTGAATTTATTAAACAAGTCCCTGTTGTTTGGAGTGATACCAAGGTATTAGATGCTGAAATTGGAGAGTTTGTTATAACTGCAAGGAAAGATTGGAATTCTGAGGACTGGTATTTAGGAACAATAACAAATGAAGCTTCAAGATTATTGGAGATTGATCTTTCTTTTCTAGACACAAATTTTAGATATAAAGCTGAAATATATACTGATGGAGATGTAGCTTCCTATGAGGATAATCCTTATCCAGTAGATATTGAGACAAAAGAATTAACAAATAAAGATAGGCTGAAAATTTTATTGTCACCAGGAGGAGGCGCTGCTATTAAGTTCACACCAATTTAACAAGAAAAGATACTCCTAATCTAATTTAAATAAATCCCTACATCTAAACTAAATACTAACATTATTAATTATTAAAACTTATTATTATGAAAAAATTATTACTTTTTTGTTTTGTTTTATTTCTGTCCTTTACAGGACTTAATGCACAGATTGCACCAGCAGAAGTTTGTACATCGCCCGCAAGCTATGCTTATGACCAAGAAGTTACTTGGTATTTTGATCTCACAGGAAATACACTAGTAACATCTGGAGAAGATTTATACTTCTATTCATGGGCTCCAAACCCTCCTCCAGGCGGTAGTGTTTTAATGACTCACGAAAGTGATATGATATGGAGCTTAACTTTTACTCCAACAACCTTTTATGGTCTTACGGCAGCTGAAATACAAGCTGTAGGTGATGCAGCTTTTTGGTCTAATGTTCAAAATGCGGGAGGAACTGCTGTAACAGGTACAATTCCATATGGACAGAAAGAATTATTGCGTTTAGGGAATTCTTGTGCGGGTGTAATAACTTTAAGTTCAGATTCTTTTAATGTAGATAACATAAAGATATACACTATTAATACATCTACTTTAAGAATAGATGGTATGTCTACAGGAAAATCCCGCTTAACGTTAGTTAATATATCGGGTAAGCAAGTATTAAATTCTTCATTTATTTCTGAAGGTTCGCATGATTTTAGACTCCCTAATTTAACTTCTGGTATTTACATTGTTCAGTTGGAAAATGAAAATGGAACGTTGATCAAAAAAATTGCTTTAGAATAATTAATAATTTTAAAAATTAGAACATATTGAAAAAAATTATACTAATCTCATTAATGTTGCTTTATACCTTCACTGGTTTAAAGGCACAGACTGCACCAGCGGATGTATGTACATCTCCAGCAACTTATACGTATGATCAGCAAGTAACTTGGTATTTTGATTTAACAGGAAATACACTTGTAACTCCAGGGCAAGACCTCTATTTCTGGTCTTGGGAGCCCCAAACGCTTCCAGGTGGGCCTGCTTTAATGACTCATGAAAATGGTATGTTATGGAGCCTTACCTTTATACCAACAGATTTATATGGTCTAACAGTTACTGAAATTGAAACGGCTGGTAATTCGGCGTTCTGGTCCCATATTTTGGATGGTCCTGTAGCTGGTACTGCTACTAGTGTTACAGGAACAATACCGTATGCATTAAAAGAGCAATTAAGATTGGGTAGTCAATGTAGTTGTTTAGGAGCACCATCTCCTTCAGATAATACTTTTTTAGTCAATTTTGGTAGTGCTCCAATTACAAATCCAGATACAAACACTAATTATTGGGCAAATGTTGAGTCTAATAATAGTTCTATTAGTATGTTAGATGTTAATGGAGTTGCAAGATATGATCTTTCCGTTTCTGGAAATTTTATTCCTAATAACAATTCGGCCTTTACTACTCCAGACCCTAATCTTCTTGGGGATATGGCTATATCTGAAGCTACACAATCCTATTTGTATTTATCAAGTCCAGGTACAGGAACAATTACCATATCATGTTTAAACCCAAATAGATTATACACGCTTTCAATATTTGGAAGCCGTAATACAACATCAACACGTGAAACTAGATATACGGTAACTGGAGCTGGTAGAACATCAGGTATTTTACAAACATCTGGTACAGGTATAGCAACAGATCCAACCTTGAATTGCAATGACGATGAGTTTTTTGTAGTAGATGCTTTTCCTAGTGCAGAGGGGACAATTGAGATTTTTACTGAAATTTACTCAGGTGGTTTTAGTTACATTAACATGCTGAAAATTGAAGAAGTTGCTAACCCTGGTATTATTGAGGTTACAGACATCACAATTAATACAAGTAACCTGTCTACATCAGGTCCGTCTCAATTAGCTATTGATTATTTGCCAGTAAACACTACTCAAACAGGGGTTAACTGGTCTGTTGATGACGAAAATATTGCAATTATTGATAGTGAAGGTAATTTGAAGCCTAAACAATCTGGTACAGTTACTGTTACAGCTACAAGTAGTTTTAATAACAGTATAACAGATCAGGTTCAAGTAACCTTTGCAAATTTAATTACAGAGTTTTATTTAACCGGTTCAGCAACTGAGGCAGCAAGCGATTTAGCAGCTGATGGTATGGCAATGAGACAAATAATGGGTGCTGAAGGCACTATTACAAACCAATTTGAAATGTACACTTCTATGGGAGATACTGGTAGTTTTACCTTTTTTACAACTACTGATGGTTCTGGAACAGAGTATGGTGGTGATGGGGCTGGTAATCTATTACAAGGAACAGGTAATGCTATTACTTCCCCTGGAGGAGGTTGGAAATATGTGTTTGTTGACCTAAATGAAATGACTTATAGTGTAACCCCAATGTATGG
This sequence comes from Flavobacteriaceae bacterium, assembly GCA_021739635.1. GTDB lineage: Bacteria > Bacteroidota > Bacteroidia > Flavobacteriales > Flavobacteriaceae > Yeosuana. Next base: position 5,594 of record JAIPBH010000008.1, on the reverse strand, counting down.
ATGGAATGTGATCTCACATATGCTTCCAAAAGCACCAGGGCAAGAAGCTTGGTGGGGAGGTGCAGAAAACTTATCAACCTATCAAGGAAATGGTGTTTGGTCAGGAGCTGTAAATTTCTCGGTTCCAACAACAGCGGATGATTCACCTCGTTTTTATATAGAATTAGCTGGAACAGGTCGTGCTGTTAAACAAATAAACGACACCAAAAGCAGCCTTGTTTTTGTTGATAAAGCGAATGGCATTCCCTACACAGATATTTACAATTTCAATGGTGAATATACTATAACCGTAGATATGCAGAATTTTACTTATGACATAAGTACAACCTGTTCCAGTATTGACGATATGAAAATTTCAGTTATGGGATCTTCAGTAGCAAAAGGCTATGGAGCTTCTATTGCATCAGATGACAATAGTCAATACATGGGATATGCACACCAATATGATTTGTTATTAAAAGATAGAGCTACTGCTGGAAATGGTGAAGATTGGATGTTTTCTAACATATCTATCGGTGGTAACGATACAAATGATCTATTAAACCGTTTTGATTATCACTTAATGTCAGATTGTGGAAAGTATGTCGTTTTTGGTTTATCATTGGCTAATGAGGGACTTTTTGAAACAGGACAAGTAGCTTTTGATCAATTTAAAGCAAACATGCTAATCTTAATTCAACAAGCCCGTGCTAATGGTAAAGTGCCTGTGGTAATTGGAAATTATGCTAATGGATTTTATAATAGCACACATTATCAATTTATCAAAGATATGAACCTTTTAATCCATAAATGGGATGTGCCAAGTGTTAATGTTATGGGAACAATTGATGATGGTACTGGTAAATGGGTAGCTGGACATTCAACTGATTCTGGTCATCCTAATGATTTAGGTTATACAGAGATGATGCATGGTTTTGTGCCTTCAATGTTTGATGCTATAAACGCAGGAAAACAACAACCTCAATTAGTTACTAATACTTGGACTACATTAGGTAATCAAGTTGGTAGAAAATTTATTTTTACACCTGAAGAGCAAGTTCATTCTTTTACCGCATCTATTGATTTTAAAACAGCTGGAATTGGATCAATTTTTGACATGGAAACTGCATCACAAACTGGAAATATTACTATTGATAATGCAAATGGTGTAGTAATTTACAACTCACCGATGAGCGGAAAAATAACTGGTACTACACCTGTGAATGATGGGTTATGGCATACTTTAACGTTAACTCATTTTTATGCTCGTGGTGAAACAATTCTTTATATTGATGGAACAGAAGAGGGGGTTTTGTCTGAACAAATGCTATTAGATAAAACATCGATTAATAGTAACTCAGCACCCGCTTCTATAGATTATAGAAATTGGTTCTTTTATCGCTCAGGAATGAATAATGACGAAATTAATGCAATGGTAGCTGGAGATTTACTAAAATCAAGTCTCGAGATCTATGCACCATTAGATGGTCAAGGTATTACCTCTAATGATGAATTGTCAAATTTGGCACAAAGTACTAACACGGTTATTGAGGAGACATTTACACTTGGTTTTGAAGACTCAAACTACATACGACAGAATTTTAGGGTTATTCCTAATCCAGCAGACAGTGAATCGTATTGTTATTATTCAATTAAAGAAGCTGGAAGTGTTGAAATCATTATTTATGATTTACTCGGTAAAAAAGTTGGTGCTTATACTAATAATCAAAATACTCCTGGAGATTATAAAATACCTATAAAGGATATCACTATTGAGCCACTATCAAAAGGATTATATTTTTGTAACCTAAAAACATCTTTTAGTAAGTTGACAATTAAATTGATAATAAATCAATAATTAACAAAAAAGTTGGAGCTATAATTATAGCTCCAACTTTTATAGTATAATAGCTATCAAAAACATTTTGAATTATTTAGCTTGTTCAATGGCAAGCTTAACTGTATGGAAAAAAAACATATATTTTTTACAGTGATTGTATTGTTGTCTATAAGTATAAACTTTGGTCAAACCTCACACGTTCCTAAAACTTTTAATAAACCAGTTTTAATGCATTATATGCCTTGGTTTGAAACCCCTGAGTTTAATGGTAATTGGGGGTGGCACTGGACTATGAACAACCAAAACCCCAATATTATTGTCGATAGCGCTACTGGAAAACGACAAATAGCATCTCACTTTTATCCTTTAATTGGACCTTATTCTAGTATTGATGCAGATGTCATTGAATATCATTTACTACTTATGAAATATGCTGGAGTAGATTGTGTATCCATTGATTGGTACGGTGTAAAAGGCTCTAATGGAGATATTAACAGCTTGCTTGCTAATTCAAATGCCATTATTGATAAAACTCAAGAAATGGGTTTAGATTTTGCTTTAATTTTAGAAGACAGGTTTTCAAGAAGCCTGTCCGATATTCAGGATAATCTCGACTATGCCAATAATAATTATTTTGGAAGAAGCAATTATTTTAGGTATGGATTACAAAATAAACCTTTTGTCGGCATATTTGGCCCAATTACATATCAGAATGAAAGCGATTGGGATTTAATAATGCCTTTTGCCGGTGAAGATCTTACTTTTCTAACGCTTTGGAATGAGTCAAGTGAAGTAGGAACTCATGCAAGTGGGGAATATGCTTGGATATATGAGGTTGATGCTAATAATGATCATCTTACTTATTTAAATGATTTTTATACAAATAGGGCACCCTTATTTAATACAACAATGGGAGTCACCTATCCTGGATTTAAAGATTTTTATAATGAAGGTAATGCTGGGGCTGGGTTTTTTACCATTGAACATAGTGGCATTAATACTTTAACTGAAACCTTACAATTAGTTACCCAATATAACACAGATATTGATTTGTTACAATTGGCAACTTGGAATGATTTTGGGGAAGGAACGATGTTTGAGCCAACCCAAGAATTTGGTTTTTCTTTTTTAACTACAATTCAAAATTATTTAGGTGTTTCATTTGGTCTTGAAGAATTACAACAAATACATCGATTATATAAATTAAGAAAACAGTTTGTGTTTGATACAGATGTTCAACAAATGCTTGATCAGGCCTCTACTTACTTTTCTGAATTAAATCCAGAACAAGCAATCTTAATAATGGATAATATTGAAGGAGGGTCTCTTTCAATTAATAGTTTTAATAAAACAGATTTGAAAGTGTTTCCTAATCCATTTGAAGATAAAATTCAAATACATTTTGAAATCAATTTGAATAACCCCGTATCTATAAGTGTTTATAGTCTTAATGGGCAACTTATACTAAATGAATCAGTGTTTTTGAAAGATAATATGATAACATTAAATGGGTTGGAAAGGTTGAAAGCAGGAATTTATATTGTTCAAGTTAGAACAGATAATGTTTTACAAAATATCAAAATTTTTAAAAGATAATGAGTTAATAGCTTGTTTTAACGTAAACTAATTGTATGATTAACAAATTGCTATCAATTACCAAAGTTTTACTTAATGTTTTTTTACTTTTTTATTCAAGTTTCTCAATTGCCTATTCAGTACTAGAGGCTGAAAATTATGATGACATGTTTGGTGTTGAACTTGAAAATAACGCTACAACAGTTGGTTATATTGATGTTGGAGACTGGATTTTATATAGAAATGTTGATTTTAGTACTGGTTTTAAATCTATCATTTTCAATGTTGCCAAGGCAAGTTCTGGAGGTTATTTAGAACTGCGAATAGACACTATAGACGGAGCCCTAATTGCAAATTTTTACCCCGAGATCACAAACAGTTGGGCTATATTTGAGGATCAGATGTGCAACATAAGTGAGGTTACAGGTATACACAATCTATATATTATTGCCAAGGAGGTAAATGGAGTTTGCAATATTGACTGGTTTACGTTTTCTGATTCTGAAGTTTATGTACCCAATTGGCTACTATTTTGGTCTGATGAGTTTAACGGAAATCAAGTTGATGAAACTGTTTGGAGTAAGGTTCATCATGGTAACCCAGATAATGGTGAAATACAATTCTACACTCCAAGGGAAGAGAATGTTGAGGTATCTAATGGCACACTTAAACTAATTGCTAGAAAAGAGACCTATACAGGACAAGGCCCATGGATGAGCGAGCTCGTTACCCGCTTTTATACATCTGGAAAAATCGAAACTCAAGGTAAATTGACTTTCCAATATGGTAAAATCGAAGCAAGAATGAAACTTCCAAGAGGTAAAGGTACTTGGCCAGCTTTTTGGATGCTAGGAGAGAATTTGTTTGATACAGGAGTTGGTTGGCCAAAATGTGGAGAAATTGATATTATGGAGCATGGTCAGGATTTTGATAATCTTGGGGCCGCAATTCATACTGAAAGTTACAATCATACCATTGGTACACAAAAGACAGGTACATATATTATAAGTGATTATGACACAGATTTTCATATTTATGGTGTTGAATGGTCAGAAAATAAACTTAGCTTTTACGTTGATTATAACTATTATTTCTCCGTAACTAAAGACCAACTTGGTTCAACTGAAAGTGAATGGCCGTTCGATCAACCGTTTTGGTTAATTTTCAATCAAGCCGTTGGTGGTGCTTGGGGTGGTACTCCAGATGATTCACTTTTTCCTCATGTTACAGAAATCGATTGGGTAAGAGTTTATAAAGATTCTACATTGTCAATCTCTGATAGTCATACAAATAGCTCTGATATTAGTATATATCCTAATCCGGCTACTGATAGTTTCTGGTTGATGACTAAAAGCGGAAATGAAAAAGTAAATATTTGTATTTATGATATAAATGGTAGAATACTAAAGTCCTTATCTAATAATATTGATGGTAAGATTTTGATTAATATTTCAGATTTAAATAAAGGGTTTTATATAATTAGTGTTAAAACAAATAAAGTTAGTACTTCAATGAAATTTATCAAGGAATAAATCTTATTAAAGAGAGTAAAACCTTATTAAAAGGCAAAATAAAAGACAGAGAATTTTCAAATTTTGGATTATATTTTCATTGCCGATGCTATTTTGATTTTAGGCGTTGGATTATGAGTGTCCAGAGATAAAAATAATACACAACAACAAGCTTACTACGATAAAAACAAAAGAAGTCTCTTAGGTGACTATCTAAAACAAGAATTAGAACAACAAGAACGCATTATTTATGCGAATGACGCTTTTGTGGTTTTTATACCGTTGTGGGCTATTTGGCCATTTGAAACGATGATAGTAACCAAACGTGTTCAAAAACATATTTTAGAAATGGCCGATAGTGAAGCACAGTTATTTGCAGAGGCTATTTCGGTAATTACCAAAACCTACGATAAGCTGTTTAATACTTTATTTCCCTATTCTAGCGGCATTCATCATCCAACAACTAATGGAGAGAACAACAAACACTGGCATTGGCATGAGTTTTATCCACCACTACTTAGAAGCTCCACAGTTAAAATTTATGATAGGCTATGAAATGTTTGGTTCACCACAAAGAGATATTACGGCCGAAATAGCTACTAAAAGGCTTAAAGAATTAATTTAATCATTAAACAAAAATTATTTCGTTAAATTCATAATTAATTTATTAAATTGGTCTAAATAATTTA
>JAIPBH010000007.1 GCA_021739635.1 Flavobacteriaceae bacterium | reverse complement strand
AGTTCGCCTTTTTCTACTTGCAAAATAACAGCTAATTTAAAGCCCAAATTATAATCACGCTGACTACGCTTTTCTGGTCTGTTTTCTGATCTATTCATAATAAGTCGATTTTATGTCAACTTATTTCAGGACGGGACAAGTTTAATAAAAAAGCCCAAAAGTTATTTTGGGCTTTTTTATGTCTTTTAAGCTGTTTATGGTTACGAGTTTTCTTCGTTATTCTCCATAAACTTACGTTCCAATTCTGCTTGAAACTCTTCCATAACTGGTTTTACGGTACTTTCTGGTAAATCGGAAATTTTAATATACATTAAGCCATCTACCGAATTATTAAATAAGGGATCGACGTTAAAAGCCATTAATCTAGCATTTTGCTTGATATATTTTTTAAGAAGTACGGGTAAACGTAATGCGCCTGGTTCTATCTCATCAATAACTTTATCAAACTTATTTAAATCGGCTTCTGTTTCATCAAATACAAAATCTTTATCAGCATCTTTCAGTTTTACTTTAAACTCTTTTTTAGGATGTACGTATTGTGCTAAATAAGGGTCGTAATAATGAGATTTCATAAACTCAATCATCAAAGATTTTGAGAAATTTGAGAACTGATTACTAATACTTACGCCGCCAATTAAAAATTTATGTTCAGGAAAACGAAGTGTTGTATGCACAATACCTTTCCAAAGTAAAAACAATGGCATTGGTTTTTGTTGGTATTCTTTTATGATAAAAGCGCGCCCCATTTCAATGGACTGACTCATCATTTTATACAACTCGGGTTCAAATCTAAAAAGGTCTTGAAGATAAAAGCCATCAATACCAAACTGAGCAAATATTTTTGAACCAAGTCCCATTCTGTAAGCACCCGCAATAAGTTTGTTTTCATCATCCCAAAGAAACATATGGTGATAATAGGTGTCAAATTCGTCAAGGTCAATGGCTTCATTGGTGCCTTCACCAACTTCTCGAAAGGTTATTTCTCTTAATCTTCCTATCTCTCTTAATATATTTGGAATTTTATCAGCCTGTGCTAAAAATACCTCATAGTTTTTACTTTGTAATAACCTAAAATCTCCTTTTCTAAGAGTTTCAACCTCTTTAGTCATGACTTCTTGAGAGATTGGTGTTACAATTCGTTTAGGGATTTTAGTGACTTTTAAAGAAGAAGAAATATTATCTAATATTTTGGGTTTTTCCTCAAAAGAATTAGAAAGCATGTATGTTTTTCTTCTTAAAAAATCACAGAATTCTTCGAGGGTTGCATGTTCTTTTTGATCGGCTACTGAAATAGGTTTTCCAATCCTAACTTTAATAACGCGACGTTTTTGAGTTAACAATTCAGAAGGTAATTTAGCAGTTCTTAACGTGTCACTAATTTTTGAAAGTTTATAAAAAAGTCGGCTGTTTTTGGCGTGAAAATAAATAGGTACAACAGGAACTTCGGCTTTTTTAACCAATTTCATGGCAGCTTCTTCCCATGGTTTATCTACAACTAGCTTTCCATCACGATATGTTGAAACTTCTCCAGCAGGAAAAATACCAAGCGGATGACCTTCTTTTAAATGTAAAAGCGAATTTTTAAAACCTGAAACACTTGATTTCACATCTTTTCTGTCCTCAAAAGGATTTACAGGCATGATGTAAGGTTTTAAAGGTTCAATTCTATGCAAGAGAAAGTTGGCAATTATTTTAAAATCTTTACGCTGTTCAAGCATTAATTTTAATAATAAAATACCATCAATACCGCCAAGCGGATGATTTGAAATGGTAATGTATGGACCATCTTTAGGTAATCGTTTTAAATCTTCTTCAGGGATTTCAAATTTAATTTCAAAATCATCAAGAATACTATTTAAAAATGTTAAGTCTTTAAGGTGTTTATTACGGTTATAGATTTTATTAAGGGTTGAAATTTTAAGCAACTTAATAAGTAGCCAACCAATAAACGTACCTATAAATCCATAGTTATCAATATTGATAACTTTAGCAACTTCTTTTGCTGAAACTAAGCCGGGTTCTACTTTCTTGGACATACCTACAAACCTAATCAATTTTTTTATTTTTTCAATTTAATATATTAGCTCTGTTTGAATATTTTACTATTGTAAAAGTCAAAAAAAGCTTTAAAATTATAGTGTTACAATTTGAACAGTTCCTTGTGTTACCTGTTTAAGTAAGATAGTTTTATCTTGTTCTAATTGTTGAATAGAGCTTTCAGAATAATTTCTAATAGTGTAAAGTGATACATTTTCATGGCATGTTACATTAAATTTTGCCTTTAAATGATGAAGCAGTTTTTCCAGATTATTATAAATATTATCTACGCAAACGGAAAAGCTAATGGCTGAATTTTGAATAACATCTACTTTCATTTTATACAAATGAAGCAGACTAAAAATCTCGCTAATATTTTCTTCTACTATGTATGAAAAATCTAAAGATGATAACGAAATTAATACCTGATTTTTTTTGACTATAAAACAAGGAATATTAGGTTCTAAAGGAGAGCCTTTACCTACTTTAGTGCCTGTTTCTTCGGGGTTTATAAAAGATTTTACATACAACGGTATTTCTTTACGCTGTAATGGTTGCAAGGTTTTTGGGTGAATTACAGAAGCTCCATAAAAAGCCAACTCAATTGCTTCTCTATATGATATTTTATGAAGTAATTGTGCGTTTTCAAAATAACGAGGATCTGCATTTAAAACACCAGGCACATCTTTCCAAATGGTAACGCTTTCAGCATTTAAGCAATATGCAAAAATAGCAGCGGTATAATCGCTTCCTTCTCTACCTAGTGTTGTAGTAAAATTATTGGCATCACTTCCTAAAAATCCTTGTGTAATATTTAAAGTTGAGGTGTTGAAATGTGTGGTTATTAAACGTTGGGTTTCTTCCCAATTAACGTTTGCTCTTCTGTAATAATTATCGGTTTTAATAAACTCTCTAACATCTAGCCATTCGTTTTTTAAGCCAATGTCATTTAAATAGTTACTTACAATAAGTGTTGAAATCAATTCACCATAACCAATAATTTGATCGTAAACAAAATTGTAATCTGGTGATTTGTTACTGTTTAAAAACCTATTTAGCTCATCAAAAGAGTTTGATACATTTTTAAAAACGGCGTGATGTTCATTTTCAAATAAATCTAAAAGAATGGCATTATGGTATTTTTTAACGTCTTGTAATGAGCTTTGAAGTTCACTTTTATTGTTAAAGTAATTGTTTATTACAACCTCTAAAGCATTGGTTGTTTTTCCCATAGCCGAGACGACAATTAAAGTGTTTTTATAACCAACTTTTTTTAAAACACTTGCTAGATTTTTTACGCCATTGGCATCTTTTACTGAAGCGCCACCAAATTTAAATACTTGCATTATAGTTTAGAAATATAATTTTTTATTGCCTGCTCATTTAAGTGTACCACATTCCATTCACGCATTACATGAGCGCCATTTTTTTCATAGAATTCAATGGCCGGAGTATTCCAATCAAGCACTTCCCAATTAATACGTTTTACACCTAATTGATAGCCATATTTAACAACTTTATCTAACAAAGCGGATCCTATTCCTGTACCTCTCATGGCTTTACTTACTATTAAATCTTCTAAATGCAAGGCTTTGCCTTTCCAAGTGGAATATCTATTGTAAACTAATGCCATACCTTCAATAGTACCATTAACTTCTGCAACAAAACAATAAAAGGCTGGGTTTTCACAAAATCCATCATGTTCTAAATCTGTTAATGTTACTTCTACGGCATCTGGTTCTTTTTCAAAAACGGCTAATTCTTTGATTAAATTTAAAACCTTCGGCATATCATTTTTAGTTGCAGCTCTTATAGTATAGTTCATAGTGATAAATTTAGTTCAAAGATAGACTAAAGTTCTTTATTTATAAACTAGAAAATTTCACGAAAACGTTGTAGTTGGTTTAAAAAAAATGGATATTTGCACAACCAAATAACATATTCATGTTTAAAAAAAATCAAACTTTAGGAGAGTTTATTATTGAAAATCAAACGTCTTTTAAATATTCTTCTGGTGAGTTGTCAAGTCTTTTAAACTCTATTCGTTTAGCCGCCAAAGTAGTAAATCATGAAGTAAATAAAGCAGGTTTAGTTGATATCATTGGAGCAGCAGGCGATGTAAATATTCAAGGAGAGAATCAGCAAAAACTAGATGTGTATGCTAACGAAAAATTTATTCAAACCTTAACCAATAGAAATATTGTTTGTGGCATTGCTAGTGAAGAAGAAGATGATTTTATAAGTATTAATAGCAATGATGAAAACCATCAGAATAAATATATTGTACTTATTGACCCTTTAGATGGTTCTTCAAACATTGATGTAAACGTGTCTGTTGGAACTATTTTTTCAATTTACAGACGCGTAACACCTGTTGGAACTCCTGTAACTCTTGAGGATTTTTTACAAAAAGGAAACCAACAAGTGGCTGCTGGTTATGTTGTTTATGGCACCTCAACTATGTTGGTTTATACTACTGGTGATGGTGTAAATGGCTTTACATTAAATCCGGCCATTGGGTCTTTTTACTTGTCGCATCCTAATATACAGTTTCCAGAAAATGGTACCATTTATTCTGTAAATGAAGGTAATTATATTCATTTTCCTCAAGGGATAAAAAACTATATTAAATATTGTCAGATGGAAGAAAATGACAGACCTTACACGTCTAGATACATAGGTTCTTTAGTGTCTGATTTTCATAGAAATATGATAAAAGGGGGCATTTATTTGTACCCAAAAAGTTCTTTAAATGCGGAAGGAAAACTAAGATTGTTATATGAATGTAACCCAATGGCTTTTATTGCAGAACAAGCCAATGGAAAGGCTAGTGATGGGTTTACTAGAATATTAGATATTAAACCAACCGAATTACACCAACGCGTTCCTTTTGTTTGTGGAAGTAAAAATATGGTTGAAAAGGTAGAGGAATTTATGAAAAAAGCGATTTAAAAAGGCGGCATTAATAATAAAATTAATGCCACCTTTAAGGGGTTTTCTTTTTCAATGTTTTTCCCAGGAATAATTTAATTATTCAAAAAAGGTGACTTCACCCGTATTAATATCATACATAGCTCCAATTATCATAATTTCTCCGTTTTTTTCCATTTCAGATAAAATAGGGCTTTCTTTATGAATTCTATCAATCGTTAATTGAACATTCATATGTGATACATTATCAACAAATTCTAAGTTTTTTGAACTTCTTAAGCTTGCGTCTTTTGGTTCTTCAACGGCATTAACAGCTGGTTTTAATTTTTCAATAAGTTTAGTAAGATTTCCCATTTTAGCATCATCACAGGCTCCTTTTATGGCGCCACAACTTGTATGACCTAAAACAACAATAAGTTTTGTTCCTGCTAGTTTGCAAGCAAATTCCATGCTTCCTAAAATATCTTGATTTACAAAATTACCTGCTATTCTAACACTAAAAATATCACCCAAACCTTGGTCAAAAACTAATTCTGCTGAAACTCTAGAATCTATACAACTTAAAATGGTTGCAAAGGGAAATTGGCCTTCGCTAGTATCATTTACTTGTTCTAATAGGTTTCGGTTTGCTTTTAAGTTATTTTGAAATCTTTGGTTACCTTCTTTTAAATACTGCAACGACTTTTGTGCAGTCATTGTTGCTTGAGTTTCTCTGGTGTGTGCTTTCATAATATTTTAATTTAAACTTAGATTTGATTTGGGACGAGTTTTAAAAAATTCTATAAAGCTTGAAGGATTTTCTACAACGCCGCGCTTAGAGACAAGCTTAATATCAATGTTTCTTTCTTTAGCTTTAAAGGCAAAATCTTCTAGAATTTCAATAATATCATGATCTAAATATCTGGTTTTTATTAAGTCAAGTTCTAAATATGTGTTTTCGGGTAAATTATCTAACTCTTTAAGAATAGCTCCTTTATTAAAAAAGGTAACTTCTTCAGCAAGTGTCATTTTAATTTTGTGTTTTCCATTGCTTTTATCTTCAATATGAAGAAAATGAGAATTTTGGTAGCTTTTTAATAAAATAACAACAATCCCAACAGCAAGGCCTAAACCAATACCGTATAAAAGATCAATAAAAACAATACCCAACACGGTTACTGTAAAGGGAATGAATTGTTTCCAACCCAAATCATACATTTGTTTAAACAATCCTGGTTTTGCCAATTTGTACCCAACCACTAATAATATGGCGGCTAGAACAGATAATGGAATCATATTCAACAACTTAGGAATGAGTATTACTGAAATTAATAACAAAATACCGTGTAAAATAGCTGATAATTTGGTTCTTCCACCAGATTGGATATTGGCAGAACTTCTAACAATTACTTGTGTTATTGGAAGTCCACCAACTAAGCCAGAAAGAATATTTCCTGTTCCTTGAGCAAGCAATTCTCTATTGGTTGGTGTAACATTTTTATGTGGGTCAATCTTATCAGTAGCTTCAACACACAATAGCGTTTCTAAACTGGCAACTAAAGCAATGGTAAATGCTGTAACCCAAACATCAGGATTTGTTATAGCATTAAAATTAGGAAAGCTAAATTGATTTAAAAATGATGTCGTGTCTTCTGGGATTGGTACACTTACTAAATGTTGAGAAAAAATACCAAATACTTCCATTCCAGAAGTTATTGAAAAGTAAACAATTCCAATAACAACCGCTACTAAAGGACCTTGAATGACTTGAAAAAATTTTCCCTTTTTTGAAAGCACTTTATCCCATAATAGAATAATTGCTAGCCCAATAATTCCAATAATCATGGAGCCAATAGTAATATTATCGACAATATTTAGTATAGCTGAAAATGTGTTTTCGCCCGATATTTCAATAAAGCTATCAGCTCCTTCAGGTTCTGCATCATACCCAAAAAAATGAGGAATTTGTTTTAAAATAATAATAATCCCTATTCCAGTTAGCATACCTTTAATGACTGATGAAGGGAAATAATAACCAATAACACCGGCTTTTAAAACCCCAAAAAGGATTTGAATAATACCACCTAAAACAACAGCAACTAAAAAGTTTTCGTATCCACCTAAAGCGCCTATGGCTGTTAAAACAATAGCCGCTAATCCAGCAGCAGGACCACTTACTCCAACTTTAGACCCACTTAGGCCTCCAACTACAATTCCTCCAATAATACCAGCAATTAGGCCAGAAAATAAAGGAGCTCCACTTGCTAGCGCAATACCTAAGCATAATGGTAACGCAACAAAAAACACGACTATACTCGCAGGTAAGTCATTTTTAAAATATTTAAACATATTATAATAATTTTTATCCTCTGAGTGAAAACTAAAAGGTATTAAACAGAATTTTGGCTATTAAAGCCTAAAAAATGAAATTATACTATGTGTAATTCTGGAGGAGGAGATATTAGATTTAAGTGAGGTTTAGAATATTTTTTGAAAAAATATTCTTTAGTATTTAATGTTTTTAATAATGAAAAATCAACTTCACTTGATGCATGAGTATTTAATAAAACCTTAATATGACCTATTTTTTCTTCTTCTTCAGTAACAGAATAAAAAATTGAGGTATCAAAAGAATCATCAACCATAGAAATAATTGTAGGTGCAGAAATGAACGCTACAAAAATTAAAGTTAAAAAGATTGAACTTATGTACCTTGACATATTGTTTTATATAAATTTTACAAATGCAAATATAGCACTTTAGTCCAGCTAATTTGTTAAAGGATAATTAAAGTTTATGACACAAATTGAGTTACTATGCTTGTTTTGACTTATTAATTAAAGACTTAAACTCTTGGCAAATCATTATCATCTTTTAATGGTAAATTTGATTTACCCATTAAAAAAGCATCTACGTAATGCGCTGCTTGTCTACCTTCTGAAATAGCCCAAACTATTAATGATTGTCCTCTTCTAATATCGCCAGCAGTAAATATACCAGGGACATTAGTCATATAACTTTTGGTAGATGCATCTACATTGGTTCTAAAATCAGTTTTTAAACCAAATTGGTCAATAAGTGTTGATTCTGGTCCAGTAAAACCTAGTGCTAATAAAGCTAAATCGCAATCCCAATGCTTTTCTGTATTAGGTAATTCTATTAGTTGTGGACGTTCACCATCTTTAAAAACCCATTCTACTTCGGTGGTTATCAATCCTGTTAAATTACCATCACTATCACCTATAAATTCTTTGGTTGAAATACTAAAAAAGCGTTCTACGCCTTCTTTATGAGAAGAGCTTGTACGTAAACGCATAGGCCAATAAGGCCATGGTTGATTAGCAGGTCTTCCGGTAGTTGGTTTGCTTAAAATTTCAAAATTAGTGACTGATTTTGCTCCATGGCGGTTTGAAGTTCCAATACAATCAGAACCAGTGTCTCCACCACCAATAACAATAACATTTTTATCTTTTGCAGTAAGAATTTCATCAAATTTAGAAATACCATCAACGCGTTGATTATTTTGTTTCAAAAAGTCCATAGCTTGATGAACCCCTTTTAAATCAGCTCCTTTAATAGGAATGCCACGTCTTTGCGTTGCTCCACCACATAAAACAATAGCATCAAACTCTTGTTTTAATGTTTCGGCACTAATGTTTTTTCCAACATGAGCATTTGTTTTAAATACAATCCCTTCTTCTTCTAAAACAGCAACTCTTCTATCAATAACAGATTTGTCAAGTTTAAAGTCTGGTATACCATAACGTAATAAACCCCCAACTTTAGCATCACGTTCAAAAACTGTTACTAAATGGCCGGCTCTGTTTAGTTGTTGTGCTGCTGCTAAGCCTGATGGACCTGAACCTATCACAGCTACAGATTTGCCAGTTCTTAATGCTGGTGGTTGTGCAACAATCCAACCTTCTTTAAATGCCGTTTCAACAATGTTTTTTTCAATATTTTCTATAGTTACAGGGTCTTCATTGATACCTAGTACACAAGCTTCTTCGCAAGGAGCTGGACATAATCTGCCTGTAAATTCTGGAAAATTATTTGTTGAGTGTAAAATTTTAGCAGCTTCTTTCCACTTTCCTTTGTAGACATTGTCATTAAAGTCTGGAATTAAATTACCTAATGGGCAACCACTGTGGCAAAAAGGAATACCACAATCCATACATCTAGCCCCTTGATTTTTTAGGGCTTTTTCTTCCATAGGAATGGTAAACTCTTTGTAATTGCTTATTCTATGTTCAACAGTATCATACTGTTCTATTTCTCTTTTAAATTCTAAAAATCCTGTTGGCTTTCCCATGCTCTTAAAGTTTTATAAGATTTTCTTTCTCTAATCGTATTAATGCTTGTTTATATTCTTCTGGAAGGACTTTTATAAATTTAGGTAATTCAGCTTCCCATTTTTCAAGAATGCGTTGAGCTAAAGGACTTAATGTTGCATTATAATGGTTTTCTATTAAGCCTTTTAAAGTACTTATATCTTCAGCAATTGTAACAGGATCTAAGTTTAAACCTTCTAAGTTACAATGTTTTTTAAACGTATTGTTTGGATCATAAATATAAGCAATTCCACCACTCATACCTGCACCAAAATTTCTTCCAACTTCTCCTAGAATAACAGCAATACCGCCTGTCATGTACTCACAACCGTGATCACCAATACCTTCAACAACGGCTTTTGCTCCCGAGTTTCTTACACAGAAACGCTCACCAGCTTTTCCGTTAATATAAGCTTCACCAGCAGTTGCACCATAAAGGGCTACGTTTCCAATAATGACATTTTTCTCTGGAATAATGGTAGCTTCTTCAGGAACTTTGATAATTAATTTGGCGCCAGATAAGCCTTTTCCTAAATAGTCATTGGTGTTTCCACTAACAACTAGCGTAAGACCATGTGTTGAAAACCCTCCAAAGCTTTGTCCAGCAGAACCTGTAAAGTTAATTTTTAAAGTGTTTTCTGGTAAACCTTGAGCGCCATAAATTTTAGAAATTTCATTACTTAGAATAGCACCAACGGTTCTATCCATATTATTAATTTTAAAATCTAAAACTGTTTTTTCTTTTCTGAAAAGTGCTGGATGCGCTTTATTAATAATTTTAAAATCTAAAGATTTTTCCATATTATGATCTTGATGCTCTGTATTGTAAAGTTTTACATCTGGACCAACAGGAATTCTATGAAGAATTGGTGATAAATCAATTCCTAAAGCTTTATAATGTTCAATGGCATTATTTCTATTAAGTTTTTGAACTTGACCAACCATTTCATTAACCGTTCTAAAACCAAGTTGCGCCATGATTTCTCTTAACTCTTGTGCTATGAAGTACATGAAGTTAACCACATGTTCTGGCTTTCCTTCAAATTTTTTGCGTAGTTCTGGGTTTTGAGTCGCAATTCCTACGGGACACGTGTTTAAATGACAAACACGCATCATAATACAGCCTGAAGCTACTAAAGGAGCCGTTGCAAAACCAAATTCTTCTGCGCCAAGCAAGCATGCAATAGCTACATCTCTACCTGTTTTTAATTGGCCATCACATTCTAAAACAACACGATTTCTTAAGTTGTTCATCACTAATGTTTGTTGTGCTTCAGCTAAGCCTAATTCCCAAGGTAATCCAGCATGTTTTAATGAAGTTAAAGGCGATGCACCTGTACCACCATCATGCCCTGAAATTAAAATAACATCAGCTTTTGCTTTTGAAACACCTGCAGCAACCGTACCAACACCAACTTCAGATACAAGTTTCACATTGATTCTTGCTTCACGGTTAGCTGATTTTAAATCGTAAATTAATTGAGATAAATCTTCAATAGAATAAATATCATGATGTGGTGGTGGAGAAATTAATCCTACATAAGGAGTGGAATTTCTTGTTTTTGCAATACTTGGATTTACTTTTGGACCAGGTAATTGACCGCCTTCTCCAGGTTTCGCGCCTTGAGCCATTTTAATCTGAATCTCAGAGGCATTGGTTAGGTAATTTGAAGTGACTCCAAATCGTCCTGATGCTACTTGCTTTATTGCGCTATTTTTCCAGTCGCCATTAGCATCTTTGTAAAAGCGTTCTTCATCTTCTCCTCCTTCACCAGAATTACTTTTACCGCCAATTCTGTTCATAGCAACCGCTAAATTTTCATGAGCTTCCTTGCTTATAGAACCATACGACATAGCGCCTGTTTTGAAACGTTTTACAATTTCGGTCCAAGGTTCTACTTCATCAATGGATATAGGGTCATAATTAGTAAATTCGAACAAACCTCTAATAGTCATTAAGTGACTGGCTTGGTTATTTATAAGTTCTGAGTATTCTTTATATGAACTATGCTTATTACTTCTTACAGACTCTTGTAATTTTGCTATTGTTAATGGGTTAAACATGTGTTGTTCGCCGTTTCTTCTCCAACGATATTGCCCGCCAACTTCTAAATCTAAATCACCTGCAATGTTTTTGTCTTTATATGCATTGAGGTATCTTTTACTAATTTCTTTTTCAATTTCATGCAAACCAATACCTTGAATTCTTGTAACTGTATTTGGAAAATATTGATTAACCACTTTGGTGTTAATACCAATACATTCAAATAATTGTGAACCTCTATAAGAGTTAAGCGTAGAGATTCCAATTTTATTCATAACTTTTAAAATACCTTTTCCTACAGCTTTATTAAAGTTTTCAACAGCTTGTTGAGTTGAAATTTTTACATCTAATTCATTGATATTATCTTCAATAATTTCATTCACCATATATGGGTTAATAGCACTTGCCCCATAACCAAATAATAAGGCAAAATGATGTACTTCTCTTGGCTCGGCAGATTCTACTATTAAACTTAATTTTGAGCGTTTTCCTAAAGTTCTTAAAGCACTATTTATAAAAGAACAAGCTAATAATGCTGGAATTGGAGCCATGTCTTCATTAACATTTCTGTCAGAAAGAATAACAATATTTGTTCCTTCATCAACCGATTTTAAAATAGTATTTAAAATAGTTTGTAAAGCTTCTTCTAAACCGTTGTGACCTTTTTTAATTTCGTATAAAATAGGGAATGATTCTACTTTGAAATCTGGATTATGATAACTTTTTATTTTATCTAAATCTTGTTTAGAAATTACAGGATTTTTTATTTTTAGTTTTTTGCAATGTAACTCATTGATTTCAAAGATATTTGAATCACTTCCTAAGGTTAAGCTGATATCTGTAATAAGCTCTTCTCTAATTCCATCTAAAGGAGGATTGGTTACTTGAGCAAAAAGTTGTTTAAAATAATTATAGATTAATTGTGGGCGATCTGATAAAACAGCAATTGGCGTATCAGTTCCCATAGAGCCTATAGGTTCATACCCACTTTGTGCCATTGGAAGAATGATAGTTTTAATATCTTCTTGAGTATATCCAAAAATAACCTGTCTTTTGTTCAAGTTTTCTTCATTGAAGAATACAGGACAATCATTATATGGTATGTCTTTAAGATATACTAGGTTTTTGTCTAACCATTTTTTGTAAGGATGTCTACTGGCAATTTCTTCTTTTATTTCTTCATCATTAATAATTCTTCCAGCATTCATATCAACTAAAAACATTTTTCCAGGCTCTAATCTACCGTGTAGCTCAATGTTTTTAGGTTCAATTTCAATCACACCTGTTTCAGATGACATGATAACATAACCACTTTTTGTAACAGTATATCTTGAAGGGCGTAAACCATTTCTATCTAAAACGGCACCAATATAATTACCATCTGTAAACGGAATAGAAGCAGGTCCATCCCAAGGTTCCATAAGGCAAGAATTGAATTCATAAAACGCTCTTTTTGATTCTGACATGTCTGGGTTTTTTTCCCAAGCTTCTGGAATTAACATCATCATAACTTCTGGTAATGATCTACCAGTCATTAATAATAATTCAACTACCATATCCATAGATGCTGAATCTGATTTTCCTTGAAGTACAACTGGCAATATATTTTTTATCTCATCACCAAACCAGTCACTTTTCATTAACTCTTCACGAGAAAACATTCTGGCAATATTACCTCTTAAAGTGTTTATTTCACCATTATGACACATGTATCTAAATGGTTGAGCTAAATCCCATGTAGGGAATGTATTTGTAGAAAATCGTTGATGTACTAATGCTAATCTAGTTACAAATAAAGGGTCATTTAAATCTTTGTAGAAAAGTTTAATGTCTTCAGGCACTAATAGTCCTTTATATATAATGATTTTAGTTGATAAACTTGGTAAGTAAAAAAATGAACTTTCAGAAAGTTTAGAACCATAAATTTCATGCTCAGCTTTTTTTCTAGCAATAAACATTTTTAGGTTAAATTGGAAATCATCTTGTTCTTCATTTTGTTTTCCAACAAAAACTTGTTTTATGAATGGTTGTGTTTTAGCAGCCAATTCTCCTAAAACAGCAGTGTCTACAGGAACATTTCTCCAACCTAAAATTTCAAGACCTTGTTCTTTAAAGTGTTTTTCAAAAACAGTTATACAGAATATTTGTTGATTTTCCTTTTTTGGTAAAAAAACATTACTTACAGCATAATTGCCAGCTTTAGGTAATTTGAAAGTACAGTTTGCAGTAAAAAAATCATGAGGAATATCAATTAAAATTCCAGCACCATCACCAGTCTTTCCGTCAGAACTAACTGCGCCTCTATGTTCTAATTTTTCAAGAATTTCTAAAGCTTTATGAATAATATCATTAGACTTAATTCCTTTTAAACTACAAATAAAACCAGCGCCACAATTATCGTGCTCAAACTCTGGTAAATACATTCCTTGTTTCTTCAACATGATCAACAAATTTTAATTTGAAATAATACTTTTCAAAGCGAATATATGCAGTAGATTTTGAAATATCACAAGTGTTATTTCATTATTTCGATTTTTAATGTATTACCGATATAAAAATAATTATATATCAATAATAAAGTGATTTTTTAATAAATATTCATTTGTTAAATAATTAACAATAATGCGCTTTGTGTGAATTAATAGCAACAAAACTTAGTTTTCTTAATAGAAATGATATTGAACAATATTTTTTTCTATCAATACTTCAAATTTTAGTTTTATCAAAAATTCAATATTTTTAAAAATAAATGACTTGCCCCTAAAAAAATGGGGTCAAAATGTAAAAATTGATAAAAGTTAGTCAAATACCCCTAATTTTTTAAGGGGTTAAAACTTTTTTATATAAGTTTACGCCGTATTAACGAAAAAATAACATTAAAAAACAATAACTTAAAATTAAACAATCATGAAAAAAATTATTACACTTTCAATGTTTTTGGTAGCACTGGGCACATTTGCTCAAGAAACACCTGTAGAGGCGCCTAAATTTACTTTAAGCGGTAGTATTGATGCTTATTATAGAGCTAATTTAAATGCACCAAATGATGCTGATAACTGGACAGCTCCAGGTTCTTCATTTGCTAACTTGCCAGGTTTTGCTTTAGGGATGGCAAATGTAGTTGCCTCTTATGAGGGTGAAAAAGTTGGTTTTGTTGCTGATTTAGTATTTGGACCAAGAGGTACTGATGCTGTTTTTGGTTCTCCAATGTATTCTTCAACAGGACAAATTATTAATCAATTATATGCTTATTGGAATGTTAGTGAGAGCGTAAAATTAACAATGGGTAACTTCAATACTTTTTTAGGATACGAAGTAATTTCTCCAGTAGCAAACTTTAACTACAGTACATCTTACTTATTTTCTTACGGACCTTTTAGCCACACTGGTTTAAAAGCAGATTTTGCTTTAGGCGAAGACTTTAGCTTAATGTTAGGAGTAATGAATGACACCGATGCTACTGAGTTTAATCCAACTGGAGACTATGCGTTTGGTGCACAATTAGGATATTCAGGACAATTCTTAAACCTATTAGTTGATCCATCATTTACTGAAATTGATTATACTGGAGGATTTGATTTATCAGACTCTTTCTTTTTAGGACTTAATGCTGCTTATTTAAGTTATGAAAATGACGGAGGAACTTTTGCAGGTGCTGCATTATATCCACAGTATGGTGTTTCTGATTCTTTTACTCTTGGTTTAAGAGGTGAATACTTTACTGAAACTAAAGGAGGAGCAGGAGCAATAGGTGCTTATGATGCAAATGGTGATGCGTCTGTATTTGCTTTAACTTTAACAGGAAGCTTCGCTATTGATAACTTAACCATTAAACCAGAGTTAAGATTAGATTCTGCAAGTGAAGATGGAACTTTTATGGATAATGATTTAGCACCATCAAAAAACTTAAGTTCATTTGTTTTAGCAGCTATTTATAGTTTCTAATTTTAATAATTAAAATAGTAAATAATGAAAAAAGTAGAAGCAATTATTAGAAAATCAAAATACCGTGCAGTAAAAGAAGCTCTGCACAGTGTTGGGGTAAACTTTTTCTCTTACTGGGATGTAACAGGTATAGGAAATGAAAAAGAGGGACATGTTTACAGAGGTGTAACTTACAGCACTAGTGACATTCAACGCAGATACATATCTATAGTAGTTAATGATGATTTTGAAGATGCTACAGTTAAAGCTATACTAAGTTCGTCTGGAACAGGTGAGGTTGGTGATGGTAAGATTTTTGTATCAGACGTTATAGAATCATATAGAATAAGAACAGGAGATAAAGGTGGAGACACTTTAAAATAATAATCATCAAAAATAATTTATTATGGAAGAAGTAGTAAAAGGAATAGCGGAAATAAACGGTGTTCTAGATATCATGTGGATATTAATAGCTGGTATATTGGTATTCTTTATGCAAGCTGGTTTCACATTGGTTGAAACAGGATTTACAAGATCTAAAAACACAATTAACATCATTATGAAAAACTTAATGGATCTTTGTATAGGATCATTAGGTTTCTGGCTAATTGGTTATGCGCTTATGTATGGTGACGATATCAGTAGCTTTATTGGAAATCCTTCGTTATTTTATAATGAAGCTGGAGAAATGCATAATTTGTTCTTTCAAACCGTTTTTTGTGCTACAGCTGCAACTATTGTATCTGGTGCAATTGCCGAAAGAACTAAATTTTCAACGTATTTAATATTTTCTTTATTAATGACAGTGTTTATCTATCCAATATCAGGTCATTGGGTTTGGCAAGGTGATGGTTGGTTAACTAACTTAGGATTTATTGATTTTGCAGGATCTACAGTAGTTCACTCTGTTGGTGGATGGGCTGCTTTAGTAGCTGCAGCTATGGTTGGACCAAGAATTGGAAAATATACAAACGGTAAATCAAATGCAATTCCTGGTCACAGTATTTTATTTGGAGCATTAGGGGTATTTATCCTTTGGTTAGGATGGTTTGGATTTAATGCTGGTTCTCAGTTAGCAATTTCTGGAGATAACGCAAGTGCTGTTGCAAACATTGTAATTACAACTAATTTAGCTGCTGCTGCTGGTGCTATAGCATCTGTGTTTTTAACTTGGGCTAAATATGGCAAACCAGATACTTCTATGACATTAAATGGTGCTCTTGCAGGATTGGTTGGAGTAACAGCTGGCTGTGCTGCAGTAGATAATTTTGGAGCTATTGCAATTGGCCTTATTTGTGGAATAATTGTAGTTTATTCAATAGAATTTATTGATAAAAAATTAAAAGTTGACGATCCAGTTGGTGCAGTTTCTGTTCACGGTGTTTGTGGTGCAATTGGTACGTTGCTAGTAGGTGTATTTGCTATTGATGGTGGATTAGCTTACGGTGGTGGATTTAGTCAATTAGGCGCTCAAGCTGCTGGTGTATTTGGAATTGGAGCATGGGCTATAGTAACATCATTCATCATTTTGTTTATTCTTAAGAAAACACTTGGTTTAAGAGTTTCTGAAAAAGAAGAAGTTGAAGGACTTGATATTCATGAACACGGTATGGAAGCATATCCAGACTTTAGATTGAACGAGCATTAATATTAAATTCAATAAAAAATACTTTTTTTTAAAAAGATCCCTAAATTTTTAGGGGTCTTTTTGTTTTGTCTCTATTTTTTTAACCTTAGCCCCTAAATTTTACCCCATTTAAGAATAAATTTTTTTATTTTTGGTTTCGAACTTTAAATAATAAGTAATGAAGAAAATTGAAGCAATTATTAGAAAGTCTAAATTCAGTATTGTAAAAGATGCTTTGCATAATGTTGGAGTAAACTTTTTCTCTTATTGGGATGTAACTGGAATTGGAAATGAAAAAGAAGGACACGTTTATAGAGGTGTCAGCTACAGTACAAGTGATATTCAAAGAAGACACTTGTCTATAGTAGTAAATGATGATTTTGAAGAAGCAACTGTTAATGCCATTTTAAATTCTGCAGGCACTGGAGAAGTTGGTGATGGTAAAATTTTTGTGTCTGATATACAAGAATGTTACAGGATTAGAACAGGAGATAAAGGAGGAGACACATTAAGATAAACTATATTAAAAAATTAACATGGAATTATTAACAACCAACAATGTATGGATGATGATCTGTACAGCACTAGTATTTTTTATGCATTTAGGATTTTCACTCTTAGAAATAGGGTTAACCAGACAAAAAAATACAATAAACATTTTATTTAAAAACATTTTTATTATAACTATTGGATTACTACTATACTGTTTAGTAGGATTTAATCTCATGTATCCTGGTGAGTTTAATGGATTTTTAGGATTTTCAGGTTTTGGACTTAGCGCTCCATTAACCGCTGAAGGAGCTTTAGATTTAACATACAATCAAGGTTATACATATTGGACAGACTTCTTATTTCAAGGCATGTTTGCCGCAACTGCTGCTACCATAGTTTCAGGAGCGGTTGCTGAACGAGTTAAGATTGCACCATTCATGATTTTTACAGTATTATATGTAGGTTTAGTTTATCCTATTGCTGGTTCTTGGAAATGGGGAGGCGGATTTTTACAAACACTAGAAACACCATTTTACGATTTTGCAGGTTCTACACTTGTACATTCTGTAGGTGGATGGGCAGCTGTAGTAGCCGTTTGCTTGTTAGGACCACGTATTGGTAAATTTAAAGATGGTAAACCTCAAGCAATTCCAGGGCATAATCTGCCATTGGCAACAGCTGGTGTTTTAATATTATGGTTAGGATGGTTTGGTTTTAATGGTGGTTCTGTACTTTCTGCAGATCCAGAATTAACTTCGTTAACATTGGTAACAACTTGTTTGGCTGCTGCTGCAGGTGGTGTTGTAGCTATGTTAGTTTCTACAGTAATGTATAAAAACTTAGATTTAACTATGTTTTTAAATGGTCTTTTAGGCGGTTTGGTAGGTATTACTGCTGGAGCCGACCAAATGAGTCCTACCGATGCTATTTTAATAGGCTCTATTGCTGGTATTATTATAGTGTTTGCTGTAAGCTTGATAGATAAATTAAAATTAGACGATCCAGTTGGTGCTATTGCAGTTCATTTAGTATGTGGTATTTGGGGAACTTTAGCTGTTGGTATTTTTGGAAAATTAGCTGGAATTAACCAATTTGTTAGTCAATTAATAGGGATTGCTTCTTATGCGGTATTTTGTTCATTAACAGCATTTATCATCATTTTCGCACTTAAGAAAACTATGGGAATACGAGTGTCTGAAAAAGAAGAATTAGAAGGATTAGATGGGCATGAACATGGTATGGATGCCTATCCAGATTTCAGACTAAATGAGCATTAATTAAGAGTTTAAATAATTATTTAAAAAAGAGCCTTACAAATTTGTAAGGCTCTTTTTTTGATTAAACAATGCTTGGTTTATGCCGAGTTTCTACTGGCATTAATATTACCAAACAGTGAACGAGTTACTATTTTTTCAAAAATCTTGATTTGCTCTTCATCTCTTACATCTTCTTTTTCTAATTCCTGAATCTTTTTAAGCGCATATTGCTGAATGGTTAACAATGGTAGTACAATAGATTCTCTTACATCAATAGAAGCTTTGCCAGAAGGCTCATTTTCCATTAATTCTTTATATCCTGTTAGCTTTAATAGTAAGTTTTTGCTATTTAAATATTCATCGTGAATAATATTCCAAAAAGTGCCAAACTCTTCATCTTTTGACATGTATTGCGTTAAATCAAAGAATGATTTAGTTAATGACATCATACTATTTTCTAGCAAAGTCTTAAAGAATTTAGAATTTTTATATAAAGATTCTACTTTATAAAATTCGCCTCTATCTTCATAAGCTTTTAAGGCGGTACCTACGCCAAAAAACCCAGGAACATTTTGTTTTAATTGACTCCAAGACCCAACAAAAGGGATCGCTCTTAAATCTGAAAACACTAACTTATCTGAACTGCCTCGTTTTGATGGTCTGCTTCCTATATTGGTTTTTGCATAGTATTTTAAGGTGCTCATACGTTCTAAATAAGGAATAAACATGGGGTGGCCTTTAAAATTTTTATAGGCTTCGTAGCTAGTTATAGCTAAATCATTCATAACAATTCTGTCTTCGTCAGACATGGCAAGTTTATCTTTTCCTATGCGATTAAACATTCCAGAACTTATCAATTGTTCTAAATTATATTGTGATGAATCTAAGGTTCCAAAATTAGAACTAATGGTTTGCCCTTGAATAGTAAGTTGAACTTCTTTATCTTCAATTTTCGGACCTAAAGAGGCATAAAATTGATGTGTTTTTCCGCCGCCTCTTGCAGGTGGACCACCACGACCATCAAAAAATATAGCAGAAATATCATATTTTCTTGATATTTCAGTAAGTAACTCTTTTGCTGTATAAATTCCCCAATTTGCCATTAAATAGCCACCGTCTTTTGTGCCATCAGAAAAACCTAGCATAATGGTTTGTTTATTTCCTCTGCTTTTTAAATGTGCCATATAATTTGGGTTGTTATATAATTGCTCCATAACCTTTGGAGCATTTTCCAAATCGGTAATGGTTTCAAATAGCGGAACAACATCAACTGTTAATTCATCTTTAAACGCAACCATTTTTAGCATTGCAAATAGCTGTATCACATTTAAAGCCGTTTGATTATTGCTTATTATATATCTGTTAGCACCTTTTTCGCCATTTGTTAGCTGAATATGTTTAATGGCTTCAATTGTTTTTAAGGTATTATAAACCATGTCATCTTCAAAGGCATCAATGTCAATGTTAGCTTCTGAAACTTCAGATAAAATAGTTATTTGTTCTTGTTCTGATAAATCATGATAGTTTTTTGGAAATGATGGATGATCTGTTTTTATTAGATAATCAATAACAGTTGTAAAAACAGCATGATGAATTCTACTATCTTGTCTAATATCTAGTGTTGCAAAATAATAACCAAAAAGACGTATTCTGTTTATTAAATTATTGATTTCAGAAACATATAAGGATTGATGTTCTTTAACAATGGCATTTCTAATTTCTAGTAATTCATGAATAAGTTCTCTTGACGTTATTTTTTCAGGAGTATTTAAATTGATACTGAAATTATACATAATAGTTTCTAGGCTCACTATGCGCTCTTCAATGCCTCTAAAAGTTAGTTTTCGTCTTAAATCTTTAAGATCTGCATAATATTTTTTAAGGATAGATTGTTTTAATCTTTCTGCAACTTTAATGGTTGTGTCTGGTTTTACAAACGGATTACCATCACGATCTCCACCAGGCCAAAAACCAATATTTATAATTTCGTTATGCTTTCTGCTATCATCATAAATGTTCTGTTGAATGTAATTATAAATTTCTCCAAACGATTTATAAAACACATTTTCTAAATACCAAATTAAGCTTACGGCTTCATCATAAGGTGTTGGTTTTTCATGTTTAAAGAAAGGTGTTTTACCAAGTTGAGCAAATAAATTATTAATCTCTTTTAAGTTGTTTTGTTTTATAGCTTCTGTTAAATCTGTAATAATACCTAAAACCGAACCAGGATAAAACTGTGTTGGATGAGCTGTTAAAACAATACGTACTTTAAATTCTTCAAGATAATTTTTTAGTTCTTCAAGTCTGTTCTCAGAAGCAGCAGATTCTTTAAGATTTCTAAGGGTTCCTATACCTTCCATATTATTAACAATTGGAAAAGCGGCATCTTCAACGGCATCAAACAAAACTACTTGACGTTCAATATATTGTATGAAGCGAAACAATAAATTTATTTGGCTTTCTTTAGTTCGTCTTCCTTGGTATTTTTTAAAAAAAGTATCAACAATAGTTGTTGGGTCATCACCATTTGCAAAACCTTTTTTACAGGTTTCATGAAATAATGGAAGTAAAACACCGGTTTTGGTTATGGCATCAAAAGGTAATGTCATAAATATACTGTTGTAAATTTGATATTTTGACAAAACGTTTTGCTTGAAACGTGATAATTTTGGTTCTACAGACATAGCATCAATCTAATATAATTATTTGTAAAAGTAATGAAGCATTAATTAATCAATGCTTTCTCTACTAAGTTTTATCAATTTTTATAGTATAGCGAATTCTAATTATGAATAATTAAATAAAATAGGCAGTTAATTAATA
Organism: Flavobacteriaceae bacterium; assembly: GCA_021739635.1. Taxonomy (GTDB): domain Bacteria; phylum Bacteroidota; class Bacteroidia; order Flavobacteriales; family Flavobacteriaceae; genus Yeosuana. The sequence goes on along the minus strand of JAIPBH010000007.1, from coordinate 177,323 downwards.
TCTTTTAATATGGCTATAAAATTTTAAACTTTTAATAGATGTTTTTTATGGGCTTTCCAAAAAAAATTAAGGCTATAATTTCAAAACAGATATTAATTAGCTTCATATTTATCTCATAACAAAGCAATTACAAAATTGTTAATAACATGTTTAATAACTCATTTTGCCTAAGCTTATATGAGTAAAAATTGTCTTTATTTTTATAAATTATAAAAAGACCTTTTAATCCTATAAAAATATTTGTGCATGAATTATTACGATTTTCAAGTCGTATTTCAAGAAGTTCCTGGAGAAATTAGTTTATGTTTTTCTATTTGTGGCTGTCCTCTAAAATGTGAAGGATGTCATTCACCACATTTATGGAAAGAAGAAAACGGCAAAACGTTAACTATTGAAAAATTTGAAAAAATTTTAAAACAATATGATGATTTAGCCACTTGTGTTCTTTTTATGGGAGGCGAATGGCATGAAAATGAATTGGTAAATATGCTAAAAATTGCAAAAAAAAATCAATATAAAACGTGCCTATATACGGGGCTTGATGCTATTTCAAAAGCTATACTCGATGAACTTAATTGGTTAAAAACTGGCAAATGGAACGCTGCTTTAGGAGGTTTAAGTAGTAAAATTACCAATCAAAAGTTTATAGATATAAAATCAAATACAATTAAAAATAATTTATTCATAAAAAATTAAGCCAAATGATACGACTTACCAGCGCCCAAGTAAATCAAAAAATAGATTTTATAGACCAATACATAAATTCAGCAAATGCTGCTGATGGTTCAAAAGTTGATGCCAATGCTAACGTGACTTCAAAAAATATTGCAACCATGGAAGCAGAATTAAATAAAGACATCAATATACAGGTTAATAGGGCTTTAGTAAAACGTAAAATTGCATCACTTTTTGGGGATGAGATGGCAAATGAATATATCAGGCAAATAGAATCTCATGAAATTTATATTCATGATGAAACCTCTTTAAAACCGTATTGTGTTTCAATTAGCATGTACCCATTTTTGTTAGATGGACTTACAAAAATTGGAGGTGAAAGTAGAGCGCCAAAACATCTTGAAAGTTTTTGTGGTGAATTTGTGAATTTGGTTTTTGCAGTGAGTTCTCAATTTGCTGGCGCTTTGGCAACCGTTGAATTTTTAATGTATTTTGATCATTTTGCATCTAAAGATTATGGTGAAAATTATTTAGAAACGCATGAAAAACTCATAGCAAACCATCTACAACATGTAGTTTATGCTGTAAATCAACCTGCAGCAGCAAGAGGATATCAATCTGTTTTCTGGAATATTTCTATTTATGATGAAGCATATTTTAATAGTATGTTTGCTGATTTTGTATTTCCAGACATGACAAAACCAACTTGGGAAAGCGTTAAAAAACTACAAGCATTTTTTATGAAATGGTTTAATGGAGAACGCAGTAAAGCCATTCTTACGTTTCCAGTAGTAACAGCTGCTATGCTTATTAATGAAGGAAAACCCGTTGATGTAGAATTTACTAATATGTGTGCTCAAGAGTTGAGTGAAGGTAATTCGTTTTTTATATATCAATCTGAAAGCGCCGATAGTTTAGCATCATGTTGCAGATTGCGTAGTGAAATTAGTGATAACACGTTTAGTTATTCATTAGGCGCAGGTGGTGTTGCAACAGGATCTATAAATGTGATAACGCTTAATATGAATCGATTGGTGCAAAAAGGAGCTAGTATTTTAGATGAGGTTCAAAAAATTCAAAAATATCAAGTAGCTTATAGAAAACTTATTGAAGAATATGAAATTGCCGGTTTATTACCAGTATATAAAGGTGGGTTTATTACGCTTGATAAGCAATTTTTAACCATTGGAATTAATGGAATGGTTGAAGCTGCAGAAAGCCAAGGGATTTGTGTAGGTAACAACAAAGAATATAAAAAGTTTGTAAACTCTCATTTAAAAGTTATTTATGATGAAAACAAACTAGCCAAAAAAGAATATGGCTATATGTTTAATACAGAATTTGTTCCGGCAGAAAATTTAGGAATAAAAAATGCTAAATGGGATAAAGCAGACGGATTATTTGTTCCTAGAGATTGCTATAATTCTTATTTCTATAAAGTTGAAGACCAACAAACAAATACATTAGATAAAATAATATTACACGGTAAGGAAATAATAAAATACCTCGATGGCGGTTCTGCATTGCACCTAAATCTGGAAGAAGCGCCAAGTAAAGAAGGATTTGTAAAACTTATTCATGCCACTGCAGCAGCTGGATGTAATTATTTCTGTTTTAATATTAGAATTACCATTTGTAATGATTGTAATGCTATCGCTAAAAAAACTAACTATGTATGTACTTCTTGTGGATCTAAAGATGTTGACCATGCAACACGGGTTATAGGTTATTTAAAACGTGTTTCTAGTTTTAGCTCTGGCAGACAACAAGAACATCATTTAAGACATTATCATTATGAAAAGCCATCGAATAATTTGCTAAATATTCGCGCAAATGCGTTAAATAAATTCCAAGAACTATATCAAGAAAAGCAAGAGGAAGTTATATTCAAATAATTTAAGATTATCTTGATTATATGATGAATATCATGTTTCATGCGGTTTTGACAAGATACCTTTACCGATTTACATATTGTTAAATAAACCCTATGAAAAGCACACATTCATTTCACATACCAGTTATGGGCATTGGATTCACTATAGACACACCTTTAAAAGTTGCTCAATATGGAATTGATTCAGTTATTTCTTTAGTTGATGACATTCTTTTAGAGAAACTTAGAAAAATGTATAGTGAGAAATTTGAGATACCATACAAAGAAATCACAGACAAAATTGATGATTTTAGAGCCAAAAGAATCACCTCTTATTTAAATTTAATAAGTGATTTAGCCGAAAAAAACTTCCAAGCTTTAAAAGATGTTTCCGTTGAGAAAAGTGACGAGATAAAAAAATACATTGCCATGCTTCCTGATGGATCTCATTTAAAATCTGAATTCAAGAAACTAACAGAAAACGGATTTAATATTTCAGAAATTAAAAATTGGGCAAGTAAAAATTTAACTATGGGTCATATAGATGTTAATATTATGACCAAAGTTGATAAAGACAACTATAGAAAAAACATAAAATTACCTGTAGAATATAATGATGCACATGCTGCACTAAGAGGCTTTGCTCAAAGTAATTTAAAATCTTCTGTAATACTTTCAGCAGGAATGAATCCTAGATTGTATGCTTATATTGGTCAGTTTGATAATTTTTATCCTAGTGAAGTTGGAACCTTTAACAAGAAAATAATTTTAAAAGTAAGTGATTACAGATCGGCATTAATTCAAGGAAAATTTTTAGCGAAAAAAGGACTATGGGTTTCAGAATATAGAATAGAATCTGGCCTTAATTGTGGTGGTCATGCTTTTGCAACAGACGGATACCTTTTAGGACCTGTTTTACAAGAGTTTAAAGAAAAGAGAGAAGAGTTAAGACAAACTATTCAAGACACTTTAAATCAAGAATTAGTTAATCAAGGACGCGTTATTTCAAAACATCCTTTAGAATTAAAAATTTCTGCACAAGGTGGTGTTGGCACAGAAGAAGAGCATGAGTTTTTATTAGAGCATTACCAATTAGATTCTATTGGTTGGGGAACACCATTTTTATTAGTTCCAGAAGCAACAACCGTTGATGAAAACACATTAAATCAATTAGTTGAAGCTAAAGAAGAAGATTTATACCTAAGTGATATTTCACCATTAGGTGTTCCGTTTAACAATCTTAAAGCAAACACCAAAGATTTAGAAAAAGAAGGGTTTATTGAGAAAGGAAGACCAGGAAGTTCATGCCCAAAAAAGTTCGTTTCTTTGAATAAAGAATTTAAAGAAACAGGTATTTGTACAGCTTCCAGAGAATATCAATATTTAAAAATAAAAGAGCTAGATGATAAACAATTATCACCCGGAGCTTATCAAGATAGCTTATACAAAATAACTGAAAAAACATGTACCTGTGTTGGTTTGGGCACATCAGCATTATTAGCCTATAATCTAGACACAAAGGTTGAAGGAACTGGTGTTTCAATTTGCCCTGGTCCAAATATGGCATACTATTCTAAAATAATGACTCTAAAAAATATGACAGATCATATTTATGGAAGAGATAATATGATAACCAGAACAGATCGGCCAAATATGTTTATTAAAGAACTTCATATTTATATTGACTTTTTAAAGAATAAGTTAGAAGAGGTTAAAAAAGACATGAATAAAAAAGAAGAAAAATACCTTATAACATTTACTAACAACATGAAAGAAGGTGTTTTGTACTATCAAAATTTATTTACAAGTATAACCAATGCTTTTGAAGATATTAAAGAGGCGGTTTTAAAGGAGCTTGAAAAAAGTATAATGACTCTGCAAAACATTGGTTTGGAAATTGAAAATCTTTCACCAATTCCAGTTGTAAGCTAGATTTTTAAAACATCAAAGTCTTTTAGAGATAAAACTTTTCCAGTTTGTTTAATTTCAATAGCATATTGCGAAATGGTTTTGTCTCTAAAATTTTCTAGTAGTTTTTCTTTAAACGGAGACACTATAAAATGAACCGGACAAGGATTCTCATCACTACATGTAGATAACCCTAAAAAGCAATCTTCAAATTTTGATGTTCCGTCCATGTTTTTAATAATATCCATAACAGCATGTTCCTTATCTTTTGCAGATAAATAAAAACCACCATTTGGTCCTTTTGTTGAAGAAACCAAATTTCCTTTATTAAGTTGCTGTAATAATTTTGATAAAAAAGCTTGTGGTGTTTCAAGGTCATCAGCAATTTTTTTTACACTAACTTTAGTTTTTTCATCAGTTTGAATAGCTAAATACAAAATAGCACGGATGGCGTATTTACAAGCGTTTGAGAGCATAGATTTTTTTTTCAAACTTAATGAAAAAAGATGTTTTAATATTCAATTGTTTTATAAATATCTGATAAAAAAACTATTTGTAAATCCTTATTTTTTAAAATAAGAATAGGTTAAATAATTATTTCTTTAACATATTAAGTTTATTAAAACTATTTTATCTATATAACTCTTTTCACTTTCTTTAGTTTTATAAGAAACTAAAATATAGTTGAGAATATATAATCTAAATAATTGAATTTAAGAGACTTTAAATTAGCTTTAAGGCTTCTTTGTCTAAAATTTTGTACTTTTTAAAATTATAGGTTTTAATTACATTCTCTAATAAACCAGACCTGACAACCAATATTAAATGTTGATTCGTTTTGTCTTCAAATTTAGTTGCTAGATTATGTGTAGATGTATATAAACCGTCATGTCTTAACTCTAATTTCCCTAATTCATCAACAATAAAGTATTTATAATCTGTTTGTTGCATTTCAAAGTTAATGATGCTATTTGCTCTTTCAAAAGATAATTTTGAAAATATAAATTTACCAACAAGAACTTTGTTTTCTTCATCTTCGTTTTCAATGGCGTGCATAGAGAAACATTCATTATTTCTAATATCAACAAAAAGGCGTTTGCCTTCGTTGTTACTAAGAGATAGTAAACCAACAACGTTGGTTTTATTTCCCCCCCAATTGTTAAGTGCGTGTGATTTTCCGGTTTGGATATCTCCTGTTAAAATATAGACCATTTTATTCGGTTTTAAAAAACATGGTGTATAAAAAGCAATTTGATACAAACGCTGTTATCCTGCTAAAACCTCGTGTACTTTTTGATTCTTTCCACGAGAAAACAACAATGGTCTTCAAGTATGGAAATAAAGCTAAGGCATTATCAATTTCAGTTTGATAACTGCTTTTCTTTTTTATCAGAAAATTTTTTAATAATCGCATTAATAAAGGGCTAACTATAAATATCCAAAGAACTAATACCGTAATGCTTCGAATGATAATATAAAACGCTTTTCCCCATCCTGATAAATCATTTTCTAATTGTGTAAATGATATGATGATTAAAGTGATAGTGACAATCCAAAACAGGAAACGCTTAAATTGTTTAGATTTATTTTTTGGTTTATTTTCTTGATATTTAACAACGCTTAATTGGTATTTTTTTATTGATTCTATTTGGCCAATTCGCTTGATGAGCCTATAAATAAAGAATCCAAATATAATTCCTAAACAACCATAAATAAATATAAATAAGCCAATTACTAATTTTGAAGCAGTTATGTTAGAGATAAAGCTCAAAAAATCTGTCACCCATTTACCATAAATGTTGATTGCATCCCAAAAGGATAGCCCATAGATGAGGGTTAAAACCAGTATTTTTTGTGTGGCAGATTCTACAAATGTTATAACTCCAAAAAACATATATGTTATCTTATTGAAAGAAAATAACGAAAACAACAAAATTCCAAACAATGCTTGAAACATCACTGCAATATAAGCGGTTATTGGAGAATGAGGGCTAACAGCCAGTTTAATTAATAACACAATGGTTAAAGCTTTAATGACATCTTTGAATAGTGATTTTGAGAAATAAGCTATTAAACTAATTGAAATGATAGAAATACCTCCTACTAAAATCCCAGTAAACGATAAATTTAGCGCATGCATAAATCCGCCTAAACCAGATTCGTTTAAAGCCCATAAAGCAGTTAGTCTTTCTATAATATATTTTTGATCTTTTATTGCTTTCATAAATTTTGAAATACAAATATCCTATATTTTTTTTGAGAGCAATACAATTACCTTTCAATAATTTATAGATAATTATATATAAGTCACAGTAAAAGTTTTCTAGGCTACCCTAATTTAATGTAACAATTACAAATATGAAATTGCTAAAGTTTATGATATAATTTTCCATAAAAAAATAAGCGAGGTTTTGGGGAAAACCTCGCTTATAAGTTATAACAAATAGGTTAAGTGTTATTTGCTAAGCATTAATAATTCACTGCAAATTATTTCGGTGGTATAGTGTTTATTTCCGTCTTTATCTTCCCAAGAGCGGTTTGTAAGTTTACCTTCAACAGCAATTTCCTTTCCTTTGGTAATGTAGTTTTCTACCACGTTAACCAAGCCTCCTTTAACAACAATGTTGTGCCAGTAAGAGCGCTCTACTTTATTTCCTTTTTTGTCTTTGTAACTATCATCTGTAGCTAAAGAGAATTTTGCCATTTTGTTACCATCGGTAAAGTTTACAATTTCAGGATCTTGTCCTAATCTACCAATCAACTGTACTTTGTTTCTAAGTGTGTTCATAATTTTAAATTTTTTGCGTTAAACAGTTAATACTATCGAGTTCTTATGTTTCGACTCTGCAAAGATGTAACGGGTTTCAAAAAATAGTCGGTTGATAAATATTTAAAATCGTTTGTAAATGTTTGTAGTCGTTTGTAAACGGATATTTTTTTTGTATATTAGCACAAAATCAACAACTTATGGCTAAAACATGTTTAGAATGTGATGAAAAAATTGTGGGCAGAATTGATAAAAAATTTTGTAGTGATGCTTGCAGAAATGCCTACAACAACAATGTTAATAAGGACAGCAAAAACTTAATTAGAAACACTAACAACAGGTTGCGTAAAAATTATAGGATTTTAGAATTACTTAATCCAGAGCAAAAAACTAAAACGTCTAGAGCTAAACTTATAGAAAAAGGGTTTGACTTTAATTATTTTACAAACATTTATACAACCAAAGCAGGAACCATATATTATTTTGTTTATGATCAAGGATATTTGGCTATTGATAATGATTTTTACGCGTTGGTAAAACGAGAAAATTAAATAACTATTTGCCCCAAGTTGTTCCTTTTAAAGCTAAGGCTGCTTTTAAAATATCTTTTTGGCTAATTTGACCAACTAATTTTCCGTTTTCAATAATTGGGAATCGACGTCTTTTAGAGTCGTAAAACATTTTTGCGGCATCAAATATATTCATGTTACCGTCAATCGTGTCTACATTTTTAATCATAAAATTTTCAACCGTATTATTATCCATAGGCATATTATAATATCTGCTTTCACTTATTTGCTTAATACAATCAGTTTCTGATATTATACCAATTAATTCATTTTTTTCATTAACTACAGGTCCACCAGAAATACGATGTTTAATTATGGCATTAATAACCTGCTCTAAAGGTTGGTTAGATTTAAAAGTCACCAAATTTCTGGTCATATAGTCACTAACCTTTAAAGGAGCATCGCCAGTAGTCTTTTTTTTATTTCTTCTAGCAGCAAGAAAACTTTTTATTCCCATAATATTTGAATTTTAGAAAACTAAATGTAATTATTTTTTTTGAGTTTTCCTATATGTGTAGTTTTTAATAGGTAATATAAGTGCTAATATTTTTTATAAAAATGCTTAAATTATTTTTAAGTAAATAATTAGCATTCTTTTAAGATATTAAATGTTAATTTTTTTTAGTTTTATTGCATTCAAAATAAATTTAAATTATAAAAAAAATGAAACGATTTTTAGTGTTGATTTTATTGGTAGCTAGTTTTCAATTAAGTGCTCAGAATAATACTGACTTATTGAAACATTATGAAGCGTATTATAAGCAAATGAAAAAGCAAGGTGATGTAAATGGAATTATTAATGCTTTAACACATTTAAATGTTATACAACCATCGGCAGCCAGATTGGATACTTTAGGATACATTTACATGAGCGAAGGAAACTATTCACAAGCTTTAAATACTGTTGGAATTGATAAAATTGCTAATGATTCTGATATTGCTGTTCAAGTAAAAGCAGTTTCACTAAAATCTGTTGGTCAACCAAAGTTAGCTATTGGTTTTTTTGAAGAAATGTTTAAAAGAACTCCAAAACCACTTATTGCTTATGAATTAGCTGAACTTAATTTACAAACGCAAAATTTAGCTGAAGCAGAAAAAAATATTGCTTATGGGTTAACAAATTCTAAAGATGACATGACCAAAACATTTTATGAAACACAAACGCCATATCAAGTACCATTAAAATCTGCATTTATGTATTTAAATGCGTTAGTAACTTACAATAAAGATACAAAAGCAAATATTGATGCGGCTGTAGATATTTTAGATGCAGCATTAAAATCTGCACCAAACTTTAATTTAATTCAAATAAGTAAAAACGAATTATTAAGACAAAAACAAGTATTACAAGCAGAAGCAGCTCAAACTAAACAATAAAGTACGTCAATTCAAAAAAAGAGCATTTTCAAATATTTGAAAATGCTCTTTTTTTGTTGACCAAATTATAAGCTGTTGGTTCTATTTTTATGTAAATTTATTTTTAAGGTATTTGAATGTCCTGCGAATCTTTTTCTAGCTTTTTATTCATTTGTAAATTTAAATTTGAAAGAGACTCTAAAAACTCTTTGATGGTTACACGTAATTCCTCTTTTGTAGTTGTTGATAAATTTGAAGCACTTTCAAGTTTGTAAAGTTTGGTTTCTAGGGCAATTATTCTAGCAGCAACAGAAGGCGTATTAAGAGTATCGGGAATTTTTTCTTTAAAGTCTTTTAAAAACGTTTTTATAGCTTCACTATTATCTTTAAAAAAAGTTAAATCGCCTTTTTTAAGTTTAGCTGTTATGTCTTCAAGTTCCTTATATTTTTCCCAAGACTGAATTTCTTTTTCAGTTTTAGTATCTAAACCATATTCTAAAAATTTAAGTTTTGATATATCACTTTCTGTTATTTTTTTTGTTGGAACAGTTACCGTAACAGGTACTGTACTCTCTTTTTGTTGGTTACAGGAAACCATTAAAAAAAATAAGCAAATCATACTTAAAAAAGGTGTCTTCATTAATTTTTAATATTTTAATAAGCATTGCAAATATAATAGAATACAATATTTTTTTTTAAATTATATTCAATGACTTTTTAATATTTTTCATTATTATATAAAATCATCAATAAAATCTTTTTAATTTTGAAGTATTCTTATTAAAACAAAATTAATGACTCCTAAAATATTAATTATTGGTGCTTGTGGTCAAATTGGTTCTGAATTGACTTTTAAATTAAGAGAAATTTATGGCGATAAAAACGTTATTGCAAGTGATATAAGTTATAGTAATTTAGAGATTGTTAATTCGGGAATTTTTGAAATTTTAGATGCTGAAGATTATGCCGCTATTAAAGTTTGTGTTGAAAAGCATGACATAAATACTGTTTATTTAATGGCTGCTATTTTAAGTGCTACTGGTGAAAAATACCCAATGAAAGCGTGGAATTTAAACATGAATTCACTGTTTCATGTGTTAAATTTAGCTAAGGCAAAATTCATTAAAAAAGTATTTTGGCCTTCAAGCATCGCCGTTTTTGGAACAACTACACCTAAAAAAAACACGCCACAATTTACTGTTATGGAACCTTCAACGGTTTATGGAATCACAAAACAAGTTGGAGAACGTTGGTGCGAATATTATCATAATAAATATGCCGTTGATATAAGAAGCGTTCGTTATCCAGGAATTATTAGTTGGAAAACCATGCCTGGTGGCGGCACAACTGATTATGCGGTTGAAATTTATCATAAAGCTATTACTGATAAAAAATATGAATGTTTTTTAAAAGAAGATACGGCTCTACCTATGATGTTTATGGATGATGCTATTAAAGCAACTGTTGATATTATGAGTGCTGATAATGAGGATATTAAAATACGCTCGTCATACAACCTTTCTGCCATTAGTTTTACACCAAAAGAACTTGCAGAATCTATAAAACAAGAAATACCAGACTTTACAATAACTTATAATCCAGATTTTAGACAAGCCATTGCCAATAGTTGGCCAAAAAGTATTGATGATTCAAATGCTAGAGAAGATTGGAACTGGAAGCACAAATTTTCACTTCAAGACATAACCAAGGAAATGCTAAAGCAATTGGGCGAAAAATATAAAAATCAATCATAATAAATTTTGATTAATTGTATATTTGAAAAATTCTAACCCTAAAGAATATGCTTGAAAATTTTTGGTTTCATGTAGAATATGGTATCAATCATGTACTTGATATTAATGCCTATGACCATGTTTTATTTCTTATAGTTTTAACCATTCCTTATGTTTTTAAAGATTGGAAACACGTTCTTTTATTAGTATCTACTTTTACTTTAGGGCATACCTTATCATTGGTTTTAGCAGCTTATGATATTATTAGAATTGATGGAAAAATAATTGAGTTTTTAATTCCTATAACCATTATGATTGTAGCTCTTTTTAATTTGTTTACTGCTGGAAAAGGAGCTCAAAAGGAAAAGATTGGTGTATTATTTTTTTCAACCTTGTTTTTTGGGTTAATTCACGGTTTAGGTTTTGCTAGAGAGTTTCATATGTTAGCAGGAAAAACCGATAGTAAACTAGCTTTACTTGTTGAATTTGCTTTAGGTATTGAAATTGCTCAAGTCATTATTGTGTTTGCTGTTTTGTTTTTAGGGTTTTTAGTTCAAACACTTTTTAGATTTTCTAAACGTGATTGGATTATGGTCATTTCGGCAGTTGTGGTTGGACTTGTTATCCCAATGATTCTTAAAAGTGATTTTTTAGGCTTATAATAAGTTCATTAAATGCTTATTTAGTTAAATTTCATAAAACTTTAACGAATTAGCATTGTAATTGAAATGACAAGCCATTATCTTCGTTATACTATTTTGCGTGAAGGATTGCAGCGGCATCCTTTTTTATGTTTTTTCCAGGCATTAAAATTGAAAACATAAAAAAGATATAGCGAAAAGCCTGCTGTGCCGAAAGTGAATGAAGGCACACACGCCATAATTTTATTAAAATACATGTCAAAAGATAAACAGCTTAGATACGATAAAGCCTACTTAAGAATTGCTGAAGAATGGGGAAAATTATCATATTGCCAACGAAAACAAGTTGGAGCCTTAATAGTAAAAGATAAAATGATAATTTCTGATGGGTATAACGGTACACCATCTGGTTTTGAAAATTTTTGTGAAGATGAAGCTGGTTACACAAAATGGTATGTGTTGCATGCAGAAGCCAATGCTATTTTAAAAGTTGCAGGATCAACACAATCTTGCCAAGGCGCAACGCTTTACATTACGTTATCACCTTGTAAAGAATGCAGTAAATTAATTCATCAAGCAGGTATTATTAAAGTGGTTTATTCAAAAACCTATAAAGATGATTCTGGGTTACAATTTCTTAAAAAGGCTGGCATAGAACTTAAGCTTATTGAAGATATAAACGTATCATGAACATAGAAAAAAAATACTTGCCATTATTGTTTGGAATAGCCATAGCTATTGGAATTTTTATTGGCGGAAAATTAAACTTTACAGATTCGCCAGACAGATTATTTTCTACAAACAGTAAAAAGGATAAGCTTAACAGACTTATAGATTATATTGATTATGATTATGTTGATGATGTAAATACAGATAGCATTGTTGATGTTACCGTAAATGGAATTTTAGAAAATTTAGATCCGCACTCGGTTTATATCCCAAGGGAAGATATGGAACGAGTTGCAGAAAACATGAAAGGAGATTTTGTGGGTATTGGAGTGAGTTTTTATACTTATAAAGATTCAATTGCTGTTATACGACCAGTTGAAGGCGGGCCAAGTGAAAAAGCAGGCATTAAAGGAGGCGATAGAATTATTATGGCCAATGGAGATTCTCTTTATGGTAAATACTTGAATGATAGCGACGTTATAAAAAAATTAAAAGGGCCAATAGACTCTAAAGTAGATTTAAAAGTGTACCGAAAAGGAGAACCAAAGCTTTTAAACTTTACAGTAAAACGGTCAAATATTCCAATAAAGAGTGTGGATGCAGCTTACATGTTAACCAATAATTTAGGTTATATAAAAGTGAACAGATTTGCAGAAACAACAAACAAAGAATTTAAAAATGGCATTCAAAAATTATTAAAACTTGGCGCCACTAAAATGGTGCTAGACTTAAGAGATAATCCTGGAGGTTTTCTTGGTATTGCTGAAGAAATTGCAGATGAGTTTTTAGAAAAAGATAAGCTTATTTTATTCACCAAAAACAAAAGTGGTGCCATTGAAAAAAGTTTTGCCACTAGTAAAGGAGATTTTGAAAATGGAGCTGTTTTTGTGTTGATTAACGAAAATTCTGCTTCAGCAAGCGAAATTGTTGCAGGCGCACTTCAAGATAATGATAAAGGCATTATCGTTGGTAGGCGTTCGTACGGTAAAGGTTTAGTACAACGTGAAATGGAATTAGGCGATGGTAGTGCCATTCGCTTAACAGTATCTCGCTATTATACGCCAACAGGAAGATCCATTCAACGCTCTTATAAAAAAGGAGTTGAAGATTATTTTGACGATTACTACGAGCGTTTAGAAAGTGGAGAACTTTTAGATTCTGCTAAAATTCAAGTAGCCGATTCTTTAAAATATAAAACGCCAAAAGGAAAAATTGTTTATGGCGGCGGCGGCATTATTCCTGATGTTTTTGTGCCTCTTGATAGCAGTATGCAAAATGAAACTTTAAGTTTTTTACTCAGAAGAGGTTATTTAGGAAATTTTATTTTTGAAGAATTAGAAAAAGATAGAAGGTCATATAAAGATATTACCAAACAAGACTTTATAGATAATTTTCAAATTGGTGATGATTTAGTGTTTGCATTTCAAGATTTTATAAATGCTAGATCAGAGTCAAAAATCACATTTGTTGCTTATCATGATGAAGTGAAACAGTATTTAAAAGCCACTTTAGGGGACCAATTATATGGTGATGGTGCTTTTGAAGAAATTTTCAATCAAAAAGATATTATGATTGATGAGGTGATTAAGATGAGTGAGTCACATTAAATTTTATCATGGACTTTTATGTGTTTTCCGCCATTCCAAAGCGTTAAAATATCAGTAGCTACTTGAGCGCCACTTCCTGATGCTATAGCAAACTGGCTTCGCCAACCCGCTAATGTACCAGCAACATATAGTCCGTTTTCAATAAGATGATCGGTGTTTTTTAACCAAATTCTATTTTTTTCTTTTTCTGCTCTTGGATGGGTTTCAATGTAAGTTTCTAAACCCTTAATGGTCATTAAATTAGTATAACCAACCGCTATAACCACAATGTCGGCTTCGTATACGTTTTTGTTAGTTTTAACTTGAAATTTGTTATCAAACCTAATTATTTCACTAACCTTTTCGTTGTTAACTTGTTCTACATGTGGATAAAGATTGGCTAATTGTTTCTTACCATCGTTTAGAATAGATGTGCCAGTTGTTCCTGGAGTTAATCCAAGCACATTATTAAACAAGGCATTTTGAAGATCTGACGTTTTTTGATGTGTTATAATGCCAATTTTTTTGTTTTCTGCAATCGCTAATTTTTTTGCAGATCCTAAAACCAAAGCACATGATAAACCTGCTGCGCCGCCACCTATTATCAGAACATTAAACATTATTTATTCTTTTTAGATTCAGCCTCAATACGCTTTGAAATTCTAAGTATTTGTAATAAAACTACAGCACATAAAGCAGCTAAAATAGTAATTAAAGCTAAGGCACTTTCTCCATCAAAAGGGTTATTTGTGTCTATTTTTGTAGCGTTAAAAGCAATGAGTCCTAAAGCTATAACGCTAAGTATAATGATGAAAATTTTCATAGTTAAACGAATAATATTTTAATATTGCTAGCAAACAATTTTACTGCAATTGCCAATAAAACCACACCAAACACTTTTCTTATAATATTAATGCCATTCTGACCTAAAAAGCGTTCTATTTTTTTTGAGGTTTTTAGTACTATAAAAATAACAATAACATTTAATATAATGGCAACTATAATGTTTTCTAAAGCATATTCAGCACGCAATGATAATAGAGTTGTTAAACTTCCTGGACCAGCTATTAAAGGAAACGCAAGTGGGAATACAGATGCTGTCATAGGGTTTGTTTCTTCTTGTTTATAAAGTGTAATACCCAATATCATTTCTAAAGCAATAAAAAATAATATAAACGCACCCGCAACGGCAAAAGAACTAACATCAATACCAATAAGGTTTAAAATACTTTTTCCTAAAAACAAAAATAAAATCATGATAGCACCAGCAATAATAGATGCTTTTTCACTTTGAATATGTCCAACTTTTTTTCTTAAGTCAATAACAATAGGAATATTGCCAACAATATCTATAACGGCAAATAAAACCATAAAAACAGTAAAAATTTCTTTGAAATTTAATGGCATTTTAAAAAGGTTTAAATTTTTTGCAAAAGTATAGTATTAATACTTATATATAAGGCATAATAACGCTAAAGTTTCATTAAATTTGCGCACTTTAAAAGTTAGTTTTTACTATGTTTCAAATTGGCAAAACCATTGTTTCTGAAGAAATTATTGAGAAAGATTTTCTGTGTAATCTGTCTGCATGCAAAGGCGCGTGCTGTATTGATGGCGAAGCAGGAGCACCATTAAGCAAAGAGGAAACTAAAATTCTTCAAGATATTTACCCTAAAGTAAAACCTTTTTTAAGAAAGGAAAGTATTAAAGCTATTGAAGAGCAAGGGGTTTTTATAACTACAGAATTTGGCGACTTAGAAACACCATTAATTGATGGCGCAGATTGTGCTTATGTTATTTTTGATAAAAAAGGAACGGCGCTTTGTGCTATTGAAGAAGCCTATAATCAAGGAGAGGTTACTTGGAAAAAACCAGTGTCATGTCATTTATATCCTATAAGAGTTCAAGAATATAGTGAGTTTTCTGCTGTTAATTATGAAAAATGGTCTATTTGTGATGATGCCTGTACCCTTGGAAAGGAATTACAAGTTCCAGTTTACAAATTTGTTAAGGAAGCATTAATTAGAAAATTTGGCGAAGATTGGTACGCCGAATTAGAAAAAGTAGCTATTACTTACAAATAATTTCTTCATCAAAAAAAATCACTTATATTTTTTTTGAATATCTATTTTTTAGAAGCTCTTTTTTGTCATTTTCTTAAAAACATGAATCCTTATTTTATAAGGGCTAAGCTCATTTTGTGATTTTTAAATAATTGATATTCAATAAATTAAGATTATCAATAAATTAAGCTTAAAATTTAAAGATATTGAGTTTTGTTAAAAACTTGTTGACAATGTTTATAACTATACCTTTCATTTTCGAGGTCTTTTTTCAATCTTTGTTAATCCCAAATCGACGCAATTTTTCGTCTAATTTTTTAAAAAAACTATACATACAATGTCGCAGCTAATGGAGCCCATTTTACAAGAGAATAAAGATCGTTTTGTTATTTTTCCTATCAAACATCATGATATTTGGGAATGGTATAAAAAACAGGAAGCTAGTATATGGACTGCAGAAGAAATTGATTTACATCAAGATTTAACAGACTGGAATAATAAACTAAGTGATGATGAGCGCTATTTTATAAAACATATTTTAGCATTTTTTGCAGCTAGTGATGGTATTGTTAACGAAAATTTGGCCGAAAATTTTGTTTCTGAAGTTCAATACACAGAAGCAAAATTCTTTTATGGGTTTCAAATCATGATGGAGAATATACACTCAGAAGTGTATTCGCTTTTAATTGATACTTATGTAAAAGACGAAAAAGAAAAGGATGATTTATTTAAAGCTATTGAAGTATTTCCAGCAATTAAGGAAAAAGCAGATTGGGCATTAAAATGGATAGATTCACCAAGCTTTGCAGAACGTTTAATCGCGTTTGCGGCCGTTGAAGGTATCTTTTTTTCAGGAAGTTTTTGCTCAATTTTCTGGCTTAAAAAGAGAGGTTTGCTTCCAGGTTTAACCTTTTCTAATGAATTGATTTCAAGAGACGAAGGATTACATTGCGATTTTGCAGTTCACTTGCATAACAATCACATTGTTAACAAAGTGCCAAAAGAACGTATTACTGAAATATTAACAAATGCTTTAGATATTGAGCGCATGTTCATCACAGAATCATTACCTGTAAGTTTAATTGGGATGAATGCAAAATTGATGACCCAATATCTAGAATTTGTAACCGATAGATTATTAGGTGAATTTGGTTGCGATAAAGTTTATAACGCAACAAATCCATTTGATTTTATGGACATGATTTCATTACAAGGAAAAACAAATTTCTTTGAAAAACGTGTTTCTGAATATCAAAAAGCTGGGGTTCTTAATAAAGAAGAAGACAAAGATAAATTTAGTTTTGACGCTGATTTTTAGTCTTAAATTAAAACCCTTTTTTGATATAAATAAAAAGCTTTGTTGATTCTGAAGTATTAGAAATCAACATTTCATTATCAAAAAATAACAAACTAAACCAACTAAGTTTTGTCTAATTAATCATTAGAATTTAAAACTAGAATAACTAATTAACCATTTTTCTGAAGGTGTATCAGAAAAATTAAAACCGTGTAATAAAATGTATGTAGTAAAAAGAGATGGCAGAAAAGAACAAATCATGTTCGATAAAATTACCGCAAGAGTGCGTAAATTGTGTTACGGATTAAATGAATTAGTAGATCCTTTAAAAGTAACCATGCGCGTTATTGAAGGTTTATATGACGGCGTAACCACCAGCGAACTTGATAATCTTGCAGCAGAAATTGCCGCAACCATGACCACTGCTCACCCAGATTATGCACGTTTAGCAGCCAGAATTTCTGTATCTAACCTACATAAAAACACCAAAAAAACTTTTAGTGAGGTTATGCATGATTTATACACCTATGTAAACCCAAGAACAGGCAAAGATGCACCTCTTTTGGCTGATGATGTTTACAAAGTCATCATGGAACATAAAGAAACCCTAGATTCTACCATTATATATAATCGTGATTTTGGATATGACTATTTTGGTTTTAAAACCCTTGAGCGTTCATATCTATTAAAATTAAATGGTCAAATTGCCGAGCGACCACAGCATATGCTTATGCGTGTTGCGGTTGGCATCCACTTAAATGATATTGAATCAGCTATAGAAACCTATGAGCTGATGTCTAAAAAATATTTTACACACGCTACACCAACTTTATTTAACGCTGGTACACCAAAGCCACAAATGTCATCATGTTTCTTGTTAACTATGAAAGACGATAGTATTGATGGCATTTATGACACCTTAAAACAAACAGCTAAAATTTCACAATCTGCTGGAGGCATAGGCTTATCTATTCACAATGTTCGTGCTACAGGAAGTTATATTGCTGGTACTAATGGAACAAGTAATGGGATTGTTCCTATGCTGCAAGTATTTAATGATACAGCACGTTACGTAGATCAAGGTGGTGGAAAACGTAAAGGTAGTTTTGCTATTTATTTAGAACCATGGCATGCTGATATTTTTGAATTCTTAGAATTAAAGAAAAATCATGGTAAAGAAGAAATGCGCGCACGCGATTTATTTTACGCCATGTGGATTTCAGATTTGTTTATGAAACGCGTTCAAGAAGATGCACATTGGACTTTAATGTGTCCAAATGAATGCCCGGGATTGTGTGATGTTCATAGCGAGGCATTTGAAGCATTATATTTAAAATACGAAGCTGAAGGAAAAGGAAGAAAAACTATTAAAGCACGTGAACTTTGGGAGAAAATTGTAGAATCTCAAATAGAAACAGGCACTCCTTATATGTTGTATAAAGATGCAGCTAACCGCAAATCAAATCAACAAAATTTAGGAACCATCCGTTCGTCAAATTTATGTACTGAAATTTTAGAGTACACATCTCCAGATGAAATTGCCGTATGTAATTTAGCCTCTATTGCCTTACCAATGTTTGTTAAAAACGGAGAGTTTGACCATAAGGAGTTATTCCGTGTTACGAAACGAGTAACCAAAAACTTAAACAAAGTTATTGATAGAAATTACTATCCGGTAAAAGAAGCAGAAAATTCTAATATGCGCCATAGACCAATTGGGTTAGGTGTGCAAGGTTTGGCAGATACTTTTATTCAATTACGCATGCCTTTTACCAGTGATGAAGCAAAAAAATTAAATCAAGATATTTTTGAAACTATCTATTTTGCAGCGGTTACAGCTAGTATGGAAGAAGCTAAAGAAGATGGACCATACCAATCATTTAAAGGATCTCCAATAAGTAAAGGTGAGTTTCAATACAATTTATGGGGATTAAAAGATGAAGACTTAAGTGGTCTTTGGGATTGGGCAAAATTACGCAAGCAAGTGGTAAAACATGGCGTTCGTAACTCATTATTAGTAGCGCCAATGCCAACAGCATCAACATCACAAATTCTTGGTAACAATGAATGTTTTGAACCATACACATCAAACATCTATACACGTCGTGTATTATCGGGTGAATTTATTGTTGTAAACAAACATTTGTTAGAAGATTTAGTAGAGTTAGGTTTATGGAATGACGGTTTAAAACAAGAAGTGATGAGAGCCAATGGTTCTATTCAAGGCATAGATGCCATTCCACAGCACATAAAAGAGTTATACAAAACAGTTTGGGAGTTGAGTATGAAAGACATTATTGATATGTCACGTCAAAGAGGTTATTTTATTGACCAATCACAATCTCTTAACTTGTTTTTAGAAGGTGCTACAATGGCAAAATTAACATCTATGCATTTTTATGCGTGGAAAAGTGGCTTAAAAACTGGAATGTATTATTTACGTACCAAGAGTGCAGTTGATGCCATTAAGTTCACCTTAGATAAGGCTAAAAAAGAAGAACCAACAGAAGAAGCTGTTGAAGTTGGTGAAGCACAATTAGCACAACAGAAAAAATTAGCAGTTCAAGCGGCAGCTAAATTTGCACAACAAAATGCGGAAGTAGAACCAATGACCGCAGAAGAAATGAGAGCATTAATAGCGCAAGCTAAAGGTTCAACAGGTGGTGATGATTGTTTAATGTGCGGTTCTTAAAAATTAGCATTTTAAGAACAAGTATTCAATGAAGTGTTGAAAAAACGCCCTATATAGGGCGTTTTTTAATCTTTATAAATTAATTTCAGATTACAGACGTTAATTATTTATTTCTTTTATTAAATAAACATACACAGGAAAGTGATCGCTAAATCCATCGGTAAATCCTTCATAACCCCAGCTTCTATAAGGATACCCTTTATACTGACCATCTTTTTGAATTAAAAAATTCTCATTAAAAATACCTGCTTTGTAAAATCTATAAGATGAAAAATCTTTATCTAGTAATGATTTTGTAATTATAATTTGATCAAACAAACTCCAAGCATCTCTGTAAGCAGTTGTTCCAATACCTTTTTTAAAGAAATTTTCATAAGGATTATAAACACCTTTAAATTCAACTTTTTCTTTATTTTTTTCGGCTTTTAAAACATCCTTTATACTAGAATTAGTTGGGTCATCATTTAAATCACCCATAATAAAAATCTTAGCGTATGGATCAATACCTTGTAATGAATCAACCAAACGTTTAGATAATTTAGCAGCAGCCACACGCTTTGGTCTGCTTCTAGCTTCTCCACCACTTCTTGAAGGCCAATGGTTTACAATAATATGAATTAGTTCTCCATCAAGCTTACCACTTACCAAAAGTTGATCTCTGGTATATACACGTTTACTTGTTAAATCGTCAAAAATCTTTAATTCATGACTGCTGGTAGAAATAGGCGTGAAAAGCTTTTTTTGATACAATAAAGCAACGTCAATACCTCTAGCATCGGGTGAGTGGTAATGAACAATGCCATAGTCTTTAGAGATGAGAGCAGGATCATTAACAACATCTTCTAAAACCTCTCTGTTTTCAACTTCAGAAACACCAATAACAGCTGGTGAATTATGTGAAACATCTAAGCCAATTTTTGAAATAACACCTGCCATATTACTTACTTTCTTCTTGTAAATAGTAGAACGATTAGCTTTTAATTCCATCATAGGGCTTGCTTCATCAAACTTTGTAAGGTCGTTAATGGTATCAAACAAATTTTCTAAATTATAAAAAGCTACGGTATGTATTTTAAAGGTCTTTTTTTCTTGCGCATTCATGGGGATTAATGTGCATAAAATCAATGTAATGCAAAGGGTTATTAATTTTTTCATTAAAGATAAGTTACGTTATTATTATTTTGATTACAAAACTTATTCCAAAAGTAGATATTTATTATAAATAATGTAAATTTGTATTAGTTAAATAATAATTATTTAACCATTATATTTTTATAATTATGAATTCAAGTATGAAAAAAAAGTTACTTATTTTTTTATTCGGAATTTTTTCAATGGTTACGGCGTTTGCTCAACAAACTATCATTAAAGGTAGTGTTAAGGATGCTGTTACTTTTGAACCACTTCCAGATGTTACCATTACTATTGAAGAAACAAATCAAAGCACCCAAACAACTCCAAAAGGGGAGTTTTTGTTTTCTTCCAATGTACCTTTAGGTGAACAAGTATTAAAAGTATCTAAACTAGGTTATGCTACCAAAAGATACCCAATTGTAGTGAATAGTTTACAAACTGTAAATATTACAGACATGACTTTGGAATTTGATGCATCAAGTTCACAAGATTTATTTACCATTACCTTATCTGATGATGAATTGAATGATGACACTAGTGGTTCCGATAATATTTCTGGATTGCTGTCTTCTTCATTAGATGTGTTTCAACGTACAGCAGCTTTTGAGTTTAGTTCCTCTTTTTTTAGAGTTAGAGGCTTAGATTCTGAAAATGGGTCGGTGCTAATTAACGGTATTGAAATGAATAAAATTTATGACGGAAGACCACAATGGAGCAATTGGGGAGGATTAAATGATATGGCTAGAAATCAAGAATTAACCACCGGATTAACCCCATCGGCCTATAATTTTGGAGGTGTTTTAGGAACGACCAATATCAATACCAGAGCTTCTAATTATAGAAAAGGCGGTCAAATTACCTATTCATCATCCGATAGAAGTTATACTAACAGAACCATGGTTAGCTATGCAACTGGATTAATGAAAGATGGCTGGTCTATGGCTTTTATGCTAGGAAGACGTTGGGGAAATGAAGGTTATCAAGATGCTACGTTTTATGATGCCAATTCATTTTTTGCATCCATAGAAAAAAAGATTAATGACAAGCATAGCATTAATTTTACATCTATTTATGCTCCTAATAGACGAGGAAAATCCTCACCCAATACCCAAGAGGTATATGATTTAAAAGGTGTTAAATACAACGAATATTGGGGATTTCAAGATGGCGAAAAGCGCAACTCTCGAGTAAAAGAAGTTGAAGAACCTATTTTAATGTTAAATCATTATTGGGATATCTCTAAAAAAACAAGTTTAAACACCAATGTTGGCTATCAATTTGGAAAAATCGGAAATAGTAGATTAGAATATGCTGGCGGTGCAAACCCAAGTCCAGCATACTACCAAAAATTACCAAGCTACTTTTTATTTGATAATGATTTAGCTGGCGCTTATGAAGCAGAACAAGAGTTTTTAAATAATGGGCAAATTGATTGGGACAGAATTTACGACGCCAACCTTACAAATAATACAATGGGAACCAATGCCGCTTATGTATTATATGAAGATAGAACCGATGATAAGCAATTGATATTGAATACCATTTTAAATTCACAAATTAATCAAAACATTATAGTAAATGCTTCGGTAAACTATAAACAATTGAAATCTGAAAATTTTGCCGAAATTAATGATTTACTTGGTAGTACTACTGGCGTTTTAAATGTAGATTCATTCAGCCAAAAACCATTTGATGTTAACAATCCAAACCAAGTAGCTTTTCAAGGCGACCGGTTTAAATACAATTATAACCTATTTGCAAATGAATTGTCCGGTTATGCTCAAGCTCAGTTTAAATACAATAAAATAGATTTTTATGTATCAAGTAGTCTTACCAAAACAGACTATCAACGAGAAGGTCTTTATAAGAACGGAAATCAAATTACTATAGAAAATGGTATAGAAAAAGACAACTCGTATGGCAAAGGCGATAAAATTGAGTTTACTGGTATAGGAGCAAAAGCCGGATTTACCTATAAAATCACAGGAAAGCATTTATTAGATGTTAATGCGGGCTATATAACCCAAGCACCATCAATAAGAAATACCTACACAAATTCAAGAGAAAGCCATGATTATATAGGCGTTATTAATGGTGTGAAAAATCCAAACATCAACATCACAGAAGAGAAGATAACCTCGTTTGATGCTAGTTACATTTTTAGATCTCCAATAGTTAAAGCTAGATTAACTGGTTTTTATACCAAGATAGAAGACGCTAATGAAATTGCCTTTTTCTTTGTTCAAGGAAGCAGTGCAACAGGCTTTATTCAGGAAGTACTTACAGGTGCCGAAAAAAGACATATAGGCGGAGAATTTGGAATAGAAGCCCAAGTAACACCAACTATTAAGTTAAAAGGTGCCGCTTCTGTAGGAGACTATACCTATAATAACAATCCTACATTTTATTCTACTTCTACATCAGAAGATTTTATTGATGTCCAAGATGGAGGCAACATAATCAATACCTCAGGAAAAACAGGGGTATCGTATCTTAAAAACTATAAAGTAGCTGGTGGTCCTCAAACAGCTTATTCTATTGGTTTTGAATACCGCGATCCAGATTATTGGTGGTTTGGTGCTACAGCCAACTTTTTTGGGAATACGTATGTGGATGTAAGCCCAAAAACAAGAAGCGATTTCTTTTACAAAGATTACGATGGGTTACCATTCAATGATTATGATGAAGACATTGCCAGAGAACTTTTAAAACAAGAAAAATTTGATGACTATATGATTATAAATCTTGTTGGTGGAAAATCTTGGAAAATAGGCGATAAATATGTTGGGTTTTTTGCAAGTGTAGGAAACCTATTAGACAAAGAACATAAAACAGGTGGCTATGAACAAGCAAGATTTTCAGATTATAGAGCATTAAGAGACGATGTAAACAGCCCTATAAGACGTTTTGGTTCTAAATATTGGTACGGTCGTGGCGCCAATTACTTTGTTAACTTTTACCTAAGATTTTAAAAAAATACCTATGAAAAATATAATAATAAAAACTATGAGAACAAATAAAATTTTAATGTTAACACTGGTTTTGTTGGCCGGTTTTACAATCACCTCATGTGTACAAGACGATGATTTTACAATTCCTAAATCCTTAGGAAATGAAGAAAACCAAGCACTCACTTCTATATTAGCAAACATTCAAGCGGGAACACTGTCAGAAGTCTCTATTAGTGAGTTAAAAGGGATGTATCAAGATAACATGCCAGAACTTATAGATACCGATATCGTGGTTAAAGGATATGTTTCTTCATCAGATCAAACAGGAAATTTCTACAAAGAACTTTATCTGCAAGATGCTCCAGAAAACCCAACGTCAGGTATTAAAATAGCTTTAAACCAAGTTGAAACCTATAACCAATTTAATAAAGGGCGAGAGGTTTATATTAAATTAAAAGGCTTATATGTAGGCGAAGAACGTGTAGGTAGTGAAGTGATTGTTATTGGTGGTGGCACAGAAACAGATCAATTTGGCACCACTGTTTTAGAACTTACACTTAATCAAATAAAAGCCAGCATGTTTAGATCTGAAAACACTATGGAATTGGTACCAATAACCGCATCATTTTCAGACATTACTAAAAATCATGTTGGGATGTTTGTAAAATTTGATAATGTAGAATTTGCAAATGATTTAGAAGGATTACGTTATTTTGATCCTATTCAAGATTTTGATACATCAAGAAATTTACAGGCATGTGGTGGCTTTAATTATACGCAATTCAAGTTGGAAACAAGTGGTTTTGCAAGTTTTAAAAACGAATTACTGCCAACAGGTAACGGCAGCGTTGCAGGAGTTATTACTAAAACATTTGATGGAAGTAGCTTAATTTTAGCATTAAATAGTACTGATGATGTAAACCTAACAGGAGAGCGTTGCTCATTACTAAATCCTGATGATTTTACAGCTATTTTTGAAGAAGATTTCCAAACGGCAACCAACAACACCAATTTAAATTTTGTAGGATGGACAAACTATGCAGAAGCAGGATCATGGGTTTGGAGAGAAAAGACCTTTAGTGGAAATGGTTATACAGAATTTAGCACATTTAATTCAGGAAGCGCTTCAAATATAGCATGGTTAGTAACGCCTGGATTTGATATGGATGCTCAAGATAACGAGTTTTTAAACTTTAAAACCGCTCAGCATCATTTAGATTCACCAAACAATACCTTAGAAGTATTTGTATCTACAGACTATGATGGAACCAATGTATTAACAGCTACTTGGATACCTGTTTCGGCAACATTGGCTTCTCAAAGCAACGATTGGTACGCTTTTGTTGATTCTGGTTTAATTGATTTATCATCTTACACCGGAACTTTATATGTAGCCTTTAAAGTGGTTGGTTCTGGTACCGATACCACACTTGATGGTGCATACCAAGTAGATGATTTTAGTATTATTGCTTCAAACTAAGCTTGTTAAATTTATACTTATACAAAACCCACCAATTTGGTGGGTTTTTTTTAGTAATTTTTTTGTAAAGTGGCATACACAGGAAAATGGTCACTATAACCGCCTTGGTATTTTTTCCCAATATACGTTCTAAAGGGTTTTCCTTTGTATTTACCATTAAATAGCTTTAAAAAATCGTCATCAAAAATATTAGCTTCCACATAACTAAAGGTATTAGGCCTTGTTTCAAAAAAGTTTTTGGTAAACAGCATTTGGTCAAATAAATTCCATTTAAAATCATGAGAAGTAGAACCTCTAGAATATGAAAACAAGGATAGCATAGGATTAAATAAATCTTGATTTTTAACTAAATGCTGAATGCTTTCATTAATAGGATCATCATTAAAATCACCAATTATAATAATTTTTGAATTTTCGTTTTCAGATTTTAAGTCATTAATAATTTCAATAACTTTATTTGCGGCAGCTAAACGTTTAGCCTCTGTTTCATTGGCACCTTCGCGTCTTGATGACCAATGATTTACAATGACATGAATTTCTTCTTCTTCAAGTAAACCTGTAACCAAAAGAATATCTCTCGTGTAATCTGGCAAGCCTTCTTCATTAGTTAATTGAACCGAGAAAGTCTTAGAATAGGTTACTTTAAAACACGAGGTGTCATATAATAAGGCTACATCTATTCCGCGTTCGTCTAATGAGTCATAATGAACAAAACTATAATGGCATTCACTTAAATGTTTTGAAGCAATAAGGTCTTTTAAAACAGCATCATTTTCTACTTCAGCCAAACCAATAATTGCGGGATGCTTATCGGTTTCTTTAAGGCCAATATTTGAAATGGCAAAACCCAGTTTTCTAAGTTTGTTTTGGTAGCGTTTATGAGTCCATTTTTTTGTAGAAATAGGTAAAAAATCATTGTCATTGGTTTGATGGTCATTTTTAATGTCAAACAAATTTTCAAGATTGTAAAATGCAATGGTGTGCATATTGTGTTTTAAAGCATTGTTGTGAAAAGTATCATCCATAAACTCAAAATTATCTCTAAAAATATAAAAATTAAAATGGTTGCAATTATGTAACTTTGTGCATTATGTAATTTTATGTTAGAATCAAAAGAAATTAGCTTAGAAAAAGCTGTATTAATAGGTATTGTTACAAAAGATCAAGATGAAATTAAATCTAAAGAATATTTAGATGAGCTTGAGTTTTTAACATATACTGCTGGAGGAGAAGTTGTAAAACGATTTACTCAAAAAATGGATATGCCTAATTCCAGAACATTTTTAGGAACTGGCAAAATTGAAGAAGTTGAACGTTTTATTAAAGAAAATGAAATAGGAACAGCTATTTTTGATGATGAACTTTCTTCAGCTCAAGAGCGTAACATAAGTAAAATTCTTAATTGTAAGGTATTAGATCGTACCAATTTAATACTAGATATTTTTGCACAACGTGCCCAAACAAGCTATGCTAGAACTCAAGTTGAGTTAGCCCAATGTGAATATTTATTACCAAGGTTGCGTGGTATGTGGACGCATCTTGAGCGCCAAAAAGGTGGTATTGGTATGCGTGGTCCTGGAGAGACCGAAATTGAAACAGACCGACGTATTGTTCGTGATAAAATAGCATTGCTTAAAGAGCGTATTAAAATTATTGACAAACAAATGTCTGTACAACGAGGTAATCGTGGAGCCATGGTACGTGTTGCTTTAGTTGGTTATACCAACGTTGGAAAATCTACCTTAATGAATGTGATAAGTAAAAGCGATGTGTTTGCTGAAAATAAATTATTTGCAACCCTTGATACAACTGTTAGAAAAGTAGTCATTCAAAATTTGCCATTCTTGCTTTCAGATACGGTAGGGTTTATAAGAAAATTGCCAACACAATTGGTTGAAAGTTTTAAAAGCACTTTAGATGAGGTAAGAGAAGCCGATTTATTACTACACATTGTTGATATTTCTCATCCTAATTTTGAGCAACATATTGATTCTGTTCATAAAATTTTGGGAGAAATTAAAAGTGCAGACAAACCAACCATCATGGTTTTTAATAAAATTGATGCCTATAAACCTGAACCTTTAAGTGAAGATGATTTAGAAACTGAACGCACAAAAATGCACTATTCTTTAGACGAATGGAAAAATACTTGGATGAGTAAAATAGGTAATAATGCCTTATTTATTTCAGCCTTAAACAAGGAAAATTTAGAAGATTTCAAGAAAAGAGTCTATGAGGAAGTTAGACAAATTCACATTACTCGTTTTCCGTATAATCATTTTTTGTATCCGGATTATGATGAAAATCAAGCATAAAAAAAGAGCTTCTAATTTAGAAGCTCTTTTTATTTTATGTTTTTCACTATTTTATTAAAACTTATAGTTTAATCCAACTACCCAATAAGATTGAAGTTTATTATTAATATTTTCAAAGGTTGGTTCAGGATCACCACTTGTAGCATCAAAATTAATGGCATAATATTTTAAGGCTTCCTGTTTATTACTTCTCACCCCAAAGTCAAATCCAACACCTATCATTTTCCATAAAGTATATCCAAAAGAGTTGTTCCAGGTCCAGTTTGATAAATCAGAACTCTTATAACTTTGAAACATTGATAAGTTTGTTTTAAAGTTTATGGCTTGAATTTGTCTGGTATAGTCAACAAGTATTTTTGTACCATATGATGATTGAAAAATAGCATCTGTTTTACTAAAGACTAAGTTGTAATTTAATGGATGTACAACAATAACCAAATCTTTAATTGGTGTCCAAGTTCCACCAATACCGGCATCTAAATATCCAGGGTTATTAAAGTTATTCAAGATGGTTGTTCTGTATTCTGCTAATCCAGAAAAAGCAAAAGTTTCACTCAATTTTTGACCATATAAAGAGGTTATGTTGAATACATCTGTTGCTTCTCTCCATGTTTTGTTATCATTAGGGTTGTCTTTATCATCAAATTTTACCCATGATAAATTTATGTTACCAGCATTTCTCCAGAAAAAGGATTCTGTATCAAGATTTGCAAATGCATTGATTGTAAAACCAATATTTCCAGATTTATTATTAGGTGCCTTTTGAGCGTACCAGTTATTAAAATTAGAAACGCTTCCTCCTACAGTTCCAAAGGCTCCTTTTTTCCAACCAGGAAAAGCATCAATTTTACCTTGTGTTGTATTAACACGACTTTGAGCCGCTTTAAGTGAATCTTTTTGAATTGCAAGTGTTGCTTGAAGTTCTTCTAAAGTTTGAGAATAGCTAAATGTGATGCTTAAGATAGCTGCTAGCATTAAAAGTAATCCCTTTTTCATTTTTTGAGAAATATATATTTAAGCTCGTAAAGATAATATATATCAAATTATTTGCAAGTTAAGAATGTTTTATTTGTTTTTGAATAGAGGTACTGAAGAACAAGCTTCGCCATACATGATAGATTTTGCAACGGGTTTCAGTTTGTTGGCTAGCATGATATAAGCATTTTGAGGCACAGGTTTTTTAGAACACCCTTTTATAATAACTGGTTTATTTTTAAATTCTGAGGTATCTAAGGTGTTTAATATATCTTGATAAATGGAAGTCTCTAACAATTCTAGATTTCCTATAACTATTTTTTTAGCAAAAGGTTCTAAATTTATACTTAATAAAATAAATGCCCAAGCAGGAATGATAGCGTCACTACTGCAGGTTAGAGCAACATAGACATTTTCAAATTGTGACCAGTCAAATAGTTTTACCTGGTCTCTAAAATCTTTTTCGCGCAATACAAATCCTTCAAAAAGCCAATCTTTGATGTCAAATAAAACACGTTTACCTTTTGGATAATAATCTTCAAGATTGATAGTTACTAATTTGCTATTCGCTACGCGATTTATGATGTCATCTTGCATAAAACTAAAAGAATTAAAGCATTCCAAGTTCTAACTTAGCTTCTTCACTCATCAACTCATGTGTCCAAGGTGGATCAAAAGTAATTTCTACTTCGGCGCTTTTCACTGCGTCAAGTGATTTAATTTTTTCTTCAACCTCTAAAGGTAATGTTTCAGCAACCGGACAGTTTGGAGTTGTTAAGGTCATTAAAATTTTTACATCAAAGTCTTCATTTACAAATACATCGTAAATTAATCCTAATTCATAAATATCTACAGGAATTTCAGGGTCATAAATGGTTTTTAAAACCCCAACTATTTTTTCGCCTAATTCTGTGGTGTTTATTTTTATGTCGCTCATGTTAATTTAATTGTGTTTGGTATGCTATGGCATACATTTTTAACTGTTTTATCATACTTACCAAACCATTGGCTCTGGTTGGAGATAAATGTTCTTTTAAGCCTATTTTTTCAATAAAATCCGTATCAGCTTCAATGATGTCTTTTGGTTTTTGGTTTGAAAAAACCCGGATTAAAATAGCAATAATACCTTTGGTAATAATGGCATCACTATCTGCTGTAAAACAAATTTTATCATCTTTAAGTTCAGCATGAACCCAAACTTTGCTTTGGCAACCTTTAATAATATTACTATCAGTTTTGTATTGGTCGTTAATTAAAGGCAAATCCTTACCTAAGTCAATCATATATTGATAGCGTTCTTCCCAATCTTCAAACATGGAAAACTCATCAATGATTTCGTTTTGTATGTCAGTAATGCTCACAGTTTTGTTTTTTATACAAAAATACAATAACAATATGGGTTAATCAATACTTTCTGATATTGATAAGATTTCTTTAACAAGAATCTCAAGTTCTTTTGGCGGATTACCATGGTCAAAACTTGATGATTCATAAGTTGTTCCGTTATAGATTATTTTAAAATTTGCAATAGCTGCTCCGTCAAATAATCTTTTTTGAGAAGGTGCTTCTAGTTCAGATATGTTTTCCATATTAACAGTTTTTAGAGCATCCACTAGGTTGTTCCAGTTGGTTTCATTACATGGTTGAATGATAGGTTTTCCTTCACGTTTATTAATTACAGAAATGTCTTTTTTGTTTACACTTATAAGTTTGTAGCTACCTCTAGAAAGCGCAGAATATTCAAAGGTTATACTGGCTTGTTCTTGTTTTTTGGTTATGGTTAAAACCACTTGGTTGTTACTAAGTAACTCGATAACAGAATCTTTGGGGTTTATATCATCAATTTTAGACAAGCTTTCAAATAAGGTTGATTCAAGTTTGTTTTTTACATCATTACAAAACATTTTGGTTGCGCCTAAAGCACCAAAAGTAAGATGGTTTTCATGATAAGAATAAGTTCCAAAAAAACGATTACAACCCGAAAAGCCATTTACTTTTTGTTCTTCATTGTTAAAAGTCAATTCTAGGTTATATTCTGTAATATCTTCATTCAGTAATTGGCTTATTAAATAAGTTCCGTTTAACGTTATATTTGAATCTGGCAGCATTGTATTTGCTTGATTTACATCTTTATTGCTGTTACAATCTTTAACAGAAATAAGGCTTAATAAAATAACAATTATCTTCATGGTTTTTTGTTTTGAATATAATAATACAAAAAAGACGCCAAAATTGGGCGTCTTTTAAATAATGTTATATTTTTTAATGTTATGGTAACATACTTTCTCTTGCACCTCCGGCTGTAAAGATAGCTCTCATTCTATTGCGTTGTCCATCAGTGAACATATACATGCAAGCATCATCAGTATAATCCATATAGTTCATGGTCATATCTGTTGAACTGCAGTTAATGGTTGGATATGATGGGCAACCATAGTTAGCACCATCTGAACTTGGAGTATCTGTTACAAAATCATCTTGGCGACATTTTCCATCGCCCCAAATATGACGTAAATTTAAATAATGGCCAACCTCATGAGTAGCGGTTCTTCCTAAATTATAAGGAGCCGCAGAACCACCTGGTAGGCTAGAGTATAATAATACAACGCCATCAGTAGCCGAATTACCTCCAGGAAATTGAGCATATCCTAAAATGCCACCACCAATGTTACAAACCCAAATATTTAAATGAGTTTGTGGAGTAATAGGAGGATAGGCCGATTTAACAGCATTATTAGTTCCCCATGATGCGGTATTGTTATTATATCTAAAAGTTCCAGCTAATGAAAAAGTAATTCCAGAAACTGTAGCATCATTTACAAAGTTTGTTGCACCAGATGGCAGTAAGTTGGTATTAGTACTGCTAAAATCATCATTTAATACATTTATTTGAGATTGTACTTGGGTGTTGGTTACGTCATTTGCATTTGGTAAAACAATGTGTACATAAACAGGGATATTGATGGTACCTAAACCATCATTTATTGGAAGTACGTCTACATCTGCTTCGCCACTAGTTCCGCCGCCGCCGCCGCCAGTTCCGCCACCTGGTTTTCCTTTTGCAGTAATAAATTTTCTTGTATGGTATTCAACATCATACATTTTTTTCTCTAACCCTGGGTTTTCACTAAGTTGTTTGTTAAGCACATCCATGGTGTAACATGTTTTGAAAGACTCTTTTGAATTAATAGATTTAGAACTTAAATCGTCATTAAAATCTGTGTAAACATAAAAATCACTCATGTCAATTTGTTGATCTTGAGTGACTTCTTTGGAATCATCTGAATTACAAGATGTGAATAAAATGGCTAGTGAAGCCAGACTAAGGAATAATTTTTTCATAATGGTTGTTATTACTTGGTTAATTTTGTGGAAAGTAAATAATTTTTTTAAATTTTTTACAAAATCACAACTTTTTTTGTTAATTATTCGACAAAAAGTGCGTTGCTGTTAAATAATTAACAACGTTATCAATCAAGTTTTTTAATGTAAAAACTAAAAGAAAACTAAAATTAAGCCAACATCATTTTAGCTTTTTTAACGGCTGCTACTAAGCTATCAATTTCTGCTTTAGTATTATAAAAAGAGAACGAAGCTCTTACCGTTCCAGGAATTTTAAAATAATCCATAATAGGTTGTGCGCAATGATGACCAGTACGAACAGCAATACCCATTTTATCTAAAATGGAGCCAACATCATATGGGTGAATGTTTTCCAAATTAAAAGAAATTACTGAGGTTTTATGTTGCGAAGTCCCGTAGATTTTTAAACCGTCTATTTCCAGTAGTTTATTGGTTGCGTATTCTAAAAGCTCATGTTCGTAAGAAGCAATAGTATCAAACCCAATAGCATTCATGTAGTTTATAGCTGCGCCAAAAGCAATGCCACCACAAATGTTTGGGGTTCCAGCTTCAAATTTATGAGGCAATTCTGCATAGGTGGTCTTTTCAAAAGTAACTTCAGCTATCATTTCGCCACCACCTTGATAAGGCGGTAATTTTTTTAGCCAAGATTCTTTGCCATAGAGCATGCCAACACCAGTTGGACCACACATTTTATGGCCTGAAGCGACATAAAAATCAACATCTAAAGCTTGCACGTCTGGTTTTATATGCGGGCATGATTGCGCGCCGTCAATTAAAACAGCTGCAGCAACTTGATGTGCTTTTTCAATAATATATTCAATAGGATTTATGGTTCCTAACGCGTTTGAAACATGATTTACAAAGACTAATTTGGTTTTGTTTGAAAGTAAGGTATCATATTCACTCATGATTAATTCACCATCTTGATTCATGGGAATCACTTTTAAAACAGCTCCTGTACGTTCGCAAAGCATTTGCCAAGGCACAATATTACTATGATGTTCAAGGGCTGAAACTATGATTTCATCACCTTTTTTTAAGATAGATGAAAAACCGTTTGCCACCAAATTAATGCTGTGCGTTGTGCCAGATGTGAAAATAATTTCATGGGCAAATTTGGCATTAAAATGTTTTTGTATGGCATGTCTAGCCTGCTCATATTTATCTGTGGCTTCTTGACTTAATGTATGCACGCCACGATGAATATTGGCGTTGTAATTTGAATAATAATCTACAATCACATCAATAACCTGTTGTGGTGTTTGAGAGGTTGCTGCATTATCAAAATACACCAAGGGTTTTCCGTTAACTTGTCTGGAAAGTATGGGAAAATCTTTTCTTATGTCTTCTACGTTGAACATGGTATTTTGTTTAGCCCCGATTGAGGCATTTGTTGGAGCTCCTCAAAGAGAGCGACTGCCGAAAGCGGGATTAAGCTTCTAATAATTTTATAAATCGAAACCAATATTGACACCTAATTTGTTGGCGATAATTTTATTGATGCGTTGTTTTATTTCGGGAATTTTAACCGAACTTAACACGTTATTGCTAAAGGCATACATGAGCAAGGCTTTGGCTTCTTTTTCTGGAATACCGCGTGAACGCAAATAAAATAGGGCACTTTCATCTAATTGACCAATGGTACAACCATGAGAACATTTAACATCATCTGCAAAAATTTCAAGCTGAGGTTTTGTGTTTATGGTTGCTTTATCGCTAATTAAAATGTTTTTATTGGATTGAAACGCATTGGTTTTTTGGGCTTCTTTATCAACAATGATTTTTCCGTTAAAAACGCCTGTGGAGTTTTCGCCAAAAACCCCTTTATAATCTTGATGGCTTTCACAATTTGGTTCTTTATGATGAACTAACGTGTTATGGTCAACATGTTGTTTATCACCAATAATTGTAACTCCTTTTAAGGTAGAATTTATGCGTTCACCTTGCTGGAAGAAATTAAGATTATTGCGTGTTAATTTTCCGCCAAAGGAAAACGTGTGAACAGAACAAATGCTTTCTTGCTTTTGATTAATGTATGAATTGTCAATGAGTGAAGCGTTTAAACTGTCATTTTGAACTTTATAGTAATCTACAATAGCACGTTTATTTATAAATACTTCTGTAACACTGTTTGTTAAAACGCCATTATCAGTTAAACTTTGATGACGCTCAATAATTTGCACATGTGAATTCTCATCAACTACAATTAAATTACGTGGTTGTAACATGATGGCTGATTCATTTCCTGTTGAAAAATGTAGGATTTGAATGGGTTTTGCAACCATTTTATTTTTAGGAATATGAATGTAAGCACCTTCACTAGAAAACGCCGTATTTAAAGATGTTAAACTATCATTTTTAGCAATTTTATTGAAATAGTTTTCTACAAGAATGCGATATTTTGGTTTAGATAATGCCGACGACATGAGGCATATATCCATACCATCATGAGTGGTTTGTGATAAGTGTGATGCGTATTTTCCATCGATAAACACAATTTTATACGTGTCGATATCATGAATAAAATATTTTTTTACATCGTTATATTCAATGGTGTTTTCTTGCTTTGGAAACACACTGTAGTCATTTTTTAAAATACTGTTTAAAGAGGTGTATTTCCAAGCTTCTTCTTTTTTTGTTGGAAATCCTTTGTCTTCAAACGATTTTATAGCTTCAGTTCTTATTTTATGCAAATAAGCGTCTTCGTTTTGATGATTCTCAAATGCCCAAAAGGATGATATGAGTTTTTCTTTTAAATCCATTTTTTTTAATTGTTTCAAGTTTTTAGTTTAAAAATTTTAAGTTACTAACTCAAGACTTTTATTTGAACTTGTTTCCTTTAAAATCTTTCTTGTTTAAATATGAAATAAATGCAGCAATTCTTTTGCTTAATTGTTCATATTCGTTTACTAAAATTTTTAATTTATCTTCTGAAATATAATCAGAATCAAATATTCTATATAATTGTGACCTGGTTTCTCCTGCTGAGCCTTTTGCAATGGAAAGAAATTGTCTAAATTCTAAATTTCCGTCTCTTTCAAAACCTTCTGCAATATTATCCATTACAGAACCAGAAGCGCCTTTAATTTGATCTTTTAGTTTAAAATCGTTTTTTAATTTAGTTTCAATAATAATATCTTTTATTTGATTAAAAAGTCTTCTGGCTTCCTGCCAAATTTCTAAATCCTCAAATCGTTGTATAGTTGCCATTAACTTGAAACCTTTAAACTAAAAACATGAAACTAAAAACATGAAACTATTTTACGCGTTCACTTCTTCTTTAATCCAATCGTATCCTTTTTCTTCAAGCTCATGAGCTAGCTCTTTGGTTCCAGATTTTACAATTCTTCCTTTATATAATACATGTACAAAATCAGGTACTATATAATCTAACAAGCGTTGGTAATGCGTAATAACTAATACGGCATTGTCTTTACTTTTAAGTTTGTTTACTCCATTTGCTACAATTCTAAGCGCATCAATATCAAGACCAGAATCTGTTTCATCAAGAATGGCTAATTTTGGTTCAAGCATAGCCATTTGAAAAATTTCATTACGTTTTTTCTCGCCACCAGAAAATCCTTCGTTTAAGGAGCGCGATAAAAACTTGCGGTCAATTTCTAATAATTCTGCTTTTTCACGTATGAGTTTCAACATGTCTTTAGCAGGCATATCTTCAAGGCCTTTTGCTTTACGTGTTTCGTTAATGGCAGTTTTCATAAAATTGGTAACCGAAACACCTGGAATTTCAACAGGATATTGAAATGATAAGAAAATGCCTTTATGAGCACGTTCTTCAGCTGCTAACTCATTGATATCTTGACCTTCAAAAAAGATGTCTCCATCAGTTACTTCATAATCTTCTTTGCCTGCAATAACAGATGCCAAGGTGCTTTTTCCAGAACCGTTTGGTCCCATAATGGCATGAACTTCGCCTGGTTTTATTTCGAGGTTAATCCCTTTTAAAATGGATTTGTCTTCAACGCTTGCGTGTAAATTTTTTATTTTTAACATACTTATTTTATAAATTTTCAATTTTAAAAATTCCAAATTCCAAAAGAGAAATTTTATTGGAATTTAGTATTTGAATTTTGGTATTTTTTATTTATCCAACAGATCCTTCTAAACTTATTTCGAGTAGTTTTTGAGCTTCAACAGCAAATTCCATTGGAAGTTTATTTAATACATCTTTACTAAACCCATTCACAATTAAGGCAATGGCTTTTTCGGTTGAAATACCACGTTGGTTACAGTAAAATATTTGGTCTTCGCCAATTTTACTTGTTGTGGCTTCGTGTTCTATTCTGGCCGATTTGTTTTTAGCTTCGATATACGGAAAGGTATGGGCACCACAGTCGTTGCCCATTAGCAAACTATCGCATTGTGAAAAGTTACGGGCATTGTCTGCATTAGGGCTTATTTTAACCAAACCTCTGTAACTATTTTGAGATTTTCCGGCTGAAATACCTTTTGAAATGATGGTTGATTTGGTATTTTTTCCTAAATGAATCATCTTTGTTCCAGTGTCGGCTTGCTGATAATTGTTGGTAACAGCAATAGAATAAAATTCTCCGACAGAATTATCACCTTTTAATACACAACTTGGGTATTTCCAGGTTACAGCACTTCCGGTTTCTACTTGTGTCCAAGAAATTTTTGCATTTGTTTCGCAAAGCCCTCGTTTGGTAACGAAATTGTAAACACCACCTTTACCTTCAGCATTTCCTGGATACCAATTTTGAACGGTTGAATATTTTATTTCGGCATTATCTAAAGCAATAAGCTCCACAACGGCTGCATGTAATTGATTTTCATCTCTACTTGGTGCGGTGCAACCTTCTAAATAACTTACATAGCTACCTTCATCAGCAATAACAAGTGTTCTTTCAAACTGACCGGTTCCTGCTTGGTTAATTCTGAAATAGGTTGATAGTTCCATAGGGCAATGCACCCCTTTTGGAATGTAACAGAATGAGCCATCACTAAATACAGCACTATTAAGAGCTGCGTAAAAATTATCTTTTTGAGGAACAACGGTTCCAATATATTTTTTTACAAGTTCTGGATGCTCTTTTATGGCTTCAGAAATACTCATAAAAATAATGCCTTTTTCACCCAATGTCTTTTTAAAGGTAGTAGCTACAGAAACTGAGTCAACCACCACATCCATAGCGACATTGCTTAGTTTTTTTTGCTCATCAAGTGAAATTCCTAATTTGGCAAAAGTTGCCAATAATTCTGGATCCACTTCATCCAAACTATTATATTTAGGTTTGCTGTTTGGTGCAGAATAATAAGAAATTGCTTGAAAATCTGGTTTTGCATAATGAACATTTGCCCATTCTGGTTCTGTCATTTCTTTCCAAGCTTTAAAGGCTTCTAGTCGCCAATCGGTCATCCATTGTGGTTCTTCCTTTTTAAGAGAAATGGCTTTAACAATGTCTTCATTTAAACCAATAGGGAATGTATCTGATTTTATATCAGTATAAAAACCATATTCATATTCTTTGGTTTTAAGTTCTTCTCTTAAATCGTCTTCAGTATATTTATTCATTCTTTTTGTTCTTCAGTTCGTGGTTTATTAAAGTGAAAAAGATTCACCACAACCACAAGTTCTATTGGCATTAGGGTTATTGAAAACAAATCCAGTTCCGTTAAGTCCACCGGAATATTCTAGGGTTGTGCCAATTAAATATAAAAAGCTTTTTTTGTCAACTATAATTTTTACCTCATTATCAACAAATATTTTGTCACCTTCTTGGTTTTCTTTATCGAACTTTAAATCGTATGATAAACCAGAACAACCGCCGCTTTTTACACCAACACGCACATAATCTGTAGCCGGATTGTATCCATCTTCTTGCATAAGTTCAATAACTTTTTTCTTAGCAATTTCTGATACTTTAATCATAATTTTTAAATTAAATTGTCACGTTAAATGTATATTTAAGAAGCCATTTTTATTAAGACGGTTTCTAAATAAGCAACAAATATACAATATAAGTTATGTATTTCCATATATACTAACATTATATTAGCATATAGTTTTATAGGTTTTTCTTATTGCTTTAGAAAGCAACAATTATTGGTGAATTATACAAATAAGCTTCTTATTTTTGTGCCATGATAGAAGATAAAAACCAACAGCGTACTCAATTAAGTGATTTAGGGGAATTTGGACTTATAGATCATTTGACTAAAAATTTTAAAATTAATCAAGTATCAACTGTTAAGGGAATTGGTGATGATGCCGCAGTGTTAGATTTTAAGAATAAGAAAATTGTTGTTACTACTGATTTATTGGTTGAAGGCGTTCACTTTGATTTAAGCTATATGCCATTGAAGCATTTAGGTTATAAGTCTGTAGTAGTTAATGTATCTGATGTTTGTGCCATGAATGCAGTTGCTACACAAATTACGGTTTCTATTGCTGTGTCAAACAGATTTCCATTAGAAGCCTTAGAGGAACTTTATGCGGGCATTGAAACGGCTGCTGCTATTTATAATGTTGATGTGGTTGGAGGCGATACCACATCATCAACCAAAGGATTGTTAATTTCTGTTACCGCTATTGGAACCATTGAAGATAATAATGAAGTTTATAGAAGCGGTGCAAAACCTAATGATTTATTAGTGGTTTCTGGTGATTTGGGAGGAGCTTATATGGGTTTGCAAATTTTAGAAAGAGAAAAGGAAGTTTATAAAGTGAACCCAAATAATCAACCAGATTTAGAACCGTATAGTTACATTATTGAACGTCAATTAAAACCAGAAGCAAGAAAAGATATTATTAAGCTTTTAAGCGATTTAGATGTAAAACCTTCATCAATGATTGATATTAGTGATGGTTTGTCTTCTGAAATTATTCATATTTGTAAGCAAAGTGAGGTTGGTTGTGACTTGTTTGAAGAAAAAATTCCTTTAGATCCTGTAGTTATTTCAACATGTGAAGAATTTAATATAGATAGTACAACCGTAGCGTTAAATGGCGGAGAAGATTATGAATTATTGTTTACAATTTCTCAAGAAGATTATCCTAAAATAAAAGCTAATCCAAGCTTATCGGTAATTGGTTTTATAAAAGAAAAAGATGCTGGCATACATTTAGTGACAAGAGCAGACACAAAAATTCCTATAAAAGCTCAAGGATGGAAAAATTTTAATGACTAAAAACGAGTAGGCTTTCAAAAGTTTTAGTTTTAACATTTCTCTTATGTCGTTTTTGATATACTCGCTCTAAAACGTCGTTAATTTCTTTAAATTTTGGAGTTAACAAAGTTAATTGGCCATTGCCATTTGTAGTTAATTCTTTTTTACAAGTTTTACAGGTATATTCTTTAACATGAAGCGTTACATTTCGGGTTACATGAAAATCATGACCAAACATCTTGCAATGAATGTTTTTCATTTTAATTTAAATTCATTAATTATTAACTTAGGAGAGTGAGTTAAATTATAAAAAAGATAAACATGTTATTGTCAAAGTGTTAATAAATCGATGAAGTAATCAATTTTTCCTTTGAACGTTGTGTTTTTGAGTTGTGAATTCGCTCCAAAATGGCATTTATTTCTTTAAATTTAGGAGTTAGTTCAATTAATTGCCCATTGCCATTGGTTGTTAATTGTTTCTTACAATGTTTGCAAGTATATTCTTTAACATGGTAGGTAACTTTTTTTGTAACTTCAAAATCATGACCAAAAAGATTGCAATACATGGTTGGGATGAATGCTGGCTTGTTAGTGGGTTTTTTCATAAGTTTCAGATTTTGAACGTTCTAAAATACAAAAAAAATAATAAAAACGACAAAATATAATAATTAATCGATGAAATGCGCTATTTTGAGTAAGAATAGTTTTTCATTTTCTACATGACTCATGTGTCCATCAGGAAAAACCACTACATTAATGTTTGTGTTTTGTGTTTGGTGAATTAGCAATTCAAAATCTAAAACAGGATCTTTTTTACTTATAATCATTAACTTTTTAAAACGGGCTTTTTTAAAGAATTTTGTTCTGTCTTTTCTTATTTTCATGCCTTCTAAAGCTGCAATAATTCCTTGAACAGGTGTTTTTAAAGCCTCTTCTTTTATGATATTTATTTTTTCAGAAAATATTTTTCTGTTTTTCGGTCTGAATAAATTAACAATGGCAATTCTAACAAAAGCTTTATAGTTGTTTTTTACAGCAATAATGGCTCTATCTCTATTTTTTTTACGCTCATTGCTATCTGCATTTGGAGTGGAATTCATTAAACATAAACGATTTATGTAATCAGGATAATTTTCTGCAAAAGCTAAAGCAACATAACCACCCATGGAATGACCAATAAAAATGGAATTTTTAATGTTTAAATAATCTAAACCATATTTTACTGCTTCGGCCATTAATTCCATAGTGTGTATATATCCTAAACATTCTGTTTTACCATGTCCAAGCAAATCAATACAAATAATTCTGTTTTTTTTTGAAAATTCAGGAATAAATGATTCCCACATAGTAGAATTTTCTAGAAAACCATGAAGAAAAACCACAGGATTTCCTTGGCCATTATCTGTATAAAAAATGTTAATGCCTTTGTATTGTAAATTCATTTTTAGAGTATATTAGGCAAAGATATCATTGAATGATGAATAAAACTAAACAAACCTTTGTATTTGGCTTTGCATTATTTGCAGGATTTTTTGGTGCAGGCAATTTAATTTTGCCACCTTTATTGGGGTTTAATTCTGGACCTGATTGGTGGATAGTTACTTTAGGATTTATTATTTCGGCAACAATCATTCCTTTAATTGCATTGTTTGGTCATGCCAAACTTCAAGGAACCATGATAGAGTTTGGCAACAAAGTATCGCCATTTTTTAGTTTAATTTTTTGCCTTTGTATTTATATTATCATTATTGCATTGCCTTGTCCTAGAACAGCAGCTGTGACTCATGAAATGACTATTGCTCCGTTTTTTGATTCAAGCCCACTACTAACCAGCATCATTTATTTTTCTTTGGCCTTTCTTTTTGTGGTCAACAGAAATAGTGCTTTAGAAATATTAGGAAAATATTTAACCCCAATTATTGTTTTAATACTTCTAGTTATTATTGTTATTGGTGTATTTTCTCCTTCGGAACCAATGAATGCGTCTACTTTTCAAACACCATTAGTAAGTGGATTGTTAGAAGGCTATCAAACTTATGATGCTATTGCCGGACTTGTTATGGGTGGACTTGTTATAATTTCAATTAACAATGTCAATAAATCAATGTCTTTTAAAGACAAAAAAATAATGATAGCTAAATCTGGTTTTATTGCTATGATGGGATTGTTAGTTATTTATGCTGGACTTATTGCTCTAGGAGCTTTTTATAATTCTGAATTTTCAAGTGCAGTTTCTAGAACAGAATTGCTTTCTGGACTAGCATCAAAAACTTTAGGTAGTTTTGGAGCTGCCTTTTTAGGTGTGTTGGTAGGATTAGCTTGTTTTACAACAGCAGTGGCAATTATTATGAGTACGGCTGATTTTTTTAAAGCACTTTTTAAAGAATCTCAAAAAGCATATCTTGTTACTACCATTATTTGTTGCATTACAGGCATATTAGTTGGGCAATTTGAAGTGTCATATATTATTACAATAGCCCTACCTTCTTTAATGCTCATATATCCACTTTGTATAGTACTCATTTTATTAAATGCTGTTCCAGACAAATTTGCTTCTAAATTAGTTTTCAAGTGGGTAGTTTTTATAGCCTTAATATTCAGCATTCCTGACTTTTTAGGTTTTATAATTCCTATAGAAAAATTAGAGCCCATTACAAGCAATATTCTTTTTTCAAAACAAAATTTAGGTTGGGTTTTGCCAGTTTTAGCAACTTTTATTATCGTGAATATTTATTTAAAATTTAAAAGTAAAAATGCTAAGTTTTAAACCTTTTAATAGCTAAAAACGCGTTATCAACAAATTCCTCTTCAACCAAAATGGTAAATTCATTGGTAGTTGAAATTACCTCGTAAAGCACTACGCCTTCCCATGCTAATCGTTTAAAAAAATGATAATATAATCCTGCAATTTTTGAGTTATCCTCTGGTAAATTAATGCTTATGGCTGTTAATCCTTCTTGAATGGCAATAAAGGTTTCATTTTGAAAATGTGTATTAATATATTCGTTTAGACTGCTTGAAACTATAATATTACTTTCATGAATTCCTCTTGTAAAC
Organism: Flavobacteriaceae bacterium; assembly: GCA_021739635.1. Classification (GTDB taxonomy): domain Bacteria; phylum Bacteroidota; class Bacteroidia; order Flavobacteriales; family Flavobacteriaceae; genus Yeosuana. Next base: position 135,067 of record JAIPBH010000007.1, on the reverse strand, counting down.
GTATAAAAAAGTTTAGATTCCTCATTAATTTTTTTTAAAATCTGTGAGTGATTATCAATTAAAGTTTCAGAATTTTTAACCGTAAAATCTGTTAAGTTTGATCTCACCGTAATATCTCCCAAATTCTGAATAACTTTTTTCATTTTTGTAGAATTGGTTAAAGATATTGGTGGATTATAGCGTCTTAAAGCCATCATTATAGCGCCTGGCTTCACCTCTTTTTTTAGCATTTTGCTAATTGGCTCAGTTAATTCAATAGCCAAAGCACTAAAATTTATAATATTTCTTGCAAGCGCTTCTTCTAAGTATGGTTGCGCTATTAAAATATCTTCAACACAGTTTGATACAGTCTTCATGTTAATTATTTAACAATTTGTGCAAAAGTAATCTTTTTTTTTAATAAATATCTTATTTAGAGTTGAGTACTATACTTTCGCAGTATAAATTGATTAAAAATGAAACCCCAACGACAATAGTTCTTTAAACACAAGGGTATGGTTATGGGTGTTCCATCTGACCGATGAAAAACAATAAAATTAAACAGATGAAAGTATTAAAATTTGGAGGAACTTCTGTTGGTAGTGTTGAAAACATGTGTAATGTAAAAAACATTATTAATGACGGAAATAAAAAAATTGTTGTTTTATCAGCTATGTCTGGTACTACAAATGCTTTAGTTGCCATAGCAAATAATATTGCCAATGATATGCCCAATGAGGCTATTGAAAAAATAAATAAATTACATGAAACCTATTTTGACACGATTGATAAATTACTTAGTGATGAGTCTTTAAACAATAACGTTAGAAATTATGTAACTAATATATTTAATTTTCTAGTAGAATGTACCTATCAAGAATATTCACTTCATTTAGAAAATAAAATTGTTGCTCAAGGAGAATTATTATCTACTTATATGTTTAATAGTTATTTAGAGCAAGAAGGAGTTAAGTCTACATTATTACCAGCTCTTAATTTTATGCGCATTGATAATCATAAAGAGCCAGATATGTTTTATATAAAACAAGATTTTGAAACTGTTTTTAAAGATGCTCCAGATGTGCCTATATACATAACTCAAGGGTTTATTTGTTTAGATGAAGAAGGTAATATATCAAATTTACAGCGTGGAGGAAGTGATTATACCGCTACTATTATTGGTGCCGTAATTAAAGCAGAAGAAGTTGAAATTTGGACAGATATTGATGGTATGCATAACAATGACCCAAGATATGTTGAAAACACAAACCCTATTTCAAACTTATCTTTTGATGAGGCAGCTGAATTAGCCTATTTTGGAGCCAAGATATTACACCCACAAACAGTTACACCTGTTAGAGCAGATAATATTCCTGTGCGTTTAAAAAACACCATGAATCCGGAAGCATATGGGACATTAATTAATGACGATCATACAGAAAATGGTGTAAAAGCCATTGCAGCAAAAGATAACATTACGGCTATTAAAATTAAGTCAGGACGTATGTTGTTAGCACATGGTTTTTTAAGAAAAGTCTTTGAAATATTTGAAGTTTATGAAACGTCAATTGATATGATTACAACTTCAGAAGTTGCTATTTCACTCACCATTGATGACGATAGAAACTTAGATAAAATTTTAGTAGAATTAGAGAAGTTTTCAGTTGTTGAAGTAGATAAAAATCAAACGATTGTTTGTTTGGTTGGACATTCTATAGTAAATCATCAAGAAACATTTAAATTGTTTCAAATTTTACAAGATGTTAAAATTAGAATGATTTCATACGGAGGAAGTAGAAACAATATTTCTCTTCTAATTAACTCAAATGATAAAATAAAAACGCTAGGCAAACTAAACAATTATTTATTTGAATTAGTCACTCTTTAAAGTAAAGATTTTAGACAGGTTAGCAAAAAGGGTCGTTTTAAACGACCCTTTCTTATTTTTAATTACATGTAATAGCATAATTTGCAGTGTCATCTTTAATCCAATCAGTGACTATATTAGCTAATTGTGTGTCGTTAACCTGAATACAGTTTAAGTTATTTGAAGTAGAAACTAATAAGGTTAAATTCAAATTATTACTAACATCTAAGGAATTAAGAAGATTGCTTGAGCAGTTTAGGTAATCTAAATTTAAGAGACTTTCTAAATTCAAATTTGTCAACATATTGTTATAACATTCAAATGTAGTTATCTTAGTAATGCCATTAAGGTTTAATGAACTAAGTTTATTATCATTGCACAGAAGCCAAATTAATGAAGAATTATTGCTCAAATCTAAACTTGTCAGTTGTTGGTTATTATTACAATGTAAAATTTCTAACGCAATATTTGTACTTAAGTCTAGCATAGTAATTGGGGTGTTATTACATGTTAAATATGATAGAGAAATATTTTGGCTAAGATCTATACTAGTAATTGGGTTATTTCCAAACGATAAATTTTCCAGAGCTATATTGTTACTTATATCTACGGTTGTAATTTGATTGTTTTCGCATGCAAAACTTTTTAAAACGGGATTATTGCTTATATCTATATTTGTTAACTGATTTCCGCCACAACCAAAAACTTCCAACGAACTATTATTACTTACATCTATACTTGTAAGATTGTTTTCCATACATCCCAAATACTCTAAAGCTATATTTTTGCTAACATCAATATTTGATATTTGATTATCCCAAAAATTTAATTTTTTTATATTTATGTTATTACTTACATCTAAGTTGGTTAGGTTCATAAAACGACAATCTAGATTTTCCAAATTTGTATTGTAGCTAACATCTAAATTTGTTATGGGATTACCATAACACCAAAGTGTTTTAAGCGCAATATTTTTACTTAAATCTAAACTGGTAAGTTGAAGACTATAAGTATATAATTCTTTTAAATTTATATTAGTGCTTACGTCTAAACTTGTAAGATTATTTCCATGGCACCATAATATTTCAAGGGCAGTATTTTTACTTATATTTATACTGTTTAAGCTTTGAAATTTACTGTATCCGCAGTCTAATTCTTTTAAATTCAGATTGTTACTTAAGTTTAACGTGGTAAGGTTTTGTCCAGAACAATTTAACTTTGTTAAACTTATAAAGTATTCAATGCCTGTTAAATCTTTAATATCATTATCGGTATTTTCAAAATCATAATCAGGAATATCCAATTCCAAAACATTCGCAACATTGGCTGTAACAATTTTACCGTCCAAAGCATCGTCATAACCCAAATCAATTAAGGCTTGTTCAAAAGCAGGGTCGGGTATGTTTCCTATTCTAGGTGTTGTATTTTCATCATCTGGACTACAACTAAATGTTGAAATACAAAGAAAACTAAAAGCAAAAATAACCTTGAAAATTGTGTGTTTGGTTTTCATTTTTTATATCAAAAAAACAGTATTAATAATATTTGGGCAAGTTTTAGTTAAATGCTGAAATATTATTAATACCAATATAAGTAGTATCTTAAAGAAATTACTTGTTTAATTCATAAGCTCTTCAATTTCTTCAACCTCAATAGGAATATTGCGCATTAAGTTAAATGGCTCTCCCGTTTTTTGAATAACTACATCATCTTCCAAACGAACCCCAAATCCTTCAGCAGGAATATATATTCCAGGTTCAACGGTAAATACCATATTGGCTTTCATGGGTTCAGTTAAAATTCCGTAATCATGAGTATCTAACCCCATATGATGTGAAGTGCCGTGCATAAAATATTTTTTGTAAGCTGGCCAATCAGGGTTTTCATTTTTAACATCGGCTTTATCTAACAGTTTTAAACCTAATAATTCAGAAGTCATAAGTTTCCCAACTTCTTCATGATATTTTGCCCAATCGGTTCCAGGAACAAGCATTTTGGTGGCTTCATTCTTAACTCTGTTTACAGCATTATATACTTCTTTCTGTCTGTTTGTAAATTTTCCAGAAACAGGAATTGTTCTAGTCATATCACTTGAATAATTAGCGTATTCAGCAGCTACGTCTAATAAAATTAGATCACCAGCTTTACATTGTTTGTTGTTTTCAATATAGTGTAATACATTAGCATTGTTGCCACTTGCAATAATAGGCGTATAGGCAAATTTTCTTGATCTATTTATTAAAAATTCATGAATAAACTCAGCTTCAATATCATATTCCCAAACATTTGGTTTTACAAATTTTAAAACACGCCTGAATCCTTTTTCTGTAATATCACAAGCTTGTTGAATTAAATCTATTTCAATTTGATTTTTAACAGATCTCAGGCGCTGTAAAATTGGGTTGCTTTTTGCAACTGAATGTGCAGGATATTTATTTTTTAACCATTTTGTAAAACGATCCTCACGAGTTTCAGTTTCAACATTAGCCCTGTAGTGCTCATTGGTATTTATATAAACCATATCACATTGAGTCATAAGCTCAAACATGATTTTTTCCATTTCTTGAAGCCAGTAAACAGTTTTGATTCCACTGGTTTCAAAAGCAGCCTCTTTGGTTAGTTTTTCACCTTCCCAAACAGCAATATGGTCATTAGTTTCTTTTAAAAATAATATTTCACGATGCTTTTCTTTAGGACAATCTGGAAACAATACTAAAATACTTTCTTCTTGATCAACACCACTTAAATAAAAAATATCTCTATGTTGCTCAAAAGGCAAGGTACTATCTGCACTTATAGGATAAATGTCATTTGAATTAAAAACAGCCAGACTGTTTGGAAACATTTTAGCCGTAAAATTTCTTCGGTTTTGTATAAATAGATTTTTCTTTATGCGATGGTATTTCATGGAATTATTATTTAACGATAAAATTACAAAAACAAATAAAACTTTATTAATAATTCTGTATTTTTGATAGATACAGAATTTAACTTTATGAAAATTAATGTATTAAGTATATTTATTGTTGGGGTATTTTTAATAACCACTAATGTGATGTCTCAAGTAATGCTTAAGCAAATATCTTTAGAGCAGCAAATCAATAATTCAACCTTGGTTATTGAAGGTGAAGTGATTTCAAAAAGATCTTTTTGGAATAATAATCTAATTTATACTGCTAACACCATTAAAATCTATAAGGTTTTTAAAGGAGAACAACTAACAACTATTGATGTTATTACACCAGGAGGCGTGGTTGAAAACGTAAATCAAATAGTTTCACCAAGTTTAAAATTAAATAAAGGAGATCTTGGTGTTTTTACACTTTATGATAATAACATATTTTTTTCATCAAATTCAAAACTAACAAACAAACAATTTATAGTATATAGTTCATTACAAGGATTTTATAAGTATAATATAAAAAAAGACGCTGTAATCAATCCGTTTAGCAAAACACAAGGAGTCACTTCTGTTTTTTATGATAAAATTTCGAGTTTAACTAATTCAAAATATGTTGAAATAACAAAGATTGATATTAATGGATTGTACTTAAAATCATCTCAAACGGTTAAAATGTTGGCTCCAAGCATTTCAAATTTTAGTCCTACTACAGCTACCGCTGGAACTAAAATGGTACTCACAATAAATGGGTCTGGGTTTGGTTCAACTAAGGGTAAAGTTAGTTTTTCAAATGCCGATGATGGAGGATCAACTTACGTCGAAGCATTAGATAGTCAAGTTCTAACATGGGCTGATAATAAAATAACAGTTGAAATTCCTTCAGAAGCAGGTACAGGAAAAATACAAGTTACCGATGCATCTTCTGCTAGTTTTGAATCAACAAGTGATTTAATAGTTACATATTCAATAATTAATGGATTATTAGAATTTCCTTCTAGCTCAGGAATTTATTATGCCTATCCAAGTAGGCTAGTGAATAATGATGGCAGTGGTGGTTACGTTTGGCGCATGCAAACAGATTTTAATGCAGACATAGAACATTCAGGAGCAAAACAAGCTTTTTTAAATGCCTTAGATACTTGGCGATGTGAAACAGGAGTTAATTGGACTATTGGAGCTGTAACTACTACAGATGTAATAGGGAATGATGATATTAATGTCGTAAGATTTGATAATGGAAATGAATTGCCAATAGGAGTTCTTGGTCAATGTACTTATTATTTAAATGGATGTGGCAGCACCTTAAGTGATTTTAAAATATACGCCGATGAATTAGATATTGTATTTGATGATGGAGAAGATTGGTATTATGGTTCAGGGTTGCCAAGTATTAATCAATATGATTTTCAAAGTGTGGCACTTCATGAGCTTGGTCATGGACATCAATTAGGGCATGTTATTGATACATCTTCACATATAGATAATAATGGTGATATTATGTATTATGCTATTTCAAATAGCGAACAGCAGCGTGTTTTGCATGCAGATAATATAACGGCTGGTAATTATATTCAAACTATTAATGAATCAAGTATTCCGGCGTTTATTTGTTTTGCAGGAAAAACACCAATGTCACCATATGCTTGCCCATTAAGTGTTGAAGATGAAATTTTAAAAGATGCTGTAAAAATGTATCCAAACCCAACAAATGGTGTGTTTTATATTAGTAATGAATTATATATTAATTTAAAAAAGGCCGTTATTTTTGATATAAGGGGAAGGCAAATTTCTGAATTTGATATTTCAGGAACTTCAAAAACCAAACAAATTAATTTAACTGGTTTTTCAAAAGGTATGTATTTAGTAAACATTCATTCTGATGATGCATTTGTAACCAAAAAATTAGTTTTAGAATAAAAAACTTCATCCAAATAGTTATTTAAGGCACCAGTTTGGTGCCTTTTTAATTTTATTAAATTCAATTTCTTTAAATTCATTCTAAATAAATATTTAAGTGCTTAAGTTTTTGTCTATAATAGTAATGAAGTGTATTTTTGTGTACATATTTTTAACTTCTAAATAATGAGCGGATTTTTTAAATCTTCGATTGGAAAAAAGGTAGCCATGTCGCTTTCAGCTTTTTTCCTCATGTTTTTCTTAGTAATGCACGTTTCAATAAATTTATTATCAGTTTTTAGTGAAGAAACTTTTAATACGGCGTCGCATTTTATGGGAACAAATTGGTTGGTGCAATTCATCATGCAACCAGTTTTAATTTTTGGTGTAATATTTCATTTTGTAATGGGATTTGTATTAGAAATTAAAAACAAAAAGGCAAAAGGAGTTGCTTACGCAAAAAATAATGGTGCTGCAAATTCATCTTGGATGAGTAGAAACATGATTTACAGCGGATTGGTAATTTTAGCATTTATTGTGCTTCACTTTATTGATTTTTGGTTTCCAGAAATTAATCATAAATACATTGAGGTTTTGCCAGAAGATCCAACAAGATATTTTGGAGAATTACAACATAAATTTTCTAGTCCATTAAGAGTTGGTGCTTACGTTATTGCTTTTATATTATTAGGGCTTCATTTGGCTCACGGATTTACTTCGGCTTTTCAATCTTTAGGAATAACTGCTGGAAGAAAAAAGACACTACAATCTATAGGAAAAGCATACGCTATTTTAATTCCTCTAGGATTTATTTTTATTGCGCTTTTTCATCATTTTAACCATTAATCTTAAATACGTATGGCTTTAAATTCAAGAGTACCAGAAGGTCCAATTAAAGATAAATGGACAGATTATAAAAATCATATCAATTTAGTTAATCCAGCTAACAAGCGTCACATAGATATTATTGTGGTTGGTACTGGTTTAGCTGGTGGTTCAGCAGCAGCAACATTAGCAGAATTAGGATATAATGTAAAAGCATTTGCATACCAAGATTCTCCTCGTAGAGCACATTCCATTGCTGCTCAAGGTGGTATTAACGCTGCCAAAAATTATATGGGTGATGGGGATTCTACATACAGATTATTTTATGATACCGTAAAAGGTGGTGATTACCGTTCGCGTGAAGCTAACGTGTATCGTTTAGCTGAGGTTTCTGCAAATATAATTGACCAATGTGTAGCACAAGGTGTTCCTTTTGCAAGAGATTATGGTGGATTGTTAGATAACCGTTCATTTGGTGGGGTTTTGGTTTCCAGAACATTTTACGCTAAAGGACAAACAGGACAGCAATTATTGTTAGGTGCTTATTCAGCTATGAACCGTCAAATTGCACGTGGTAAAATTGAAATGTTTAACCGTCATGAAATGCTTGACGTTGTAAAAATAGATGGAAAAGCAAGAGGTATTATTGCACGTAATTTAATTACTGGCGAAATAGAAAGACATTCAGCACACGCTGTTGTTATTGCTACTGGCGGATATGGAAATGTTTATTTCTTATCAACTAACGCTATGGGAAGCAATGCGACTGCAGCTTGGAAAATTCATAAAAAAGGAGCCTTTTTTGCAAATCCTTGTTTTACACAAATTCACCCAACTTGTATACCACGTTCAGGGGATTATCAATCTAAATTAACGTTGATGTCTGAATCTTTGCGTAATGATGGACGTATTTGGGTTCCAGCAAAATTAGAAGATGCAAAAGCACTTCAAGCAAGAAAAATTAAACCGACGGAAATAGCTGAAGAAAACAGAGATTATTTCTTAGAACGTCGTTATCCTGCCTTTGGTAATTTAGTGCCTCGTGATGTGGCATCGCGTGCTGCAAAAGAACGTTGTGATGCTGGTTTTGGTGTGAATGCAACTGGTGAAGCGGTGTTTTTAGATTTTGCTTCTGCCATTGAAAGATATGGGAAAACCCAAGCTAAAATTCAAAATTTAGAAAATCCTTCAAAAGAAAAAGTATACCAATTAGGAAAAGCCATTGTTGAAGAGAAATACGGAAACTTATTTCAAATGTATGAGAAAATTGTAGATGAAAATCCATACAAAACTCCAATGATGATTTATCCTGCAACCCATTACACAATGGGTGGTATTTGGGTTGATTACAACTTAATGACAACGGTTGATGGTTTGTATTGTATAGGTGAAGCAAACTTCTCAGATCACGGAGCCAACAGACTTGGTGCTTCAGCATTAATGCAAGGTTTAGCCGATGGTTATTTTGTATTACCATACACTATTGGAGATTATTTATCAAATGAAATTAGAACTGGAAAAATTCCAACAAATACTCCAGAATTTGATGAAGCAGAAAAAGAAGTTAATGACAGAATCAATTTCTTTATTAATAACAACGGAACACATTCAGTAGATTATTACCACAAAAAGTTAGGTAAAATCATGTGGGATAAATGTGGAATGTCTCGTAACGAGCAAGGTTTAAAAGAAGCTATGACTGAAATTAAAGCATTACGTGAAGATTTCTGGAAAAATGTCAAAGTACCAGGTTCTGCAGGAGAAATGAATCCAGAACTAGAAAAAGCTGGTAGAGTTGCCGATTTCCTTGAATTAGGAGAATTATTTGCTAAAGATGCACTAGATAGAAATGAATCTTGTGGCGGGCATTTTAGAGAAGAATCGGCTGAAATTGATGGTCCTCAAAAAGGAGAAGCAAAACGTAATGATAAAGATTATGCTTACGTAGCAGCTTGGGAATACAAAGGAGAACCTTCAGATGCTATTTTACACAAAGAACAATTAGAATTTAAAGACATTGAACTTAAACAACGTTCATACAAATAATAAAGACACTATGAATTTAACACTTAAAGTTTGGAGACAAAAAGACTCAAATGCAAAGGGTCAAATGGTCGATTATAAAGTAACTGAAATTTCAGAACATATGTCTTTTTTAGAAATGATGGATGTTTTGAACGAACAATTAATAAATAAAGGAGAAGAGCCAGTTGCATTTGATCACGATTGTCGAGAAGGCATTTGTGGCATGTGTTCTATGTACATCAATGGCGAAGCTCATGGACCAGACAGAGGCGTCACTACTTGTCAATTGCATATGCGAATGTTTAAAGATGGAGACACCATTACCATTGAGCCGTTTAGAGCAGCAGCTTTTCCGGTAATTAAAGATTTGGTTGTTGATAGAATGGCTTTTGAGCGTATTCAACAAGCAGGAGGATTTATTTCAGTTAATACTTCTGGAAACACTCAAGATGCTAACACAATTCCTATTTCTAAGCATGCGGCTGATGAGGCAATGGATGCTGCAACTTGTATTGGTTGTGGTGCTTGTGTAGCTACTTGTAAAAACTCAAGCGCTATGCTATTTGTAGGAGCCAAAGTATCGCAATATGCTTTATTACCTCAAGGTCAAGTTGAAGCTGCAGATCGTGTACGTAATATGGTAGCCCAAATGGACTTAGAAGGGTTTGGTAACTGTACCAATACAGGTGCTTGCGAAATAGAATGTCCTAAAGGAATTTCATTAGATAATATTGCACGTATGAACAGAGAATTAATGAAAGCGAGTTTGTCTTAATTTTTCTGTAATACATCGTTAAATTAAAAAACCCAAGCATTAGTTTGGGTTTTTTAATTAGATTTACTTTAACTAACCAAATTGCCATTTGATGAGGCTAATAAAATTTACCTTCATAATTTTTCTTTCTTTTTTTTCTATTTTTAGCTTTAGTCAAAACGTAACAAAAGAAACAATATCCCAAGAACTTTTTAATGAACAAGCATTGCTTCAAAACATCAAAACATTATCATCTGATGCTTTTGAAGGTAGAAGAACAGGCACCAAAGGGGCTAACAAAGCAAAAGAATATATAAAAAATCAATTTTATCATTTTAATGTATTGCCTTTGGCGGAAAAATTTGAACAATCATTTTACTTTTCAAGTAAAGGAAAAAGTTATAATGGGACAAATATTTTAGGCCTAATAAAAGGAACTGAGAGCAACGAAAAATTTATAGTTATAAGTGCACATTATGACCATGAAGGTATAAAAAACGGACTCATTTATAATGGAGCTGATGATGATGCATCTGGCGTTAGTGCCTTAATTAGTTTTGCCGAGTATTTTAAAAATAATCCGCCCAAACATTCCATAATTTTAGCTGCTTTTGATGCTGAAGAGTTAGGCCTTCAAGGCTCTGAATATTTTGTAAGCAATTCAATTATTCCATTAAATAAAATTATACTTAATTTAAATATGGACATGATTAGCCGAAGTGAAACGAATAAATTATTTGCTGTTGGATCTAGTTTTAATAAGACACTTAACGATGTCATTTCAAATTTCAAACAATCTGAAAGGGTAAAATTAATAGCTGGACATGAAGGAAAAGACAATTTGGAAAACTGGACCTATTCATCTGACCATGCATCTTTTCACAAAAAAAGAATTCCTTTTATATATTTTGGAGTTGATGATCACCAAGACTACCACACACCAAATGATGATTATGAAAACATTCAACCAGAATTTTATAAAGAATCTGTAAAGATTATTATAGAAGTTTTTAATAAAATTGATAAACTTAATTTTTAAAAATAAGCTTTTAACTGCACGGTTCCTGTATGAATAGTTTTACTGGTTTCAGTTTTTCTTCCAAAATAGCTTAGGTTTAAATCTAAAAATTTAGTTAGTTTTTTTTGTGCCAATAAACTCCAAGTAAAGTTTTTGCCAGGTTGTAAACCTTCAAGCATTTGATATGAAACTGGCGTATTTGGATTTCCAGTAAATTTATTTGAAAAGAAATTAAATTCACCATTTATTGCACCTTTTTGATTACCTGAAAAAGTAAAGGAAACGCCATATTTTTGCTGTTGTAAAGACTCTAAATCTCCTATTGTGTTTGTGGTTGATGCATATTGATAAAATAGATCAAAACGCGAATTATCGTTAAATAAGTAAGATAGTTTAGGATTGTATCGTTGTTTGTTAAAGTTGTAGTTTTTGCTGGTATAATTTTCGCTAGCACTTTCATTAGTATCAAAAGCACTTAGTAAATCAATTAACCAAGTTTCTTCAATTTTATGGTTGAAATTTAATTGATGACTTTTTAAGCTATTTTCAATAAACCCAACAGATAAAATATTTTTTGATTTATTAGATAAATAGGTGTATGAAGATGTATAATGTTGTTTGCCACGATTAAAAAACAAAACGTTTCTTAAGTTTAATTGCAATCCTAATTGATTGTCTGCATCAACCTGAAACGGATTTAAATTAAAATTGTTACCATCTCTTTTTATTTTTCTATCAATCAAATAACTGGTTTGATTATAAAAATGCGACCAGAATTTGTTAGTTTTATTGTCACTTACTGACCATTGTGTAGGATTAATAGTTAAGGTTTGACTCAATCTGTTCTGATGTGTTTTTATAAAAATACGGTTAGGCAAAAGTACTCGAATATATTTTCCTTGATCTTGAAATTGGGCAATTTCAAATTCTTCCAACTCCTGAATGCCATTGTTATTATAATCAATCCAAGTGTAAGTGCCTTGTCCTGGCTCTACTTCAACATAAGTAAAATCTTGTTGTGCTAAAGCTCCAGAATTAGTTTCAAAAACAGTATTCCATTGAATGAGTTGTTTAAAAAACTTTTGATTGTATAACAATCTTGAGTTAATGGATTGTTCATCATCAATATCTTTATCAGTATTATTAAGTGTTCTGTAATTTACGTATAGTGATACATTGGTATTTGTATTTTGAATGATTCTGGAATCTAAATAAAACGTATTTGAGGTATTTACTTTTTGTAATTCATTATTTCTAATGCTATCATTAACTCTGTTTTTATAACCAATTTCAACAAAAACTTGGGTGCTATCACCAACACCATAAAAGGTTTCATACGATTTAAATTTCTGGCTTAAAGGTGTAAGTGTAGACGTTGCTTTGTCTTTTTGTTTATTATCTTCAACAGCTAGTTTTACGCCTAACCAACTTTTTTTCATACCGTATGTTATACTGTTGTATGATCTTAAAAAGGTAGATGAATTCATATCTGATTCGGCATTTAAAAAACTGGAATAAGATATGATATTGAATTTTTTCAAATTCAAATTCAAATTGGTTACATGCCGGTTTCCATTAAAATTTTCAGAGTATCCTAAATGTTCAAACTGATAGGAAGCTAACCCTTTTTCATGATGATTTAATTGCAATCCGGAAATGAAAAGTTGTTGATTTCCCAGAGGATTTTCAATGTTCCAATCTCTTGAAAATTCGGCTTTGTACAAGCGTTCAATGGTTTTAAAATTCTTTTGGATATAATCAACATCCACAAAAGCATTTAAGTTCCAAAGGCTGTCTTTTTTTATAAGGTTTTGAGAAATTTTAATTTTGCCTGCAAAACCATCATTGTTACTATCATCTAAATTTGAAAATGAGTTAAGGTCATTTTTACTGCCAGCCATTTCAAAATTAATTGCTGTTTTTTCTGAAGGATTATAACTTCCGTTTAACACCGCAATTTGAAGCTTTGTTGGCGCAATAAGCTGAACAATGGGCGCATAATTTCCTTGAGAAATTCCTGCAATAGGTTCAATATATTCATAAATATTACTAATGGCATTGATACTACTTAAAATATAATCGCCTTGATTTGAACCAACTAGACTAAAAGTAACCCTATATAATTCGTCGTCAGGATTATTAGAAAACACAAAAGCTTCAATACCATTAATAAGGTCTTTTTTGTATAAAATTCTATTATCGCTATAACTATCTAAAATATCTGAAGGAGACACCATTAAGTTTTTGTCATCACCAGCATTTGAAAGAATTTGTACTTGTTCTGGAGATAGATTTTGTTGTAAAGATTGGTTTTTAGCATCATTTTCAGAATATACAGAAATACCCATTTTAAATTTTTCATTTTCAAATTTAGCGCCTCCATAAGTTACTAAACGCGAATAATTACGTTCGCTATATTGATAATCAACGGTAATTCGCATTTCAGAAGTGATGGGAAATGTTGAATTAAATATAATTTCGCCCGCATTATAATCAATAATATAATCTTCATTTTCTCCTCGTTTTAGTGCAATTCCATTTACATATATGGTTTCGCTTCCAGAAATTATGAGTACATATAATTCGCCATTTTGTCCCTGCAATTTATATGGGCCTTGGTTGCCTTCTTGAGCCGTAAACTGGCTTCGTGTAAATTGTCCTCTTACTAAAGCACCAGCAGCAAATAAGTTGGTTTTGTGGTCATCATCGCCTAGGTTTACATTCACAAATAAGCCTTGAACACGTTTAGAGAAATTCGCGAAGTATGAATTTGTATTAATCAAATCAATATCACCAGCACGCACATTCCATGTATCGCTAAATAATTCAATAAAAACTTGGTCAAATTCATCCAAACGTTGAGAATAACCACTTTCTTGTAACGGAATATTAGCATCTTGAATGGAAGCTCTAAGCGATACTTTATCATTTAGCTTTCCAGTAATTTGTAAGTCTAATTCGCTTTTTAAAACCGAGTTTTGATTGTTGCCAATAGTGACACCACGTGAAATACTTCCTGAAGTTGTTAACCCATCAAAGGGAATATAATTAGATTCTTGATTGCTTTGTGATAGTTTATAAAGCGTTTGGATATTATCATTATTGTCAACAATTATTTTCTCATCTAATTGCTTATAGGTTTTAGTTATAAAATCAGGAAAACGTAAGTAATTTATAATGATAGAATCTGTTTCAACAGACTTTTTAAAAGTCAAAATAGCCTTTGGGAAATCAACAGAATAAAAACTAGTATCAAGATATAAGTTGTCTTTTGTTTTAATGGAAAAGAAATTAGAATTGATGCTCACACTATCTATCATAATAGTGTCTTTTACAGCAACTTTTTTAGTTCTATAATTAGAATTTGGGTTTTGAGCTAAAGCACAATACCCAATAAAAAAGACAAAAAGAAAGGCTATAAATTTCATCTGATACTTAAACTACAAATCGTTTAAAATATTTTGTTAATAGTTTTCGTTAAAAGTGCTATAAATTAATAGTGTAAAAGTAACGTAATATTTATTTTAGCTAAAATTCTTATTTTATTTCATGAAGATAATCTCATATAACGTAAACGGCATCAGAGCCGCCATTAATAAAGGATTTCTAGATTGGTTAAAAAGTGCTAATCCAGATGTTATTTGTTTACAAGAAATTAAAGCTTTACAAGAGCAATTAGATTTAGACCTTTTTGTTGAAGCTGGTTATAAATACAACTATTGGTTTAGTGCTCAAAAAAAAGGGTATAGTGGAGTTGCTATTTTAAGTAAAATTGAACCAAATCATGTGGAATATGGCACAGGAATTGCTTCAATGGACTTTGAAGGAAGAAACCTTAGAGTCGATTTTGACGGATTTTCAGTCATGAGTTTGTATTTACCTTCTGGAACTAACGACGATAGGTTAGAGCACAAATTTGAATATATGGATATGTTTCAAGATTACATAAACACACTTAAAAAAGACATTCCAAATTTAATTATTTGTGGTGATTATAATATTTGTCATGAAGAAATTGATATCCATAATCCCAAAGGATTAAGTAATGTGTCTGGGTTTTTGCCGGCAGAACGTCAATGGATTGGTAGTTTTATTAATAATGGATTTATTGATTCATTCAGACATTTAAATAAAGAGCCGCACAATTACACTTGGTGGAGTTACAGAGCTAATTCTAGAGCTAATAACAAAGGTTGGCGATTAGATTATGCGATGGTTTCAAAACCTTTACAAGAAAAAATCAAAAGAGCCGTTATATTGTCTAATGCAGTTCACAGCGACCATTGCCCCATATTAGTAGAAATTGAAAATTAATTTAAAACAAACCATAATTAGAACTTAAAAAATGATAAAAAAAATTTCATTAGCAGTAATAACTTTAGCGCTTATAGCATCATGTGTGTCTCCTAAAGTTTATAAAGAATTAGAAGGAAAGTACACCAATTTAAAGCAAGAAAACAGAAAACTATCAGAAGAAAATGAATCGCTTTTAAGCGCAAAAACAGCTGCTGAAAACGAGTTAAAACAACTTCAATCAGCCTATGCAGAAGCCGTTGCTGAACGCGACAGATTGCAAAGCGAGTATAATGCTACAAAAGCTAATTTAGATAATTTAAAAGCTTCTTATGATGCTTTAGAAAAGAATAGCTCAGCTGCCATAGCAGCCAATTCTCAAAAAAACAGAGAATTATTAGCACAATTAGAAGCTAAAGAACAAGCATTGGCCGCAGAAAATCAACGCTTAGAAAATCTAAAAAAAGCTCTTGAAGAACGTTCAAACAGAGTAGCAGAACTTGAGAAAGTTATTTCCGATAAAGATGCAGCTATGACCGCTTTAAAAGATGCCATATCTAGAGCCTTAACCGATTTTGAAGGCAAAGGTTTAACCGTAGAACAACGCGACGGAAAAGTGTATGTGTCCATGGAAAACAAACTACTATTCAGTTCTGGTAGTTGGGCCGTAGGAACTGAAGGTAAAAGAGCCGTACAACAATTAGGAAGCGTATTAGGGAAAAATCCTGACATTGCCGTACTTATTGAAGGACATACCGATAATGTACCGTACCAAGGTAATGCACAATTAAGTGGTAATTGGGATTTGTCAACCAAACGAGCCACAGCCATCGTGAATATTTTAAGAGAGAATGCAGCTATCAACCCAGAAAATTTAACAGCTGCTGGTCGTGGTGAATTTGCGCCTATTGCTACTAATGATACACCAGAAGGAAAAGCAAAAAACAGACGTATTGAAGTCATTTTAACACCAAAATTAGATGAACTTTCTAAATTATTAAACGACAATTAATTGTTGGGCGTTACCACAAGGGTCGCGCTTAGAGTTTACCCTGAGCATAGACGAAGGGCTATATCTTTTTTTCGTACTTCAAAAAAGGATGCCTCTTCAATCGCTAACGCAAAAACCTTAACATAGTTTTAAACCTTTCAGAAATCATTACTCTGAAAGGTTTTTTTATCTTTAAACTTTAAAAAATGTAATCCATGAAATATTCTAATCTTCCAAATACCAATATAAAAGTTAGTAAAATTTGCCTAGGCACCATGACTTGGGGCAATCAAAACACAGAAGCCGAAGGACATGCCCAAATGGATTATGCCATTGAACATGGCGTTAATTTTTTTGATACTGCAGAAATGTATCCAGTGCCAGCAACTCCACAAACTCAAGGCCGAACCAGTAAAATTATTGGAACTTGGTTAAAGAAAACAAACAATAGAAACAAAATTATTTTAGCTAGTAAAATTGTAGGTCGCCCAAGTGATTATACCGCTCATATTAGAACCACAGGCCTTAGCTCAGAATCAATAAAAGAAGCTATTAATAATGAGTTAAAACGTTTGCAAACAGATTATATAGATTTATATCAAATACATTGGCCAGAACGAATTACCAATACCTTTGGAGTAAGAGATTATAAACCTTCACCAGAAGATGAGTGGAAAGATAATTTTAATGAGGTACTTTATGAGCTTGACAAACAAATTAAATCTGGAAAAATTCGTCACATAGGTATTTCAAACGAAAAAGCTTGGGGCACCATGCGTTATATAGAAGAATCAAAAAAAGGCTTACCCAGAATGATAACTAATCAAAATGCATATTCTTTATTAAACAGAACATTTGAAGGCGATTTGGCTGAAGTGTCACTAAGAGAAAACATAGGTTTATTAGCCTATTCGCCCATGGCTTTTGGAGTGCTTTCAGGTAAATATATTAAAGGAATAGCAGAAGATGATGCCCGATTAAAATTGTTTCCAAGATTTGCACGATATAGCAGTGAGCAATCAACAGAAGCTACGAAGCGTTACTTAAAAATAGCAGAAAACCATAATATGACCTTGGCACAAATGTCATTAGCGTTTGTAAATCAACAACCGTTTTTAACAAGCAATATTATTGGCGCAACCAGTTTAGTACAACTTAAAGAAAATATAGAAAGTATTCAAATTACTTTAAATGAAGACGTTTTAAAACAGATTAATGAAGTGCATGCGGAAATTCCTAATCCAGCCGTTTAATGTTTTTAAGAATAGTGAGTTTTGAATGACATCTAAAATAGAAAAAATTTTAGATGTCATTTGGAATTGATGTAAAACTTTTTCTATTTTAGATAATTAAGCATAAATTATAAAAAAATAAATTATCTTTAGTTTCGTGAATAAACTATACCAACAATTAACTTCTTTTTTTCTACTGCTCTGTATATTGTCGGTAATTATTCCAGTTAACATTTTCCATAATCATGAACAACACACGCATTGCGATAAAACGGATGTTACTTCAGAAAGCAACCCATGTCACATTAGTGTTTATCATGATGAACTAAAAGAGCAACATTGTGAACATAAAACGCATTTTGATACTGAAAGTGAAGCATGCGAATTCTGTAAGTTTTTAACGCCCAGACAGTTTCACTTTACAGTTTTTAATAACTATCAATACAAAATTATTACAGAATTAATTTCTAATGATTTTGTATCAGAATACAACACTACATTACCTCAATATCTTTTAAGTTCTATACTTTACAGAGGACCACCACTGTGTTAACTTTCCCTTTTTAATAAATAGCTTATTTTTCCCATTGTATTCTAAATTAGATGATTACAATTGCGTAACATATAATGCTATCATATATTATTTTCCAAACTAAATCAATATAGAATGCGTAAAAACGTGTTCTGTAAAATGATATTCAAATAATTTCAAAATCACTATTAACAAATTTGGAATATACCCAAATGAAGATTAGGTGATTGTACATAAACATTTATAAATCAATAAAATATATACAGATGAAAGAAACATTAAGTTTTTATGACGTAAAAAGTAAATCAAAATTTGAATCAAATGAATACGATATACGAGAAAAAAGCAACCGTTATTTTGCAGTTACTAAATCTCCTAACGGCTCCCATGAATGTTGGCGAGTTTTATCAAAAGAGCAAGGTGTTCGTCTTAAGTAAAAGCAAAAAATGTAACGATGTTGTTGATAATCAAGCCTCAAAACTACTCCAAAAGTGGTTGTTGTTACTTGATATTTCTCATTGGTCTATTCATTGTGAATCCATTGATGAAATGCAAGTTTTAGATGATTTATATGGTGATAATCCTGGAAATGAATTTGTTGGAATAGCAATTAATTTTCTAAATAGAACGGGTGTTATTTATCATACTAGAGCTTTGCAAGAAGACGATATTGTGCATGAATTGCTGCATGTTCTTTATCCTGATTGGAACGAGCAACAGGTTAATTACTGGACAGACATACTTATAAATGATAATTTAAACCTAACTAAAATTAGTTAGTATTTAGCTGGAATGAGTTAAATTTTAATACTTAAAACTCAACGGGAAGTAGTTTAAAGACTGCTTCCCAAACCAGTTAATTTTCTTCCCATGTAATTATTATTTACTTTAGATAGGTTACTTCTATAAACTGATTATTACTATTTTCAAATAAATTAGAGTTAGTTAAATTCACTTAAATATTTAATAACCAACATCAAAATAATTAATTTTAAGATATTGAAATTATGTGTAAATTGAATCGATAAAATTCACACGCAATTAAATTGAAATTAATATAAAATCGCCATTTGCATTCAAACAAAAAAATGATGATTTGGCGATAACATATAACCTTTAAAAAATAATAATATCGAAATATGAAATGGCAAGGTAGAAGAAAAAGCTCAAATATAGACGATCGGAGAGGGCAAAGTAGTGTTTATGGGCAAGGTATTGGCGGGTTTAGTCCGTCATTATTAGTCCCAATAGTGAAACTTCTTTTTTCAAAAGTAGGGCTGTTTATAATTGGTGGTTTTTTAGTGATTTCTTTAATAATGGGTAAAAATCCATTGAGTTTAATTAGTCAGTTATTAAGTGGTGGTGCTATATCAAACCAAACAACCGAAACCTATCAGCCTAGTGCGAAAGATGAGGAATTAGCCCAATTTAGTGCGACTATTTTAGCCAATACCGAAGATGTGTGGAATAAACTTTTAGATAATTACAGAGAGCCAACCTTAGTGCTTTTTACAGGTTCAGTGTCATCGGCTTGTGGCTCGGCTTCTAGTTCTACAGGACCTTTTTATTGTCCGGGTGACGAAAAATTGTATTTAGATTTAAGTTTTTTTGATGATATGGAACGTCAATTAAATGCGTCTGGAGATTTTGCCCAAGCCTATGTGATTGCTCATGAAGTGGGACATCACATTCAAAAAATTATGGGGACAACAGATAAAATGAATCGATTAAGAGGACAAGTTAGTCAAACAGAATATAATAAATACTCGGTTAGGTTGGAGCTTCAGGCCGATTTTCTAGCTGGTGTTTGGGCGCATTATTCTCAAGAAATGACTGGGATGATGGAGACAGGAGATTTAGAAGAAGCGATGAATGCTGCTAACGCTATTGGTGATGATAGACTTCAAAAACAATCAAGCGGTAGAGTAGTTCCAGATTCATTTACACATGGTACGTCTGCTCAACGTATGCGTTGGTTTAAAAAAGGTTTTGAAACAGGCGATTTATCGCAAGGCGATACGTTTAGTGCTAGTTCGTTGTAAAAATTGTTTAAAACAAAAAAAAGCCTTACTAATTCCGATAGTTATCGGGAAGTAAGGCTTTTTAAGTTATTTAATTTGTTTACCATTTTTATCAAAAAAGTGGTATTCTAAATATGTGTAAGCATCTCTTGGTAAAACTTTAACCCATTTTTTATGTTCAAAAAACCATTTTGAACGTGTTGATGGAAAACCTTTTGTTAAAAAGGCTGCTATAAAAGGATGTGTGTTTAAAGTCAGCTTTTTATAGTCTTTTTTTAATAGTTGTTCTAGGTCGTGTGTTATTTTAGACACAATTCCTATGGGTGCTTCAACCTCAGATCCGTTAATAATTGCATCGGGATTTTCCTCTTGCGTTTTAATATTCATTTCTGGGCGAACGCGTTGTCTGGTTATTTGTATCAATCCAAACTTACTTGGAGGCAATATTTTATGCTTTGCTCTATCGTCCTTCATTTCATCGCGAAGGTGATTGAAAAGCTGTTGCCTATTATCAGCATTAGTCATATCTATAAAATCTACTACTATAATACCGCCCATATCACGCAAGCGCAATTGACGAGCTATTTCTGTAGCAGCTATAAGATTAACTTCAAAGGCTGTATCCTCTTGGTTGTTTGCTTTGTTTGACCTGTTTCCGCTGTTTACATCTATTACGTGTAATGCTTCGGTATGCTCTATAATTAAATAGGCGCCTTTAGCCATAGAAACGGTTTTACCAAATGAGGTTTTTATTTGTCTTTCTATTCCAAATTTTTCAAAAATGGGAACATTTGCTTGATACAATTTAACTATTGATTCTTTGTTTGGTGCAATTTCTTGCACGTAATCTTTAATTTGAATATAAAGCGCTTCATCATCTACATGAATACTTGTAAAAGTGTCATTAAATATGTCTCGTAACATAGACGAGGCTTTATTCATTTCACCTAGTACTTTACTGGGTTGATGGGCTTTATTTAATTTTTTACACATTGCTGTCCAACGACTAAGCAAATTTTGTAAATCTTTATCTAGTTCGGCTACTTTTTTGCCTTCTGCTACTGTACGAACAATAATTCCAAAACCTTGTGGTGTAATACTTTTTACTAATCGTTTTAATCGGTCTTTTTCTTCTTTACTTTCTATTTTTTGAGAAATAGAAATGCGATCAGAAAAAGGAACTAAAACAATATATCTACCAGCTATTGAGAGTTCAGAACTTATTCTGGGTCCTTTAGTTGATATGGGTTCTTTTACTATTTGTACTAATAACGATTGATTTGATTTTAAAACGTTAGCGATGCTTCCGTCTTTATCAATATCTTTTTCAAATGGGAAATTTTTTAAAGAAAAATCTTTTAGTTTACCTGTGCTTACACTTTTTGTGAATTTTAAAATAGAAGGAAGCTTTGGTCCTAAATCATGATAATGCAAAAATGCATCTTTTTCATAACCTACATTAACAAATGCAGCATTTAGACCAGGAACGGCTTTTCTTATTTTGGCTATAAACACATCACCAACAGCAAAGTCGTTACTTTCTTCTTCTTTTTGTAATTCAATAAGTTTTCCATCTTTTAATAAGGCAAAATCAACATCTTCTGAACTAGATCGAATAATCAATTCTTTATCCATTAAGTTAATTTTTATCCATACGCTTTAGCTTAAAGTTTAAAGTTTAAAGTTTAAAGTTTAAGGTTAGGAGTAAAAACACTAAGAACCATCAACTAAAAACCAACTACCAAAAACCATCAACCAAATTATACAGATGGATTATACATTATTTTCACAGGATTTTTTAATATCCGTGGAGTTCATAAAACACCAAAAAGTGCTTAAAATTTTAATGAACTCATTTCAAAGAACGTTTTTTGTTATTACCAAAAAAAGTAGCTTACAAAACTACTTTTTTTGATTTATTTTTTCTTTTTGTGACGATTAGCGCGTGCACGTTTTTTACGTTTGTGCGTTGCAACCTTATGTCTTTTACGTTTTTTACCGCTTGGCATAAATTATGTTTTTTAAATTATTAATTAATTATAATGTTTTCACTTAACGTCAACATTTGTTTTTACGCCTTCAACAAAAACTTTAGCTGGTTTAAAAGAAGGAATATTGTGTGCAGGAATTTTTATTGTAGTATTTTTTGAAATATTTCTACCAGTTTTCTCTGCTCTTGTTTTGATTATGAAGCTACCAAATCCTCTTAAGTAAACATTATCGCCACTTTCTAAAGACGTTTTTACTTCGTCCATAAATGATTCAACAGTTGCTTGAACATCACCTTTTTCAATTCCTAATTTTTCAGAAATTTTTGCTACTATATCAGCCTTAGTCATTTTAAATATTTTATTTTAGTTACTATATAATTTAAGGGGATGCAAATATAGGAATTTAATATTCAATATTTCAAACCTAAATCATTAAAATTTAAGATTATAAACGTTTATTTTTGCGTTTCGTATAAAATTAATAATGATATTTTCAAAAATATTAAATCACTGGTATTCAAATAATAAGAGAGAACTTCCTTGGAGACTTACAAAGAACCCTTATTATATATGGTTATCTGAAATTATTTTACAACAGACACAAATTAAGCAAGGGTTGCCATATTATGAATCATTTGTTGAAGAATTCCCCACTGTTTTTCATCTTGCAAAAGCTAATGAAAGTGAGGTTTTAAAACTATGGCAAGGTTTGGGATATTATTCACGCGCTAGAAATTTACACAGTACTGCCAGATATATAGTTGAAGAATTACAAGGAGAATTTCCTAATAGTTATAATGGTCTATTAAAATTAAAAGGTGTTGGTGATTACACAGCCAGTGCCATAGCATCTATTTGTTTTAATGAATCTACAGCTGTAGTTGATGGTAATGTATATAGAGTATTATCACGTTATTTTGGAATTGAAACGGCAATAAATTCTTCAAAAGGAGCAAAAGAATTTAAACAATTAGCACAAACGTTAATTGATACCAATAATCCAGCAGACTATAATCAGGCTATTATGGAATTTGGGGCTGTGCAATGCAAACCTCAAAACCCCGATTGTGATATTTGCCCTTTTAATACTAGTTGTATTGCCTTTAATGAACATAAAATTCACCAACTACCCGTAAAAATTAAACTTAGTAAAGCTTCTAAAAAATTCTTTAATTTTTTAGTCATTATTTCAAAAGATAAAAAAACAATTCTTGAAAAAAGAAAAGATAAAGGCATTTGGCAAAATCTGTATCAATTTCCATTAATTGAAACTTCAAATGAATTATGCTTTGATGAATTTCAAAAGATTTTAAAAGAGATGGAACTTATAAAACATTATGATTTTGAAGTGTCTTTATATAATGAAGACATGATAATTCATAAACTATCTCATCAGCATCTATACACAAAATTTTGGATTGTAAATATTGAAAATTTAATGGAAGAAGGAATTCCGTTTAACGAAATACATCAATATCCAGTGCCAATTTTAATAGGAAATTTTATTGAAAATTTTAATTTTTAGAGCTTTAGTACTTAAATCATATTTTTTTATTAATTTTAAAAAAATGAGAAGCAATTAATTAATTTTGCTTTTTAAATTCAACAAATTTTATGTCTGGAACATTAAATAAAGTCATGCTTATTGGTCATTTAGGTGATGAAGTAAAAATGCACTATTTTGAAGGTGGCGGCTGTGTAGGGCGTTTTCCGTTAGCAACCAATGAAACCTATGTAAGCAAGCAAACTAATGAGCGCGTAACAAATACCGAATGGCATACTATTGTGGTGCGCAATAAAGCAGCTGAGATTTGCGAAAAATATTTAAGTAAAGGCGATAGAATTTATGTTGAAGGAAGACTGAAAACCAGAAAATGGCAAGATGAAAGTGGCAATGAAAAATATTCTACAGAAATTCAATGTACAGATTTTACATTTTTAACTACTAAAAAGGAAAGTGAAGGACAAACAGCAAGTAAACCTACAACTCCAAAGCAAATTGATAATCAACAAATGGCTAATGAGCCTATTGGAGAAGAGGATGATGACCTTCCATTCTAATTGTTTAACTAATACTATAATATTTGGATCCCGATCCCCAGAGTTTAAAGGCATTATTTTTTACAATTGATTTTTCAGTTGCTATTGGATTTGCTTTGTTATTTTTATTATTGTTTTTTTCAGCTCTTATTTCTGGAGCCGAAGTAGCTTTGTTCTCACTTACAAGAACAGATATTGATGAAGGTTTAGAGGCTAAATCTAAACGAATGCAGATTATAGCTAGACTTTTAGAACGTCCTAAAAAATTACTAGCAACTATATTAGTAGCTAATAACTTTATAAATATAGCTATAGTTATTTTGTTTGCCTATTTAGGTGAAACTATTTTTGAAAGTATGACTTCTCCTATATTGAGGTTTGTTGTTGAAGTAGTAATTGTAACTTTTTTAATCTTACTTTTTGGTGAAATTCTGCCTAAAATATACGCAAGCAGAAACAAGGTAAAATTTGCCACATTTATGGCATATCCGTTACATGTTTTAGATATTTTTTTGTCACCATTAAGTTTGCCAATGCGAAGTTTAACTATTGCAATTCAAAACAAATTAGGTAAGCAAAAATCTAATCTTAGTGTCGATCAATTATCACAAGCTTTAAGGCTTACAAGTGAAGATGATACCACCAAAGAAGAACATAAAATACTTCAAGGTATTGTGTCTTTTGGAAATACAGATACCAAACAAGTTATGAGGCCGCGAATAGATATTTTTGCTTTAAGCGTTGACCAAAAGTATACAGAAATAATGGAAGAAATTGTTGAAAATGGGTATTCCCGTATTCCAGTTTACAAAGATAATATTGATAAAATTCAAGGTATTCTTTACGTGAAAGATTTATTGCCTTATATAGACAGAAAACAATTTGATTGGACCACTTTATTGCGTGAACCATTTTTTGTGCCTGAAAACAAAAAACTTGATGATTTAATGGCAGAGTTTCAAGAGAAAAAAGTACATCTTGCTGTTGTGGTTGATGAGTATGGCGGAACCTCAGGATTGATTTCTTTAGAAGATATTATTGAAGAAATTGTAGGAGACATAAGCGATGAGTTTGATGATGAAGATTTAAAATATTCAAAGCTTGATGATCATAATTTTGTATTTGAAGGCAAAACAGCCCTAAAAGATTTCTATAAAATTATAAAAGTTGAAGATGAAGATGTTTTTGAAGAAAATAAAGGTGAAGCAGAAACAGTTGCCGGATTTGTTCTTGAAATATCAAAAAATTTTCCTAAACTGAATAGTAAAATAAATTTCAAAAGCTACGTTTTCACTATTGAAGCTTTAGATAAAAAGCGTATCAAATTTGTAAAATTCACTAAAACAGAATGAAGCAGTTTTATTATTTAAGTTTAATCTTTATTTTTTGCACAGCCTGTCATAATGATATTGTACCTAAACCAAAAGGGTATTTGAGGTTGGAATATCCTGAAGCAAATTATATAAAAACAGATGTTAATGAAGTGCCGTTTTCTTTTGAGGCAAATAAGTTAGTTAATAAAATTACTTCAAAAAATCTTAAAAGCACAACTCAAAGCTACGCTATAAATGTTGAATATTCTGAGCTAAAAGGAACCATATATTTAACCTATAAGTCAATAGATAATAATCGAGATAATTTAATGGCTTTTTTAAAAGATGCACAAAACTTTACTCAAAAGCATACTAGCAAAGCAGATGAAATAAAAGAAAAAGAGTATATAAATAAGCTTAATAATGTGTATGGAATGTTTTATGAAGTTGGAGGCAATGCCGCATCGCAATCTCAGTTTTATTTAACAGATAGCACTCAGCATTTTTTAACAGGTTCTTTATATTTTTATGCAAAACCAAATTATGATTCTATATTTCCAGCTGCAAAATACTTAGAAAAAGACATCAAGCATATTATGGAAACCGTTAGGTGGAAATAAAAATAGCTTCTCATTTTTTGAGAAGCTATTTTTATTATTTATGAAAATTATTATGCTTTAGATTTGCTAGCGCAACAAGATTTTTGACCGTCTTTTGCACAAGCCATTTTTTCAGCTTCAGTTTTATTAGCACAATTTACTTTACAAGCCTCGGCTTTTGCTTTACAATCTGCACAATCGGTTTTATTACAATCTGGTTTACATTTAGGAGAACATGCTTTGTTTGCTGTAGAAAAATTACCAACAGTTTTCATGTCACTTACTTTGTATATATCAGCTACTTTTGTTACAGTTTCCTCAAGAGAAGCAGGTGTAACTTTAGCTTCGTTATATTCTACCATTGCTAATTTACGATCAAAATCTACAGTGGCCGATTTTACGCCATCCATTCCAGAAATCTTCTTTTCAATAGTTTTGGCGCAACCAATGGCGCAAGTCATACCTTCTATAGTGAATTCTGCTTTTGCATAAGTAGCATTAGGGTCAGTCTCGTTTGTGGCTTTTGAAGCATTTTCAACCTCAATAGTTTTAACTTCAGGATTAGCTTCGTTTTTACAACTAACAGAAATTAAAACAATAATTAAAATAGTGATGATGTTTTTAAGGGCTTTCATTTTATATAAAAATTAAAAAATTATCAACAAAAATACTAAATATTAGGTTTTTAATGGTATAAATACATCATTTTGTTGTTCAATTTAATTTATCTAAAATAATATTCTGAATAGATGATTTGTGGTTATAAATATTATAATTTGTTCATTAACAACTTATTAAACCAACATAAATGATGTTTTAATTATTTTTTCTAATTTATTTTTCAGATATTTAATAGAATTAAATAAAATAATTATGAAAAAAATAATCCTTCCCGTTAGATTTGGTCTTGTTACAAGCGCTATTTTAATTGCTTATTTTTTGGTGCTAGCCATGTTTGAAAAACAAACAAATCCTGTTTATAGTTTTCTTAATGCAGGAATTACTACATTTGGTATTTATGAAGCCATCAGGTTTTTTAAATTAGAACAAGGAGAATTATTTAATTACACAAATGGATTTACTACAGGGCTTATTACAGGTAGTACTGCAACTATTGTATTTACTTTTTTCTTTTTGTTTTATTCAACAGAAGTTAATCAAAGTTTTCTTCCTCAACTATTAAATTCCATTCAAGGAAGTTTTGATATTAATAATGGTATGGTAACCTTTATTGTAGCTATTATGGGCTTTACAACAACGGTTGTTGCAACCCTTACGGTTATGCAACTTTTTAAAAATAGCGGAAATATTTCTCAAAAATAATAAAACGTTTGTAAATTAATTTATTAGCAGTATATTTGCACTCATTTTTAAATAATTTAATT
The DNA here is from genome assembly GCA_021739635.1 of Flavobacteriaceae bacterium. GTDB lineage: Bacteria > Bacteroidota > Bacteroidia > Flavobacteriales > Flavobacteriaceae > Yeosuana. Next base: position 107,404 of record JAIPBH010000007.1, on the reverse strand, counting down.
AATAAAACGTTACGCTATGTACGCAATTGTAGAGATAGCAGGGCAACAATTTAAAGTTGTAAAAGACCAAAAAGTTTTTGTTCACCGTTTACAAACTGAAGAAGGAAAGCAAGTAGCTTTTGATAATGTTCTTCTTATTGGTGATGGTGAAAAAGTAACTGTAGGCGCCCCAGCTATAGACGGAGCTCAAGTAGGAGCAAAAGTCTTAAAGCACCTAAAAGGTGATAAAGTTATAGTTTTCAAAAAGAAAAGACGTAAAGGATACCGTGTTAAAAACGGTCACCGTCAATCTTTAACTGAAATTATTATTGAAAGTATTGCTGCTTCTGGAGCTAAAAAAGCTGCTCCTGCTAAGGCAACAGTAAAAGCAGAACCAAAAGTTGAAGTTGCTGCACCTAAAGCAGAAGCTAGTCAAGATTTAAACAGTTTAACTGTTGCTGAATTAAAAGAAATGGCTAAAGTTAAAGGTGTTGATGGAATTTCTGCAATGAAAAAAGCTGAATTAATTGCTGCTTTAAGTTAATTTTAAAAAAATAAAATCGAAATAAAATGGCACATAAAAAAGGAGTCGGAAGTTCGAAAAACGGTAGAGAATCAGAATCAAAACGCTTAGGTGTTAAGATTTTTGGTGGTCAAGCTGCAAAAGCAGGTAACATTATCGTTAGACAAAGAGGAAATACTCACCATCCAGGTGAAAACGTATATTCTTCAAAAGATCATACATTACACGCTTATGTTGATGGTGTTGTAAAATTTTCAAAGAAAAAAGATAATAAGTCTTATGTTTCTATTGAGCCTTTTGAGGCTTAATTTACAATGGCTTTAAAGTATAAAAAACCCTTTCTGTTTGCAGAAAGGGTTTTTTGTTTTTTATTTGCGATAGCGATTGTAGTGGTTAGCTTTTGCAAAACTGCCATATATGGTTTTGCAAAACTAGTAACGAAAAGCGCGGTTTGTTTTGCCTCTAAAAGGCAAAGCAAAATTGCCCAAATTATTGATACAATCCTTTAAATTTATTTCTGATATTAGTAATAAAAAAATCCCAAACATTTCTGCTTAGGATTTATAATTATAGTTACTATTGAGAGATTACGGCATCGCAGACTCCTCGCAATGGCGTATTAATATCTGTAATATTCTGGTTTGAATGGACCTTCTACGGTGACACCAATATATTCTGCTTGGTCTTTACGAAGTTCAGTTAATTCTACTCCAATTTTTTCTAAGTGTAATTTTGCTACTTTTTCATCTAAGTGTTTTGGCAGCATATATACTTCGTTTCCGTAAGCTTCACTGTTTGTCCATAATTCAATTTGAGCTAAAGTTTGGTTGGTAAATGAGTTACTCATTACAAAACTTGGATGACCTGTTGCGCAACCTAAATTTACTAAACGACCTTCGGCTAAAATGATAATATCTTTACCATTGATAGTGTATTTATCTACTTGAGGTTTGATGGTGTTTTTTGTATGACCATAGTTTTTGTTTAACCAAGCCATATCTATTTCATTGTCAAAATGCCCTATGTTACAAATAATGGTTTTGTCTTTTACAGCTTCAAAATGTTCGCTACGTACAATATCTTTATTGCCAGTTGTTGTAATAATTATATCTGCATTACTAACAACTGTTTCTAAACGTTTTACTTCAAAACCATCCATAGCAGCTTGTAAGGCACAAATAGGGTCAATTTCTGTAACGGTTACAATACTTCCTGCACCTTTAAATGAAGCTGCGGTTCCTTTACCAACATCGCCGTAACCACATACAATTATACGTTTTCCAGCAAGCATAACATCAGTAGCTCTTCTAATAGCATCTACAGCGCTTTCTTTACAGCCATATTTGTTATCGAATTTAGATTTTGTAACAGAATCGTTCACATTAATTGCTGGCATTGGCAATGTTCCTTCTTTCATGCGTTCATACAATCTGTGAACGCCTGTAGTAGTTTCTTCGCTTAACCCTTTTATACCTGAAATTAATTCTGGGTAACGGTCAAAAACCATATTGGTTAAATCGCCACCATCATCAAGAATCATGTTAAGAGGTTTTCTATCTTCACCAAAGAACAGTGTTTGTTCAATACACCAATCAAATTCTTCTTCATTCATGCCTTTCCATGCGTAAACAGAAGTTCCAGCAGCAGCAATGGCCGCGGCAGCTTGATCTTGTGTAGAAAAAATGTTACATGAACTCCAAGTTACTTCGGCACCTAAAGCTTGTAAAGTTTCAATTAATACAGCGGTTTGGATAGTCATGTGTAAACAACCAGCAATTCTTGCGCCTTTAAGTGGTTGAGAATGTTTGTATTCTTCACGAAGACTCATTAATCCTGGCATTTCTGCTTCGGCTAATTCTATCTCTTTTCTTCCCCAAGCGGCTAATGATATATCTTTTACCTTATTAGGAACGTAAGCAATTGTTTTTGTGTTCATATTAGTATATTTGTATTTCAGAAATTTTTGCTGCAAAGATAACTAATAACTTTCAGAATATTAAATGCCTCTTTACAAAACCATTACTCCAAATTCACAAACAACTGTTAAAATCTGGGAGATTACAGAATCATATAGCGATTTGATGAACGGAATCATTTTAAAACCAGAAAATTTAAAGCGTATTTTGAGTATGAAAAGTGAATTGCATCAACAAGGCTTTTTAAGTGTGCGCCATTTGTTAGCAGAATTTGGTTATCAAGATTCAGAGTTGTTTTATGACGAAAATGGAAAACCACATTTACATGATGGGAAGCATATTTCAATTACCCATTCTTTTACATTTTCAGCAGTTATTATTAGTGATGATGTTGTGGGTATTGATATTGAAAAACAAAGAGATAAAATAACCATCATTGCACATAAATTTATTGATTATGAGTTTGATTATTTAAAAGAAGACGATGTTGACTATATTAAAAAGTTAACTTCAATTTGGTGTGTAAAAGAATCATTATATAAGCTGTTTGCAACTCCAGGATTGAGCTTTAAAGAGCATTGCTTGGTTATACCGTTTTCTGTTGAAGATGAAAACACAACAGCTTGGATTGACCATGAAAATAAAAAACACAGATTTCATATTAACTTTTTAGAATTTGAAGGCTTTTCTTGTGCTTATGCTTTAGTTTAAATGACTAGTATTTATAAAAAAATAAAGGCTTCAGCAAAGAATAACAACAAGTTATTTGCTGTTTTAATAGATCCAGAAAAGGTAGTATTTGAAGATATTTATAGTTTTATAAAAAAGGTAAACAATTCCATAGCAACACATATTTTTGTTGGAGGAAGTACTGTTGAAGATAACCTTACAAAAGCTATAGTTGGAGAAATTAAGAGGCACACACAATTACCTATTGTATTATTTCCAGGTTCTATTTCACAAATAGCCGATAATGCTCATGCCCTTTTATTTTTGTCATTGATTTCTGGAAGAAATCCTGAGTATCTTATTGGGAAACATGTTGAATCTGTTTCAGAATTAAGAAATACCACTTTAGAAGTTATTCCTACAGGATACATTCTTATTGAAAATGAAAAAGAAACAAGTGTTGAAATAGTTACTCAAACAACGCCTATTTCTAGAGCCAATATTCAAAAAATAGTTGATACAGCCAAAGCTGGTGAATTGTTAGGAATGAAACTTATATATTTAGAAGCTGGTAGTGGCGCTTTAGAACCCATTACATCTGATATTATAAAATCTGTTAAAAAAGAATTGAATATTCCGCTCATTGTTGGCGGTGGTATTAAAACTAAAAAACAATTAGATGATACCTATAATTCGGGAGCTGATTTAGTTGTTATTGGTACAGCTTTTGAAAATGATGAATCATTTTTTGAAGAACTTAAAAAAAATTGAATATGAACATATCAGTAGATTTGACCTTATCGCCATTACAAAATGATTACGAATCGCATGTCATCAACTTTATAAAAGTATTGAGAGCTTCAAAATTTACCGTATTGGAAAACCCGTTAAGCACACAAATTTATGGTGATTATGATGAATTGATGGCGTTTCTTAATAAGGCGATTAAAACATCATTTGAAGGAACTGATATTGCAGTCTTAACTATGAAAGTTGTAAAAACAGATAGAAGCGATTATGAACCACATTTTTGATTTTTTCATTGATCCATATCATGTTGTTCCAACCTTTCAAATAGTTTTAGAAGCTTTTGCTTTTGTGTTTGGTATCATGAGTGTTTGGTATGCCAAAAAAGAAAATATTTTGGTGTATCCAACGGGACTTATCTGCACAGTTATAACGGTTTATCTTCTTTATATTAGTGAGTATTTTGGTGATATGATGATGAATTTTTATTATTCCGTAATGAGTATTTACGGTTGGTGGAATTGGTCAAGAAAAAAAGAAAATAAGGTTTTAGTTCCTATTTCGAGAACTACCACAAAAGAAAAACAAATAGGAATTTTGTTATTTATATTAACCATGATAGTCACCTATTTTGTGTACAAAGGATTTAATTACACCTTACAAATACCAAATTATATAGATATTGTTACCTCTGGTATTTTCTTTACTGCTATGTGGTATATGGCTATTAAAAAATTAGAAAATTGGACACTTTGGATTATTGCTGATTTAATTACCATTCCACTTTATGCCTATAGAGGATTAGGCATGTTATCACTTCAGTATTTAATCTTTACTATATTAGCAATTCAAGGATATATCGCATGGAAGAAAAGCTTAAACAACAACCGTCAAATTGCGTAAAAATAGTTTTGTTTGGACCAGAATCTACTGGAAAAACAACCTTGTCCAATCATTTGGCAAGGTATTATAATTCAGTTTGGGTTCCAGAATACGCCCGAGAGTATCTTCAAAATAAATGGAATGAAGAGCGCAAAACGTGTGAGCCAAAAGACTTACTTCCTATTGCAGAAGGACAAATGTTTTTAGAAAATAAACTAGCTAAAAAAACAGATAGTGTTTTAATTTGTGATACAGATTTGCTTGAAACCAAGGTGTATTCTGAAGCTTATTATACAGGGTCTTGTGACCCAATTTTGGAAAAATATGCGTTAGAAAATACTTATGATTTGTATTTTTTGACGTATATTGATACACCTTGGGAAGCTGATGATTTACGTGATAAACCAGACGAAAGAGAACTCATGTTTAAAGCTTTTGAAGATACTTTAATAAAATACAATAGACCCTATGTTTTATTAAAAGGAGATAAAAAAGAACGCTTGAAATTAGCTGTAAAGCATATTGATAAACTATTAAAAAACAAAAGTGATATTTTCTGAAAAAGATAAAATTCAAATTAAAAATTATGGATTAACTACTGATAAAGTAAAGGCTCAAATGGCACTTATTACATCGGGTATGGCGTATTCTAATTTAAAAGAAGCGGCAACCGTTGGCAATGGTATTCTTAAAATAGAAAAAGCGCAAGAATCTCATTTTATTAATTTTTTTGATAGTAGAAGAGACAAGTTATCTATAGTAAAATTTGTGCCTGCATCTGGTGCTGCTACAAGAATGTTTAAATTTTTATTTGACTTTTTAAATGATTATAACAGACATGATGGAAATTTTGATTCTTACATAGAAAAATCAAACAATAAAGAGATTTCTAAATTTTCTGAAACATTAGAAAAAATACCCTTTTTTGAAGAGGTAGTTCAAAATATTCATAACGTAAATCCAAATTATAATGAATTATCTTTTGAAGAAAAACGAGTTGAATTTGTAAAAACCATGTTGGATGTTAGTAGGTTAAACTATAGTTTTTTCCCAAAAGGATTATTCCCTTTTCATAAATATAAAAACCATGTAGCAACCGCTTTTGAAGAACATTTGTACGAAGGAGCTCTTTATGCTTCATCAAATAAAAAAGCTAATTTACATTTTACCATTTCAGAAAATCATAACGAAAATTTTAAAAAAGAACTAAATCATATTGAAGAACGAGTTGAAAAAAACACAGGTAATACTTTTAATGTAACGTTTTCATTTCAAAAAAAATCTACAGATACCATTGCTTTAACAACTAATAATGAACTTTTTAAAGATGAAGAAGGAAGCATATTATTTAGACCTTCTGGACATGGAGCTTTAATTGAAAATCTTAATGAACTTGATAACGACATTATTTTTATAAAAAACATAGATAATGTTGTTGTTAAGGAATATCATGACATTATTTCAAATCATAAAAAAATATTAGCAGGAATTCTTTTAGAAGTTCAAGAACAAGTGTTTAAAATTTTGCATCAGTTAGAAACAGATGATTTAAACGAAGACGATTTAAAATCTATCGTTGAATTTGTGACAAATAAATTGAATGTTGTTGTAGCTGCTGATTTTGAAAACTCTTCGTTAGATTCTAAAATTTTCTATTTAAAAGAAAGACTAAATCGCCCAATTCGTGTTTGTGGTATGGTTAAAAATGAAGGTGAACCTGGTGGTGGTCCATTTTGGGTGCAAGATAAAAAAGGAATTATTTCGTTGCAAATTGTAGAATCAGCTCAGGTTGATTCTAGCAATGAAAATCAAATGAACTTACTTAAAAACTCTACACATTTTAATCCAGTAGATTTAGTTTGCGGTGTTAAAAATTACAAAGGAGAATCTTTTAACCTTTTAAAATATGTTGACCACGATGCGTCATTTATCACTAAAAAAAATCATTTAGGTGTTAATATTAAAGCACTAGAACTTCCTGGTTTATGGAATGGCAGTATGGCGTATTGGAATACTATTTTTGTTGAAGTGCCTTTAATAACCTTCAACCCAGTAAAAACGGTAAATGATCTTCTTAGAGATTCACACCAAGTATCAAAATGATTGAAGAAGAAGCTTTAGTTTCTGAACTTAATTTTAAAGCCATAAGAAGTTCTGGAAGTGGAGGCCAACATGTAAATAAAGTTGCCTCAAAAATTGAATTAATCTTTAATCTTTCAGATTCTTTAGTTTTAAGTGAAGTTCAAAAAGAAAGATTAATAAATAAACTAAGTTCCAGATTAACTAAAGATAATATTCTAATCCTGCAATGTGATGAAAGCAGAAGTCAGCATAAAAATAAAGAACTTGCTATAAATCGCTTTTTAGAGTTAATTAAAAATGGGTTGATAGTTCCAAAAAAACGAGTTCCAACAAAAATTCCAAAAGCGATTATCAAAAAAAGATTAAAAGATAAGCGTAATCTATCTGATAAAAAGACCATTAGAAAAAAACCTGATTTAGAATAAAAATAATCATCAATTATAAATTGTCATTTGTCAATTGTTTTTACCTTTGCATTGTTCTCAAAAAAGGGGTGCCTATAAACGGCTGAGATCATACCCAATGAACCTGAGCAGGTAATGCTGCTAAGGGACGGCGAAAGTCGCCATTTTTAATTAATATTAACCAGAATAATTACCTCTTTTTATTCGATTATAAATATCATAATCGTATGAAAAATTTGTTCGCATTTTTAGCACTTAATGTGCTCTCATTTCATTCATTTTCTCAAGAAAAACAGCAAGATTCAACCAAAATCCAAACGCTAGACGAAGTTCTTGTAAAAGCCATTAGAGTCAATGCAGCTTCACCTATCACACATTCAAACATTAAAAAGGAAGCACTTGAAAAACGTAATTTAGGACAAGATTTACCTATTTTATTAAACTATTTACCATCTGTTGTTACAACAAGTGATGCTGGTTCAGGTGTGGGTTATACAGGTATTAGAGTGCGCGGTGTAAGTGCCCAATCAACCAATATTACCGTTAACGGAATTCCTTATAATGATGCAGAATCACTAGGTACGTTTTGGGTTGATTTACCAGATTTTGCATCTTCTGTAGAAAGCCTTCAATTACAGCGAGGTGTTGGCACATCTACAAATGGTTCAGGGGCTTTTGGTGCGAGTATTAATATTTTAACAGATGCTATTTCAGAAAAGGCAAGTGGTGAAATATCAAACTCTTTTGGAAGCTACAATACCAGGAAACATAATGTAAAGTTTAGTACAGGCATGTTAAACAACTATTTTGAAATCGCCGGACGTTTGTCTCAAATTAATTCTGATGGGTATATTGATAGAGCTAGCTCTGATTTAAAATCTTATTTCCTTCAAGCGTCTTATGTTGATGATAACACCTTAATAAAAGCCATCATTTTTGGCGGTCATGAAGTTACTTATCAAGCATGGAATGGTATTGATGCAGAAACTTTAGCAACTAACAGAACATTTAATCCTTCAGGAATGTACACAGATGAGAATGGTAATACCCGTTTTCATAAGGATGAGAATGATAACTATAAACAAGACCACTATCAATGGCATTGGAACGAGAAATATAACAATAGCTGGTCAACTAATATAGGTTTAAATTATACGTACGGAAGAGGTTATTTTGAGCAATATAGAGAAGATGAAAGTTTTACAGATTATGATTTAACAGAACTCATTATTGGAAGTGAAACTATAAATACGACTGATTTAATTAGAAGACGTTGGTTAGACAATAATTATTATGTGTTTAATGCAAGTGCAAACTATAAAAATGAGGCACTTAATTTTACTTTTGGAACTTCATACAGTACTTATAAAGGGAAACATTTTGGTGAAATTATTTGGGCTCGATATGCCAGTGATTCAGAAATTGGAGATCATTATTACGATGGGAAAGGCAAGAAAAATGACTTCAGTATGTTTGCTAAAGCGACTTATAGATTAAATGAAAAAGTAAGCCTTTATGGAGATTTACAAACTCGATTTGTGGGTTATAAAACAACAGGTTTAACTTCTGATAGAGTTAATATGCTTATTGATGAAGCTTATAATTTTTTCAATCCTAAAGCGGGTATTACCTATAAATTTAATTCAGTAAATAGTCTGTATTTTTCTTATGCCAGAGCTAATAGAGAACCAAGCAGAAGTGATTTTGAAAGCAATCCAGATATAAAGCCAGAGCAGCTAAATGATTTTGAGTTAGGCTGGAGACATCATTCAAAAGTCTTTACAATGAATGCCAATGTTTATTATATGCTTTACAATGAACAATTAGTGCTTTCAGGAGCTATTGATAATACCGGAACACCAATTAGAACTAATAGTGGAGAAAGTTATAGATTAGGTTTAGAAGTTGATGCGGCTATTCAAATTTCAAAACAGTTTGCAATTCAACCAAATGTTACCATAAGTACTAATAAAAATAAGCAAACAGTTACACAAATTGATGGAAACCTGTTGAATTTAGGTAAAACAAATATTTCTTTTTCGCCAGATTTGGTGGCAGCAAATGCCTTCGTTTTTCAACCCACAAACAGTCTTCAACTAGCTTTCTTGAGTAAATATGTAGGGCAACAATTTATGGGAAACACAGATTCTAAAGCTTCAAAACTTGATAGTTATTTTGTAAACGATTTTAATATTACTTATGAAATAAAACCAAATGCCATATTTAAATCTATTCTATTATCGGGTTTGGTAAACAATATTTTTGGAGAAAAATATGTGTCAAATGGGTATTATTACACGTATGATGATACTTGGTCAGACCCAAATCAAGTTACAACTATTGAAGGTGCGGGCTATTATCCTCAAGCCACAACAAACTTTTTAGTAGGGGCAACTTTAAAGTTTTAATAAAAATTAAAGTATTAAAAAAGCGACTCGTTTTGGGTCGCTTTTTTTTAGTTAGTTATAAAAAGCGTAGTTCCACTAACATCAACCCTATAATTTTTTAATCCGCATAAAAGACTAGAATCACCTAAAGGTTGGCCATTTACCAAACTATACGTATTTCCGTCAGCGCAACCACAAGTAGCTTCCAATCCGCTTATTTCAAGATGACAACTACTAGGTATGTGGTTTGGGTCACTGGCATCCCATGCAAAATATCCAGAACCAGCATTTGTAACAATAATACCAGCATTTCCAGCATTAGCAATGTAAACAGAATTACTCACAAACTGCAATTGACTATATTGAGGTAAACTTATATTTATAGTGACATTTACTCCTATATTAAGTAAATATTTGCAATTTTCATTCTTTATTGAATTTTTACTGCAAGCAGTTAATAAAATAAAAGTTAGTGTTAAAAATAATGGTTTCATGGGTCAATAATATAGGCAGCAATTTACAACAAAAAGCAAATTCAGTTAAATATTTTGTATATTTGTGTATAATCTCGTGTGAACGGGATTTTTTTATTCCGGACTTGTTTCGGAATATTTGTATAAATAAACGATGAAGTTATGAGTAAAGTATCTTACTATACACCTGAAGGATTAAAAAAGTTAAAAGACGAATTAAATCAATTAAGAGATATTGAGCGCCCAAAAGCATCACAAGCAATTGCTGAAGCTAGAGATAAAGGTGATTTAAGTGAAAATGCAGAATATGATGCCGCTAAAGAAGCGCAAGGTATGCTTGAAATGAAAATCTCTAAATTGGAAGAAATTTTATCAAACGCAAGGGTTATTGATGAATCGCAATTAGATGTTTCTAAAATATTAGTGCTTTCAAAGGTTAAAATTAAAAATCAAACCAATGGTATGGAAATGAACTATACTTTGGTGGCTGATGGTGAAGCTAATTTAGCAGCAGGAAAAATTTCTGTAAATTCTCCAATTGGAAAAGGATTATTGGGAAAATCTTTAGGAGATGTTGCTGAAATTCAAGTACCTAATGGTGTTTTAAAGTTTGAAATTTTAGAAATTTCAAGATAACTTAAATTTATACTGTCAATCTACTCTCAAAAATATGGCTACAATATTTACCAAAATAGTTAACGGCGACATTCCTTGTTATAAGATTGCCGAAACCGATGAGTTTTTAGCATTTCTTGATGTAAATCCAAACAGTAAAGGTCATACACTTTGTATCCCAAAACAGGAAATAGACAAAATTTTTGATTTAGATGAATCTACTTTTGGAAGGTTAATGAATTTTTCACAAAAAATAGCAAAGGCCATTGAAAAAACAATTCCATGTAAACGTATTGGAATGACAGTAATTGGGTTAGAAGTACCACATGCGCACGTGCATTTAATTCCGTTACACACCATGGAAGATGCTCGTTTTATTCAAAAAACAAAATTGTCTTCAGAAGAGTTTGAAGAGATAGCAAAAGCAATACAAGCTAACTTATAGCGCGTTTTAAGGAAATTTGAAACGTAGTGCCTTTATCAATTTCAGACTGTAATACTTTTATTTTACCATTATGAAATTCTTCAATAATGCGTTTGGTGAGTGATAAACCTAAACCCCAACCACGTTTTTTTGTTGTATAACCAGGCTCAAAAATAGTATTGAATTTGTTTTTTGGAATCCCTTTACCGGTATCAGAAATAAGTAACTTTATATTGTCTTCAAGTTCTGAAATTTCAATGGTTATTTTACCACGACCTTTCATAGCATCAATAGCATTTTTTACTAAATTTTCAATAGTCCAGCTAAAAAGTTGCTTATTAAGATTTACAATAATTTCTTCGCTTGGAGTTATAATTTCAAACTCAATAAGTTTTGAAGACCGTGATTTCAAGTAACTATAAGAATCAATAGTTTCTTTAATAATATCAAGTGGTTCCAGCGTTGGTATTGAGCCAATTTTACTAAAACGTTCTGTAATGGTTTGAAGTCTGTCAACATCTTTTTCAATTTCACTAATATAACTTGGATTGACGTTTTCGCTTTTTAAAATTTCTGCCCAACCTATTAATGATGATAAAGGTGTACCAATTTGATGAGCAGTTTCCTTTGCCATACCAGACCATAATTTGTTTTCAACCGCATTTTTATTGCTTCTGTAAAAGAAGAAAACTACACCTCCAAATAGGATAATAATAAGCAGTAATGCTAAGGGATAGTATTTTAATTTATTTAGTAAATCAGAATTTCCATAATAAATAGTTGCCAAAACTTCATTTTGATAGTTAATTTCAATAGGAGTATTTTCATTTTTAAACTGAAAAACTAACTTTTTAACATAGTTAGAATCTGACATTTTAGCATCATTAACATTGTTATAACTACTTAAACTTCCATCAGTATTAATAACAATCATGGGAGTTGTACTATTGCTACTTAAAATTTTAAGAGTTAAATCTAAATTAGTGTTTGTGTCACTATTTATAAAATCACTTTGGGCTTTAGCCCAAATATCCATTTTAGTGCGTTCTTCGGCTTTGAAATTCTGAAAAAACACATAAGTATTCCACAAAATGAGGGAAATAATGATGAATGATGCAGCAATCATTACCCAACGAAATGTACTTTTATATTTGGTAAAAATCATTAAAATTGAATTTGAACATGAATATAATGCAAATCTGTTAATATTATTGTTCAAGATGTTAGTAAATCGGTTTTTAGTTGTTTAATAGATTGGTTACATTTGCTGAAGTAGTTAATTTTAATAATTCTGATTGCACAAAACTAACACGAGTATTTTGTTAAGTATTAATGAAATAAATCCTTAGTTTTGTAAAAACCAAAAACGTTTAATGACATCTTTTAATCCAAAAGACCTTTCTATCAATGTTTTACAAAGCTATTTGCAAAGTGCCGTTGCACCTAGGCCAATAGCATTTGCTAGCACTATGGATGTTCATGGAAACCCAAATTTGTCGCCATTTAGTTTTTTTAATGTGTTTAGTGCCAATCCACCAATTTTGGTATTTTCGCCATCAAGACGAGTAAGAGATAATTCTGCTAAACATACGTTGCTGAATGCTGAGGCTACTAAGCAAGTTGTTATAAATGTAGTTAATTATGACATTGTTCAACAAATGTCATTGAGTAGTTCAGAATATCCAGAAGGCGTTAATGAATTTGAAAAAGCCGGATTAACTATGCTAAAATCGGATGTTGTAAAACCGTTTCGTGTAGCAGAATCACCCATTCAGTTTGAGTGCAAAGTAAATGATATTATTAAACTAGGAACAGAAGGTGGCGCAGGAAATTTAATTATTTGTGAAGTGGTTAAATTTCATATTTCAAAAGATGTTCTTAACAAAGATGAAAGCATTAATCAAAAAAAATTAGACCTAGTTGCCAGAGCAGGAGGCAATCTATACAGTAGAGCAAATAAAGGATTTTTTGAAGTCCCTAAGCCATTATTCAAATTAGGGATTGGCGTAGATAATTTGCCTGATGATGTTAAAAACAGTATGGTTTTAACAGGAAATGATTTAGGTATGCTTGCAAATGTTGAGGTTTTGCCTACTAAAAAAATGGTAAATGAATTTATTCAAAGCGTAGGAGAGCGTTATCCTAATATAAAAAGTGCCTCACACAGAGAAAAGCATAAACTAGCACGTAATTATTTAAGCTATGGCGATGTAGATAGTGCTTGGAAAATATTGTTAAGTTAAATATAGTATTAATAGATATAAATTGATAATTAATGGAAGTTCAAGGAAGAATTAAAATGGTAGGAGAAACTCAATCTTTTGGAGGTAATGGGTTTAGAAAAAGAGAAATTGTAGTAACAACAGATGAGCAATATCCACAACACATCATGGTGGAATTTGTTCAAGATAAATGTGACTTACTAAACAGTTATAAAGAAGGTCAACAAGTTAAAATAAGTATTAATTTACGCGGTAGAGAATGGGTAAATCCTCAAGGAGAAACCAAGTATTTTAACTCAATTCAAGGATGGAGAATAGAAGCGTTACAATCAGATTCAGCCAATGCTAGTTTGCCTCCAGTTCCTCCAATGGATGCTTTTGAGCCAGCAGGAGATTTAAATGATGAAGATCATGATGATTTACCTTTCTAATCAAAGAAAGGTCAATCCTGTTAAAATAATATTTTAATAAAATAAACCTCAATATTAAATGTAATATTGAGGTTTTATTCTTTTTATGATGAATTATTTAATCAATAATATGCCATTTCCAGAAGTATCAAATGCTTCAGAAGAAGGGTTGTTAGCTATTGGGGGTGATTTATCAACTCATAGACTTATTGATGCTTACAGTAAAGGCATTTTCCCTTGGTTTTCTCAAGGAGATCCTATTTTGTGGTGGTCACCCAATCCAAGATTTGTATTATTTCCAGAAAAGCTAAAAGTTTCAAAAAGCATGAAACAAGTGCTTCAAAAAAATGCGTATCAAATTACAATAAATAAAGAGTTTAAAGCCGTTATAAAAGCGTGTTCTTTGATAAAACGCGATGGTCAGCCAGGAACATGGATTACAAATGACATGATAGATGCCTATGTTCAATTATATGAATTGGGCTATGCCAAATCTGTTGAGGTCTGGAAAAAAAACATATTGGTAGCAGGACTTTATGGAGTTGACTTAAATAATGGTATATTTTGTGGAGAAAGTATGTTCACGAAAGAAAGTAATGCTAGTAAAGTTGCTTTCATTACGTTTATTAAAAACTCCAAATATAAATTAATTGATTGTCAAGTTTATACACAACATTTGGAAAGTTTAGGAGCCGAAAATATTTCTAGAGAAGAGTTTTTAAAGTTTTTAAATATTAAAAAATAGGAAAAATGAATAATTTTTGGGATTTAAGATATAAGGAAGAAGGTTATGCTTATGGTACTAAGCCTAATGAATTTTTTAAAAATAGTATAGATACATTAAATCAAAAAGGAACACTTTTATTGGCAGCCGAAGGAGAAGGAAGAAATGCCCTATATGCAGCCAAAATAAGTTGGGATGTTTATGCTTTTGATATTAGTATAGAAGCTAAAAAGAAGGCCGATTTACTAGCAAAATCTGAAAATGTATTTATAAACTATCAAGTAGGTGATTTTTTTAAGCTACAATTAATCAATCATAAATTTGACGTCATTGCCTTAATTTTTGCTCATTTTACAACAGATATTTTGTCTGATTATCATCAAAAACTTGCAGAATTATTAAAACCAAACGGGATAATTATTTTAGAAGGATTTAGTAAAACTCATTTTGAATTTCAAAAAGAGAATCCTAATGCTGGCGGACCAAAAAATTTAGATATGCTATTTTCAATAGAATCTATCAAGAAAGATTTTCTAAATGTTGAAATTATTAAACTTGAAGAAGTAGAAATTGAACTTGACGAAGGAAAATATCATCAAGGAAAAGCCAAAGTTATCAGGTTTATAGGAAGAAAAATCTAAATAGCTTTTAATTGGATTGTATCTTGATTTTAGAGTTTTTCTTAAAATTAGTAGAAGCAGGTTCAATAAGTTTTGGAGCCACTTTCTTTTTTAATTTACCACCAAGTATAGTATCTTTTAGCTTAAACATTTTTAGCGAATCTTTCTTCTTAATCAGGTCCAGCGAATCTTTAAATTTTATATTATTCAGCGAATCTTCCTTTTTTATTTCAGCGGCTTCTTTAAGCAAAACGTCATCATAAAATTTTTTTAAACCGTCTAAACTGTCTTTTACTTTATTATAAATTTCATCATAGTCTTCAACATAATAAGCATAATAGTCATTGCTTAATGCAAATGTTAAACTATCAATTTTATACTTTTCATAAACATAAGCTTCAGAATAAATACCTTTATTTTTTAAAAGGATTTGATTTGAACCGTTTGCAGAGGCTAACAATTTTAAATCCATAATGATGTTAATCATGTCCTTTTTTGAAAGTAAGTTATTAGGTTTTTCAGGCTTATTAAAGTTATAGCATGAAACCATTAATAAAAAGGCACCTATGTAAATTATGAATCGTTTAAACATTATCTATTGAAAGTTAATCGTTTTGCTGATTTAAAGGTATGAAATTTGGCGTTTTCAAAAGCTAAATTACCATTAATAAACGTATGCGTAATTCTTGATTTAAAAGTAGTTCCTTCAAAAGGTGACCAACCACATTTATATAAAAGGTTTTCTTTTTTTACAGTGTAAGGATTGTTTAAGTCTACTAAAACCAAATCAGCAAAATAGCCTTCTTTAATATAACCTCTTTTTTCTATTTGAAATAAAATAGCCGGATTATGACACATTTTTTCAACAACTTTCTCAATGGATATTTTTCCTTTATGATACATTTCTAGCATGGCAGAAAGAGCATGTTGCACTAAAGGACCACCTGATGGCGCTTTGGTATAAACATTTTTCTTTTCAGCTAAAGTATGTGGAGCATGGTCTGTTGCAATAACATCAATTCTATCATCTAGTAATGCTTCCCAAAGTTTATCTCTATCTTTTTTAGATTTTACAGCAGGATTCCATTTAATTAAAGCGCCTTTTTTTTCATAATCTTCATCGGTAAACCACAAATGATGAATACAAACTTCGGCCGTTATTTTTTTGTCTTTTAATGGAATTTTGTTAGTGAATAACTCAGTTTCTTTACCTGTTGATACATGAAATACATGTAATCTGGCATCTGTTTTTTTAGCTAATTCTATGGCAGTTGATGAGGATAAATAACAAGCTTCTTCACTTCGAATTTCTGGATGATATTTAACAGGAATATCTTCACCATATTTTTCTAAGTATGTTTCAAGATTGGCTTTAATGGTTGCTTCATCTTCGCAATGAACAGCTATTAAAAGTTTGGTGTTTTTAAATATATTTTCTAATACTTTTGGGTTATTAACCAACATGTTTCCTGTTGAAGAGCCAAGAAAAAGTTTTAATGCCGCGACTTGAGTTGCATCAACTTTTAAAATTTCATCCAGATTATCATTGGTTCCACCAAACATGAATGAATAATTGGCATAAGATGTTTTTGAAGCAATCTCAAACTTTTTTTCTAATTCTTCAATAGTTGTTGTTTGTGGATTGGTGTTAGGCATCTCAATAAATGATGTAATACCACCAGCTATGGCTGCTTTTGATTCTGTTTCAATGGTAGCTTTGTGTGTTAAGCCAGGTTCTCTAAAATGAACTTGATCATCAATAACTCCTGGTAAAACATATTTTCCTTCAGCGTCAATGACATAAACGTCTGAAGATTTAGCGCTTATAGACTCGCCAATTTCTTTAATATATTCGCCTTCTATTAATATATCTCCGCTAAATATTGTTCCTTCATTTACAATATGTGCGTTTTTTATAAGTATTGTTTTTTGCTTCATAAATCCTTTCTATTTTTAAAAATACTCTTCATTTTCATGGAAATTACCCCAAAAACAGCTTCAGAAATAATTCCTGAACTTAATTTTGATGTGCCTCTGGTTCTATCTGTAAAAATCACAGGAACTTCAATTATCTTGAAATTTTTAAGATACGCTTTAAATTTCATTTCAATTTGAAACGCATAACCTATAAATTTAATGTTATTTAAATCTAAAGTTTCTAAAACTATTCTCTTATAACAAACAAATCCTGCTGTAGTGTCTTGTATTTTCATACTAGTTATCATCCTTACATAAACAGATGCTAAATATGACATAAGAACACGATTCATAGGCCAATTAACAACATTTACACCTTTTATATATCTTGAACCTATAGCAACATCTGCGCCATTGTCATGACATGATTGATATAATTTAATAAGGTCGTTAGGGTCATGAGAAAAATCGGCATCCATTTCAAAAACAAATTCATAGTGCTTTTTCAATGCCCATTTAAAACCATGAATATAAGCGGTTCCTAAACCAGATTTTTCTTTTCTTAATTCTAAAAATAAGCGATTAGGAAACTCTTTTTGTAATTCTTTAACTTTTAGTGAAGTTAAATCAGGAGAATTATCATCAACAATAAGAATGTTTATAAAATCAGATTGAGAAAACACAGCTTTTACTATAGCTTCAATATTCTCAATTTCGTTATATGTTGGTATAATTACAACCGCGTTTTTCATGAATTTCCCAATCTTATTTTAATGTATTTTAAACCTAAATTTAATTTTAGCAGGCAAAAACATTAAAAGCAATATTTTTGGCAAATGTACATTATTTAAAATTTACTTTTTTTTAAATATTCCTTAATAATTACAACTAGATATTAGAATTTATAATAATTTTATGACATGCTTAGAGACTTTCCTAAATATGAATTGTTTACTATTTTAATAGTAGTTGGCATTTTTTTTATTGCCATAGCTAAGGCAATATATCCAAAGCGTTTCAATGATTTTGTATATGTTTTAGGAAACTCAAAATATCTTAAAATCTATGCCAAAGAGCAAAAATTCTTTGACAAGTTTGATGCTTTAATATTTATAAATTTAATTGTATCATCAGCTATTTTTTTATTTATATGCTTATACTATGATAGTAAAATTTTAACACCATCAATTGATAGTATGTTTAAGATTACTTTTGGAATAGGTGTTTTTATATTAATAAAAGTTCTCTTAGAAAGACTTATTGGTAGTCTTTTTGAAATTGATAAGCTAATTGATCAATATCTTTTTCAAAAAATTAGTTACAAGAATTTATTAGGCTTGGTATTAATCCCTATAAATTTATTACTTATTTATAGTTTTAAACCTAGATTAATTCTTCTTTACATAATTGTTATTCTTCTGGTTTTAATCAATATTATGGGGTTAATTACCACAATTAAGACAAATCAAAGTATAATAAAACAGAACTTATTTTATTTTATTTTGTATCTTTGCGCACTTGAAATTGCGCCTTATATTATATTGTACAAGGTTTTTGTTTCATAATAAATCAGTAACTACTTGTGCCCTATGAAAGTGAAAACAATTTTAGTCTCACAGCCAGAACCTAAAATAGAAAATTCGCCATATTTTGATCTTCAAGAGAAACAGAAGGTGAAAATAGATTTTAGACCTTTTATTCATGTAGAAGGGGTTTCAGCCAAAGAAATAAGACAACAAAAAGTAGATTTAAATAACTATACGGCTATTGTTTTAACGAGCAGAAATTCGGTAGATCATTTTTTTAGAGTTGCAGAAGAAATGCGTTTTAAAGTGCCTGATACTATGAAATATTTTTGCCAGTCTGAAGCTGTAGCTTTTTATTTGCAAAAATATGTAGTTTATAGAAAACGTAAAATTTATGTTGGAAAACGTTCATTTTCTGAGCTTTCTCCCTTAATTAAGAAATATAAAGACGAGAAATTTTTATTACCAAATACTGATAAGGTAAAACCAGAAGTTCCAGATACCATGAATGCATTAGGTGTTAATTGGAAACTAGCAACTTTTTATAAAACAGTTATTAGTGATCTTTCAGATTTAGCTGATGTGTATTATGATATATTGGTATTTTTCAGCCCATCTGGTATAGATTCGTTGTTTCACAATTTCCCAGATTTTAAACAAAACAATACGAGAATTGCTGTTTTTGGAGACACTACCATTAAAGCAGTAGAAGATAAAGGATTGCGTGTAGATATTGCAGCACCAACAGCTGAAACACCATCAATGACCATGGCATTAGAAAAATATATAGATAAAGTTAATAAAGCGAAGTAATAAAAGTAATTATATAAATAAAAAAGAGCGATTTAAAATCGCTCTTTTTTTGTTAAAACGCATAACGTTGTGGTCCTCCTCTGCGAATTTCTTCGCTAGCAAAACTTTCATATTTCTTAAAATTTTCCCTAAAAGCATTCGTTAATTTAAAGGCTGTTTTATAATAGGCCTCATCATTATTCCAAGTGGCTCTTGGGCTTAAAACAGTAGTTGGAACTCCAGGACATTCTCTAGGTTGAGCAACACCAAACACAGAATGTATATGATAGTTATCGTAGGTATATAAACCTAAATCACCATTTAATACAGCATTAATCATGGCACGAGTATATTTTAGTTTCATGCGTGTTCCAACACCATAAGGGCCACCAGTCCAGCCGGTATTTACCAACCACACATTCACACCTGCTTCAGTCATTTTATTACTTAACATTTCGGCGTATTTTGCTGGATGTAAAGGCATAAAAGGGGCTCCAAAACAAGCAGAAAATGAAGGTTGTGGTTCTACAACTCCAGCTTCAGTACCAGCTACTTTTGCGGTATAACCCGAAATAAAATGGTACGCTGCTTGACTTGGAGTTAACTTTGATATTGGAGGCAAAACCCCAAAAGCATCTGCTGTTAAAAAGAAAATATTTTTTGGATTTTTACCAATGGATGTCACCAAAATATTGTCAATAAAATCAATAGGATAACTAACTCTTGTATTTTCTGTAATAGTGGTATTTTCAAAATCAACATGACCATTAGAATCTAAAATCACATTTTCTAAAATGGCTCCTGGTTTAATAGCATGGAATATTTCCGGCTCATTTTCTGCAGACAAATTAATAACTTTAGCATAGCAACCTCCTTCAAAATTAAAAATACTGTTTTCTTTAGTCCATCCATGTTCATCATCACCAATTAACCGTCTATTTGGGTCTGCTGAAAGGGTTGTTTTTCCAGTTCCTGAAAGTCCAAAGAAAATAGCGGTATCACCTTCTTTGCCAACATTAGCGCTACAGTGCATTGGTAACGTTTCTTTGTAAATAGGTAATATGAAATTCAATGCAGAAAAAATACCTTTTTTAATTTCTCCAGTATAACCTGTTCCTCCAATTAAAGCAATTTTTCTTGTGAAATCTAAAATGGCGAAATTGTGTTGTCTGGTTCCATCTTCTTTAGGATTTGCCAAAAATCCAGGCGCATTTATAACAACCCATTCTGGTTCAAAGGTTTTTAGCTCTTCTTCAGTTGGACGAAGAAACATATTATAAGCAAATTGATTACTCCAAGGATACTCAGTAATCACTCTAATATTTAATTTATAATGGTCGTCGGCACAAGCATAACTATCTCTTACAAATACTTCTTTGTTTGAAAGATATTCAGTTACCTTATTATAAAGCTTTTCAAACTTATCTGAGGAAAAAGGAATATTTATATTACCCCACCAAACCTTATCTTTAGTAATGCTATCTTCAACAATAAATCTGTCTTGAGGCGATCTTCCTGTAAATTCTCCTGTATTAACAGCCAATGCACCAGATGATGCTTCAACACCTTGACCTTTTTCAATGGTTATTTTGTGAAGCTCATCAGGGGAAAGTTGATATCTAATTTGGGCTTTTTTGATGCCATATTGTTCTAACTCAATCGTTTTCGTAAATTGGGTGTAGTTTGTCATAATTTTGCATTAAAATAATTATTTAGCAAAAATAAAACATTATTTTAATGCAATTACTTGTTTTTTTAATTATTATCCCTTGTTTTTGCGAAATTCACAAACAATAGAATCCAAGAAATTATGAAACATAAACCTCCTATTGGAGTTATAAAAGCGATGCTTTTAAAATCAAAATTTGTTAATAAATTAGTTGCCAAACCGTAAATAGATCCAGAAAAAAATAACCAACCAATAACTGTAAAATAATATATAAGTTTTTTTGATTTATTAGAAACATACGATGTGCTTCCTACAAAAAGCAGAAATAGTGCATGATACATTTGGTATCGTACCCCAGTTTCAAAAGTTTGAATAGATTCAATAGAGATTAATTGCTTTAATCCATGAGCTGCAAAGGCTCCTAAAATGATGCCCGTAAGGCCTAAAAGTGAAGCAGAAATTAATATTATTTTGTTCATATTTATAGTTATTACTAGGGTATAAAAACCCTTGGTATTTATTACATTAGTATTCACAAAATTACTCAACAAAATTCATTATGCGAAAGATTTTAGTTATTGGTTCTGGAAAATCTACTTCATATTTAATAAAATATTTATTAGAAAAATCTGAATCTGAAAATCTATTTATAACTATTGGTGACATTAATATTAATCATGCAAAGCTTCTTATTAATAATCATAAAAATGCTAATGCCATTTTGTTGGATATTTTTGATTCAAATTCGCGTGCTGAAGCCATTAAAAACTGTGATATTGTTATTTCTATGTTACCGGCAAGTATGCATATTAATGTAGCAAAAGACTGTATTCATTTTGGTAAAAATATGGTAACAGCTTCGTACATAAGTCCAGAAATGGAAGCTTTAAACCAAGACGTTATTAATAAAGGATTGGTTTTTATGAATGAAATTGGTGTGGATCCTGGAATTGACCACATGAGTGCCATGCAAGTTATTGACAAAATAAGAGCTAAAGGAGGAAAAATGATTTTGTTTGAATCTTTTACAGGTGGATTGATAGCTCCTGAAAGTGACAACAATCTTTGGAATTATAAATTTACATGGAACCCAAGAAATGTGGTGGTTGCAGGACAAGGAGGCGCTGCTAAATTTTTGCAAGAAGGCACCTATAAATACATTCCATACCACAGATTATTTAGACGTACTGAATTTTTAGAAGTTGATGGTTTTGGCAGATTTGAAGTCTATGCCAACCGAGACTCTTTAAAATACCAAAGTGTTTATGGTTTGAATGACATAAAAACCTTATATCGTGGCACCATGAGACGTGTAGGTTTTAGTCGTGCTTGGAATATGTTTGTTATGCTAGGTATGACTGACGATAGTTACACCATAGACGACAGCGAAAACATGAGCTACAGAGATTTTGTGAATTCCTTTTTACCATACAGCCCATCAGATTCAGTAGAATTAAAATTCAGACATGCCTTAAAAATTGATCAAGATGATATTGTTTGGGACAAACTTTTAGAACTAGATATTTTTAGTTCTAAAAAAAGGGTTGAACTCAAAAAAGCCACTCCAGCCCAAATACTTCAAAAAATACTTATAGATAGCTGGACGCTTGCCAAAAATGATAAAGATATGCTTGTCATGTACCACAAATTTGGGTATGAATTACATGGTAAAAAGCACCAAATTGACTCCACAATGGTATCACTTGGTGAAGACCAAACTTTTACAGCTATGGCCAAAACTGTTGGGTTACCGGTTGCTATTGCTACTTTGGCGATATTAAATAAAAAAATAACAACACCAGGTGTTCAAATTCCAATCAGTAAAGAAGTGTATGAACCCATTTTAAATGAGCTTGCAAATTTTGGCATTTTATTCAAAGAAAAAGAAGTGCCTTATCATGGGTATAACCCGTTAAACATATAGTTGGTATTACATATTTTGATGTCTTTGCTAAGAAAATTTCTAAATTTCTGTGGCAATCTTTTCAATATAAAGAGATTACTTCGTCGTGCCTCCTCGTAAGGATTCTTTATATTTTATTAAAAAAGTATTTTAACCCCTAAGACAGTAATTAGTTTCAATTTAAAATCATATAACTATATTTATATTTTAAACTGTAAGATATCATGAAAGCTAACAACCAAACTCTTGAAATAGATGGTATTGATAAAAAAATACTTCGTGCCTTAATGGTAGATGCCAGAACGCCTATTCTTGAAATAGCCCGAAATGTTGGTATTTCTGGTGCAGCTATTCATCAGCGTTTAAGAAAACTTGAAAAATCTGGTTTAATTTCTGGATCAAAATTTGTTATCAATCCAAACGTTTTGGGTTATAATACAACGGCATTTATTGGTGTGTACTTAGATAAAGCTATGAGTCATACAGATGTTGTAAAACAACTAAAAAAAATTCCCGAAATACTAGAATGTCATTATACCACAGGAAGTTGGAGCATTTTTATAAAAATTCTGTGCAAAAATAATGTGCATTTAATGCAAGTTCTCGATAAGGAAATTCAATCTATTTCGGGCGTTTCACGAACAGAAACGTTTATATCATTAGAGCAACAAATTGATAGGCAAATTAGTATATAAAACAAATAAAGCAGTTAAGAACCAAACTTTTGGTTTAGTTCTTAACTGCTATTTTTTATATAACGTGTTGTAGGTAGTATTTATTTTTTATCATTTCTAATGATTTCTTTTTGATGAATAATAAGTTGTAGAGCTAAAATCATAATCATTTGCCAAATAGTATATAAATCCAAAGACTCATGTGTAAGTTCTACTGAGAAAAGAAAATAAAACATTAAGACTAAGATAGATATTGATGCAATAATTATAAAGATTGTAATTTTACTGTTTATAATCTTAAAAACGAACTTATAAAATGTAAAAACTAATAAGGGAGCAATAATATATGTTGAAATTACAATTCCAAAAACACTTCCTGAGTCTCCTTTCATAAAACTAAACATCTTTCCAGTTATTGTAAAACTAAAGTAGGCAATAAAAAAAGCCAAATACGAAACAATAATACTCAATAGCACACCTAAAAATGGGTTATATTTGTGAATATTCCAGTTTGCTAATCCAATAATTAAAGCAAATGATAAAGGATAAAAGCTAAATGGGATTTTTACAATATTTATTAATATAAAGCATATGGCAATAGGCAATAGTATTTTAAAAATAAAAATGTTATTTTTCATAATATTACGCTTAGTTACATGGAATCTGGTCAATAGTTTCATTACTTTCTAGAACTTCTTTTAATTTAGTTTTGTCAAAGCGAATAGCTGTTTTAGGAACAGTAATAGCTTGGCCTCCATTATTAACAATGAACTGTTTGATTTCATCTTGAAGATTGGACCATGTAGCTTCGCCAATATTATAATATGAATCTTCTTTGCACTCATTACTACCTGGCGTGAAATATTTTACTAAATTTGAAACTCTTGCGACATCAACAGCTCTAGCATAAAGTTCTAGATTTCCGTTTAGATTTGTAATATAACCCCATTGGCGATTTCCAGAAAAAGGTTGAGTTCCTGAAAATTCTGTTGTTATTGTTGACCCTATCCAATATTCTGATGTGAATCCAGAAATCATTATAGCCCCATCATCAGATATAGTGTTTCCAAAAGGAATCCCATCGGCAGATGCGTCTATTTTAAATATAGCTGTTAGTGGATTTGTAGAGCTCCAAATGGAATTGTCATTTGCGAAATATGGAGAAAAAGTCCAACTAACATCACCAAAATTATCTCCGAAAGGGTTATTGCAGCTAAATTCAAAATTATCTTTCTCCCCACTAGCTAAACTACTGAAATTAATTTTGTAAGCTTGAAAGATTTCAGCATTAGTATCTGGAACACCATCTCCATTAATATCAGGTCTAGTGATAATCTCAACTCCATAATAATCTACATTAGCAACAGCTGCATTGCCTTCACTTAGTGGTTGGTTTTCAAAATTATCTCCAAGTACATTTAATCTGTCTATACATTGAGAAGGTAAGGTATGGTCATAGAGTTGTTGATAATTAGAAATATTCAGTCCATTTTGCTCAGCACAGTCTTGAATTAATGCCCAAGGGTTTTCTTTTAGTAAACTATCTAACTCAATTATTCTTTCAAATTTCACATTTGGAAGGATACAATTTATATCAATAGCACTTTTAGCAAACTCTTTAGCTTCTATTGGAATTAAAGCTTCATCAAATATGGCGCCGTCTTTACTTGGTTTAGCGATGGTTTGGTTGTTTTTAAAAAACGTGGTAATGTCTTTTCTTAAAGAATTAAATGTTGAGTTTAAACAATCTTTTTGTTCTTGAGATAATGTATCAAAAAAAGAATTTATTTCAACATCTATTTTATCTGGTAAAACACCAATGATAACACTGCTACTTGTATTTGATGAGCTACTGCTAGTAGAAGTAGATCCTGAACCACCACCAAAGTCTGTTGGGCCACTAGTGTTTGTTGTGTTGTGCAAGTTGTCAACATTAGAGTCTGGTTCTTCATAACCTCCGCTATTAGGCCATGTGCTAGTAGAATTATCGCTTGAAGTTGTACTAAGGCAAGGCGTCCATTCTGTTTCATATTGGGGGTTTCCATTTGCATCAGTGTAAGAACGGGTGCGTATACAACCATTGCTTGTGTCCCCATCTGGGTTAAAGTAATTCCAAGTACCATAATTACTACCAGTACCACCGCTACTTGTCCCGCCAGTACCATAACCACTACCTGAAACATTACATTCTAAAATATCGATTATTAAAACACCATTAACACTTGAAAATTCATATAAACAATCTGAAACTGGGTCATATAGAACGAGATCTCTTGTATAATCTTGAAAATCTGCTTTGTTGATTTGGTCACTACTTACTTGTTCTCTTGAAAAACTATAAGCATCATTTTGTTCATCATTCTTTTTGTACCTATAAATATAGTATTCAATACTGTCGTTACTTTTTTTATGAATCACAAAATTCTCAAAATCTGACTCTGCCTTAGTAGGGGTTTCTATTCTAAAAGTGTACACTTTGGTTGAGTCTGTACTTACTTCAATAATTTCATCGGTTAAAATAGTAAAAGTATTGTCTTTACTATTTATTGCAACAGCACTTGTTGACGTACTTTTAGATTTTTTGGAAGTATTAGTTTTATTATAATCAAATTGTTTTTCAATTTTATCTAAATATTTTTTTATGAGTGTATGTTGCTTAACATCATTTAAACTTACTTTTTTTACTTGCAAACTATTTTTAGTCTGAATTTTAGTTGTTATAGGTTCTTCTGTAAAAGTATCGTCTTTTTGGCAAGTAAAAAACATAAAGCTAATTCCTAAAAATAAAAATAGAAATTGAGGTTTGAGGTTTGAGGTTTGAGGTTTGAGGTTTGAGGTTTGAGTAAATTTAAACAAAAATTCATACGTAGTTATAATTAAAGGGTTAAAAAATAGTCTTGTTTGCCAATAAAAATAATCAGGGAAAATTTGCTACTTCATAAACTTATAACATCTATTTAAATTATTCAATCAAAAAACATGGTAATTTTTGCATTTCATCGAAATATTGAAAATACTATTACGGTTTTACCGTAAAAAGCTAAAAAATAAAAATCCCAAACACGATTATTTGGGATTTTATATGTTAAAAATAGTTGTTTAAAAAAAGTTTTTACATTTTCATCAACCAAGTACGCATATCAACATCTTGCTTTATAAGGTCTCTTAAGGCATCTATGTTAACACGCTCTTGCAACATGGTATCTCTGTAACGAATAGTAACGGTATGGTCATTTAAAGTATCATGGTCAACCGTTATACAGAATGGAGTTCCGTTGGCATCTTGGCGTCTGTAACGTCTTCCTACAGCATCTTTTTCATCATACACCACGTTAAAATCCCATTTTAAATCTTCTACTATTTGACGAGCTATTTCAGGCAAACCATCTTTTTTAACCAAAGGCAAAATAGCTGCTTTAATAGGAGCTAATACACTTGGTAAGGCTAATACGGTTCTCGTGCTTCCATCTTCCAAAGTTTCATCTTTTAATGAATTTGAAAATACAGCTAAAAACATACGGTCTAATCCAATAGAAGTTTCCAGCACATATGGCACATAACTTTTGTTTTCTTCGGGATCAAAATACTGTAACTTTTTACCTGAATATTTTTCATGCTGACTTAAGTCAAAATCAGTACGTGAGTGAATGCCTTCTAATTCTTTAAATCCAAAAGGGAATTTAAATTCAATATCTGCGGCCGCATCAGCATAATGCGCTAATTTTTCATGGTCATGAAAACGGTAATTTTCTGTTCCCATGCCTAATGATAGATGCCATTTCAATCTGGTTTCTTTCCAGTAATTATACCATTCAACTTGTGTTCCTGGTTTTATGAAAAATTGCATTTCCATTTGTTCAAACTCACGCATTCTAAAAATAAATTGTCTGGCAACAATCTCATTTCTAAAGGCTTTACCGGTTTGTGCAATTCCAAAAGGAATTTTTAAACGACTTGTTTTTTGAACATTTAAAAAGTTAACAAATATACCTTGCGCGGTTTCTGGACGCAGGTATAAATCCATGGAGTTTTCTGCAGAGGCTCCTATTTTGGTGCCAAACATTAAGTTAAACTGCTTAACTTCTGTCCAATTTCGACTTCCTGTTAATGGGTCGGCAATTTCCAATGCTTCAATAAGTGCTTTCACATCAGCTAAATCTTCATTTTCTAAAGATTTTGCCATTCTAGAAAGGGTAGAATTTATTTTTTCTTGATATTCAACAACACGTTGGTTGGTTGCTACAAACTGTTCTTTATCAAAAGTATCACCAAAACGTTTTGCAGCTTTTTCAACTTCTTTGTCAATTTTTGCTTCAATTTTTGCACAGTAGTCTTCAATTAAAACATCTGCTCTGTAACGTTTTTTCGAGTCTTTATTATCAATTAAAGGGTCGTTAAAGGCATCCACATGGCCAGACGCTTTCCATGTAGTAGGATGCATAAATATGGCGGCATCAATACCTACTATATTTTCATTCATTTGAACCATGGCTTTCCACCAGTATTCGCGAATGTTTTTCTTTAATTCTGCTCCGTTTTGTGCATAGTCGTAAACAGCGCTTAATCCATCATAAATCTCACTACTTTGAAACACATATCCGTACTCCTTTGCATGAGAGATTACCTTCTTAAATTGATCGTCTTGATTTGTCATGGTGCAAAAATAAAAAAGCGATTTAAACAAATGGAATTGTTTGTTAAAAATTATGCGTCATTTTCATATATTTTTTAATTAAGTTTACATAAGTACATATCTGTTTTTCAATGCTAAAGTCCATTATTAACTTATTCTTCCCAAAGGTTTGCTTTACATGTCATGAACTTTTAAATGATAATGAACTTGATTTATGTACAAATTGTAGAAATAATTTGCCCATAACAAACTTTCATTTTAATAGTGATGAGACGGTTTTAAAAATATTTTATGGTCGTGTTAAAGTTGAGAATGCCACGGCTTTGTTGCGGTTTGAAAAAAAGGGATTGGTGCAGCAACTTGTTCACGGTTTAAAATATAAAGGGCAAGAACCAATTGGTATTTTTTTAGGTGATTGGTTAGGTGGAGAATTAGCAACTATTGAAGCTTATAAAGACATTGATTTGGTTATACCAGTGCCACTTCACAAAAAGAAACTTAAAAAAAGAGGATATAATCAAGTAACCAAATTTGCGCAACACATTGCTGATGCCTTACATGTTTTATATGTTGATGATGTGCTTATAAAAGTGACTAACACCAATTCTCAAACACTTAAAAACCGTTTTGCTCGCTGGACAAATAATGAAGAATTATTTACCCTTCAAAATAAAGATAGCATTGCCAACAAACATATTCTTTTAGTTGACGATTTAATTACAACAGGTGCTACTATGGAAGCTTGCATAACTGTTTTAAATCAAGCTAAAAATATAAAAATAAGTGTGGCAGCTATGGCAATTGCATAATGAGTTTCATCGTTATATCTGTAAAATTATGTAGGTTTGCTTAAATTTTGTTATTGTAATGAATAAAACGCTTTCAAATTTTATTTTTATTGTCTTTATAGCTCTTATTTTTATTAATTGTGCTAATAGAGCAACACCTCAAGGTGGCGAAAAAGATATAACTCCTCCTAAAATTGTAGGCTCTGAACCTGAAAATTATTCAACAAATTTTGCTGGAAAAACTATTAAAATATATTTTGATGAGTATATTAAAATTAAAGACATTCAAAAGCAACTTATAATAAGTCCTCCAATGAAAACACAACCTGAAATTACTCCTTTAGGTGGTGCTAGTAAGTTTATAACTATTAAAATTTATGATACACTTCAACCCAATACAACCTATGCATTTAATTTTGGGAATAGTATTTCAGATAATAATGAAAGTAACCCGTTTCCATACTTTAGATATGTGTTTTCTACCGGAGATTATATAGATTCTTTAACAGTAAATGGTAAAATTTTTGATGCTTTAAACAGAAAACCAGACACCTTTGTTTCAGTTGGTTTATATGAGGTTGATTCTACTTTTAATGACTCAATAATTTACAAAGAAAACCCAAAATATATTACCAATACTTTAGATAGTGTTTCTACATTTTCAATTGAAAATATAAAAGCAGGAACCTATATGCTTTATGCTTTAAAAGACGTAAATGTAGATAACAAATTTCAGCAAAAAACTGATAAAATTGCATTTCATAATGAGTATATTACGGTTCCCACAAACACGTTTTATGATTTGAAATTATTTAGTGAAAATTTAGATTTTAAAGCATTTAGACCTCAATTAGTAGCTTCAGAAAAAATTGCATTTGGTTATGAAGGTGATTATGAAAACATGAAAATTACATTACTTTCTGAAGTGCCTGAAGATTTTAACTACAGCATTACTAAAGATGTAAAATCAGATTCGCTTTACTATTGGTACTCGCCTAAACTTGAAGTTGATTCCCTTAATTTTAAAGTTTCAAATAATGACTTTGAAAAAGAGTTTTCTGTGAAAATGCGCAGTTTAAAACCTGATTCATTAACTATAAAAGCAACGCCTGCTGGTTCTATAGGTTACGATGAAGATTTAAAAATTACAGCAAGCATTCCTTTTAAAACATTTGATGATTCAAAAATGACTATTATGAGCAAAGACTCTACCATGGTTAATTTTACGTCATCTTTTGATACCATTAATAATAGTTATGTTTTTAATTTTAAAAAAACAGAAGAAAACGTTTATGAAATAAAAGTGTTGCCTGAAGGATTTACAGATTTGTTTGGAAACAAAAATGACACATTAAAATATACTATAAGAACCAAAAAAGAATCCGATTTTGGGTATGCTAGGTTTAATTTAGTAAATACAAAATACCCAATCATTTTTCAATTAACCAATGATAAAGGCGACGTTAAATTTGAACAATATTCAGAAAAACCTGAACCTATTGACTTTTTAAATTTAGTGCCTGCCAAATATTTTATTAGAGTTATTTGGGATACCAACGGCAACAAAAAATTTGACTCTGGTAATTACTTGAAAAAAATTCAACCAGAAAAAGTGAGCCTTTTTGATGAAGTAGAAATTAGAGCAGATTGGGGAACTACTGAAACTTTAGAGTTTATAGAAGAATAAAAGCGTCTTTATCTTCTAAAAATTTGAGTTTATTTCTATAAAAAGCAATGTGGTTTCGTTCTAAAGTGACTACTTCAACGTGCTCTTTATTGGGTTTTATACTACTTATAGCATTTCCTAAAACATCATAAACGGCTGAGTTTCCTGAATATTCATTTTGCGCTTCATCAATTCCAACTCTGTTTACGCCTACACAATAACACATATTTTCAATAGCACGTGCTTCTAATAAGGTATCCCAAGCTAAAATTCTAGGTTTTGGCCAGTTGGCAACATAAATTAAAACATCATAATTCTCTGAATTTCTTGCCCAAACCGGAAAGCGTAAATCATAACAAATTAGTGGGCAAATTTTCCAACCCTTATAATCAATAATTACTTTTTTTGTTCCTGCCGAAAACACTTTGTCTTCACCTGCTAAAGTAAATGTGTGTCGCTTATCGTAATATTTTATGTCTCCTGAAGGTTCTACAAATAATAATCTGTTATAAAACTTTTCATTTTCAGAAATAATAAGGCTTCCCACAATAGCAGCATTGGTTTTTGCTGCGCGTTTTTTCATCCATTCAACTGTTTTTCCATCCATAGGTTCTGCCACATCTTTAGCATTCATGGTAAAACCTGTTGAAAACATTTCTGGAAGTATAATCAAATTAATATTCTCAGGTAAATTTTCAATTTTTTCTTTAAAAATTTTTCTGTTTTCTTTGGGATTTTCCCAAACCAAATCAGATTGAATAAGCGCAATTTTAAGTTGTTCTTGCATGATTAAATAGAATTTAAAATATCGGCTGCTTTTTTTAAAGTATCTGAAGTTTTTGCAAAACAAAAACGTAAGACATTTTTATCTAAATGGTTTACATTAAATACAGATAATGGTATGGATGCAATACCAAATTCTATGGCTAAGCGTTTAGCAAATTCTACATCAGATTGGTTTGTTATTTCTGAATAATCTAACACTTGAAAATAAGTGCCTTTTGAAGGTAAAAACTTGAATCTAGAAGAGTTTATTAAACTTAAGAACAAATCTCTTTTTTCTTGATAAAACGGTGTTAATTCAAGATAATGACTTGGCTCTTTAATATAATCAGCTAAGGCTTTTTGCATAGGATGATTTACGCAAAACACATTAAATTGATGTACTTTTCTAAACGCTTCCATAAGCTCTTTAGGCGCACAACAATACCCAATTTTCCAACCTGTGTTGTGAAATGTTTTTCCAAACGAAGCCACTATAAAACTTCTTGATTTTAAATTAGAAAACAAACAAGCGCTTTGGTGTTTTTCACCATCAAAAATAATGTGTTCATAAACTTCATCACTTAAAACCAAAATGTTTGTGTTTTTAGTTAATTCTTGTAATTGCAGCATATCATATTTAGAAAAAATACGTCCACTTGGGTTATGTGGTGTATTTATTATAATCATTTTTGTTTGCTGATTAATTTGTTGTTTTACAAAATTCCAGTCAATGTCATATTTTGGATATTCAAGTTGAATTGGGATTATTTTACCACCATTTAATTCAATAAAAGGCTCATAACAATCATAAGCAGGCTTAAAAATGATAACCTCATCATTGGTATTTATAAATGCAGAAATAATACAGGAAATAGCTTGTGTGGCTCCAGAAGTTATGGTTATTTCTGTTTCCGGATGATAGGTTGACTGATAAAGCAAGTCATATTTTTCAGCAATACGTTCACGCAATTCTAAAATACCCGCCATTGGAGCGTATTGATTATACCCAGATTTCATGGATTGAGTAACCAAATCTATCAATTTTGGGTC
Source organism: Flavobacteriaceae bacterium (assembly GCA_021739635.1). Taxonomy (GTDB): domain Bacteria; phylum Bacteroidota; class Bacteroidia; order Flavobacteriales; family Flavobacteriaceae; genus Yeosuana. Next base: position 74,944 of record JAIPBH010000007.1, on the reverse strand, counting down.
GCTTTCAAAATCAGGAAAACCTTGTGATAAATTAATGGCGTTGTACTCTTTAGCCAAAGCACTCATTACTGTAAATATGGTGGTTTCTAAATTGGGAAGTTTAGATATAAGTTCCATGTAATTATTAAAATATATAGTAAATTTACAATAATAATTAGTTGCTTTTTATTTTTTGAACCTATTCAAATTCAAACATCATGAAATATCTTAAAATTATACTGCTTTTTATAACAATTAATAGCTCTGCACAACAAGGAGGCATGTGGATTCCTTCACTTTTACAAGGTATGAATGAAGAAGAAATGACCAGTCTTGGAAGCAAATTAACCGCTAAAGATATTTATGATGTTAATACTTCAAGTTTAAAAGATGCCATTGGTCATTTTAATGGTGGCTGTACTAGTGAGGTAATTTCACCAGAAGGATTAATATTAACAAATCACCATTGTGGGTTTAGCTCAATACAATCACATTCATCGCTTGAAAATGATTATTTAAAAAATGGCTTTTGGGCTATGAATTTTGATGAAGAACTTCCTAATGAAGGTTTATACGTTGAGTTTATAGTAAGTATTCATGATGTTACAAAAGAAGTATTAGCTAATGTAACTGATGCTATGGCTGAAAAAGATAAACAGTCTGTTATAACCAAAGCTGGTAATGATATCATGAAAAATTGGAATAAAGAACCTTGGCAAGATGTAAAAGTTAAATCATTTTACAAAGGCAATCAATATTTCCTGTTTGTTACTGAGCGCTTTGAAGATATTCGTTTAGTTGGTGCGCCTCCAACAAGTATTGGAAAATTTGGTAGCGATACTGATAATTGGGTATTTCCAAGACATACAGGAGATTTTTCGATTTTTAGAATTTATGCCGATGCCAATAATCATCCATCAAAATTTAGCAAAGACAATAAACCGTACAAACCAAAACATTTTTTACCAATTTCTTTAGATGGTATTGAAGAAGGTGATTTTTCGATGGTATTTGGGTTTCCAGGTACCACCAATGAGTATTTACCAGCGGTTGCCATTAAACATATTACTGAAAATTATAATCCAACCAATATTGCTATTCGCGAAGCTGCTCTTAAAGTGATAGATGCAGAAATGAAAAAGAATGATGCTGTACGGATTAAATATGCCTCAAAACAAGCACGAATTGCCAATGCTTGGAAAAAATGGAAAGGTGAAAATTTAGGAATTGAGAAAAGCAATGCGGTTGAAAAAAGACGTGATTTTGAAAACACCTTTACAAAAGCATTAAAAGAAAAAGGTCTGACCGATAAATACGGATTTATTTTAACAGAATTTGATAGTCTCTATAAAGATTTTGCCCCTATAGATGTTAAACGACGTAATTTCATTGAGGTTTTTATAACCACTAATGAATTGATGCAAATGACCTATAGAGCATATCAGTTTGAACAAGCTATAACAGCAAACCCTGAGAATTTAGAAAAAGCTAAAGCTAGCATAACAAATACTTTAAAAGGAATTCATAAAGATTTTGACTTAAATGTTGATAAAGGTGTTTTTATAAACGTGATGCCTCTATACGGAAAACAAGCAGACGCTTCAATTTACAACAATACTGCTTTTACCAATTTAGACAATGCTTTAAAAATATTTGAAGGCGATGCAAAAGATATCATCAAAAAATTGAATAAAGATGCTGCTTATCAGTATGCAAAACCTATGATTGATGAGTTTAACAATACGCTAAATATTGAATATCAACAAAAAAACGAAACGATTACGGCTTTACAAACCAAATACATGACAGCATTAATGGAAGCTTTACCTAATGCCCGTTATTTTCCAGATGCTAACAGTACGCTAAGGGTTACTTACGGACAAGTACGCGGATATTCACCTAGAGATGCTGTGTATTACAATGCCATAAGTTATTTAGATGGCGTAATTGAAAAATATATACCGGGTGATTATGAATTTGATGTTCCAGAAAAATTACGTGAGTTGTATGCGGCAAAAGATTATGGGCAATATGCTGATAAAAATGGAAAAGTCCCTGTATGTTTTTTAGGAACGAATCATACAACCGGAGGTAATTCTGGAAGTCCTGCGATTGATGCTTATGGAAATCTTGTTGGTTTAAATTTTGATCGCGTTTGGGAAGGTACTATGAGCGATATGTATTACGATCCAGAAATTTGCAGAAATATCATGGTCGATTTACGTTATGTACTGTTTATAATTGATAAATATGCTGGAGCAACTCATTTAATTAATGAAATGACATTGGTGCATCCTAAAAAATTAAACTAAACGATATTCATTTTTTTAAGAAGGAATGATGCATTCATGTTTTTGCACACGCCTTCTTTTAATGTGTAGTCAAAATGAAGTTCATCGCTAATAATTTCAGCATCAAAATAATAGTTTTTTACTTCAGACAATTCATTTTCAATGTCACATAAACTTAAATCGTGTGTTGCGATGATTCCGGTGGCATTTGAAGCGACTAGTTTTTCAACAAATTTTCTGGAACCAATGGCTTTATCGGTACTATTTGTGCCTTTTAAAATTTCATCTAAAACAATAAAATAAGATTCTTCTTTAATAGCATCAACAATATATTTTAAGCGTTTTAATTCTGAAAAGAAATAAGAACTTTCATCAGCTAAAGAGTCGTTGGTGCGCATACTTGTAATCAACTTAACAGGATTATATTGACTTGTTTTAGCACAAACAGGCAAGCCCACATTTGCCATAACTATATGCAAAGAAACAGTTCTTAAAAAGGTGCTTTTTCCAGCCATGTTAGCACCAGTTACAATAAAAAATTGTTCATTATCTATCAATAAATCACTATCAATACGCTTTGTTTTATTCAATAACGGATGTCCTAATTGTGTTGCTTTTATAACATGTTTGTTGTTTGAAATTTCAGGAAACACAAAATCTGGGTGATTAAAAACAAAATTTCCCAAAGAGTTATAGGCATCAAAAAACGACACGACTTCAAACCAATCTTCAACTTTATCAGCATATTTTAAAATCCATTGCTCAATGTGGTAACTATTCTTTACATCTAAAAGAAATAATCCGTTGCCAAAAATGGCAGAAATCAAGTTATTTCTGTTATCAAGCGCATCTAAAGCCTTTGAAAATTCTTTAAAGATTGCTGAAGCTTTTCTATCCTCAGACTTAATTTGATTTTGCTTTTGAATCAATAATTCTGAAGTAAAAGTTTCGTTTTCAATTTGTTTTAAAAGGGACGCATACTGCCTGAAAGTATCTTTAACTTTATCTGAATTTGAAGCTAAATCATTTATTTTTTTGAGATAGATTCCAGTAAACCCTAAACCTACCAATAACCAATACCCAATGAATGATTTATCAATACTATTAAAAATTGTAAATACTACTATTGCAACTGAAATAATACCAAAAGCAATTGGCAGCCAACTTATTATTTTTGATAAAAATGGCTTATGATTTTTTAACCATTTTATAATATGTTTTGCTGGAGTTTCTACAGAAACTAAGCTTGATGTAGCAGAATAGTGTTGACGCCATTTTGCTTTTTCACTTAACTCTTTTATAGCTTCTTGACGTAACTGAATGGCATGAATGTTATTGGCTTTTAAGGCATCTGCCAGTTTTTGAGCGCCTTCATTTATGGTTGTTCTGTTAATGTATTGAAACAAAGAACCTCTTCCAAATAAATCAATATCTAAACTATAAAAATGATTGGCTTCTTGATATTGTAGCCCTTCATTTCTGTGATGAAAATTCCCTGAAATGATATTAATTTCTTCTTCATTAATTGTTATAAGTGCCTTATTGAAATCTCGCTCCGCTTTTTTATTGGTGTATTTTGATAATAAATACATAAAAAAAATGATGCCAACAATTCCAATAAAAGCGGCAAATTGCCAATTATCAAATACCAAATAGATACCCAAAACAGTTATTACAAACACCAATACTCTAAGCAAACTCAAAACCGTAATTTGCTTATTTAGTTTTTGTTCTTCAGCTTGATATGTTTTTAAATGCTGCTGATAGTATTCTAAAGGATAATGCATTTTTTTTAATTGTTTTTTATAAAGAAACAAAAAAGCTCTGAAATACTTCAGAGCTTGTATAGTATAGTTTAATGATTTTAATCTCTGCTTCCAAAAATTTGAAGCGCCCAATATAATAGGTTGGCCAACGCACCTATAGCGGCCACTAAATAGGTTCTTGCGGCCCATTTTAGTGCATCTTCAGAACCAACATATTCATCTGGGCTTACCATGTTTTTATTTTTTAACCAAGCTAAAGCTCTGTTACTAGCATCATACTCAACAGGTAAGGTGATGAAACTAAAAATAGTTGCAAAGCCCATGAATAAAACGCCAATAGCAGCAACCCACCAGCCTAAACCAAGTCCGGCAGCACCACCAAGAACCAATCCACCAATAATTAACCATTGTGACATTCCTGAAGTTACACTAACCACAGGTACTAAGGTAGAACGCATTTCTAACCAACTATATGCTTTAGCATGTTGTACGGCATGTCCACATTCGTGTGCTGCAACAGCAGCTGATGCTGCATTTCTTTGATTATAAACAGATTCGCTTAAATTAACCGTTTTGTTTTTTGGGTTATAATGATCTGTTAATTGTCCTGGTGTTGATATAACTTCTACGTCATAAATACCATGATCTGACAACATTTTTTCGGCAATTTCTTTGCCACTCATACCATTGCGTAATTGTACTTTTGAATACTTTTCAAATTTACGCTTTAAGGTATTGCTTACTAACCAACTTACTAAAGCTATGGCTCCTATTAATATATAATATCCTATCATTTTTTTTAATTTTTAATTTTAATACTAATATAACAAAAATAGAGCCACTTTTTATAAATGAAATTTTGTCAGTCTTCTATTTTTTATTGTATTTTATTTTGAAAAACACGAGTATAAAGGTTGAAAGGGCTGTAATGGCATTTGCAAAAATCAACGAAGGACTATATTTTAAAACGCCATAAATTAACCAACCTAAAACGCCTATAAAAAACATGAGCAACATAGGCAATGACAACCCAGAAACATCTTTAGTTTTCCAGGTTTTATAAACCTGAGGCAAAAAAGCTGCTGTTGTTAAAAAAGCTGCTACAAATCCTATGATTTCTTTATAATTATCCAACAATGTTTACAATTTTACCTGGAACAATAATTACTTTATTAGGCGTTCTGCCTTGTAATTGCTCTTGTGTTTTTTCATGAGCCATCACGGCTTCTTCAATTTGTTTCGCGTTGAAATCCATAGGTAATTCTAAGGTAAAACGCATTTTTCCATTAAATGAAATGGGATAATTTTTACTGCTTTCAACTAAATAACTAGCATCAAACTTTGGAAATGGCGCTGTTGAAATAGACTCATTATGCCCTAATTGACTCCATAATTCTTCAGCAATGTGCGGCGCGTAAGGTGAAATTAAAATCAAGAATGGCTCCAAAATATCTTTGCTAGTACATTTTTGAGCTGTTAACTCATTCACGGCAATCATAAAGGTAGAAACCGAAGTGTTAAACGAGAAATTCTCAATATCTTCTGCTACCTTTTTGATGGTTTTATGCAGGGTTTTTAAACTGTCTTTTGAAGGTTCTTCACCAGTAACATTTAAACCTTCTTCACCAACATAGAGTTTCCACAGTTTTTTCAGGAATGAATGCACGCCTGTAATCCCAGCTGTATTCCAAGGTTTGTATTGTTCTAAAGGCCCTAAAAACATTTCATACAGACGTAAACTGTCGGCACCATAATCCACACATATTTGGTCTGGATTGACAACGTTGTATTTGGATTTGGACATTTTTTCGACTTCGCGACCGACTTTATATGTATTATCAATCTCAGTAATGAAAATAGCATCCTTAAATTCTTCGCGCCAATTCTTAAAGGCTTCAATATCTAATTCATCTGATGAGTTTACAAAAGAAACATCAGCATGAATTGGAGAAAAATGTTTCCAATCAGATTTTACTGTTGAGGAAATCATAGAAACTCCATGATTCTTTTTTACATTATTAAATAATGATTTTTCATGCTTCTTGTACTCCTCATATTCAGTGTATGACTTTTCTTCTTTAATTACCTTTTCTATAAAACATTTACTAAATAAAACAGGCTTTATAAAATCATTGCTATTTAATCTATAAACAAAAGCACTTGTCCCTAAAATCATCCCTTGGTTAATCAGTTTTTTTGCATATTCATCAACTAGCACCAAGCCTTTATCAAACAAAAATTTTTGCCAAAAACGTGAGTACAATAAATGACCTGTTGCGTGTTCGCTACCACCAATGTATAAATCTACATCTTTCCAATAGTTTAAGGCTTCTTTACTGGCAAATTCATGTTCATTATGGGCATCCATATAACGGTTAAAATACCAAGAACTGCCTGCCCAACCTGGCATGGTGTTTAACTCTAAAGGGAATACGGTTTTATTATCAATCAGCTGAATACTGACCACTGAACACTGTTTGGTATCCCAAGCCCAAACGGTGGCGTTTCCTAATGGCGGTTCGCCGGTTTCGGTTGGTAAATATTTTTCAACTTCTGGTAAACGTATTGGCAAATGCTTAGCGTCAATCATTTGCGGCATACTATTGACGTAATATACAGGAAATGGTTCGCCCCAATATCGTTGACGCGAAAATACGGCATCGCGCAAACGGTAGTTGGTTTTTCCTTGTCCCTGACCTAATTTTTCAAGTTCCTGAATAATTTTTTTAGTGGCTTCTTTGTATGATAATCCGTTTAAGAAATCAGAATTAGCAATAATGGTTTTATCTTTATCAGAAAAGGCCTCTTCAGAAATATCGGCACCTTCAAAAATATTAGGGATTGGAATGTTGAAATGTTTTGCAAAATCATAATCACGTTGGTCTCCACATGGTACAGACATCACAGCTCCAGTTCCGTAACCAGCCAACACATAGTCACCAATCCAAACTGGAATAGGTTGTTTGGTAAAGGGATGCTCAACATAAGCCCCCGTAAACGCACCAGAAATGGTTTTCACATCGGCCATTCTATCACGTTCACTACGTTTTGCCGTTGCTAAAATATAAGCATCAACCTCAGCTTTTTGCTCTGGTGTTGTTATTTCCGAAACTAATTCATGCTCTGGAGCTAAAGTCATAAAACTTACTCCAAAAATAGTGTCTGGTCTTGTGGTGAATACCTCAATAGTTGTTGGTTGTTGGTTATTGGTTGTTGGTTCTTCAACTTTAAACTTTAAACTTTTAACTTTGAACTTAATAGAAGCACCAACAGATTTTCCAATCCAGTTTCGTTGACTTTCTTTTAAAGAATCGGTCCAATCTATGTTTTCCAAACCTTGAAGTAAGCGTTCTGCATAGGCTGAAATACGCATGCTCCATTGGGTCATTTTTTTTCTAATAACGGGATGACCACCACGTTCTGAAACGCCATTAACAATTTCATCATTAGCCAAAACTGTTCCTAAAGCTGGGCACCAGTTGACTTCGGTTTCAGCTAAATAGGTTAGTCTGTATTGTAATAATATTTGTTGTTGTTTTTTAGAATCGAAAGAGTTCCAATCTTCAGCAGAAAACAATTCTATAGTATCATCACAAACAGCATTTACTTTTAAGTTTCCTTCCGAAGTAAAAATCTTAATTAATTCTGAAATATCTTCGGCTTTATCACTGTCATCATTATACCAAGAATTAAATAACTGAATGAAAATCCACTGTGTCCATTTGTAATAACTTGGATCAGAAGTTCTTACTTCACGAGACCAATCAAATGAAAACCCTATTTGGTCTAATTGCCGACGATAGGTTTTAATATTTTCTTCGGTAGTCAACGCTGGATGTTGCCCCGTTTGAATGGCATACTGTTCTGCTGGTAGCCCAAAACTATCATAGCCTTGAGGATGCAATACATTAAACCCTTGGTGGCGTTTGTAACGCGCATAAATATCGGAAGCTATATATCCTAACGGATGCCCAACATGCAAGCCTGCGCCGCTTGGGTAAGGAAACATATCTAGTACATAATACTTAGGTTTTTCAGAATTATTTTCAGCCTTAAAGGTTTGATTTTCTGCCCAATATTTTTGCCATTTGGCTTCTATCTCGTTGAAATGATACTTCATTATAAAATGTCGATTTATAAGTGGGCAAAGTTACGGTTTAAAAAGAAAAAATCTAAAGGCAATTTTAATTACTTCAAGGTATTTTTTATAATTGTATCTTTATGTGTCTTTATAAATAATTTATTATGAATGAAGAAATTGGATTAGTACTGTCTGGCGGAGGCGTTAGAGCTATTGCGCATGTAGGTTTAATAAAGGTATTATTAGAAAACGGAATTGTTCCCAGTCATGTTTCAGGAACAAGTGCAGGCGCGTTAGTTTGCGCTTTATATGCTGCTGGATATAATACAGATGATATGATAACCTTTTTTAAACAAACACCTATTTTAGATTTTTCATTATATGCCCTAAAAAAGCCAGGCATTTTAGATAGTGAGAAGTACGAAAAGTTTTTTAAAACGTTTTTCAAAGAAAATTCATTTGAAAAATTAAAATATCCATTAACCATTACGGCTACCAATTTATTATCGGGTAAACTAGAATATTTTAGTAAAGGAGAATTAATAAAACCTTTAATCGCATCTTGTGCGTTACCTCCTTTGTTTTCTCCTTTAAAAATCAACAATAATTTTTATTCTGATGGCGGAATTTTAAACAATTTTCCGGTTGAACCACTTAAAAAGAAAAAACTACACAAAATTATTGGAAGCTTTGTTAATCCTATAACACCAATTAAAGAAACAGACATTAATACGTCTTTAAAATTAGTCTATCGTGTTTATCATATTGGTTTAGAGGTTAATAACATTAAAAAGTTTAAGTTGTGCAATTATGTTTTTGAGCCTGTAGAAATTGATAAAATTGGAACCTTAGAGTCAAAAGGAATTGATACCGCTTTTCAAATTGGGTACCATCAAGCTAAAAAAGAAATTGACAACATTCTCAAATCTTTACAAGTATGAAATAATCAATTTCAAATGTCTACTTTTGAAGTTACAATTAAAAACATTTGAAAAATAAAACCGTTACAGCACACCTAGCATTATTAGGTGCCAATCTTATTTATGGTGCTAATTTTATGATTGCAAAAGGCGTTATGCCTAATAAAATTGGCCCGTCTGCTTTAGTGGTTTTTAGACTTCTTGGTGCTGGACTTTTATTCTGGATAATTAAAAAATTTATTAAAGAAACCATTGACAAAAAGGATTATCTCATGATTGTTCTTTGCGCCATATTTGGTGCTGCAGTAAATATGTTACTTTTTTTTCATGGGTTAAGTTTAACATCGCCTATTGATGCCTCTATAATAAGCACCTCAATACCAGTGATGGTTTTAATTTTTAGTGCCTTCATTTTAAAAGAAAAAATTACTAATTATAAGTTATTAGGTATTGCCATTGGAGCTATTGGTGCTTTTTTATTGGTTTGGTATGGCAATAAAACAGAAGGAACTAGTTCATTATTAGGTAATGTTTTGGTATTTATAAACACATGTTCTTATGCCCTTTATTTGGTTTTAATAAAACCTTTAATGATGAAATACAACCCTATTACCATTATAAGTTGGGTATTTTTATTGGGCTTAATTTTTGTGTTACCCTTTGGAATTAACGATGTTTTTAATACTAATTATGAAGTCTTTACGCTTCAAGATTATTTAAGTATTGGTTTTGTAGTTATTGGCACAACGTTTTTAACGTATCTTTTTAATATTTATGCACTACAGCATGTGGCACCATCTATTGCTGGAAGTTATGTATATCTGCAACCGGCAATTAGTTTTGTTTTGGTTGTTGTTTCAGCATACATCTTAACCGATGACACTTACGCGCAAGACATTAACTTAGTAAAAGTTATCAGTTGCTTTTTGGTTATTAGTGGTGTATATCTGGTTAGTAAAAAACAAAAATCTATTGTCTAGCTTTCAGTTCTTGAGGCAATAAACAATGATAAATAAAGGCATTAGTTGGTGTTTCAATACCTAACATTTTACCTTGATTAACAATATATCCATTAAAATTTTCAAGCTCACTGGGTTTGCCTTCCATCATATCACGTTGCATGGATGCGGTTGTATTGTAATCTAAACTATCAATCACTTTTACAATCATATCAACATCTTTTGAAGTTAATCCAATACCTTTTGCATTAGCAACAGCAACCATTTCATTGGCGGTATCATAAATAATTTTTCTAATGCCTTCTTGTGCTCTCATCACACCAAAAACGTCTCTGGTAATAGCGCCTATTCCACTAATTGTTCCAATAAACAAGAATTTTTTCCAGATATCTAAGTGAATATCATCAGACAAGGTATTTTTAAAACCAGCAACATCAAAAATTTCTTTTAAGTGTTTAATGCGTTCTGTTTTATGGTTGTCATACTCACCAAAAACAATTTCAGGTTCAAAAGTAAAATGATTAATAATTCCTGGAGCTTCAACCTTACTTACAATTTTGCACAAACCAGCCAATACATTTTTTTTTGGTAATACGGACAGTAATTTATCGGCATTATCAGCGCCATTTTGAAGCGGCAAAACCATGGTGTTTTCGGTAATAACCGTTTTCAATGGTTCAGCAATCTCTAAAATCTGCCATGATTTAACGCCAAGTAGTATCAAATCCGGATTTTTTATGTCTTGTATAGAATCTGTTACTTTTGGGTGTACTGTAAAATCGCCCAAAATGCTTTTCACTTGTAAACCGTTATTTTTAATGGCTTCTAAATGTTTTCCACGAGCTATAAAAGTAACATGAAACCCAGCTTTAGCCAATTTTCCTCCAAAATAACCGCCAACGCCTCCAGCACCAATCACAACAATGTTCATATGTTTTAGTTTATATAAATAGAGTTTAAATATACTTTATTATTTTTACATCATTAATCCATTTTTATGAGTTTATCATTTGAGAATCATCAAAAACGTCGCCTTATTTCCTCCTACTTTTCAGTAGTATTAAGTATAGCTTTGGTTTTATTTTTATTAGGATTGTTAGGCATGCTGGTGCTTAATGCCAAAAAAGTATCCGACCATTTTAAAGAGCAAGTGGTTTTAACTATTTATTTAAAAGATACCGCCAAAGATGTAGAAACCAAACAGCTTGAAAAAAGTTTAGCTATGGCAGACTATGTAAAATCTACAGAATATGTCTCAAAAGAGCAAGCGGCCGAATTTATGAAAGCCGAAAATGGCGAAGATTTTATGGATTTTGTTGGGTATAATCCACTTCAAAATAGCATAGATGTGCATTTAAAAGCTGATTTTGTAACATCAGACCAGTTAGAAAAAATTTCAGAAGACGCCTTAACTAAAAACTTTGTTGATGAGGTAACTTATGATAATGATTTAGTGACTTTAATGAACAACAACGTTAAAAAAATAACCTTTTGGGTGTTGGTAATCAGTGGCATTTTCACGTTGATAGCCGTACTTCTTATAAACAGTTCTATTAGGCTAGCCGTTTATTCAAAACGTTTTACCATTAAAACCATGCAAATGGTAGGTGCCACCAAACAGTTTATCAGAAGACCTTTTGTGTGGAAAAGCGTTCGGTTAGGAATTATTGGCGGAGTTTTAGCTCTCATTGGTATGGCCATTGTATTGTATTATATGAATAATACCTTTCCTGAATTAGAGTTATTAAGCAATCCGGTGTTGGTAATCATGTTATTTGTTTTTGTATTTATTTTAGGAATTATCATCACATGGATTAGTACGCATATAGCAACGCAGCGTTTTTTAAATTTAAAAACAGACCAGTTATATTATTAATTTGGGCGTTACCACAAGGGTCGGGCTTTTCGCTATATCTTTTGCTTAGGCAAAAGGATGTCGCTGCAATCCCTAACGCAAAAAGCAACTAATACTATAAAGTCAATAATTTATAACACTCTTAACGTATAGTTTTTAAATATTTATGTTAATTTGCATCATTACTTTAAATAATCATGGGAGAAAAAAAACGTAAAGAAGCTTCAAGTAGCGTATTTGTTTTTGGAAAGAAAAACTATAAGTTTATGTTTATAGGTTTAGCTTGTATTGCACTTGGTTTTATTTTAATGTCTGGTGGCGGAAGTGATGATCCCAATGTTTTTAATTCTGAAATATTTAATTTCAGACGTATTAGGTTAGCGCCAACGCTTGTACTTATTGGTTTTGGAATTCAGATTTACGCTATTTTATTGAATCCTAACAAGACTAATGACTAGTATTGAAGCTATTATTTTAGCTGTTATTGAAGGTGTTACAGAGTATCTTCCTATTTCATCAACTGGCCATATGATTATTGCCTCATCACTTATGAAGATAGCAGGTGATGATTTTACAAAACTATTTACCATTGTTATTCAACTAGGTGCTATATTATCGGTTTTAGTATTGTATTGGAAGCGTTTTTTTCAAAGTTTAGATTTCTACTTTAAATTATTAGTAGCTTTTATTCCTGCCGCTATTTTAGGCTTATTATTGAATGATGTTATTGATGAACTACTTGAAAGTCCACTTGTTGTTGCTATATCATTAGTTTTAGGAGGCTTTCTTTTACTCAAAGTAGATGATTGGTTTAAAGCAAACGAAATTTATGACAAGGCTAATCCAGACGCACACACTAAAATAAGTTATCTCACAGCATTAAAAATTGGTTTTTTTCAATGTTTAGCCATGATTCCAGGAACCTCACGAAGTGGCGCAAGCATAGTAGGTGGGATGACTCAAAAATTAAATAGAAAAACGGCCGCCGAATTTTCTTTTTTCTTGGCAATTCCAACGATGTTAGGTGCTACATCTAAAAAATTATACGATTATTATCAAGCGGGTTTTGAGCTTAGCAGTAGTCAAATTAACTATTTAATTATTGGCAATGTAGTCGCTTTTATTGTGGCTTTAATAGCTATAAAATCATTTATAGATTACTTAAGCAAAAAAGGCTTTAAAGTTTTTGGTTATTACCGTATCATTTTAGGAATAGCCTTATTGCTAATCCATTTCTTTATTTATCCTTTAACAACTATATAATGTTAACGGCAGAAGACTATCTTACAGGTCAAGTGTTATTAATTGACAAACCTTTACATTGGACCTCATTTCAAGTGGTAAATAAGCTGCGTTATGAAATAAAAAAAGCATTCAATATTAAAAACATAAAGGTTGGTCATGCTGGTACGCTAGACCCTTTAGCTACCGGATTATTAGTGCTATGTACAGGTAAAATGACCAAGCAAATAGATACTTTTCAAGGGCAAATTAAAGAATACACTGGCACATTAGTTTTAGGCAGCACCACACCATCATATGATTTAGAAACTGAAATAAATGAAACATTTTCTACAAATCATATTTCAGAAGATTTAATACATCAAACCACCAACCAATTTATTGGTGATATTGAGCAAATTCCACCAGTTTTTTCTGCATTAAAACAAGATGGGAAACGATTGTATCAATTTGCAAGAGCTGGAGAACAGGTTGAAATAAAATCTAGAAAAGTAAGGGTTGAAGTATTTGAAATTACCAAAATTGATGGGCTTCAAATAGATTTTAGAATAGTTTGTAGCAAAGGCACCTACATTAGGTCATTGGCACATGATTTTGGAAAAGCGCTTAAATCTGGAGCTCACTTATCTGCTTTAAGACGCACAAAAATTGGTGAGTTTAATGTGATACAGTCTCAAACTGTAGAAATTTTTTTAAAATCCTTACCTTCGGAATAATTTTTGATAATAGGTTTTTCTAAAACTAATATATGAAAGTCAATAAAATTACTCTTCTTTTCCTTTTAATTATTAGCTCACAAGCTTTTTCTCAAATAAACGAAGAAAAAGAAAACGGCCTGTTTTACAAAATCTCTTTAGCCTCAACGTTAACTATTAATAAAGAATATACTTTAGATCAAGATGATGATACAGGACCACTTATTAACCCAAGTGCGTTATTTATAAATAATACCATTGGATACCAATTTGATAAACGTTCATTATTGGGTTTGAATTTTGAATATGATTGGCATTCCCAACAAGGACTTCATTTTGCACCTGCGTATTTAAGTTTTCAATACAATGTGATTGCTGATGATGATAATATGTTTATAAGAGGTGGTTATGGAACGCTTTTAGGGTTGGGTAAATCTTTTGAAAAAGGCAACATGTATAAGTTTGGTCTTGGCCTACAAACCTTTGATGATAACTTTAGAAATTCATTTTTAATAGGACTCGATTTTACAAGAAAACGCTTTGGTTATAAAACACTTGAAGGCTTATCAAGCGTCTCAATTTTCTTAGAATTTATGTTGTTTTAAACTTTTTCTCTTAAATTGTCGTATATATCTATGTGTTTCACATGTAGTTTAATAATTTGAACCTAACAAATCAACATAAAGCCCTACTTATTACTTTTTTCCTTTCAGGAACTGTGGTCATGTCTGTTTTTAATTTTAACCTAAATCAACACAATAAACTGGCTTCAGAAAGTTATTATGAAGTTGAACCTGAAAAAGAACTTACTGAAGAAGAAGCAAAAATTTTAGAAGCCTTAGAAAAGCTAAATAACACAAAAGCCGAAACTAATAAAGCCTATAATGAAACGGTAAAAGAAAAATCTTTTTCTGAAGCTTATAAACCTATAGCGCCACCAGAAGATTATGTGAAACCAGAATTTAATCAGCCACAAGAAGCCTCAGATGAATCTGCTAGTAACAATAATGAGATATCAGATTTAAATCATGAAGAAATCTCATCATTTTCAAAAGTAAAAAGCATTTTAGATAACAGAACCAAAAAAAAGGAAGCGCCTGCAAGTTCTAATAGAAAAAGTACCATACGCTACTCATTAGTTGACAGAACAGATGACTATTTACCAATACCCATTTATCTTTGTGAAGATGGTGGAACCATTGTTATTAATATAACGGTTAATGACCAAGGCAAAGTAATAGATACTTACGTAAATAACTCATCAACCTCTACCAATGAGTGTTTAATTGAAAGCGCTTTGGAATATGCTAAACAAGCAAAATTTAATGCTAGTCCAGGTAAAAAACCTCAATTAGGGTCTATTACCTTTAATTTTGTAAGCAAATACTAGGTTCTAGTTTACAAAGCATTTTAGTTAAATCATCAACAATATTCTGTCCTTTATTGTTATTATACCAATGTTGTAATTCTTCTTTAAATTCTGCAGTAATCACGCCATGTTTTTCTTTATAATCTAGCACCATTTTAGTAGCCTCAGTTGGTCTTGGGCCGTATGTATTTAATACCTCTCCAGTAACATTGTCAATCATAATTAATTTAGGTACAGCACTGGCTCCATTGGTTAAAAACATATCCATTAATTCTAAATTTTCATCTCTAAGTACTATTCTAAAATTAATATTTATTAACTCAGCAACTTTATATAAAACAGGCACAATATGTGCGGCATCACCACACCAGCTTTCAGTTATTACAAGCCATGTAATGTTGTCATTAAAATGACTTAATCTATTTTGGTCTTCTTCCGAAATTTTTAAGGTTTTATCCCAACGATTCATACGTTTATCATTAAGTTTAGTAAACTCGGCTAAACTTTCGCTTTTTTCATTGCCTGAATTTGAATTAGCTTCAATCAATGTTTTTAAAAACTCTCTATAGGTTGAATAAGACATGCTATGTTGTAAACTATTCTTAATAATGGTATTCATAAGTTTCATATTTAATACAACAAAATTACAATCTTGATATTTTAATTTAGATGATATTTGTCATACTTTTATAGAAATACTTACAGTTTTATTATGGAAAAACAGAGATGTGGTTGGTGTGTTGGTGATAAGTTGTATGAAACCTATCATGATCAAGAATGGGGCGTACCAGTTTATGATGACGCCACGTTGTTTGAGTTTTTAATTTTAGAAACCTTTCAAGCAGGTTTAAGTTGGATTACCATTTTGCGAAAACGAGAAAATTTTAGAAAAGCCTTTGATGATTTTGACTATAAAAAGATTGCCGAGTATAAACAGGAAAAAATTGATACTTTAATTCAAGATGAAGGTATCATCAGAAACAAACTTAAAATACAGGCCACTATTACAAATGCACAAGCCTTTATGACTATACAAAAGGAGTTTGGAAGTTTTTCAAAATATATTTGGGAGTTTGTTGATGGAAAGCCTATAAAAAACAGCCTTAAAACACATAAAGAAGCCGTTGCTACAACCGCAATAAGTGATGCTTTAAGTAAAGATTTAAAAAAAAGAGGATTTAAATTTGTTGGTTCAACCGTTATATATGCCCATATGCAAGCCACAGGAATGGTAAATGACCATGAAGTGGGTTGTTTTAGGTATCATGAGGTGTAATTAAGGTTTTTTTGCCATTCGTTTAAATGGTCTTTATTAAGATACGTTTTGTTTTAAAAATAACGCACCAATCTCTGTAATACTTTTTGAAACGGGTTTAAAATTATATGGTAATTGAGATTTAATTTTTGCGTTGCTAAACGTTTTTTGGTTGCATAACGAAACTGCTAAATGTTTAGTAAGTTGTCTGCGAGATCCTAATAGTTTATGTTTTACCCAATCCAATCGCCATCCAATCTGTAACAATACTGTAGAAGCTAATTTTCCAGGTGGCTTTGCGTTAACGGCCTTTGCCATGGCTTGTAAAAAATCTTTATAACTCCAATTTTCAGCTACTAAAATAAAGCGTTCATTAGCTATGCTACTTTTAGTTAAAGCTATCATTATAGCCACTACGTCTGCAACATCAACCAATCCAATAGAGCCAGAGGGATAGTATGTAAGGCCTTTATGAGCTTTTTTAAATAAGCTGCCGCTGCCATAACGCCAAATACCAGCTCCTAAAATAACACCAGGATTTACCATAACTACGTCAAGCCCTTCTTGTGAACCTCGCCATACTTCAATTTCTGCACCGTATTTAGTGATGCTATAAATAGTATTACTAGTTTCCTGATTCCATTCGGCCTCTTCTGTTATCATAGTCTTATGATTTGTAATTCCTAAAGTTGCTATAGAACTAACATGACATAATTTTTTTATGTTATTTGAAAGGCAAAGATTTACAATATTAGCAGTGCCTTCAATATTTGTTTTTCTTAAAAGGCGATACTTGTCAGGTTCAAAAGATACAAAAGCGGCACAATGGTAAACATAGGTAATACCATTAAAAGCATCAGTAAGTGATGGGATATCTAAAATATCGGCCTCAAACCAATCTATAACATTAAAAATGGGTTCATAATCATTGGTGTAACAAGAGAACACGTGTTTAATATTAGCCAGTTTTTTTTCATTTCTATAGATAGCTCGAACTTTTTCACCAGTACTTGCTAATTTGTATAGCAAATGTGAACCCACCAAACCTGTACCACCTGTTACTAAAATCATGCAACTAATGTAAAGAATTATTCAGAATACATAAGTAATTATACATGTATTTTTATCTTTGCCGTAGATTACCAAAAACATTAAAAAATGATTAAAAATTTTGTTGAAGAATTGACTTGGAGAGGTATGATTCATACTGTAATGCCTGGAGCAGAAGAACATTTAATGGAAAGCATGCGCAGTGCGTATGTAGGTTTTGACCCAACGGCTGATTCTTTACATATTGGGAATTTGGTGCCTATCATGTTATTAGCGCATTATCAACGTTGCGGACATCGTCCGGTTGCTTTAGTTGGTGGCGCAACAGGTATGATTGGTGATCCTTCAGGAAAATCAAACGAACGTAATTTGTTGGATGAAAATACGTTACGTCATAATCAAGAAGCTATAAAAAAGCAATTAGCTCACTTTTTAGATTTTGAAAGCCAAGCTGAAAATGCAGCTATTTTGGTGAATAATTACGATTGGATGAAAAACTTTTCATTCCTTGAATTTATTCGCGATGTGGGTAAACACATTACCGTAAATTATATGATGGCCAAAGATTCTGTAAAAAACAGAATTTCGTCAGATGCTTCTGAAGGTATGAGTTTTACTGAGTTTACCTATCAATTGGTTCAAGGCTATGACTTTTTACATTTATATAATGATAAAAATTGCACCATTCAAATGGGTGGTAGTGACCAATGGGGAAATATCACCACAGGAACGGAATTGATAAGAAGAATAGGCAACGGTAAAGGGTTTGCCATTACCTGTCCGTTAATTACAAAATCTGATGGCTCTAAATTTGGCAAGTCAGAAGGTGGCAATGTGTGGTTAGACGCTAACAGAACATCACCTTATAAATTTTATCAATATTGGTTAAATTCAAGTGATGAAGACGCTGAAAAGTATATTAAAATCTTCACATTTTTAACACAAGCAGATATTGAAGCCTTAATAAAAGAGCATCAAGAAGCGCCACATTTACGTGTGTTACAAAAACGTTTGGCGGAAGAAATAACGGTGATGGTTCATTCAAAAGACGATTTGGAAAATGCCATTAAAGCCAGTAATATATTATTTGGAAATTCAACAGGTGATGATTTAAAACATTTAAATGAACAAACCTTTTTAGATGTATTTGATGGTGTACCACAAGCAGAAGTGACGATGGCTGATGTTGAAAACGGATTGGATATTATTGGGGCTTTGGCTGAAAAAACTGGGTTTTTAAAATCAAATGGTGAAGCTCGAAGAGCTTTAAATGAAAATTCCATTTCTGTGAATAAAGAAAAGGTAGGAGAAGCCTATAAAATTACTACTTCAGATTTAATTAATAATAAGTTTGTATTGCTACAACGCGGTAAGAAAAATTACTTTGTAATACGTATTTCATAAAAAAGCCTGACAGGGAAATCAGGCTTTTAAAACTAACCAACCAGCTAATAAAAAATTTTCTTTTTCATAGCTGGTTTTTTTGTCGTTAATATTTTAAAAAACTTACAACACGAAATAATTTTTTTATGAGATTGTTATGTGTTATTATAAGTGGCAATGCGTATAAGTTGGCTTATTAATTTGAGTTTATATGATGAGGCCTTGTTGCACACTCAATAAACTAAATTACAAAACCATTAAGTTACAACCTCTAATATCAGAATGGTCAAAACGCCCTATAACTTCAAAAGAGCCATCTTGGTGAACGCGTCCTAAATCTTGTGTGGCAATAAAAGAGCAAGAATTAACATTGGCTAAATCAATCACATTAATCCCACCAGTTTTTCCAACAGGTTGAATGCTTAAAGCATCTTCAGTATCACGAGTAAAAATGCGCATCCAATTTGGGCCATTATAAATACCGTTTCCTTTTGAATATGCCTGACTTAATAATTCAGTCATGCCATATTCACTATGAATGGTTTTAACACCAAACCCTTGTTTTAATGTATAGTGCAATTCTTCACGAATCAATTCTTTTCGTCGTCCTTTCATGCCACCAGTTTCCATAATAATCGTGTTTTGTAATTGAAATTGGTAGACTTCAATTAAATCCAATAGAGCAAAAGACACGCCAATAAGCAATACTTTTTTTCCTTGAGAATCTAAGTGGATTAAGGTATTTTTTAATTCAGATAGATTGTTGAGGTAAAACCCACTTTCAGGATGCTTGGATTGCTTTATTAGGGCATCCACCATATAAATTAACGACGAGCCTTCTCGCTCTAAATACGAAGGTAACAAAGCCAAAATCACATAATTGTCAATAGCACCATAAAATGTTTCAAAGCCTTTTGTAAAGCTTGTTTTATACATATTTAAATCGGTAACCAAATGTTTGCTGGTAATACTTCCGGTAGTTCCCGAACTTATAAAGGTGGTTTGAATGGGTTCTAAAGAACTTACAACCTGATGCGTTTTAAAAAACTGAATAGGTAAAAACGGAATGTCTTGTATGCTTTTTACATCACTTGGGTGTTTGTATAGCAAATCGCAAAACGATCGATACACTTTATTATTTTTAAACTGATAGTTAAAAATCTCTAAAGCCAATGCCCTGAACTCTTGTTCAGTTTGAATATTAAAAATGGCTTGAGTAGTTGTCATGGTATAAAAAACAAAAGTATATCATTTTTTCATGAATAAAAAAGGTTCTTTACTTAGTCTTTTTAAAGGCATCAGGTCTAATTTTTTCACTTTACCTTACATTTTTTTTAGTTTCTCTAGGAGATATAATTAATTCCCCTAGAGAAATTATATAATTCCCCTAGAGAAATAGTATAATTTCCCTAGAGGAATAGTGTAATTTCCCTAGAGAAAAATTATTATTTCTGTACAGCAATTTAATATATGATGCTTATAAACTTAAAAAACTATCAGGATGAATACGTGTGAGATACCACTTGTTTGTGTAAGGAACGTTGCGGTTTTGTGAGCAAGGATTTTCAGAAGGAAAATTAGAAGCTAGCAAACGAGCAACGTAAAAACTAGCAATTTTTTATATGGTATTATGGGCAGTACTTATTTTTTCAATCTGTTAATTTCTTTTTTCAGTTCGGGAAGTTCCTTTATAATGATAGTCCAAATTACTTCATCCGAAATGCTGTCATATTCGTGAGCGATTCGATTTCTAGTTCCAATTATTTTTTGAGCATTTTCAATTTCAATTTCGAATTTTTTATATTTTAAAATCCTATTAATTGCTTCTCCTATAATTTCTATATTTCGTTCTACTGCTTTTTTTGTTTTTAAGTCTTTTTGATACACGAAAAAGTCACGTTGCTCGGGTAGGAAGTCAAAAATTTCATCAATAGACCTTTCAATGTCTTCAAGCCAAGAGTTAATCCTATTGTCCATAAATCAACACTTTGGTTTCATCAAGTTCTTTTCTGAAATATTTGTTTTTAATAGCTCTGTATTCAATAAGGTCAATTTGACGTTTCAATAACTTTTCTAAGTTATCTTTTAATTGAAAGTATAAGTTTGTGTATTCAAACGGGTCATTTTCATCAAAGTCCACAACAAAATCGATGTCAGATTCATCTTTAAAATCATCTCTAGTTACTGAACCAAAAGCGGAGAATGTTCGAACTTTATTTTGTTTGCAAAGCTTTTTAATTCGTTTTATATTTTTGTCGTTTATTTTCATATCTCAAAAATAATCAAATTTCTTATATGTTTAATTGTGTTTACCTTTTTTCTGGTATTATCACAATGCCTTGCTCTGAATGACAAAGGGTGTTGAGAAGCTTCGCTGCGCTTTGAAATCGAAGATTCGATGAAGTCAATGATAGGCAGAAAAATAAAAAAGCGTTGCTTGTGGCAACGCTTTTAAAAAATTTATAAGTTTTTAAATGCTTATTGAATGACTAATTTTTTAGTAACACTCGCATTATCTTGTGATACTTTCATGATGTAAACACCAGAATTTAAACTAGTAACATCCAGTTTATTGTTAGTTACTGTTTTATTAAGTACTTGTTTGCCTAACATATCATAAACAGCAACGTTCATTTTAGTATTGTTTTTGCTTGATAATGTAACATAACCTAATGAGGTTGGGTTAGGGTACATGGCAAAACCTTGAATTTGATTTGCTTTTGTTGAAAGTACCCCACCAAAAGTCGTTCCTATATTCAAATTGTCAACAGTAATTGTTTCAGAACCTGAAGAACCTGATTGGCGAAGTTGAAATGATTCGATTGAAATACCAGGATCTGCTAAATCTGTACCTAATATTGAAGGATCAGTATCGGCTGAGGCATCAATCCAGAGTTGAGATATATTAGCATCTTGGTCATACATAACGACAGCTCTATATGTTACTCCAAATGTTAAATCTGTACCCCAAGTTGCTTGAGCAGTACTTGATTCTGTAGATATTCCAAGTGTATAATCTCCTGAAGCAGAAGGAGCGACGATGTCAAGACGACCAAAATAGCCAAAGCCACTATCTTTAAAATGCGCAAAATATTCATAATCATCTCCTGAAATTGTTGCAGCAGCATTAACAGTAATATCTATTCCAAAATAGATTTTGCCAGTAACAGACGTAAATGGTAAGTAGAGATCTTCACTCGTCGTATTATCCGCTTTAACAAGTACTTGACCCGATGAAACTAATAAATCTCCTGCAGTTCCACCAGAAGAAGCCCAAGCACTATTTCCTGACAAACTACCATCTGCATAAGCGAAATTTTCATAATGAGGTAATGTTATTGGAGGATAGCAAATAGGTGAAAATACTGTATAATCAACATCGCAAATAGATCCATCAGTAACATTAATAATAACATCAGTACCTTCAGCAACACCTGTAACAGTTATAGTTCCAGTTGCGTCTGTGGTTGGGTCACCACCTGTTAGGTCAACAGATCCAGAATCTGCGGTAACTGTATAAGTAGCGGTTCCACCACCTGAAAAATTAACAGTTGCAGTATAAGTATCTACACCTGTAGTGATAACATCACAAGTTGCGGATGGATTGTTTAATATTAAATCACATGTTGGAGTTCCCCAAACTCCTGGATCAAAATTACCTGGTGCGTCTTGAGCAGCAAAAACATAGCTAGTACAAGAACCTGATGTTGCACTGTCTGCCCAAATATTCCATTCAGCTTCATTCCAAGTAGCTGAACCTGTAGTTACACTTGTTTTTCTTTCTGCTCTACCATCTTCAAATTCATGACAAGTTCCAGTACCATCTTCTCCAGGAACACCAAATTGATCAACCAAAGTATTGGTGCCATCATATAATTCTAAATTATCATCACCATTACTACCAGCAACATTGTCAATTGCACCATCCCATTGATCAGGTGTAACTCCCCAGGTGTTAAATATAACTGTGCTAGTTGCTCCAGCTGCTATTATATAAAAACCACCAGCAGGGATTGTTCCAGTTAATGATAAAGTTTGAGAAACAGTTGCACTAGCATTGGTGTACTTATCGATTCTCCAGCCAGTTCCTTCTGTAAAATCAACAGGTGAAGCTCCAGCGTTGTACAATTCAATATAACGAGCATTAGCATTATTATTTGGATCTGCTAATTCTGTGATGAAAACCTGCCCAAAAGACAAGCCAGATATTAAAATTGTAAAAAGTAAAAAGTAAAGTTTTTTCATAATAAGAGGATTAATTAATTAAGTGATAAAAATAATGATTTATTTGAATATAAACTAAAAAACAGCCCATTAGGCTGTTTTTTAACAATGAAATAACATTTTAGTTACTTTATCACTAATTTCCTAGTTTCACTAATGTTATTTTCAGTAATCTTTAAAATATACACACCAGTACTTAGTTGGGCAATATTTAATTCTTTACCCGATAAATCAGTTGCATATATTTGTTTTCCTAAAACATTAAAAATTTCAACGTGTTTAGTAAGGTTCTTATTGGTAGTAATATAAACAAATACTCTACCATTATTTACAGGGTTTGGGTATATTGATAGGCCATCAATATGATCTTGCTGGGGCATATTATTAAATCCTGATTGTGAAAACCCTTGCTGGGCTATCAAAAACAAAAAGGAAAAAATAAATAATACAATGTAGTTTTTTTTCATAGTAGGCGTTTATTACTGCAAATTAAAGAAATAACTTCAAAAGTTATACCAAAGTATTGTTAAAAGTTTCTGTTTTACATCGAAAGGTTAAAACACTGTAAGCTATACGTTACCAAATGGTTATTTATACTAAATTTACGGTAAATCTGTGTTATTAATTTTATCTTTACTATTGAAAATAAATTCTAACAAATGAATAAAAAAGACATTAAAATTCTTTTAGTTGATGATGAACCAGATATTTTAGAAATAGTTGGTTATAATTTATCTAACGAAGGCTACCAAATATTTACAGCAGAAAATGGCATTGAAGCTGTAAAGAAAGCTAAAAAAGAACTCCCTCATTTAATCATTTTAGATGTTATGATGCCAGAAATGGATGGCATTGAAGCTTGTGAAAATATAAGAAAGAATCCTGATTTAAAAGATACTATTATTACGTTTTTAACAGCAAGAGGCGAAGATTATTCGCAAGTGGCAGGTTTTGATGCAGGTGCTGATGATTACATTACAAAACCCATCAAGCCAAAAGTATTGGTAAGCAAAGTACAAGCACTTTTAAGACGCTTTAAACAAGAAGAAGTTGTAGATTCTGTTAAAATAGGTAATTTGGTTATTAACAGAGATGAATACAAAATCATTTTAAAAGGAACAGAAATTGTATTGCCTCGAAAAGAATTTGAATTACTATCTTTGTTAGCTTCTAAGCCTGGAAAAGTTTTTAAACGCGATGAAATTCTAGATAAAGTTTGGGGTAACGAGGTTGTTGTTGGTGGCAGAACCATAGACGTACACATTAGAAAGTTGCGCGAAAAAATAGGAGATGATTGTTTTAAAACCATAAAAGGAGTAGGCTATAAGTTTGTAGATTAATGCGTCCAAAATTTAAAAAAACATACAAGTTCGCGATTAAAACATCGCTGTATATCACTGTTTTTATAACGCTCTTAATGGGTGTTTTTTTATACAGTTTTTATACCATTAGTTGGTTATTGCTTTTAGCATTTGCCATTATTTCCTATGTTTTTTCATTTGTTGTGATACAGTTTAGAGTAGAACGGTTTATTTATAAAAGAGTTAAAAAAATATATGACGATTTAACCCTTTTAGAATCTACCAATTTAACTCGCGGACCCATAAATACCGATATGGGAACGCTTACCCAAGAAATTGATAAGTTTGCCAGAGACAAAAAACTAGAAATTGAAACTTTAAAAGTACGAGAGCAATACAGAAAAGAGTTTTTTGGTAATGTATCACACGAGTTAAAAACGCCATTATTTACCGTGCAAGGGTATATTTTAACCCTGCTTGATGGTGCTATGAACGATAAAAAAATTCGTGAAAAATATCTTGAACGCGCCAGTAAAGGGGTTGAACGCTTAGTTTATATTGTGAATGATTTAGATATGATTACCAAATTAGAAATAGGTGATTTAAGTTTAAACATTGAAAGTTTTGATATGGTTGAAATGGTGAAAAACGTGTTTGAAATGTTTGAAATGCGTGCCAGTGAAAAAAAGATAACCTTAACGTTTGATATTGAATACCCAAAACCCATTTTTGTGAACGCCGATAAAGAGCGTATTCAGCAAGTATTAATAAACCTTATTGTAAACTCTATTAAATACGGGCGCGAAAAAGGCACCACAGAGGTTAGCATAGAAAACTTGATAAAAAACAAGGTAATTGTTAGAATAACCGATAACGGTATTGGAATAGGTAAATCTGATTTACCTCGTTTATTTGAACGTTTTTACAGAGTTGATAAAAGTGGGTCAAGGGCTGAAGGTGGTTCTGGTTTAGGCCTTTCTATTGTTAAGCATATTATTGAAGCTCACGAAGAAAAAATTTATGTAGAAAGTGAATTTGGTGTTGGTAGTGAGTTTTCATTCACCCTTGAAAAGACTAAATAAAGTTTTAAAATGGGGTTCTTTTTTAAAGCCAATAAAACCGCTATAATTTTCTAATTGCTTAAGTTTTTCTAAACAAAATTCAGACTGATTACAAAACGGAGCAATCTTCATTTTTTCTAATCGTTTTGCTAAATATAGTTGTTCGTTTTGTCCAGGCGTAGGTATAAAAAAGGCTTTCTTTTTAAGAATTGCTAAATCCATGATAGTAGTATAACCAGAACGAGAAATAATTAAACGACTGTTTTGAATGGCTTTTTCAAGCTCATGACTTTCCATAAAATTATAGATGCTTAGGTTCTTGTTTTTTGTTTGTGTTTGTACATTTTCAATAACGCCTCTAACCAAAATAAGTGGTTCTTGGTAATCTTTAAAGGCTTCTAAAATGGTGTTTTCTAAAAGACTTCGTTGAGGTTCAGGACCAGATAGTATAACCATAATAGCATATCTATAAGATGGTGTTTCTGTTTTTGAAAATCTGCTTAAAGCACCAATATATTTAAGGCTTAAGGTATGAGATTTTAAATGACCAAGTTTACCACTAAGATTTGGGGAGTTTTCAAAATCGGGAATCCAATATTCATGATAATTTCTAATAATTTTTTGATGCATTTTGCTTGTAAAACAAGTAGTTATTCCGCTAAAAACTCTTAATTGATGTGTCATATAAGCTGCCGGAATATCATTATTTAAACTGTAAACCCCAAAGCGATTATCTGAAATAATACCTTTAATATCATACGCTTTAATGATGTTTTGAACCATGCTTTTTTCTTTGTTAATAGCTACAATTAGTTTTGGAAGTGTTTTAAAAAGTTGCCATTTTAACAAAAAGCCGTATTTTGAATAGGAAATATGGTAAGAAGGAAGTTCTAAACAGATTAATTCTGGAAACTCTTTTTTAAGCAACGCTAAAGCGGCGCCATCACTTGCAATAATCGGTTCAAATTGTTGCTCAATCAAGGCATTAATAATAGGAATGCACCTTGTAGCATGACCTAAACCCCAATTTAAAGGAGCCACTAAAATTCGTTTTTTATCATTCATCCGTTAGATGCAAAAGCTTTTAAAAAACTGCATGATTGCATTTTCAAAATATATTAATAGGCATTTCAAATAAAAACAAAGATAAAGCTAATTTGTTTCCTTAATTTTACCAAAATTTTTAAAACACGTGGGAAGCAAAAATAAACTTAGACGATTTAAAGAAAACGAGACTTTTAAAAATGTATTTCAACCAACTAGAGATGAATTAGTTAGTGAAGCATATTCATTAAAAGGACATTGGAACGAAACTTATTTTAAAAATGATAATCCTTTAGTTTTAGAATTAGGCTGTGGAAAAGGTGAATACACGGTGGCTTTAGCCAAGAGATATCCTCATAAAAACTTTATAGGTATTGATATAAAAGGAGCACGTTTTTGGCGTGGTGCTAAAACAGCTGTTGAAGAAAACCTTGAAAATGCAGCCTTTTTAAGAACTCAAATAGAGCTTATAGATTTTGCTTTTGCAAAAAACGAAGTCGATGAAATATGGATTACATTTCCAGATCCTCAAATAAAATATAAGCGAACCAAACACCGCATGACCAACTCCTCTTTTTTAAAGAAATATAAATCCATATTAAAACCAGAAGGTGTTGTTAATTTAAAAACAGATAGCGAGTTTATGCATGGGTACACACTTGGTTTGTTGCATGGCGAAGGTCATGAAGTATTATATGCCAACCATCATGTATATAAACAAGAAGGAAGTCCTGAAGAGGTTACCAGTATTCAAACCTTTTATGAGTCGCAATATTTAGAAAAAAACAAAGCGATTACTTATATTAGATTTAAAATTAAATAACATTGAACATTACTTTTATTTTTTTCTTGGGGCTGATTGTAGCTTTAATTGGAGTTGTTCCTCCTGGGTTGTTGAATATGACTGCTGCAAAAATTAGCTTAAAGGAAGGGCATGTAAGAGGTATAATGTTTTCAATAGGTGTATGTATCATTGTTTTTGTCCAAACGTATTTAGCGTCTATTTTCGCAAAATATTTATCTAATCATGCTGAAGTTATTGACATTCTACAACGAGTAGCTTTTGTAATTTTTGTTTTAATAACGGTTTACTATTTATTTGTAGCTAAACAGCAATCAAAACCTCAAATAGAACCTCAAATACGAAGTAAACATAGTCGTTTTTTTCAAGGTATGTTTCTGTCAGGCATTAATGTGTTTCCAATTCCATATCAAGCTTATATGACCATTACTTTGGCGTCATTTGGCTGGTTAGAATTTGATACTTTTAGCATTATTAGTTATGTGGCTGGTGCCGGAATGGGAACTTTTGTAATGTTGTACATGTATATTTTCTTTTTTGATAAGATTAAAAATAAGTCCATTTCTTCTCAAAAAAGCATGAATTATCTCATAGGCGGCATTACAGGCATTATCTCTATAATTACTTTGATTAATATCATTAAAGAGATGTAATTTATGAAAGCAGAATCTTTAAATTTTTTTGAAAAAGTTTATGAGGTTGCTAAACAAATACCTTTTGGAAAAGTAACAAGTTACGGTGCTATTGCTGAATATCTTGGAGCTGCCAGAAGTGCCCGAATGGTTGGTTATGCCATGAATGGTTCAGTAGCTAAAGATGTTCCTGCACATAGAGTTGTAAATAGAAAAGGACTTTTGACAGGAAAGCAACATTTTGATGGAACCAATTTAATGCAACAACTTTTAGAGAGTGAAGGCATAATAGTTAAAGACAATCAAGTTCAAAATTTGGATACTCATTTCTGGAATCCTATCAAGGAATTGTAAAACCATCACATATTTTAACTTCCAATAGCTTATTTTCTGATATGATTTATATCAGTTTAATTCATTACAAAAGCATATATATTTACAAAATCATTTCAATAAATCTGCTTTATAATATTAACTTTTCAGTGTATATTTGTACTTTAGAATAAATCTAAATTATTAAAAATTAATTAGATTTATTGTGATGATTTGAAAATCAAATGAAACATTCATGACTATATATTTAGTCGCGCAAAGAAGTGATTGTATGAGTGTTGCATGTCACAGAAAACAAATAATAAATTTAAACACATGAAATTAACTAAACAAGACATACTTACAGCTCTTGAAACAATCTCAGTTCCAGGAGAAGGTGGTAATATGGTAGAAACAGGAGCCGTAAAAAATGTGATGACTTTTGGTGATGAAGTCATAGTAGATATAACTATTACAAACCCAAGTTTGCAAGCAAAAAAACGAACAGAGGTTGATATCATGAAAACAATTCATGAAAAAGTATATGAAAAGGCTAAAATTTCTGTAAATGTAAAAGTGGAAGCCCCTGAAAAACCAAAAGTAAATGTGATTAAAGGGAATGCCATTCCAGGTATTAAAAATATTATTGCAGTAGCTTCAGGAAAAGGAGGTGTAGGAAAGTCTACTGTTACAGCAAATTTAGCAGTGTCATTACAAAAAATGGGCTTTAAAGTTGGTGTTTTAGATGCAGATATATACGGTCCGTCAATACCTATTATGTTTGATGTAGAAAAAGAGCGTCCTTTGGCAGTTGATATTAATGGAAAATCTAAAATGAGACCTATTGAAAATTATGGGGTTAAAATTTTATCTATTGGATTTTTTACACAACCAGACCAAGCTGTAGTTTGGCGTGGACCCATGGCGGCTAAAGCTTTAAATCAGATGATTTTTGATGCCCATTGGGGAGAGATTGATTTCTTATTAATTGATTTGCCTCCGGGAACTGGTGATATTCATTTAAGCATCATGCAATCACTTCCTATAACAGGAGCTGTTATTGTAAGTACGCCTCAAGTAGTAGCCTTAGCAGATGCTAAAAAGGGAGTAGCCATGTTTCAACAAGAAAGTATTAATGTGCCTGTTTTAGGAATTATTGAAAACATGGCATACTTTACACCAAATGAATTACCAAATTATAAATATTATATTTTTGGAAAAGATGGCGCAAAAAATCTAGCAGAAGATATAGGTGTTAAATTTTTAGGTGCCATTCCTTTAGTGCAAAGTATTCGTGAGGCTGGTGATGTTGGAAGTCCTGCAGCATTACAAATTGACACACCTTTATCAGAAGCATTTAAAGAAATTACTCAAAATGTGGTTCAAGAATTAGTCAATAGAAATGAATCATTGCCACCTACTGAAGCAATAAAAATTACAACCATGGCAGGATGCTCTTCTGTAAAAAAATAGAATATGACAACAGAACAATTAAGAGAGAATATTGAAAAGGCTTTAGATGAAATTCGTCCTTTTTTGCAAAGTGATGGTGGCGACATTTCATTGATTTCTATTGATGATGATAAGCATGTGAAGGTTCAGTTAAAAGGCGCTTGTGTAGGCTGTAGTGTGAATCAAATGACACTAAAATCTGGTGTTGAAATGACTATAAAAAAATATGCACCTCAAATTGAAACAGTGGTGAATATTCTTTAATTAATTGATTTAAAAATAAAAAAAGTGGCTGTAAAATACAAGCCACCTTTTTTTTGGAATAATTAGTCTAGTTTAAATAATTTTTTCTCTTCTAAGAAAGGTATCTAAATTATCAGCAGCGTCAAAACAATTGCTCACTTTTGGTATTTCAGTACAATATTGAGAATTTAAATGAAGTGCTCTACACTGAAAATCTGATAAATCAACCTTTTCAAAATTTTTATTAATAATAAGGCATTGATTGTAAAGACTATCAATAGAATCACAATCTTCAACATCTACACCATTTTTTAAAAGATAACCTTTTAAATAGTTTTCAATGGCAAATTGAGAGTTTTTACAAACCATATAAGATACCATATCTTCTTCAGGTCTAAAAAGCTCTTCTTTAGCTTCATTTAATTTGTCTATGGCAATTTCAAAATATTTTTTGGCTTTTGTTCCCATATCTAATGGATTTTAAAGTTTATAATTGAAAAAGTTTTATTCTAAATGCTAGTGTTATCTGGCATTTAGAATGTTAACTTTTAAGGTATTCAACTATCAATCCTTAGATTTATAAAGATTACATATCTCTATAAATTTCTAAGCGTTCCCATTTTGAATCAACTTCCTCTTGTGCCTGAGTTAGTAAAGCTTTTCCTAAAACAGCATCATCTTTTACAACTCTTGTAAATCGGGTTTCATTATACATGAAGTCACTTAAAGGAATTGTTGGTTTTTTAGAATCTAACTTAAATTTTTTCCCTTTTGGTTGTTGAGGATCAAATCTAAATAGAGGCCAATAACCAGAGTCTACAGCTTTTTCTTGTTGTTCAGCACCATGTTTTAAATCATAACCATGTTCACCACAATGTGAGTAAGCAATAATTACTGAAGGACCAGGATAAGCAGCAGCTTCCTCTAAGGCTTTTAGTGTTTGTAAATCTTTAGCACCAATAGCAACTTGAGCCACATATACGTTTTGATATGAAACGGCTTGTAATCCTAAATTCTTTTTGCTGGTGCGTTTTCCTGATACAGAGAACTTAGCACTTGCCCCAAGTGGAGTAGCTTTAGAGGTTTGTCCACCAGTATTTGAATATACTTCAGTATCTAATATTAAAATATTAATATCTTCACCAGAAGCTAACACATGGTCTACACCACCATAACCTATATCATAAGCCCAACCATCACCACCTATAATCCAAACAGCTTTTTTACGAAGATATTCAGTTAGGTTGCTTAGTTTAATAGCGTCATCATTATTATCAAGAATTTTAAGTGTTTTCTTAAGTTCTTCAATATCTGCTATTTTTTTAGATTTTTCTGTTTCGGTTACTTCAGGGTTGTTTAAAATAGATTCTACAATTTCAGTACCAACTAAAAACTCTAATGATTTTAATAAATCAACGGCTATTTCTTGTTTTTTGGTTAATGCTAATCGCATACCTAAACCAAACTCAGCATTATCTTCAAATAGTGAGTTTGCCCAAGCTGGTCCTCTACCAAACTGATTGGTTTTATAAGGAGTTGTTGGTAAATTACCACCGTAGATTGAAGAACATCCTGTAGCATTTGCAATTAAAATACTATCACCATATAATTGGGTAAGTAATTTGATATAAGGAGTTTCACCACAACCAGAACAAGCGCCTGAGAACTCAAATAATGGTTCTAAAAACTGTGAGCCTTTTACATTGGTTATTTGAAGCTCGTTTCTGTCATAATAAGGAAGACTTGTGAAATAATCCCAGTTATTAACTTCTTCAGTTTTATTATCTAATTTTTTTCTCATGTTGATAGATTTGAAATCATCTATCTCTTTGCTTACAGCTGGACAAACAGCTACACAAAGGTCGCATCCTGTACAATCTTCAGGAGATACTTGTAAAACATAAGATTCTATAGCAGCATCAAATGGTCTTCCTTTTGCAGGAACATGTTTTAATGATGATGGAGCATTAGCTAATAAATCATTTGAAACCACTTTTGATCTGATAGCAGCATGAGGACAAATAGCAACACACTTGTTACATTGTGTACATAAGTCTGCATCATCCCAAATTGGAATAAAATCTGCGATACCACGTTTTTCGTATTGTGTGGTTCCTGTTGGGAATGTTCCATCTACCGGGAAAGCACTTACAGGAAGTTCATCACCAGCACCGGCTAATATTTTTTCTAATACTTCTTTAACAAATCCGTCAGGTGCATCTGTCATTGCAGACAATAATGGTTTTTCGCTACTTGATGCTTTTGGATAATTTACTTTTTGTAAATTTTCAAGAGACTTATCAACGGCATTGAAATTCATTTTTACCACTTTTTCTCCTTTATGAGAATATGATTTTACAATGGCATCTTTAATTTTTTGAATGGCTTCATCTTTAGGTAAGATTCCAGAAATAGCAAAGAAACATGTTTGTAAAATAGTATTAGCACGTTTTCCTAGATTAGCTTCTTGAGCAACTTTACTAGCATCTATAATATAAAATTCGGCTTCTTTTTCAATAATTTCTTTTTGAAGTTTTTTAGGTAATTGATCCCAAATTTCTTCTTTAGAAAATGGTGAGTTTAATAAAAAGGTGCCACCTAATTTAAGGTCAGACAACATATTATATTTCTCAATAAAATTAAATTGATGACTCGCAATAAAATCTGCTTTATCAATTAAATAGGTTGAATGAATAGGATTTGGACCAAAACGTAAATGAGAAATGGTTTGAGCGCCAGCTTTTTTAGAGTCATAAACAAAATAACCTTGAACATAATTATCGGTAGTATCTCCAATAATTTTGATAGAGTTTTTGTTAGCTCCAACAGTACCATCAGAACCTAAACCATAAAACATACAATTAATAGTAGAACGTTTTACAGAGAAATAATCATCAATTTCAAGATTAGTGTGAGTGACATCATCATAAATACCGACAGTAAAATGATTTTTAGGCTTCGCTTTTAACAATTCATCATAAATACCTTTAACCATTCTTGGGTTAAACTCTTTTGATGATAATCCGTAACGACCACCAACAACAGTTGGCATTGGCATGTCGCTTTCTGAAATAGCAGAAATAACATCTAAATATAAAGGTTCTCCAACACTACCTGGTTCTTTAGTTCTGTCTAAAACTGCAATTTTTTTAACAGTGTTAGGGATAACTTTTATAAAATCTTTTATAGAGAATGGTCTGAATAATCTAATAATAACTGCGCCTACTTTTTCGCCTCTTTCTATCATTTCATTGACAGTTTCTTTAACGGCGCCTTCACCTGAACCCATGATGATAATAATACGTTCTGCTTCTGGATGACCTATGTAATCAAATAAATTATAACGTCTTCCTGACAGTTCATAAAATTCATCCATGGCATTTTGTACAATTTCAGGAACTCTTTGGTAATATGTATTAGCAGCTTCTCTTGCTTGGAAAAATACATCTGGGTTTTGAGATGTCCCTCTAACAACAGGATGATCAGGATCTAAAGAGCGTTTTTTATGCTCCATGATTTTATCTTCAGGCATCATGGTTTTAATGATACTATCTGGAATAGCATCAATTTTTGAAATCTCATGAGACGTTCTAAAACCGTCAAAAATATTTAAAAAAGGCACTCTAGATTTTAAAGTTGCTACTTGAGATATTAATGCAAAATCTTGTGCTTCTTGAACAGAACCACCAAATAGCATTGAAAATCCTGTTTGTCTTGCTGCCATAACATCTGAGTGGTCACCAAAAATTGATAAAGCATGTGTGGCAATAGTTCTTGCAGCTACATGAATAACACTTGGTAAAAGTTCGCCAGCTATTTTATACATATTAGGAATCATAAGAAGTAATCCCTGTGAAGCTGTAAACGTTGTAGTTAAAGCTCCAGCTTGTAATGAGCCATGAACTGCTCCAGCGGCACCGCCTTCACTTTGCATTTCAACAATTCGTGGAATATTATTCCAAATATTTTTTTGTCCTTTTGAACTGTAAACATCTACATGCTCGCCCATGGGTGATGCAGGTGTTATTGGATAAATAGCACAAACCTCATTGGTTTTGTGTGCTACTCTTGCTACGGCTTCATTAGCGTCACATATGAGCTTTTCAAATCCTTTTTCCATAATACATTTATAATTTATTAATTCTGATACTAAATAAGTGGGGTGAAATTATAAACATTGTATCAGTAATTCTATGACTTATGTCAGTTCTAAAAAAAAGTCAATCATTTCATTTTTATGATATATATCATGTTGTGAATCAAGGTGTAGTTGATTCATAAAAAAAAGTATAAACCAATAAAAGGTCTATACTTTTTTCAATATACCATACTTATACAGTATATTAATAACACTTAAAAAATACTATTATTTATAAATAGTGATTGTGCTAGTTTTTGTTAAAGGCAAAATTATTCGCCATGTAACCATGCTTTTTTAGCTAAAAGAGCATCTTCAGATTCTACATGATTTTCATCAGGAATACAACAATCTACAGGACATACAGAAGCACATTGTGGTTCGTCATGAAATCCTTTACACTCAGTACATTTATCTGAAACAATAAAATAGAACTCATCTGAAATTGGATCATTTTCTGCATTGGCATCAACTTCTTTTCCTGAAGGTGTTTTTACAATTCCTGATAAAGCAGTTTCATCTGAGTAAGACCAATTTTGATCTGGCTCATAGATTGCATTGTTTGGACATTCTGAAATACAAGCATCACAGTTTATGCATTCGTCTGTTATAATTATAGCCATAATTTTTAATTTTTTATTATAATGTAGTACAATATTAACCTTAATTAGACTTTCAGTAAATGATAAAAATCATATTTCATATTAAAAAGTGAAATTATATTTGGTTACTTTAAATATAATGACAATTGGTCATTTTTCATAAATTAATGAAGTATAAATTATGATAACAGAAAAATTGAAACTCCAACCTGAGGTCTTAGAAGCTGTAGTAATTAGATTTGTTGGAGATTCTGGAGACGGCATGCAATTAACAGGAACCCAGTTTTCTGACACCTCAGCAATGTTTGGGAATGATATAGCTACATTTCCAAATTATCCTTCAGAAATTAGGGCTCCACAAGGGAGTTTGTATGGGGTTTCGGGATTTCAAGTACATATTGGTAGTGTTGAAGTAAGTACACCAGGTGATAATTTAGATTTGTTGGTAGCCATGAATCCTGCGGGTTTAAAAACAAATTTATATGCATTAAAACCAGGCCATACTATTATAGTAGATACAGATGCCTTTAATAAAAAGAATTTAGAAAAGGCGCAATATGATACCAATCCTCTTGAAGATCATAGTTTAGATAACTATAGAGTGATTCAGGTTGATATGACTTCTTTAACTAAAGAAGCTTTAAAAAATGTTGAAGGATTAGATAATAAAGCCATTACAAGAAGTAAAAACATGTTTGCTTTAGGAATGGTGTATTGGATGTATGGACGAGCCAAAGAGCACACTATTGATTTCTTTAATAAAAAGTTTAAAACTAAACCGCATTTAATTGAATCTAATACGAAGGTTTTGAATGCAGGATATTATTTTGCTGAAACTTTAGAACTGATACCAAATGCTTATACCATTTCTCCAGCAAAAATGCCCTCTGGAACCTATAGAGTTATTATGGGTAATACGGCAACTGCTTGGGGATTTTTAGCTGCGGCTGAAAAATCTGGGTTAGAACTTTTTTTAGGGTCTTACCCCATAACACCTGCAACCGATATTTTACACGAAATGGTAAAACACAAACATTTTGGTGTAAAAGCGTTTCAGGCAGAAGATGAAATTGCTGGGATAGCATCGGCTATTGGTGCTGCTTTTGCTGGCGATTTAGCCATTACTACCACCTCAGGCCCTGGTTTAGCTCTAAAAGGTGAAGCGCTTGGGTTGGCAATGATTATGGAATTACCATTAGTAGTTGTGAATGTTCAACGAGGTGGTCCTTCAACAGGATTACCTACAAAAACAGAACAATCAGACTTAATGCAAGCCATGTATGGTAGAAATGGAGAAAGTCCTGTTATTGTTATTGCAGCAAGTACCCCTGCAAATTGTTTCAATTTTGCATTTCAAGCTGCTAAACTGGCTTTAGAACATATGACTCCTGTTATATTGTTAACAGACGGTTACATTGCAAATGGGTCCGCGCCTTGGAAAATTCAAAGCATGGAAGAACTTCCAGAAATAAAAAATAATATAACTAAGACTGCTTATGAAAATTGGCAGCCTTATACTAGAAATGAAGATACTCTAGCCAGAAATTGGGGCATACCGGGAACGCCTGGACTTGAACATAGAATTGGTGGTTTAGAAAAAGACAGTGTGACAGGTAACGTAAATCAGGCTCCAGAGAACCATGAAAAAATGACTAAAATTAGAGCCGAAAAAGTAAAACGTGTTCAAAATTACATTCCAGAAATTAAAACTGAGTTTGCAGATTCTGGTGACTTGTTAGTTGTTGGTTGGGGCGGAACCTATGGTTCTTTACATTCTGCCGTGAAACAAGTAAACTTAGAAGGCTATAAAAATATTGGATTTGCTCACTTTAATTATATTAATCCACTACCAAAAAACACGGAAGCTTTATTTAAAAGATTCAAAAAAATATTAGTTTGTGAGTTAAACAATGGACAGTTTGTTAACATCCTTAGAATGAATTTTAATGGTTTTGAATTTTTACAATTTAATAAAATACAGGGCTTACCTTTTGGAAATAATGAACTTTTAGATGAATTTAAAAAACTAGTAAAATAATTATGGAAGCAATCGTAGAAAAAAAATATACTTATAAAGATTTTGAAAGTGATCAAGAGGTAAGATGGTGTCCAGGTTGTGATGACTATGTTATTTTACGCTCCATGCAAAAAGCACTTCCAGAAATGGGGGTTAAAAAAGAAGAGGTTGTATTTGTTTCAGGGATTGGTTGTTCATCGCGCTTTCCTTATTATATGAATACGTACGGGATGCATTCTATTCATGGAAGAGCACCAGGAATTGCATCTGGTATAAAATTGGCAAATCCAAAATTAAGTGTTTGGGTTATGACTGGAGACGGTGATGCCATGGCTATTGGTGGAAACCATTTTATTCATGTGTTGCGTAGAAACATCGATTTAAATATTGTACTTTTTAATAATGAAATTTACGGGTTAACAAAAGGGCAGTTTTCACCAACATCTGTAGTAGGTCAAAAAACAAAATCATCACCTTACGGAAACACACAACCACCGTTTAATCCTGGAGAATTAGCACTTGGTGCCAATGCTAGGTTTTTTGCAAGAATAGGAGGGAATGTTCCAAAAGATATTTCTCAAATTTTGGTGGAAGCCCATAAATTTAAAGGGACTTCTTTAATTGAAGTCTTACAGAATTGTGTTATTTTTAATGATGGGTGTTATAATAATATTACTAATAAAGATGTAAAAGAAGATAAACAAATTTATTTAGAACATGGTAAACCC
Source organism: Flavobacteriaceae bacterium (assembly GCA_021739635.1). Taxonomy (GTDB): domain Bacteria; phylum Bacteroidota; class Bacteroidia; order Flavobacteriales; family Flavobacteriaceae; genus Yeosuana. Next base: position 37,543 of record JAIPBH010000007.1, on the reverse strand, counting down.
ATGATTTTTGGTAAAAATCGTGACAAAGGTTTAATTTTGAATAAACTAAAATTAGAAGTGGTTACCATAGGCGAAAATGGTATTACCGAAGCAGATATTTTGGTGCACAATGCTAAAGAAAAAGACCCTACAATGCATCAAATGTTAGTAAGGTTAGAATACCCTGTTGCAACAGGAATTATTAGAAGTTTTGACGATGTAACTCTTGAAGAACGTGAAGATGCTTTAACCAAACAAGTCAAGGCTAATTCTAAGTTTACAAAAACAAACGACTTGTTCTTTTCAGGAGAAATATATATGGTAAATTAAATTTTGAAAACTGACATAAGTCAGTAATCAGGTTAATTAATACCACTAATTTTGAATTTTAAAAGAAAATATTTAAATGGGATCAGAAGCTATCATTGTATTTTTATTAGCCGGAATTGTTTTAGTTGCAGGCGCTAATTTCTTATCAAATTTAATTTCACATAAATCAGACAATCCTCAAAAAAGAGAGCCTTATGAAAGTGGTATGACTACTATTGGACCTACTTGGGTGCAATTTAAAGTAGGCTATTATTTATTCGCCATCTTGTTTTTAATTTTTGATGTTGAGGTGGCTTTTTTAGTGCCTTGGGCCGTTGTTTTTAAAGACTTTGGAGCTGTTGCCTTGATTGAAATACTCGTTTTCTTATTCATTTTAGGGTTGGGGTTAATTTATGCATGGAAAAAAGGAGCATTAAAATGGGAGTAGACAAAGAACGATATTTATCACAAACGGAATATAGAAGTCAAGAAATTCCTAAGGATTTTCCTGGAGAAGTTATTCCAGCAGGAAATGGAGCTAACGTCATTGTTACGTCGTTAGATCAAATAATCAATTGGGGACGATCAAACTCGCTTTGGTCACTTTATTTTGGAACCAGTTGTTGCGCTATTGAAATGATGCAAACAGGAGCTGCCAGACATGATTATTCTCGATTTGGTTTTGAGGTAGCACGTCCTTCACCAAGACAAGCCGATTTAATTATTATTGCAGGAACCATTGTTAATAAAATGGCACCTGTTTTACGTCGTTTATACGATCAAATGGCCGAACCAAAATATGTTATTGCCATGGGTGCATGTGCCATTTCTGGCGGCCCATTTTTTTATAATTCATATTCGGTAGTCAAAGGTGCAGACCATGTCATTCCGGTTGATGTGTATGTACCAGGTTGTCCGCCTCGTCCAGAAGCTTTATTGCAAGGCATGTTGATGCTTCAGGATAAAATTAGAACTGAAAACATGAAGCATAAAGAAAATCCTATTGATGGATTTGATGAAGGTAAATAAAATAAGAAGTTATGACTAACGAAGCCTTACAAAATTTAATAAGTAACTGGATTCCAGAGTTAGAGTTTTCTGAAGAAGGATCTCAGTTTTTAAATATTTTGGTCACTCCAGAACATCTTCATCAATTAATGACAGACTTAAAGACTAATAATGAAACAAGTTTTGATTATTTATTCTGTTTAAGTGGTGTGGATTGGCAACCAGAATTAGGGGTTGTATATCATTTAGAATCCACTACACACAGACATAGTATAGTTGTAAAAGTAAAAACTGACGATAGGGAAAATCCAATGTTTGATTCTGTTTGTGACATCTGGAAAACCGCAGAATTTCATGAACGAGAAGTGTTTGATTTCTTCGGAATTAAATTCAAAAATCATCCAAATTTAAAGCGTTTATTCTTAACGGATGAATGGGAAGGATTTCCATTAAGAAAAGACTATGAAGATGACATTAACATGGTTATTAAATAGATGATTATGGAAACAACTGTAGTTAAAAGCAATTTCAAATCAGAAGAATATTTCATCAATATGGGGCCGCAACATCCTGCAACGCATGGTGTGTTACGTTTGTTGTTAACCATTGATGGTGAAATTATTAAAAAAATAGAACCAGACTTAGGATATATTCATCGTTCCATTGAAAAAATGTGTGAACGTGATAGCTATCAGCAAATAGTTCATCTTACTGATAGAATGGATTATTTGTCTTCTCATATTAATAACGAAGCCGTTTGTTTAACGGTTGAAAATGCCCTTCAACTAGAACTTCCAGACCGTGTAAAAGTCGTAAGGACCATTCTTAGTGAATTAACCAGAATTGCATCGCATTGTTTATGGTGGGGCGTTATGGGCATGGATGTCGGTGCATTAACCACGTACTTCTATGGTTTCAGAGATAGAGAAATGATTAATGATATTTTTGAGGAAACTTGTGGTGCTAGATTAACCATGAATTATAATATTCCTGGCGGATTAATGTTTGATATTCATCCGAATTTTGTAAAGAGAACCAAGGAATTTATTGCGCATTTTAAAACAAAACTTCCAGAATATGACACCTTATTAACAGGGAACGTAATATTTCAGAAGCGTATGAAAGGCGTTGGAATATTATCAAAAGAAGATGCCATTTCTTTTGGAGCATCTGGTCCAGTAGGGCGTGGTTCAGGCTATTCTTGTGATGTTAGAAAGCATCATCCGTACAGTGCTTACGATAAAGTAACATTTAATGAAGCGTTAAAACCGGATGGTGATAGTTTTGCACGTTATCAAGTTAGAATTCAGGAAATGTGGGAATCTATGAATATCATAGAACAATTAATAGATAATATTCCTGAAGGAGATGTTCAAGTGGCTACCAATGCCGTTATAAAATTGCCTAAAGGAGAATTTTATCAAAAAGTGGAAACTGCTAGGGGTGAATTGGGCGTTTACATTATTAGTACTGGTACAAAAAATCCGTATCGTGTAAAATTCCGTTCTCCAGGATTTTCAAATTTATCATTACTAAATCATATAGCTGTTGGTGGAAAAATAGGAGATTTAGTAGCATCTATGGCAACCTTAGACCTTGTAATACCAGATATTGATAGATAAAATGAGCGTAATGAATATATCTTTAAATATAACAGAAACAATTCAAGACTGGCTCATGAGTATGATGCCAGAAGGAGTTGCAAGTATTGCGGCCATGGTATCAGTGGCTTTAATTTATTTAATAATTTTTGCAGTTGCAGGATTGTATTTAGTACTTCTTGAGCGTAAAGTTGCTGCCTGGTTTCAATTGCGAATTGGCCCAAACAGAGTTGGATATTGGGGATTACTTCAAACCATGGCCGATGCCCTAAAACTCGTTTCAAAAGAGTTAACAGGAACGGTTAAAGCAGATAAGTTTTTATACAATTTAGCACCTTATTTTGTGATTATATCATCACTCATGGCTTTAGCGGTGTTTCCATTTACCAAAGAATTTCAAGCTTTTGATATCAACATAGGTATCTTCTTTTTAATTGCCATTTCATCCGTTGGTGTCATAGGCATTTTATTAGCCGGTTGGAGTAGTAATAACAAATTTGCACTTATTGGAGCCATGCGTAGCGGTGTTCAAACTATAAGTTATGAATTGTCTGTTGGACTCTCATTATTAACGATGGTATTATTAACAGGAAGTTTACAATTATCAGAAATTGTGGAATCACAAAAAGAAGGCTGGCTCATTTTACAAGGGCATGTGCCTGCTATTATAGCCTTTATGGTTTATATGATTGCAGGAACAGCAGAAACTAACAGAGCACCTTTTGATATGGTTGAAGCTGAATCTGAATTAGGAGCAGGTTTTCACACCGAATATTCCGGAATGAAATTCGCCTACTTCTTTTTAGCAGAATTTATCAATATGTTCATTATTGCTGCCATAGCAACCACAGTATTTTTTGGAGCATGGTTATCACCTTTCGGCATTACAGAATCTCTTCCTTGGTTAGGTGTTTTCTGGTTCTTAGGCAAAACAATAGTATTAGTGTTTTTAATGATGTGGTTTAGATGGACATTTCCAAGACTAAGAGTAGATCAATTATTAACGCTTGAATGGAAATATTTGTTGCCAATCAATTTGGTTAATATCGTGATAATGGCCGTCATGGTTTGGTTGAATTTAACCATTAAATTTTAGAGGTATGAGTTATTTTTCAGATATATATAAAGGAATAAAAACACTGCTAACCGGTATGAGCGTTACCGGAAAGTATTTTTTAACCTCAAGAAAAGGAGCAATTACACAACAATATCCAGATAACAGGGCTACTTTAAAAATGTTTGAACGTTTTCGTGGCGAAGTGGTGATGCCTCATGATGAAAACAATGAGCATCAATGTACAGGTTGTCAAAAGTGTGAGCTTGCTTGCCCAAATGGAAGTATTGAAATAATCTGGGACAGAGCTATTGATGAAACCACAGGCAAAAAGAAGAAAAAAATTGATAAGCACGTGTATCATTTAGGATTGTGTACTATGTGTGGGTTGTGTATTGAAGCATGCCCTACAGATGCTATTGTTTGGGCTCAAAATTTTGAGAATTCAACCTATGATAGAACACAATTAACAAAAGTGTTGAACAGACCTGGATCAAAAGTTAAAGCTGGTATAGAAGATTAAGAATATGGAAAAATATATATTTTACATTTTATCGGTTATCATTATAGTGTTTGCTGTGGCTTCAGTCAGTAGTCGCAAAATGCTTCGTTCTGTTATTTACCTCTTATTTGTTCTGTGTGGCATAGCTGGTATTTATTTCTTAATTGATTATAATTTTCTAGCAGCTATTCAACTTACAGTATATGCTGGAGGTATTATAGTGCTTATTATATTTTCAGTCTTACTGGTTCATCATATTGAAATGGAACTTGAAATGGCCAAAGTATCAAGAAAAATTCTTACTGGCTTATTATGTTTATTGGGTCTAGCTGTTTTCTTATATACTATTTATAATAATGATTTTAATGTAGTTGAAAACCAAGTTACAACAACAACTTATGATATAGGAGCTAAACTTTTAAGCTATGATGCTGGCGGATTTATACTGCCATTTGAGGTGATAAGTTTACTGCTTTTGGCTTCTATGATTGGAGCTATTGTGATAGCTAAAGGAAGAAAACTAAATGACAAAAATAACGAAGCGTTATGATAGCAGGCATTAGTATATACGAAATTTTAACAGTAACATCCATCTTATTTTTCATTGGAATTTACGGTTTTATAACAAGAAAAAATTTGATTTCGGTATTGATTTCAATTGAATTGATATTGAATGCATCGGTTGTAAATTTTGTTGTTATCAACAAATATTTATATCCCGATATGCTACAAGGCGTCATTTTTGCCATTTTTATTATAGCAGTTGCTGCGGCAGAAACCGCTTTGGCTGTATCCATCATCATTAATCTTTACAGGCAAATTAGTTCGGTTGAGGTTAAAGACACTGAAATTATGAAATATTAATATATCTAATCATGAATATTAGTTACACTGTATTAATTCCTTTAATTCCATTGGCAGTATTTTTATTGCTTGGGCTTAATAGTCAAAAAATTAAACCAGCAATCTCAGGATATATAGGTGTTCTTGGGTTATCTGTTTCTGCAGCACTATCATTTTATACAGCTTATCAATACTTTTTAGTAGATGGCAAAGTTGATGATGTTTACCAAACATTTGTAAACAAAAGCGTTTGGATGAACTTTACAGAAACATTGCATATTGATATTGGTATTTTAATAGACCCTATTTCAGTCATGATGCTTGTAGTGGTATCCACAGTTTCCTTAATGGTGCATATTTATAGCCGAGGTTATATGAAAGGAGACGAAGGTTACACACGGTTTTTTGCATATCTATCATTATTTACATTCTCTATGTATGGTTTGGTATTGGCAACCAATCTATTTCAGATTTATATTTTTTGGGAGTTGGTAGGCGTATCTTCTTTTTTACTAATAGGGTATTATTATACTAAACCATCAGCAGTTTCGGCAGCTAAAAAAGCATTTATAGTGACTAGATTTGCCGATTTAGGATTCCTTATTGGGATTTTAATCATGGGATATTATGCCGGAAGCTACGATTTTGAAACCTTAAACAATCCAGAAGGAAGTGTTATATTAAACGGGGCATCAACATCCTTTATGGGGCTTTCAGTCATCACATGGGCACTCTTATTAATATTTATGGGAGGCGCAGGTAAATCGGCCATGTTTCCATTACATATTTGGTTACCTGATGCTATGGAAGGACCAACGCCTGTTTCTGCCTTAATCCATGCTGCTACCATGGTTGTGGCGGGTGTTTTTTTAGTGGCTCGATTATTTCCTATGTTCTATTTTGTTGAAAACGGATTTGCACTAAATATTGTGGCCTATGTTGGGGCATTTTCTGCACTATTTGCAGCCATCATAGCCATTACTCAAACCGATATAAAGCGTGTCTTAGCATTTTCAACGATGTCTCAATTAGGATATATGATGTTGGCTTTGGGTGTTTCTGGGTACGATGGACATGAAGGTGTTGGTTATATGGCTTCTATGTTTCATTTGTTTACGCATGCCATGTTTAAAGCATTATTGTTTTTAGGTGCCGGTTCTGTAATACATGCGGTACATAGTAATTATTTAAAAGATATGGGTGGTTTGTATAAGTATATGCCTATTACCAATATCACTTTCCTAATAGCTGCTTTAGCCATTGCAGGCGTACCTCCATTTGCAGGGTTTTGGAGTAAAGATGAAATTTTAGTAGCAGCTTTTGAACACAATAAGTTTATTTACTATATAGGTGTTTTTGTAGCTGGACTAACTGCTTTTTATATGTTTAGAATTTACTTCGGAATATTCTGGGGAAAAGAAAAAACCTATGAACATAAACCTCATGAATCACCTTTATCTATGACAATTCCTTTAATGGTTTTAGCCTTGTTAAGTGTTGTGGCAGGATTTATTCCTTTTAGTGAATTTATTACTCCAGATAAAGTTGGGTTTGAAGCACATTTAAATTATCCGTTAGCGGCCATTGCAACTGGTGTTGGATTATTTGGAATTTTCTTTGCTTGGATATTTTATAAAAACGAAAACAGCTTATCAGATACCTATGCGAAGGCATTTGGACCTTTTTATAAATGGGCATCTGATAAATTCTATTTTGATGAAATTTATTTGTTCATCACTAAGAAAATTATTTTCAACCTTATATCGGCACCCATTGCAAAATTTGATAAAAAATATGTAGACGGTACCATGGAAGGTATTGGAAACAAAACAATTTTGATTTCTAATAAAATTAAAGGAATTCAATCTGGTAAGTTTCAAGATTACGCGTTTTCATTTGTTATGGGAGCTGTCATCATCGCATTGGTGTTTATTTATTTATGGACAAACTAAAATAATATGGATATTCTAACTCTTTTCATAATTGTACCTGTACTAACCATTATAGCTTTAGTCTTTTCAAAAGGATTGGAACGTACTCGCGTTGTTTCCATGATTGGAAGTATTATTCAATTGGGTATGGCAATCAATTTAGTGTTTGCCTATTTTAAAGAACGAGCTGTTAATGATGGCATCATGGTTTTTACCAAAGATGTTGTGTGGTTTAAAAATTTTAATATTCATTATAATATTGGTGTTGATGGAATTTCAGTGGCTTTAATATTATTAACAGCTATTGTGGTTTTGGCAGGTGTTTTTATTTCTTGGAAAACAAGCGAATTGCCTAAGGAATTTTTTATTTCGCTCATTGTATTATCGGTAGGTGTGTATGGCGTTTTTATCTCTATTGATTTGTTTACCTTATTTGTGTTTTTTGAGATTGCCGTAATACCAATGTATTTGTTAATTGGTATTTGGGGTTCTGGTCCAAGAGAATATTCTGCCATGAAATTAACTATAATGCTTATGGCAGCTTCAGCGGTTTTATTAGTGGGCATTTTAGGAATTTACTTTAATTCAAATGCTGATGGTGGGCCATTAACATTTAATATACTAGATATTGCTCAAGTAAATATTCCAGAGGCAGCACAAAAATTATTTTTTCCTTTAGTGTTTATTGGTTTTGCAGTTATTAGCGCCTTATTTCCATTTCACACCTGGTCGCCCGATGGTCATGCTTCAGCACCAACAGCAGTTTCTATGTTACATGCTGGTGTGTTAATGAAATTAGGTGGATATGGCGTGTTTAGAGTCGCTATGTATTTATTGCCACTTGGCGCCATTCATTGGTCATGGTTCTTTATTATTTTAGCAGCAACAGGCGTTGTTTATGGGGCCTTTTCTGCTATTAGGCAAACCGATTTAAAATATATCAATGCGTATGCTTCAGTGAGCCATTTAGGTTTGGTGTTGTTTGCGTTGTTAACCCTAAATAAAATAGCTTGGAATGGCGCCATCATTCAATCATTATCTCATGGATTATTAACCGCAATGTTTTTTGCTCTTATAGGAATGATTTATGGTAGAACACACACACGAGATATTACAAAATTAGGAGGCATGATGAAAATTTTACCTTTTATAGGGGCCATTTATGTCATCACAGGATTAGCATATTTGGGCTTGCCCGGATTTAGCGGATTTGTAGCAGAAATGAACATTTTTGTGGGAGCTTTTCAGCAAAACCCCGATACGTTTCATAGAGTCTTAACGGTTCTAGTAGTGTCTTCAATAGTTGTGACTTCAGTATATATCCTGAGGTTAGTTGGAAAAATAATGATGGGACCATTAATTACCAATGATGTTCAAGATTTACCAAGAGCAACATGGTATGAAAAAACGGGTATTTTATTACTAATGATTCCGGTTATTGGTATTGGAGTCGCTCCACTTTGGTTAAGTGACATGATTATGAAAAGTTTAGAACCTTTTATTCAAGGGGTATTATAAAATTAAACAGATAACTAAAATGAATTTTAGTAGCTTTTTATTAATGAGACAAGAGATGATACTTTTAACAATTATATTATTGTTATTAGTTGCAGAAATTTCATTGCCTAAAGCCAAAAAACAAAGTATTGTTCACTTGGCTATTTTCTTATTCGGAATTAATACCATAGTTGGCTTTTTTGCCATAGAAACAAGCAGTTGGTTTGGTGGTATGTTTCATACCAATGGATTAATACATTTCTTTAAAAATGTTCTTAATGTAGGCGTTTTTATTTTATTACTTCAGTCAGCAGATTGGTTGCAAGAAAAAATAGTAGATAATAATAAAGGTACAGAGTTTTTCATCCTGTTGTTTTCTTCTTTACTAGGCATGTATTTTATGATTTCCGCAGGAGATTTTTTAATGTTCTATTTAGGATTGGAACTTTCTACCTTGCCAGTGGCTGCATTAGCTGCTTTTGAAGTTACCAAAAGAATATCTAGTGAAGCTGGAATTAAATTTATTTTGTCTGCTGCATTAGCTTCTGGCGTTTCCTTGTTTGGAATATCCATGTTGTATGCCACATCGGGTTCTATTTATTTTGATGATATTATCACGATGATTGCATCTACAAACCTAACCTTGTTAGGATTTATTTTATTCTTTGCTGGATTAGCTTTTAAAATATCTTTAGTGCCATTTCATTTTTGGACTGCCGATGTGTATGAAGGAGCACCTATTAGCGTCGCTTCTTATTTATCAGTTATTTCAAAAGGAGCAGCCGTTTTTATACTCATGATTTTATTGTTTACTGTATTTAAAAACTTGATGCACGTTTGGGAGAACATCATTTATGTTGTCGCGTTAGCAACCATGTTTATAGGTAATTTATTCGCTTTGCGTCAACAAAACATGAAACGCTTTTTAGCATTTTCATCTATTGCACAAGCAGGTTTTATTTTGTTAGGATTAATGACTGGAAACCAATTAGGAACGGCTACTATTATTTATTTTGTAATGATTTATGTCTTTTCAAATTTAGCAGCTTTTGGCGTGGTTCAAGCCATTTCATTAAAAACAGGTAAAGAAAACATGAATGATTATGAAGGGTTATACAGAACCAATCCCAACTTAAGTTTGGTCATGATGCTGGCTTTGTTCTCCTTAGCTGGAATTCCACCAGTAGCAGGTTTTTTTGGTAAATTTTTCTTGTTTACAGCTGCAGCTAGTAAAGGATATTACTTATTAGTATTTTTAGCGGTTGTTAATGTAACTATTTCACTTTACTATTATTTATTAGTAGTAAGGGCTATGTTTTTAAGAACCAGTGATCAAGCTATTCCATATTTTAAAAATAAATTATATATGAAATTAGGGCTTTTAGTAACCGTTATTGGTATTTTGGTTTTAGGTTTGTATAGTCCATTATATGATTATATTTTTGAATTAAGTAAACATTTAAATTAAAGATTATGCCATTATCAGGAAGTCATATGTTTGGAAGTATTGAAGAAACAAGAGTCACTTTTGTTGAAAAAGGCGTTTCTGAAAACCGAAAAGAGTTTTTAAAACGATTGCTTGAGCATAATGGATTTGAAGTTATCATTGAAGAAGACAAAAAGAAAGTAGAAGACGATCCACAATTATTTACTGTTGCAGTTACTGATATGGTTTTCAATCCGACCATTTGGGTATACCAAAGAAAATTAAAAACTTTTGACGGTAAAAAAGTAAACCAAGATTATTGGGAACAACGCTCAGAAGATACCAATCCGCAGTATTGGAATAACGGCGATAAATCTTAGTCGCTGTAAATTTTCAACATTTTTTAACTAAATTAAAACTGGAATTCACCTATATTCCTATCTGTAAACGTTTTTATCATACATTTATTCTATTATTCCTATTGTTTTAATAGGAATATTTTTTTATTTAAATTTAAATATTATTTTTGCAGCTATTTCGTATAATTTTTAAAGATTTTTATTGAAAACAATAAGAAAAAGCCCTTAAAAACCTATTTGAAAATGCAAGATATAACTATAAAAATAACAGATAGAGACGGAACAAAACACCATATTGTAGCTCCAACTGATATGGCTATGAACCTTATGGAAGTTGTTCGTTCTTATGAATTAGCTCCTGAAGGAACTATAGGTGTTTGTGGCGGGATGGCCATGTGTGCTTCTTGCCAATGTTATATACTTAGTAATACGGAATTACCAGAAATAGGAGATGAGGAAGATGCTATGTTATCTGAAGCATTTTATGTAAAGCAAAACAGCAGATTAGGTTGTCAAATTCCTATTACAGCCCAACTTCATGGATTAGAAGTAGAATTAGCTCCTGAGAGCTAATTTTTCAATTTTTGCTAGCTTTATAAATAGCGTTTAAAAGGCTGTTTTTTTCTTTAACATCTTGACCAAGTTGCCAAAACATAATACCGCCTAATTTATTCTTTATAGCATATTTAGTTTTCAGTTTAACAGAAACTGTATCGTCATAAGTAATAAAAATACTATCAGTTGCATTAAATAAATATGGTGATTTAGCTACAGAATCCCAATGCCTTTTATAATTTTTATCATTTTCATACTTTTCTCTAATATCCTTGTAAGCACTCGTCCCAAAAGCTCCTTTATTAGTTTGATATAATCCATTATTAATTGGAGACACTCCTTTCCATGCTTTCCCATAAAAAGCTGCACCAATCACAATTTGTTTAGAATTAATCCCTTGAGAAATACAATAATCAATAATCATTTCAGCAGAACCTGTTTCGTATTCAACACCATGATTGGCATCCCGTATTTTCATTTCTTCATAAAAACCGGAAACCAGCGAATCTTTGAAATGTTCAGGCTTTATCCAACCAAGAGGAGTATGATGACCTGTAAATGGTGAACTTCCACTTATCTGATCGTAGGTCATGATATTCATATAGTCAGCATATTTCATCACTTCATTAATTTCTATGTTTTTATAATAAGACTTCCAGCCGGCTGAGGCAAATGTTAAGGTTTGTTTTCTGTCTAAAGTGTTTAAAGCTATTCGAAGTTCTTTCATTAAAAGTGTAAAGTTTTCCTTGTCTTCTGGTCGCGCTTTAGTATTGGCGGCAGGAATACACGGGTATTCCCAATCTATATCTATGCCATCTAATTGGTGTTTTTTGTTAAAATCAATTACACTTTGCACAAATTTTTGACGATTTTCTGTGTTAAACGTCATATCTGAAAAACCTTTTGATCCCCAACCACCACAAGCTATCATAATTTTAAGATTAGGATATTTTTTTCTTTGTGCTACTAATTGATTGAGTTTTTTGTAATTAGAATCATTATTAAATTTCATTTCATTATCAATGACATGACTAAAAGAAAAAATAATATGTGTAAGTTGATTTAGTGGGAGTTCTTCTGGTTTGTAATTTTTTTCTGGGACATAATATGCCATTATAGTAAAAGGCTGTTTTTTTTGATGTTTTACATCACTTGTATGCATGTCTATTACAGACATAGATAATATAAAAACTAAAAAAAGAGAGTATTTTATATATTTCATATTTTCTTCTTTATAAAATTAGGTTATTCTGTTTTATAATCAATCAGTTTTTTTGGGCCTTCAAGAATATCTCTTATTATTTGAAGTGTGCCATCTTCTTTTGTTGAAATTTGCCATTTAATAAGAGAGATTTCACCATTTTCAATTTCAATACCAGTAATACTTCTGGGATGTACACAACTTCCATCGTTAAAAAAGGCTATTTCTCCAGGTTGCGAAAATCGTGGTCTGTGTGTGTGCCCAACGACAGTTATTAAATTATTATTATCAGCAATCCATTTTTTTATTCTGCGTTCTACTTTAATGAGTTCTTTGTAGTTTTTGGCTGGACTTGTTGGGTCAGCAATTCCCATAACATTTAATGGTTTCCAAAGAATTCTAACCATAAAACGACTCCATTTCCAGAATAAATAATTCCACCAATCGGCTTGATGACCGTGAGTTAAAAACAGTTCTTGTTGTGTTTCAGAATGTTTTAAAATGATGCCTTCTTGGTAAGTGATGTCTTTAAATAATTCAACATCTTCACCAGTTTTCTCATCAAAATAGTTTGAAAGGTATTTTTTGACATAAAATGGGTTTTTATATACCATATCATGATTTCCCCAAATAATATGCAATCTATTCTCAATATAAAATTGTTTCATCAACAAATACACATTCTTATGGGCTTCAAAAATAGATTTGAATGAAAGGTTTTCCCATAACTCATCACCATCACCTAGTTCACAGTAAATAAAGTTATTGTTGTAATAATGCTTTAACGCATGAAAGTAAATATTACGGTTATTGGCAAAATCATCGGCAAAACTGTTGTCTCCTCTGTGGCAATCACTAAACAGAATAAATTTTGAGTTATTATTAAACTCAACAACTTTAGCTGTTTTATAGGCGTTATCTAAGCGTTTTTTAGAAGTAAGCATAAGTAAATGTAATAAAAAAAGCGGTTCATATTGAACCGCTTTTTATGATTTATACATGATAATCTTTCTGAAATTATTTGAAAGCATTTAACCCAGTTATATCTAAACCAGTAATTAATAAATGAATATCATGTGTGCCTTCATAGGTAATAACACTTTCTAGGTTCATGGAGTGACGCATAATACTATATTCACCAGTAATTCCCATACCGCCTAACATTTGTCTAGCTTCTCTGGCAATTTTAATAGCCATATCTACATTATTACGTTTTGCCATAGATATTTGTGCAGATGTTGCTTTACCTTCGTTACGCAAGGCACCTAATCGCCAAGTTAGTAATTGTGCTTTAGTAATTTCTGTAATCATTTCAGCTAATTTTTTTTGTTGTAACTGAAATTGTCCAATTGGTTTTCCAAATTGCATACGCTCTTTGCTATATCTAAGTGCTGTGTCATAGCAATCCATAGCGGCTCCAATAGCGCCCCAAGCAATACCATATCTTGCAGAATCTAAACAACCAAGCGGCGCACCTAATCCTGATTTGTTTGGCAATAAATTTTCTTTAGGAACTTTCACATTGTCAAAAATAAGTTCGCCAGTAGCACTAGCACGAAGCGACCATTTATTATGTGTTTCTGGAGTTGAAAACCCTTCCATGCCACGTTCAACAATTAATCCTTGAATGCGACCACTTTCATCTTTTGCCCAAACAACAGCAATTTGTGCAAAAGGAGCATTTGAAATCCACATTTTAGCACCATTTAAAAGATAGTGGTCTCCTTTATCTTTAAAATTTGTGGTCATTCCCGCAGGATTACTTCCATGGTCTGGCTCGGTTAAACCAAAACAACCCATCCATTCGCCACTTGCTAATTTTGGTAAATATTTTTGACGTTGAGCCTCGTTACCATATTTCCATATAGGATACATAACTAGTGATGATTGTACAGAAGCCGTACTTCTAACACCAGAATCGCCACGTTCAATTTCCTGCATGATTAATCCGTATGACATTTGGTCTAAACCAGCACCACCATATTCCATAGGAATATAAGGGCCAAAAGCACCAATATCAGCCAATCCTTTAATTATTTGCTTAGGAAATTCTGCTCGTTGCGCATAATCTTCTATAATAGGTGAAACCTCGCGTTTTACCCATTCTCTGGCGGCATCTCGTACTAATTTATGTTCTTCGGTTAAAAGATCATCTAAATTATAATAATCAGGAGCTTCAAATAAATCTGGCTTCATAAGTGAGTTTTTATTGAAATACAAAAGTAACTAAAACGTTTGCGAGTAACAATATTAAGTTACATTTTCAAATAAAAATCTTTGGTCAAACTTATATAGTCTTGAGTGTACTGATGTCTTTCGTTTTCAATAATAAGTTCACTTGTTTTTATATCGCTTTCGCTGAAAGAAAACTCAATAAGGCTTCGTTTAATTTCTGAATTTGGATTGCCTTTTACTCTAAGAATGCGATTTGGATAGAGATTAATAAGACTCGCTTCTTCAATAATGTTTTTTTCTTCTTTAAAAGGTGCCACAATGGAAAACTTTCCTTTTTTTGATAGAAAATAGATAACGGCAAAAATTATATGCTCTAATGGCATGGCATCACTAAAACGTGCTAAATTTCTAGCTTTGTCAGGTGTTTTATAATCTTCTGAATAAAATGGTGGATTGCAAATGATGAGGTCAAACTTTTCATTTACAGCTTCAATATATTCAAGTATAGAGGCATGAAAGCAAAAAAGTTTGTCATTCCAAGGTGAATTTTCAAAGTTATCCACACATTGTTCATAAGCATCATCATCAATTTCAATGGCTTCAATTTGCTGGGCATGGCTTCTTTGAGCAATCATTAAACTTAAAATGCCTGTACCTGCACCAATATCAAGTACATTAAATGGATTGTGATTAACAGAGGTCCAAGCGCCAAGCAAAACACTATCGGTACCAATTTTCATGGCACATTTGTCTTGCTCTACTTTAAATTGTTTGAATTTAAAGGGTTTCAAAATTAAAGGTATAAATCAATTAATCCTTCAGGAGTATTTACAAGTAAGGTTTTTTTAGTTCTGTCAACTTTTACAATAAATGCATCATTTAAAGGAATTAGAATTTCTTTTCCATCTTTTTCAACTTCAAATAATGCCTGTGCAGTTGAATCATTTATGCTTATAATAGTTCCAACATATCCATAGTTTACATCATCCATATTAAACCCAATAACTTCATGAAAATAGAACTTATTACCTTCTAGTTTTGGTAAAAATTCAAGAGGTAAATACACGTTGCTTTTTAATAATGAATCGGCTTCAGCTTCTGTGGTAACATCTTCAAATTGCACACGTAATAAATCAGATTTATGAAATTGTGAACTTTCAATAAAAAAAGGCATAAATGTGTTTCTGTAATTAATAAAAACAGCCTCTAAGTTTTCATATAGTTCTGGCTGATCGGTGTCTAGTTTAATGAGTAGTTCACCATTAAAGCTATACTTTCTCACTATTTTTCCTAAATAAAAGCAATCTTCAATGTTCATGTATTAGAATTTAATGTTTTTGAGTTGAGACGGAATGTCTTTGCAAAAATTCAGAAAGGATTATCAGATTTACTATTGGATATCTCATGATTTTTGAAATAAAAAACTCCGATAAAGCTATCGGAGTTTAAAAGTATAAAAAATATTATTTTTATTCTTCGTCTTTTGTTTCAGTAGCTTCTTCAACTGCGGCTTCTGCAGTTTCTTCAACAACGTCTTCAGTAGTTTCTTCAGCCGCAACTTCTGCAACTTCTTCTACAGTTTCTTCAGCAACAGCTGCAGCAGCTCTTGCTTCATTGACTGCTTTTTCTGCTTCTAAAGCTTTAGCTTTAGCATCAGCTTGTGCTTTAGCTAAACCGTCTGTTTTAGCAACAACTTTAGACCCTTTTTCTTCTAACCAAGCATTGAATTTTGCTTCAGCTTGATCTTCAGTTAAAGCACCTTTTCTAACACCACCAGCAAGATGGTTTTTTAGTAAAGCTCCTTTGTAAGATAAAATTGCTCTTGCAGTATCAGTTGGTTGAGCACCATTTTGTAACCATGTTACAGCGCCATCAACGTTTAATTCAACAGTTGCTGGGTTTGTGTTTGGATTGTAAATACCTAATTTTTCTAAGTATTTACCATCTCTTTTTGAACGCGCATCAGCTGCAACGATCCAATAAAAAGGTTTCCCTTTTTTACCGTGTCTTTGTAATCTAATTTTTACTGGCATAATGATTAATTATTTGAGGTTCTCGACCTCGGTTATTAATGAGTGTGCAAAGATACTATATTTTTTTTATTTGCAATACATTATTTTTAACGAATTTAATATTGCAAAAGCATGGTTTTTAGAACAGTAAACATACTGGCGTTGGAGCCATAACTGAATTTAAAAATGATAGCATTCCTGTTTTAGGGTTAATTTTAAAAACAGAAATAGTATCACTTTTTTGATTGGCAACCAATATGAAATTTCCAGTTGGGTCTATTGTAAAATTTCTTGGCCAATCACCTTGAACAGAGATAGTTTGAGTTTTTTCAATGGTACCGTCATGTAGATTTCTTTTAAATACAGCTATGGTGTTTTCGCCTCTATTGGAAGCATATAAAAAGTGTTCATTTTTAGATAAATGAATATCGGCACAAGAATTTTCTCCTTTATAGTTTTCATCTAACGTAGCATCATAATCAATTTGTTCAAACCCATTTTCTGTTTTTTTTACTGAAGTTACTGAGCTTCCATATTCATTAATAATGTATATAAATTGACCATTTTTAGTTAATGCAAAATGTCGTGGACCTGGATTTCCAGACATTGGAATGATGTTGGATGAATACAATTCATAATCATTATTTTTCAATTGGTATCGATAAACAGCATTCATGCCTAAATCTGACACAAAAAGGGCGTCGTTAAAAAATTGCGCTGAATGGGCATGTGATTTTCTATCGGAGGTATTGTACTGAAAAATTTGTGAGGCTTCATTAAGTTTTCCATCTCTTGAAATGTTGTAAATAGAAACAGAGCCACCACCATAATTTGATACAACCGCTTTATTTCCCAATTTATTTATAGAGATATGACAAGGCCAATCGCCGTTACTACTTACTTTATTTAAAAATTTTAGCAAACCATTTTCTTGAATTTTAAATGAAGAAACCGTTCCGCTACTTTCGTTTACGGCATATAAGTGTCTTTTATTTCTTGAATAGGCAATAAACGAAGGGTTTTCTGAAGCAGCTGCAAATTGTAAACTGCTAAGTTCGCCTGTTTTTAAATTAAATTGCATTCTGTAAATGCCTTCACTATTGCCATCGGTATAGGTTCCAATGTACATTGGTATTGTTTGCGCTTTGCTATTATACAAACTTATCATAAGGCATAAAAAAAATAGTTTAAAATTCATATCAAGAAATATTTAATGTCTTAAAAGTATGATATTTTAAACTATTTTTGTTGAAATAATTTCAGTGACTGATTTTGTAATTAAATATTTAACATTGAAAGTTCAGCTGAAATTAAATTATCTATGTCTTCTGATGAAATTGAAATTTGATTTTTAATCATTATTTTTTTCATCACTTGATTGGTAAGTTCGGTTATTTGAGAGTCTTCAATAGTAGGTTCTAAACGAGTTTTAACCTTAATGCTTATAGTTATTTTAAACTCTGCCAAAAGGGCTCTTAATGAAGTTCCTTGAAGCCATTCATTATATGAATTTATTTCTTCAGAAATGATACAATTTACTTCATTTGTTGCTGCTAATCTGTGTTCTTTGGTTTCTTCAAGTTCCACAGAAATTGAGTCTAAATCATGGAAAACAATAGTGTTTCTGTTAGCTAGTTTTTTGTCAATGTTACATGGAACCGCTAAATCAATTAGCAATACTTTTTTATTTGTAGAAACACCGTCTTTAATTAAATTTTGGCAATTGCTTGCGGCACTAATAATCACATCAAAATCATCAAAATTATTACTAATTATATGTTCCCAAGGATAGGTTTTGCTTTGATTGCTTTGAGCTAAAATGATAGCTTTTTCTAAGCTACGATTTCCAATATATATATTGTTGAAATTAAATTTTGAATTATACTTAAACAATTGTTTTACAATATCACCAGCACCAATAAACAATATTTTTTTAGATTTAACAGAATCTCTGTCAAATGTTTGTCTTATTACTTTTAATGATTTATAAGCTACAGAAGTGGTTCCATCTCTAAAATCTGTTTCATTACTGATGCGTTTGTGAGTTTTAAAAACTGCTTGTAAAGCGCGTTCTAGCAAAGAGCCTTGTAATTGATGCGCCATTGAAAACTGATGTGCTTTTTTTATTTGTGAAATAATTTCGGCATCACCAAAAACGAGCGATTCTAAACCTGACGAAACTTCTAATAAATGTTTTATGGAAGTTTCTGTGCTATCACTTGTACGAAATAATTCTTTTTCAGTTTTTGAGTTTTTTATGGATTTAAACTCAATTAAATAATCTATTAAAGTCTCTGCTGTTGTAGAAATTGATTCAAAATAAAGTTCAGTTCTATTACAAGTTGCTAAAATAAACAGACCAGAAATATCTGTAAAAGTATCACAAACAAGCTGGGTTAATTGTTGTTTTTCTTCTTCTGAAATATGAAATTTTTCTCGTTGTTCAGTATTTGCCGTTTTATGGGAAACACTTATATAGCGCAATGTTTTATTCATAATTAGCTTAACTCTAAAGGCTTTAAAAAATTATATAACTAATAGATATATTGTCAAAGGTAGGCACAGAAGCTTAGATAGATAATGACATTTATCATATTTTGTAACATATGTTACATAATGATGTTTTTTAAAATTTTATTGATTTTTAAACAAAAAAACCGAACAAAATTTGTTCGGTTTTAAAAAATATATTTATAAAAAGATATTACTCTTTTAATGTTCTCATATAGTTAACAATAAGCCATCTGTCTTCATCTGATGGTACTTTTTTACTATATTCAGGCATATCATCTCTTCCAAATGTGGTTTTATAAAATAAGGCACCGTCAGATTGTTTTTGGAATTCTGCTGAAGAAAAATCTCCTAAATCTCCTTTAAGGCCATCTGCTTTTGGGCCATCGCCATAACCTTCTTTACCGTGGCAAGATTTGCAGTGTTTATCATATAAAGATTTGCCTATGGCAACATCTGCTTTTGGGTTTGTTGGGTTTTTCATGCTTTGATATTTTGCAGGTACCACCCATTTTTCTTGTTCTACTTTTGTGAATGCTAAAAGGCTAATGCTTATAACTCCAACGATCATTAATAATTTTACTGTTTTCATGTTAAATTTAGTTTTCATTTTCTGATTTTAATTCTAATTCTTTTCCTTCTTTTTTAATATTAAATAAGTTTTTAATGCTGTAGGCATAATTTGCCCAAACACCAATTAATAAAATGGATAGTACAACATACATCCAAATGGGTGCAACATCAGACCAAAGCTGATTACTTTCTGTAATAATATTTTTGTTTATTCCCCAAGCAATATTTTTTTTCTGAATAACATTTCCGTACTCATCATTATCAATAATTGAGGCAAAAACATCAATGTTGCCATTTTTATCGCCTGAAATATGTTCTGGAAATTCAAATTCAAAACGTCCTTCCGAAATATTATCTTGCTTAATAGGCATTTTTGAAAGCATGCCACCTACAGAAAATATAATTTCGGTTTCTTCAAGTGGTATTTTAGTTTGTAAACTATCTAAGGTATAGGCATTTAAAATAACTGTTTTAACGCTATCAATATCTTCTAAATTTAATTCTAGAAACACATCTTTAACGGCAACTTCAGCTTCTTCATAATCTAATCCATCGGTACCATCAAAAACAGCTTTAAAATTAATATAGCCTTCTTCATTTGTGGTATATGATTGATTGGCAGGTACAATTAATTGTGCAATACCTTCTTGATCTGTTTTAGCAGTTCCTAAAAGCACTTCTTCATCTGCAAATACATTATAAAAGTTAATGTTGGCATCATAAATTGGAACTCTATCTTTTCGGTCTTTTTTATTGGCTGCTACATAGCTTGCTTCTAAAATGCGCGAATTATCGGCTTGTTTTGTGGTGCTTAAACCAAAGCGTATTTTGTAGTTTTTCAGATTTGTTTCTTGAGCAAAACTATTAGGATTTACAAAGGCTAGAGCGGTAAATATAAATAAATATTGAAATATTTTAGTTTTCATAATTTCTAATGATTATTGGATGCATGAGGTTTTCTTTTTTGCTCTCTTTCATAATCAATAATTCCAGACATTGGAATGATAGGTACCAATCTCATAATTAAAATGAAGAACAAGATGAATGCTGCAATACCTGCAAAGCTTAAAGCCCATTCAATCCAAGTTGCTGTATAATGAATATATTCTGGCCTTGTGTCTTGAATTGGTAAATAAGGTGTTTCTAAAGTAGGAACAACAATAAGGTATCTATTTACATACAAACCTAAAATAGCTATGACTGCGGCAAATGTTATGGATTTTATGGTTCTAAATTTTTTAAAGAATAGAATAAAAACAGGAACCAAAACACCAATATAATTGGCGAAAATAAAGTACCAGAAATATCTGTTGAATAGTGTGTCTAAAAGTTTAGTGTCTTCAATTTTATGGCTAAACCATCTTGAGAAATATTCACTAAAAGTAAAATATCCAAATAATATTGAAATAATGAGGAGAATAACACCAGCTCCCATAAAATGAACTTTTCTAATATAGTGGTCTAAATGATAAAACTTGCGAATTAAATACATAGCAATGATAATAACACTAACTCCAGAATATAATCCAGCAATAATAAAGTATGGCGCAAATATGGAACTGTTCCATCCAGGTTGTACGGTTAAACTAAATATCCATGCTAAAACAGAATACGCAACAATGGCCAATGCAATAACCATGACAGACATAGTTCTGGTTATTTTATGTAAGGCTTCTCTTTGTGTTGGCGTATCGTAATATTTAATGGCTAATATTTTATACATTTTTTGCCTCCATTTAGGGGCGTTTTCACTATTATCTCTCAACATGGCAAAATCTGGAATGAATGTAAGATATAGATAAATGAAACAACCCAATAAATCGGTCATAATAGCTATAATATCCCAAGTAATAGGCGATTGAATTCTAGGATACAGAAATAAGAAATACAATCTATCTAACCTACCAATACACAATAGAATAAAAATAGGGCCTATGATTAATGAGAGTACGGTAATAATTTCAACAATTCTTGAAACAGAATTTTTCCAAGGGGATTTAAAAAAGTGTAATATTCCAGAGATAAATGCTCCGGAATAACTAAGGCATACAAAGAATATAAAATTAATGATATAAATTCCCCATACTACATTATCTCTCATGCCTGTTACAATATGACCATTTACCACTTGAATAATGAAGGCAACTAGGCCTATTAATATGACGAGTATTAAAAATGAAACCCAAATTTTGGAAGTTTTAGTAGATTTTTCCAACATAGGAGAAAACTCATTAACTAATTCACTTTTTCTTTTTATAATGTCCATAATCTAAGATTTTAAGTTAAAGTTTTCCCTGTTCTTTAAGTTCCTTAACGAAGGGAACATCTTTATAGCGTTCTATAATTTCCTCATCAACATCAAAGCCCCGTTCTACTGGGAATTGTCTGTTTACAGCTGGTAAATAATACACGTTAGGTTTGGTGCCTAAATGCTCTAAATGTCTGTAGCCACCTCTGTCTTTAATAAGTTGTGAAAAACTTACGGTCTCAGAGCCATTGGTAACAATATCTTCATTTTTATCACCAAAATAAATAACTCCCATAGGGCAAGCTGTTGCGCAATGTGGTAATTTTCCTTGTCTTAGCATATCTGGACAAAAATCGCATTTCATAACAGTACCTTCAGCAGCAGGAACTTGTGTTTCTGGTGAATATGGTTGAGATTTATCTTCAAATTTTTCTTTATGACCCCAATTGAACTGTCTTGCAGAATAAGGGCAACTAGTAATACAAAATTTGCAACCTATACAACGTTCGTTATCAATTAATACTATGCCGTCTTCTCTTTTAAAAGTAGCACCAGTTGGACAAACTGTTACACAAGGAGGCTCATCACAATGGAAACATGGTTTTGGAAACCAATATGGAGATCCTTCTTCATTATTTTGAATAAGTTGAACTTTCATAAACTCTTCATGATCATCAAGCTTGTGAGCTTTTTGGCAGCCTTCAACGCATTTTCTTGCATTTTTACATTTGGCCAAGTCAATAACCATTACAAATTTTTTGTCTGGAATGCCTTTTCTAGACTCTGTTGGTGTAATTACAGCTTCAGGATATTTATTTATGCTTTTAGCATCAACTTCAACCATTTTACCATCTGGTGTAAGTACTCTAATTTTTTCTCCTGAAGGTTCAACTTCATCTGCTGTTAAATTGGATATTAAAGTCGCCCCAGCAACAGCACTTACGCTTGACATTAAACCTAAACGTAAAAAATTACGTCTGTTATTACTGCCTTCTTCTGTTTTTTTATTTGCCATAATATTAGAGAAACATATATTAATATGTTATTATTTTAGTCAAAATTAGAGGATGGCATTTAAAAAACATATGATTAAAATCATATTTTGTAACTAATGTTACACAATGAAGCTTTTTAAGGTTTTATGGATTTTTGTAACAAAAAAACCCGAACAAATTTTGTTCGGGTTTTAAGAAAATATATTAAAAAAAATTACTCTTTTAATGTTCTCATATAGTTAACAATAAGCCATCTGTCTTCATCTGATGGTACTTTTTTGCTATACTCAGGCATATCATCTCTTCCAAATGTGGTTTTATAAAATAAGGCACCGTCAGATTGTTTTTGGAATTCTGCTGAAGAAAAATCCCCTAAGTCTCCTTTAAGTCCATCTGCTTTTGGCCCATCGCCATAACCTTCTTTGCCGTGACAAGATTTACAGTGTTTATCGTATAAAGATTTTCCTATGGCAACATCTGCTTTTGGGTCTGTTGGGTTTTTCATGCTTTGATATTTTGCAGGAACAACCCATTTGTCTTGCATAATGCTTGTAAATGAAAAGAATACAAAAGAAACTATTCCTAAAATGGTAAAAATTTTAACTGTTTTCATGGTTTTTTAATTTAGATTTCGAAATTTTATATAGGTTAATGATTAAATAAATTATTAAACCCCATAGTGCCAAAATTAGCAAGTTTGGGAAAATAAGCAATAAATAAGGTGTTTTGTTTCTTGGAGACCACATGGTTCTTTCATCAAAAGTTGATTCGTCAACAATGGGAATTCCAATAGGAGCTTTAATAATTGATTTTACGGTTCCATAATCTTCACTATCTTTTAGAACGACTTCAAAAACTAAAATTCTGTCTACACCTGGTAAACGTTCTTTTATAGGTACAATAATAGTGCCACTCTCATCTGTGGAATTAAATTCAGAGCCAACTCTTAATGGTTTAAATAATCTTTGTAGTTGAACGGTTAGTAATCTATCAGTTAATGGTTTATTAGAACTAGCATCAAATAAAGTTGCTTTAATAAAGTTAAGGCTATCTTTTTCAATTAATTCTGCTTCTATATTTGCGTCTTTAAAGCTTATGGTTTTTGAGGCTTTTTTAAAATCTGTATTTCCCTTAAACGCGAAATTAATATTATAGGTGTTTGTAGAATCTGGTTGTATTAAACTTAAACTTTTTAATGTAAACCTACCTTCACCATTCATATTGGTTGTTACGGTTCCAATCTCAATTTCTTCATCATCTTTAATAATATTTGATATTAAAATTTCAATATTTGAAACGTCTACCGTTTGTTTATCAATCTTTGAACTTGCTTTAATATCAAAATAAATGTCTCCATTTATAATTTTAAAATAATCTGCTTTTAATCTTACTGTATTTTTAGATTGAGCATAATTTTTTTGAAAACCAAAGGCAATAAACATTAATGCTATTGATAAATATATGATATACCGAATCTTAATTATATGCTTCATGGCGTTACTGTTTTGCTGATTACAGACTTATTGATTTCAGTTTCTTCTTGCTCATCTGCCGTTCTTTGTATAGGAACAATAGGCAAGTATCTTACCAAAAATGTAATAATTAAAAGCGCCATGGCCAATGTAGCGAATGTAATAATCCACTCATGAAAGCTTGGAAAATAATGGTGCCAAGATTCCGGTACACCTTGAATGGGTAAAAAAGGTTGTAATAGCGTAGGTGTTACAATTAAAAAGCGTTTCCACCAAGATCCTATAACTACTAGCATGCCTACATAAAACATAGGAAGTGGTTTTCTTCCTTTTTTAAATAATAGAACGATGATTGGAATAATGAGTCCACCAATAATTACAAACCAAAATAAAGGGGCATATTGACCAGAATATAAATGATTTAAATGCGTTATTTCTTCTTTTTTTGAAGTAAACTCAGGGATAACGTATTCATTAATGTTGAAATATAAATATATTAAACAGGTTAGCACTAAAAACTTACCTAGTTTATCAAAATGATAATCTGTAATATAGGCTTCCAATTTATTAGCTCTTCTAATAACATACATAACGGTTACCAAAGCACCAACACCAGCAACAGAGGCTCCAGATATAAAGTAAGCACCCATATTGGTGCTATCCCAACCAACTCTAAATAATGTCGAAAACAACCAGGCGTCAACCGTTTGTAAAACAAATCCAGCAGGAATAATTAGAATGGCAATAATTTGAATGGACTTTAGTTGGATGGATTTTTGTTTTTCGCTGCCTGACCAATTCAAGGAAAGTATCCCGTACCATTTACTTAGTTTTGGATTTGTTTTACTAAAATGGTTTTTGAGTATGGCCAAATCTGGTAATAATGGAAAATAAAGGAGTAACAAACAAATAACAATGTAGGTTGGAATAATGATAACATCCCAAATGATGGGTGATTGCATTCTACCATGAATAAAAAGGTACAATAACCTGTCTGGTCTACCCATATCAATCATAATGGTTAATCCTGCCATGATTATGGATGCTACTGAAATAATCTCTGCTATTCTAACAATAGGGGTTCTCCATGCATTGTTGGTCAGTCTTAAAACGGCGACAGTGACAGCTCCAACAAAACTCGTAGCTACAAAAAAAACAAAGTTTGAAATATAAATGCCCCATAAGGCATAGTCATTCATATTGGTGACTACTTGCCCTTTAACGACTTGATCTATATAGGCAATTATACCTGCAATACTGATTATAATTAATGAGATGGTCCAAATAACACCTCTTTTTCCAAACTTAGTTGGAGCTAAGTCGTTGATTAGTTTATTAGAAATTTCCATAAATTAATTAATTTTTTCTACAGAATTAAAATTTCTAAAATCATCCAATCCATCTTTAAAATCAACCAATCTATTTACAGGTGGCAGATAATATACACTTGGTTTTGTGCCTAATCCTTCCATGAGCCTGTAACCACTCTTATCTTTTAAGAGTTTGCTTAATTGTAGAGTTTCGTCACCATTAGTAACCGTATCTTCATATTTATCACCAAAATAAAACACTCCATTAGGACAAGCGGTTACGCAATGTGGCAATTCATTTTCTTTAATTGCATGCGGGCAAAAATCACATTTATCTACAGTGCCTACTTTACTTGGCATGCCAGCAAATTCAATAGAATTTTTAGGTTCATGGGCCATGTTCATATGCATTACTATTTCACTTGATTCTCCATAATCAGGTTCACTCCAATTAAACACTCGGGTTGAGTATGGGCAAGCTGCCATGCAAAAACGGCATCCAATACAACGTTCATTGTCAATTAACACCAAGCCATCTCTTCTTTTAAAAGTAGCATCAACAGGGCAAACAGTAACGCAGGCTGGATGATCACAATGCATGCAGGTAGTTGGCATCCAATATGGAGCTGTGTCTTCCTCTTCCTGCATCTTATAAACTTTTAACCAAGCATGTTCTCCTGTTATGTAATGGTGTTTGTTGCAGGCAGATTGGCATTTTAAGGCATTTTTACATTTAGCCAAATCTATAACCATTACAAATTTTCTGTTGGGCATACCTTCTCGAAGATTGTATTTGGTTTCATGATCTTGAGAATGGGTTACTTCAACAACTTCTGAGGCATCAACTTCAACAATGGTTCCATCGGTAGTCATCAATTCTATTTTATTGTTAGAATTGTTGTCTTGCTTTCCGTATAGTTTTGAAGCTATTTTTGAAAATCCTATTCCACCAATTATTGCTGCCAATCCAAGTTTTAACCCATTATCAAGAAAATAACGCCTATTATTTTTACTGTTATTTTCCATAGTGAATGTATGTGTTAGTATTGATTAAACTTTTTTATCTAGCCACTTAAGAAATGAGGAATTTGAGATATTTTTATTAATGACTCTTGAATTTTTTAAAGAGTTTGCTTTTACTTTTACAATAGTGCCGTCTGGTTTTAACAATGTTACATAATCATCATTAGCACTTTTGTCTATGGTTTTTTTTGCTGAAGATTCGCCAAATCCTAAAAAGGGAAGAAGAAAAGAAGTCCCTAAAAAAGGGAAGAAGCTCCTTCTGGATAATTTTTTATCTTTTTTTAAAGGGTTTGACATATATTTATTTTAAGGTAAAAAAAATGATGCTTAAAAAAAAACAGTATAACATATTAATGGTTTTTTATATGTTATACTGCTAAAGTTAAGAAAAATTTACTAAAAATTATAAACTCTTGTAATATTAAATCCAATTAATATTCCTTTATCAAAGAAATCGTTGGTATTTCTCATATAGTTTTGTTGTGGTACAATACCGCTATAGTTTGTAATAAATATTTGAAATGCATGGGCAGACGTTGCAAACTCTGCACCTAAACTAATTCCAGGATTGTTATAGCTTAAACCGGTTGTAGCATCATCTTCAAAGCTTGTTATCGGCTGACTGTAATCAAATATAATGGATGTTTGTGGGCTTATTTTTATGCGTCCTCCAAAAGCAACTGAAAATCTATCGTTTTCATACCCAAAATCTACTGCATTGTAATGAGAAAAACTAGGGGCAATTTGTAATGATACTTTTGGGCTAAATCTACGAGCAATAATTAATTGATGGAAATATGAGTATCTGTCTTGTTTTGTAATAAAAAGACCATCATTTGAATCTCCAGAACGGCCATCTATGCCTACGTTTCCGTAATAGGTAGCACTTAAAGGTGTGCTTCCAGATCTTGTTTGTTGTAAAATGCCTACTTTTAAGCTAAAATCGCTAACCCTATTTTTTTTAGTAATGCCATAACCTACGGTTACCCAATCTAAAAAAGCATATGATAAGCCTATTCTAATATTTGAATTGGCTCCGTAAATTCCCAATAATGAGTTTTCTTCATCAATCAATCCAAATCTATGTTGCATCATCACTTCTAAAGTGTTTTTTTGGAAAAGAACATTGGTTTGGTTGTCAATGATGCTAGAACTTTCAAACGCTGGACGTTCTGGTTTTTCTTCAATTGAATCCTTTGCTTTTTCTTGTGAAAAGCAAAATATTGGAGCCATTAAGAAAGTAAACAGTAATATTTTATAATTTTTCATTTGTAACGTCTTTAAGGTTAGTTATTCTCAGCGCCATCATCTATCCATTTTTTTATCAGCGCCAAAGATTCTGCATCTACATTTCTATGATCATTAATGGCTAGCATGGTGTAGAGGTCACTACTATTGCTGTTTCCTGCGATAACATATGATGGTACCAAAGATGTGTATTGGCTGCTAGCAGTTAAGTTTGGACTTTGTCCAGTTGCATTATGACATTCCGTACAGTTGTATGTTACAAAAATAGGTGCAATATCATCTGCAAATGAAACTACTTGATTTTCTGGTATCACCACGGCAACTTCTTCAGGGAATTCATCATAATAACATGAAAAAAACAACAAAGTTATACTGCTAACGAGAACTATTTTTAATAGTTTTTTCATTTTGTTTTATTTTAATTTTTAACTTTTAACAAAAATGTCAATTAGAAATTTTTGTTAGCTATTTTTAAAAAACAGCATGACATTATTAATAGCTCAGGAGTGATTTTTATCTCCTGAGCTATATAAAATATCTAGCTATTAATCTTGTAGGGCTTCAATAGAGTTTTTAAGTAAAGCTTTAGCATACGTTGGATTGTGTACACCGTTACTTTTATCTTCTTCTAAAGTTTTGTAATTCCAAATAGCTTGCGCATCTTTTATTGGAACAACAAGTGGGTTTGTTCCACTAGCGTTTGATCCGCTTGCACCTAGTACACTACCAGTTGCAGATATATACCCTTTGGCCACTAATAAATCATGTAATGTTGAAAAGTCTTGTGCAAAACCTGCAACTTCTGTAGGAGCTCCATTGGTATGGCAAGTTACACAAGCATCAGGAGAAGGAATCCAAGTATGTCCACCTTCGGTAGCCACTGTAGATTCTCCCATATGACATGCAACGCATGAAGAACCAGTTCTGTGTGTAGAACTAGCAACTCCAGGATAACCGGTAGATCCAGCTATATTAGCACCCATAATACCTTCTAACATGGTACTTTGTGGGCCATGGTGTGGTCCGTATCTAGAACTAGTAATAGTTATATCTGCTGTTCCAACAGGAATAGGATAACTAGTTCTTGGTTGGTGACATGTAATACAAGCATTACTTAATCCTAGTGCATCTGCGCTATTTGCAAAGTCAATGGTAATGGTTGGGTCTAAGTCTAGTTTAACAGGATCAATATTTCTTAGAGCATAATCGTTACCATCATTTTCAAAATCAAATGATCTGTGAGCGGTATGACAACCTGTACAATTAATAGGATTAGACACAGCGTATCCGTTTGGATTTGCAGAAGGAATTAATTCACCTGTAACAGGATGAGTAGCATAATCGCCTGTAGTTCCATCAATAGCATAAAAATTACCAGATAAGTAATCAATATAACCTTCATTGTTGTGACATTGTGCGCAATCTGCACTTGTGCCTCTAGCCCATGAACCACCAGAACCATGTCCAGAAGTGGCATAAGCATTAATTATTGGGTTGCGATGTGTAGAAGAGTGACATGTAATACAAGCCGCTGCTGAGGCATCCACGCCATCAACACCGTCAACACCATCAACACCATCTGCTCCAGCTGGTCCTACTATGGGTGTATACTCACTGGTACATTGGAAAAACATTAAACTGGATACAACGATAACCAAGTTTATTATTAATTTGAAATTTTTCATAATAACTGTATTTTGATATTTTATTTAAAATCTTGGTGTAAAATTATGTAACAAATGTTACTCAAAATATGATTTTTGTCATATATGATTTTATTTTGAAAAAACTTTAAAGTGTGATTTTAAGCACTTTTTTTTGTTTATAAGTGATTATAATTTAACCCGTATAAATAGGTAATAATTAGTATTTTTAACACGCTTATTTATTGTGAAAAATAACTCTATGTATTTAATTTTTGATACTGAAACTACAGGTTTGCCAAAACGTTGGGATGCACCTATTAGTGATTCAAACAACTGGCCAAGATGCATACAAATAGCATGGCAATTGCATGATGCTTTTGGTAATTGTATAGAGCACCAAGATTATTTGGTTAAACCAGAAGGGTTTAATATTCCTTTTGATGCAGAGAAAATTCATGGTATTTCTACAGAGTTGGCTCAAGAACAAGGTATCCCATTAATTGAGGTTTTACAAAAATTTAATGAAGCTTTAAGTAAGACTAAATTTATTGTTGGTCAAAACGTCAAGTTTGACTTAAACATTATGGGTGCTGAATTTTTCAGAGAAGGGCTAGATAATGTATTGCAACAATTACCAGTTTTAGATACCTGTACAGAACATACAGCTGCTTTATGTCAAATCCCTGGTGGACGATATGGTAAATTTAAATTGCCTACACTTTCAGAATTGCATGAGTTTTTGTTTAATGAACGCTTTGTTGAAGCTCATAATGCAACCGCCGATGTGGAGGCTACAACACGATGCTTTTTTGAATTGATTCGTTTGAGTGAATTTACAAAAGAGCAATTAGATGTTAAGCCAGATTATTTTAAAGAATTCAACGAGTACAATCCAACAGAAATTCAACTTTTAGGTTTAAAACATATCAACCTAAAAAATGAAAGTGCAAAAATTAGGGAGCAATTAAAAAAATCTGTTTCAACAACAATCTCATCACAAGAGATTAAAGAAAACATTGCAGAATTGGCAGATGTTGATTTTGTTCATCTTCACAATCATTCGCAATTTTCCATTTTACAATCTACCATAAGTATTAAAAAATTAGTGGCTTCAGCAGCAAAATATAATATGCCTGCAGTAGCATTAACCGATCACGGAAACATGATGGGTGCTTTTCATTTTGTAAAAGAAGTAACGTTTCATAATAAAGCAGTAAAGGCCAAAAATGAAGAGGCCATTGCAAAAGGAGAATTGCCAACTCTAAATGAAATTAAACCCATTTTAGGTTGTGAGTTTTTTGTTTGTGACAATCATTTAGATAAGTCTAGGAAAGATAATGGCTATCAAATAGTCCTGCTTGCAAAAAACAAAAAAGGTTATCATAGTTTAGCAAAATTATCATCTATTGCTTATACAGATGGGTTTTATTATGTGCCAAGAATTGACCGAAAATTAATTGAAAGATATAAAGATGATTTAATAGTCCTTACAGGTAATTTATATGGTGAAGTGCCTAGTAAGGTTTTAAATATTGGAGAAAATCAGGCAGAAGAAGCTTTGTTGTGGTGGAAAGAACAGTTTCAGGATGATTTATATGTTGAAATTATGCGCCATAATCAAGAAGATGAAAAACGCGTAAATCCAACTTTAATTAAGTTGGCAGAACAACACAACATTAAAATTATTGCCACGAATAATACTTATTATGCCGAGCAAGAAGATGCTAATGCACATGATATTTTATTGTGTGTTAAAGATGGTGAAAAGCAGGCAACACCTATAGGAAGAGGTCGCGGGTATCGTTATGGCATGCCAAATAAGGAATACTTTTTCAAGTCTTCTGAAGCTATGAAAAGCTTGTTTAAAGATTTGCCTCAAGCCATTTCAAATATTAAAGAAGTAGTTGATAAAATTGAAGACTATCAATTATCTCGAGAAGTTTTACTTCCAAAATTTGATATTCCAAAAGAATTTGTAAATGAAGAAGATAAAATTGATGGCGGAAAGCGTGGTGAAAATGCCTATTTACGTCATTTAACCTATCAAGGAGCCGAGAAACGCTATGCTGATTTAACTCCTGAAATTAAAGAACGCTTAGATTTTGAGTTAGAAGTTATTGAAAAAACTGGATATCCGGGCTATTTTTTAATTGTTGAAGATTTTATTCGAGAAGCCAGAAATATGGATGTGTCTGTTGGTCCAGGTCGTGGTTCTGCAGCAGGTTCAGTAGTAGCGTATTGCCTTTGGATAACTAATATTGACCCGTTAAAGTATGATTTACTTTTTGAGAGATTCTTAAATCCAGATCGTATTAGCATGCCCGATATTGATATTGATTTTGATGATGAAGGTCGTGGTCGGGTTATGGATTACGTTATTAAAAAATACGGTAGCAATCAAGTGGCACAAATTATCACTTATGGTACTATGGCTGCTAAATCTTCTATTCGCGATACAGCTCGAGTATTAGATTTACCTTTGTTTGATGCCGATAGGATTGCAAAATTAATTCCAACCATGTCTAAACTGAACAAGATTTTTGGTTTAAGTGAAAAAGAATTAAATAGCACATTTAGAGCTGAAGACTTAGAAAAAGTCAATCAATTATTAAATATTTCTGAAGGAGAAGATTTAGAGGCCGAAACTATAAACTTAGCCAAAATATTAGAAGGGTCTTTAAGAAATACAGGAATTCATGCGTGTGGTGTTATTATTACGCCAAGCGATATTACAGATTTTGTACCGGTAGCTACTGCAAAAGATTCAGATTTATATGTCACTCAGTTTGACAACTCTGTGGTTGAAGAAGCCGGATTACTTAAAATGGACTTCTTAGGATTAAAAACCTTAACCTTAATTAAGGATACGGTAAAGATTGTAAAAGCTAAACATGGCATTTTATTAGACCCAGATAATTTTCCTTTAGATGATGATAAAACCTATGAATTATTTCAAAAAGGAGAAACAGTAGGCGTATTTCAATACGAATCACCTGGAATGCAAAAGCATTTAAAAGATTTAAAGCCATCGGTTTTTGATGACCTTATTGCTATGAACGCTTTATATCGTCCAGGACCCATGGAATACATACCAAGTTTTGTTAAACGTAAACATGGTGAAGAAACCATTGATTATGATCTTCCAGCCATGGAAGAATATTTAAAAGACACTTATGGTATTACGGTTTATCAAGAACAGGTAATGCTCCTTTCTCAAAAATTGGCTGATTTCACAAAAGGTGAAGCCGATGTTTTAAGAAAAGCTATGGGAAAAAAGCAAATTGCGGTTTTAGATAAAATGAAACCAAAATTTATTGAACAAGCAGGAGCTAAAGGCCATGATAAAGATAAATTAGAAAAAATTTGGAAAGATTGGGAAGCTTTTGCCAGCTACGCTTTCAATAAATCACATTCTACTTGTTATGCTTGGATAGCTTATCAAACAGCCTATTTAAAAGCACATTATCCTGCAGAATATATGGCAGCAGTACTTTCAAATAACATGAATGATATCAAACAAGTTACGTTTTTTATGGAAGAATGTAAACGCATGAAATTAAATGTGCTTGGGCCAGATGTTAATGAATCCTATTATAAATTTTCAGTTAACAAAGATAACGCGGTTCGTTTTGGTATGGGTGCTGTTAAAGGTGTTGGTCATGGCGCTGTAAAAACGATTGTTGAAAACAGAAAAGAAAATGGACATTATAAATCCATTTTTGATTTAGCAAAACGGATAGATTTAAGAGCGGCTAACAAAAAAGCGTTTGAAAATTTAGCTTTAGCAGGAGGTTTTGATTGTTTTACTGAAACCCATAGAGCCCAATATTTTCAGGATGAAGGAGACGGAATCACTTTTTTAGAAAAAGCAATTAGATATGGTAGTAAGCATCAAGAAAATGAAAATTCCTCACAGGTGAGTTTGTTTGGTGATGCTAGTGATATTCAAATTGCAGAACCACAAGTGCCACCATGCGAAACTTGGGGAACTATGGAAAAGTTAGCGAGAGAAAAAGAAGTGGTAGGAATTTATATTTCTGGCCATCCGTTAGATGATTTTAAAACCGAAATGAATACATTTTGTAATGCAAGCTTGGCAATGTTTAAAGATTTAGAAGCTTGTGTAAATAAAGAACTCACTTTTGGAGGCGTAGTTACAGATGTACAACATAGGGTTACAAAACAAGGAAAAGGATGGGCTACTTTTACTGTTGAAGATTATACAGACAGTTTTGAGTTTCGCATTTTTGGAGAAGAATATCTCAAGTTCAGACATTTTTTATTAAAAAATAGTTTTGTATTTGTTAAAGCCTTTATTAGAGAAGGGTGGATGAACAAGGATACTCAAAAAATGGGAGAGCCTCGTTTGCAATTTAATAATTTTCAGTTATTGCATGACGTTATGGATAGTTATGCAAAAAAATTATCAATACAACTAAATATTAAAGAGATTCAAAGCGATAAAATTATTGCTTTAAATGACTTATTGAATATGCATCCAGGAAGTCAAATATTAAATTTTGTGGTTTATGATCATGACGAAAGTATTAAACTTAACATGCCAAGTAGAAAGAAAAAAATAAAAATATCACAAGAGTTATTAGAAGAACTTGAAAATCAACAAGTTTACTATAAATTAAATTAATTTTTCATTTTAAGGGTAGGAGATTTTATTCTTTGCGTGTTATATCAGTAAATAACATATAATAAAATCCCATATCATGAAAACTTTAAAAATTTTATTTTTATTAATCGTTTTTGGTTTTGTTTCTTGCCAAGACGACACAGTTTCAGAACCTATTACAAGTGAAATAGCTGTTTCAAGTGAAGCTGTTATAGAAGAAGCAGAAAGTGTTTTAGATGACATTTCTTTGTATTCTGAAAGCTCTTTTGGTGTAGATATGTCTGCATCCTTAACCAACAAAGATGTTACTTCAAAAACTGATGGCACAAGTAAATTTGGACGCTCAGGTTTTTTTAGAGATTGTGCAGATATCCTTGTTTCAATAGATGAAAATACAATAACCGCAACAATCACATTTACCGGAGATTGTTTAGACAATGATGGAAATATAATTACCGGAACCATCACTAAAGTTTGGTCACTTACTGATACCAATGCAGAAAGAACCATCACTATTGATAATTTAAGCATCAATGGTTACATCATAAATGGCACAAAAACTTATGTATTCACATCAAGCAATGAAAATGGAAACCCAGAAATGACAGGTACAGTAAATATTTCTGTTGAAACAGATGAAGGTACTTTTTCAAAAGTTGGTACAAGAACAATTGAAATAACTTCAGGTGGAGACACAGATTCTTGTTTTGATGATGAAAAAACAATTACAGGTTCATGTGTTTATACAGACGTTAGTGGAGCTACCTTTAGTGTTGAAATCACAACACCACTTGTAAAACCATCAGAATGTTTATATATAGCTAGTGGAATTAAAGAATATACAACGGTTGAAGGTACTACAATTCTAGATTATGGAGATGGTACTTGTGATAATATTGCTACCAAAACAGCTCCAGATGGTACAGTTACAGAAATTGAATTAGGAAGAAAAAGATATCATTAACAAGTAGCCCCATATCTTTTTTAAAGAGCTGCCAAATCCCAATGGCCGCTCTTTTTTTATAGATTTTTCATTATTTATTTACGTTGGATAATTAAAAAAAGTCAGTTTATCCATCAACAATAAAGTGCAACAATAAGGTTATAAGTAAAACAAATTACTAGCTTGTAAACTTTAGAGAATTTTTTGATTAATTTTGTATATTAGTTAGAAGTTAAAACACAATTAAATTAAATATTATGGCATTAGAAATAACAGATGCATCTTTTGAAGAAACTGTTTTGAAAAGCAATAAACCTGTAATGGTTGATTTTTGGGCAGCATGGTGCGGACCTTGTAGAATGGTAGGACCTATCATTGAACAAATAAGTGAAGAATACGCTGGAAAAGCTATAGTTGGTAAGGTAGATGTTGATGCAAATCAAGAATTTGCTGCAAAATATGGTGTACGTAACATACCTACTGTTTTAGTTTTTCAAAATGGTGAAGTAGTAGGGCGTCAAGTTGGTGTAGCACCCAAAAATGCTTACACAGAAGCAATTGACGCACTTTTATAAAAAGTAATTGAAAAAGAAAACAAAAAGGTTTGCTGTAATGGCAAACCTTTTTTTATTTTAGTTAAAAATTAAATGTAATGAGTGATAAAATAAAAATTCAAGACGCTATTGATGCTAAATTTATAGAACAACGTAAAGTGTTTCTTTGGGGTCAAGTTGATGATAAATCAGCAAAACATGTTATTGATAGACTAATGTACTTAGATTCTATAGGAACTAATGATATTCAATTATATATAAACAGTCCAGGTGGTTATGTAACGTCAGGCTTTGCTATTTATGATTGTATGAAGTCATTAAACAGTCATGTTTCAACTATATGTACAGGTTTTGCTGCGTCAATGGGGTCTATCATACTTTCTGCCGGACAAAAAGGTAAAAGATTTATTCAACCACATGCCAGAGTAATGATTCATCAACCAAGTGGAGGCGCTCGTGGTCAAGCCAGTGATATTGAAATTACTGCTAAAGAAATTATTATAACCAAAGAGTTAAGTGCCAAAATACTAGCAGATAACTGTGGTCAATCATTTGATAAGGTAATGAAAGATTTTAACCGAGACCATTGGATGGGAGCTGAAGAATCTGTTGCCTATGGGATAGTTGACGGCATTATATAGAAAAGAGAGTATAGAGAAGAGAAAATACCAATTTTAATTTATTTATGGTTATATATTTTGTTTCTAGAAGCAAAATAGACTAATGTTTGAAAAAATGAATATTCAGCAAGAGCTTAATAAAGTAAGCGGATTTAAAAACCTTGAGCTATTAGCTAAACAAGTAGTGGAAGGGTTTATTGCAGGGATGCATAAAAGTCCCTTTCATGGGTTTTCTGCTGAATTTTCAGAACATAAAATATATAATCAAGGTGAAAGTACAAGGCATATAGATTGGAAGTTATTTGCAAAAACAGATAAGTTATACACCAAACGTTATGACGATGAAACAAATTTAAGATGCCACATCATTATAGATAATAGCAGTTCTATGCATTATCCTAAAATAGATACTTTTAATCTGGATCATCTTAATAAAATAGCTTTTTCTGCACTTGCAGCAGCCTCCTTAATGCATATTTTAAAAAAACAGCGTGATGCCATTGGGTTAAGTATTTATAGTGATACTTATGATTATTATGCTCCAGAAAAAGGAAGTGAACGCCATCATCAAATGTTATTAAATCAGCTTAGTCAAGTAGTTATTTCAAGACCTTTAAATAAGGGCACAGACACTTATAAGTATTTGCACGAAATTGCTGAAAAAATTCACAGAAGGTCATTAATTTTCCTTTTTACTGATATGTTTCAATCTTCTGTTGAAGAAGCAAAATTATTTGAAGCACTTCGTCATTTAAAGTACAATAAACATGAAGTCATATTATTCCACGTATTTGATAAAAACAAAGAATTAAGTTTTGATTTTGATAATAAACCACGACAATTTGTAGATGTTGAAACTGGTGAGTATATTAATTTATATGCTGATACAATTAAGGAAAATTACAGTAAAGCTGTGAATAACTATTTTGAAAGTTTAAAATTGAAATGTGCTCAATACAAGATTAAATATGAAGAGGCTGATATTAACAATAATTTTAATAACATCCTCACTACCTATATGATAGAAAGACAGAAATTCGCTTAGAAAAAATAATATTTAAAAAATAGCAAAAAACGTTTGACATATAAAAAAAGGCGTGTATATTTGCAACCGCAATAAAGCAACGGTCTGGTAGTTCAGCTGGTTAGAATGCCGCCCTGTCACGGCGGAGGTCGCGGGTTCGAGTCCCGTCCAGACCGCAAATTGCATAAAAAGGCTCTGTAAAATAGGGCTTTTTTTAGCACTTCAAAGAAGTTGTGTTGGCTGATATATGTAGTTGTATATCAGTGGTTTAAGTAGTTAAACCGATGGAAAGCTTTCCTT
>JAIPBH010000024.1 GCA_021739635.1 Flavobacteriaceae bacterium | reverse complement strand
TTTTCTTCAATTAACTGCATAACTTCTGGTTCTCCAAAATCTGTTATGATTATACGCTTATAACTCATAAAGCCTCCTTTTTAATAATTTGTGTATCATCTAATTTGTCAGTAAAGCCATCTTGCTATTACGCCCAACGATCGAGGCTAAAAGCTGGCGGGCATTTCGGAGCACTTCACTGTCAACCTGCGAAAAAGTTTATTAGATGCACTGCTTTTCAAATTAGCACTGCTCGCCCGCTTGATTTTAGCCTTTGTTACCAACTGGGCGTTCTTGTCTGTCAATGGTTTGAGATATTTTTTCATTTCAGTCATTCTGTTTTCTCTGTCCTAAAAAGATTTAGTTTTTTAGTGTCGGCAAAGTCAGCGATGGAAAACAGACAAGCTCTATGGCAGGTTTTGGTTGTGCGGTGGCTTGTGCGACCTGACATTGTGCTTGGCTGTGTGGGTAGGTATTTTTTACCATGATATTATATTTAAAATTTATTGGTCAATTTCTGGCACATCAACTTGGGCTATAATTGAAAAAAATTCGTCAATTTGCAATTTATCAGCACCATTCTTCAAAAAATCCAATATATCAAATCCAGATCCAGATGGCAGTTCATTAGAATCCAAAAAATGAACTAAAATATCTTGTTCATCATTAATTGCAAGCTCAGAATTAATATTAATAGTGAAAAATATAGATTCTGGGTGTTCATTCGTTGAGATAATAGTTCGGCTTTTAATTGGAACCTCATTTATTACAGGAATTTCATTCATGTAAATTGCACTTGAACTTACAGGAATTATACTTATTGCTTTATCTAAACATTTTATTTGAAACAATGGAATCTTAGTATTACTCACTTCTACTAATGACAGTAGCTCATCGTGACAATATATAGAATTCAGTCCATTTTTTAATTCAATAATACTAGACCTATTCATTATATAATTGCAGGTTTTTTTTTGCATAGGTTGATTATTCGAAGTTTAGATACAATAAACACATTTTTTTAATTCTTCAATAAATCCAGTAATATTTGATCTATTATAAGTATTTCTACCGAAACAAACACCTGATGCACCTGCAGCTATAGCCATTTCGGCATTCCTAAGAGCATCATTTTTTGACAATTTAACACCCCCTGCAATTATTATGGGTTTCCCCATACAACTTTCAATTACGTCTTTAAATGATTCGGTTGTACCAGTAAATTGTGTTTTAATAATATCAGCACCTAAATCACAAGCAATTCTCACCGAATGTTTGACTAAGGAAGTGTATTCTTGAAGATTTTCTTTCTTTAAATCGTAATAATTATTGTCTGCATTATTGGTTTCAGTTCTTGGATAAATAATTGCCATTAATGGCATTCCTAAAATCTCACATTCATGTGAAATATCTCCTAAAATCTTCAACATTTCAGATTCATAGCATGAACTTACATTTACATGCACCGAAACAGCATCTGCACCAAGAGCTATTGATTCTTCTACACTGCTAATTAATACTTTGCGAGTATGAGTTGAACGTGAAGTGCTTGCAGTAAGATTTAATATAATAGAGGTTCCTTCAAGGATATGATAATTATTTTTTAGAGTACCTTTAAAACATATTATTCCATTAGGCTTACCCAAAATAATTCGCTGAATAGTTTCTTCAATTTTGAATAAACCATTTTCTGGGCCACTTATCAAGCTATCATCAATTGGAACAATAACGGTTTTGCCGTTATTAAATATTCTATTAAGACGTATTTTTTTACCTGTTATCATGTGTCTTTATTTTTTAACCAATTTTTAAAGTAAAACCACCATCTGCTATTAAAATTGTGCCTGTAATATACGGAGATGATGCTAAAAAAATATAAGAATTAGCAATTTCTTCTGGTTCAATAAAACGATCTATTGGGATTAGTTTAAGCCAATTCTGCTTAATTTCGTCTGAACATTTATCCAAATATGGCGTATGAATAAAACCAGGGGCAACTGCATTTACTGTAATATAGGGAGCAAGTTCTTTTGCTAAAGTTCTTGTAAAATTGTTAATTGCAGCTTTTGCTGCAGAATAGGCCATAATACCCTCTCTCCCAGTATGGTCAATCCCACGTATAGAAGATGTGTTTATAATAGCACCTTGTTTTTTTAATTTCATAATTCTGGCGGCTTCTTTTGAACAAAGAATTGTTGGCATTAAATTGTCATCAATAGTGTCTAACCAGTGTTGTTTATCTAATGCTTCAAAACTTTGAGGGATTGTACGACCAGCATTGTTTATCAAAATATCAACAGTATTATACTTTGCTACAATTCTTTTAAAAAACTCGACTACATTGTCCGAGTTACCTAAATCCGATTGAATATGAAAGGCATCACCACCTAAAGCATTTATTCCATTCGCAACTGCATCACCTCCTTCCTTATTGGATTTTGAATTAATTACAACTTTAGCTCCTTCTTTTGCAAAAGCTTCTGCTACAGCCTTTCCAATACCACTCGAAGAGCCTGTAACCACTACTACTTTGTTTTTTAAGATCATTTTATTTATTTTTAAATTTCACACAAAACTCGAAAACCAAGATCGTTATTTCTAGTAAACACATTACCTCTGCCCCTATAATAGCCTGTTGCTCTTATTTGAATATGAGACCAAGCACCACCTCTACAACTTACCGTTTTGTATATGTCAGCTATTGAGATTACTGAATTTGCATGAACATATTTTTTATCCGATTCAGTATAAAAACTATCTGTCCATTCAAAAACATTGCCTGACAAATCAAAACAACTTACATTTTGAGGGTTGCCTTCTGGAAAAATACCAACAGGCGTTGGAGATTTAGCAACATCACTATCATAAATATTACAATATTTTTTATTAAAATCATTTCCATATGGGAATCTTAAACCTGCTTTCCCTCTCGCTACTATTTCCCATTCCCATTCCGTGGGTAGTCTGAATTTTTTCCCAGATTGCACTGAAAGCCATTTACAGTATGCATTTGCTTCTATCCATGAAACACCCAGAACAGGTTGTGATGGGTTATTAAAGTCAGGGTCATACCAAAACCGAGGAACTCTTGTGTAAATTTCTCTTTTTTGATAGATTGTCTCTAGCATTTTGATAATTTCATCTTCATTAGCATGTGTCATCTTATAAATACTATAAGATTGAAAAATTGTAGTCGTACCTTTCATTAATAGAAATAATGAAAGCAACTTTCTTTTTTGTAAAATTTTATGTTTATTAAGCCATTCTGTTTTTACCCATTCTTTCCAATCTCCATGTAACCATGCTTTTGCAATATCTGATTCCCAATATTTTTGATCATCATAACCACCTGCCTCAATAAATTTACTATATTCGAGATTGGTAATTGGATATTTACCAATTAAAAAGGAATTAACATTTATGGTATCTATGTTTAGTTTTTTATTATTGACATAATGAACTTGGTAAATATCACCTTCGATTCTTTCTAATGGAGGAATTATAATATTAACTTTTTCAATACCTCGGCTAATTTTAAATCGAATATCACCAAGCTTGCCTAAAATAAGACCAGCAATAATTCTATTTGAAATATTAGTATCTAAAGTGCTTTTTTCCAAAGCTTCATTTCTAAAATCATCAATGTAAGATTCATCAAGTTTATCTTTTTCTTGCGCAACACACTCACATGAAAGTATAAAATCAATTTTCTTAAAGTAGTTTATAAATACCTTTAATTTATCTTGTTCATTGATAAAACTTGCCACAAATAACAAAGTATCTTTCCATGAATTATCTATGTTTAAAGTTAGTGAAGTAATAAGTGAATTATTTTTTTCAAATTCGCAATAAAAGTGAATGGAAGCAAAATAACTTTGTAATAAATGATGTTTAAAAACAATATTATGTTTATGCAACTCTATAAAACCTAAACACAAAGCTGCTTCAACTATTTTATTATCAATAGATTTATCTTCGCTTACTTCACTCGTAATATTTTCAATAATTGGGCAGGCTTGGTTAAATTTATTAAATGCAAGCAATGATAGTTCATTGAAAAATGGGCTTTTTTTGATTAGTTCTCTATTTACTTCAAGGGTATCAGTCCTTATTAAATAATTTTGATACTCTTTAGTCATTAGTTCATCATTAATAAATATTGAATTTGTATTTCGTATTTCTCGTATTATTGCAGTTTTAATAAATTGTTCAAAAAGATTATTTAAGTTAGTTGGGATACCTATGTTGTTTCTCATTTCATGATTATTTAATAAACCAACTAAAAGACTTAAATAGTATGGCACACTATAAAAAGTGAGTAATCCATCTTTCTTAATTAGTTTAAAAATTTGTTCTGCAATTTCAGGAGCAGTTAAACTTAAATATGTTTGAATTTTGTCAGAATTAAATGCTTTGATATCTATTTCAACTAATCTCTCTGGAAACGTAAACCAGCTGGGGAAGTAACTACTTGTTCTACACGAAACTATAACTTTATTATTACTATTTATGGAACTTATTTCAGCTATGCAACGACTAATTGTATCCACTAAGTCATTATTATAACATTTGATTTCATTTATTGCATCTAACAGTAATAGCACCTTTCCTTGTTTAATTAGTTCTGAAAATGTGGGCATATATGATGGTGCAATATTTTTCCATCGTTCATTAAGAACATCAAGAAGTAAATGGTTTGAGAATTGAGTATAGTTTTTAAATTCAAAGAATAAACAAACCTGTTCCTTATTATTTTGCAGACTACTTAATAAATAATCAATTCGTATTTTTTTCAATAGCGTACTTTTACCATACCCTGATTCACCTAAGAGAATAAAATAATTGTAATCTCTTTTAGCATTAAATATTTCATTAATACTAGAAAATTCAACTCCTTTTTCTACAGGATTATTGTTTAAGTAAAATGAAGTGCTAAGATTTGGATAAATGCAAAGATTATCAGTAATAATATTTTCGCTTTCCTTAGAAAAAATATTCTCCAATGCATTTATTTGAAATTTTGCATAGACGTTAGTTATATTGGTATTATTATCAACAAACTGATTAAATAGTTTTTTTGCATTTTCCATATTAAAATATTCTATTTACCTATGGTAAGTGAAATGTAGTTTCTTCTTCCAAAAGCAGGTTCATCAAGAAGTTTAATTTTTTCAATTTTTAAAACATATAAACGAGATTTTACAACTCCTTTTGCGAAATCTTCTGGATGCTTAATTATCTGTGCAAATGTCGGGAATCTATTATTATAGTGTTTTAACGCATCATACAATTTGAGTGTTGAAACTCTTTCACAAACACCAAATAATTGCAACCCCTGTAGGTTTTCACCATATTTTCCTGAATCTATCCATATAGCAACAGCTATAGATGGATTCTGCTCAATATTTTGTGCATGGATTGTGCTTTGTTCTGTAAGGATATAAAGCTCCAAACTGCTATTATAGGCATAATATGCTGTATTAATATAACTATTTAAACCGCTTAAGCTACTCATAGCTAAAAGCGTATTACTTTCTAAAATGTGATTTATACTACTCAATAAATCATATTGCGAAAAATTTGAATCTCCAATCAGTTTTACATCTAAAGTATTCATGTTTACTTGTTTTTGATTAAATTATTTAATTTGTTTTTTATTTGAAGTTCAATAAGCACCTTACTATTTTCATTGTTTTCATTAATAGTTTGGCAATAACATGAAAGTAGTTTTGCTTCAGATTTAGTCAAAGAGGCTATAAATATTTCCAAATAAAAGACTTCATCTTGAGGTATTAAATATTGCGAATTATTGAGATAATTTAAAATATGAAAAAAGAAATTGATATAAACTTCAAATGGTTCATTGTACAATTTATGAAATTCAAAAAATTTATCAGAAGTAATATTTCCTTCTTCCATTATTTCATCAAACTTTTTAAAACACAATTTCCCATGTAATAAATCACCTTTAAAATTAAAACTAACATCATTTGCTAATAACTGATGCATATTTATCATTTTGAAGTAAACTGTTTCAAATTGTTGTTTGTCAATATGAGTTGTTTGTTTGATAATGAAGTCTCTATTTGCGTTTAACTCCTTACGTTGTGTAGTATACGTTTTGTAAAGTAAAATAAACGCAGATCCAGAAAAGAATGGTACAGTAACACCTCCAATGAATTCCCCCAATTCGCTGTATTTATCAATATCTAAGAAAAAAGTACCAATACGAAAACTGTCCAGAATTGAGAATGGAAAAAATATGATAAAAAAACCAATCAGCATTAAAAGTAACGCAAGT
Source organism: Flavobacteriaceae bacterium (assembly GCA_021739635.1). GTDB lineage: Bacteria > Bacteroidota > Bacteroidia > Flavobacteriales > Flavobacteriaceae > Yeosuana. The sequence goes on along the minus strand of JAIPBH010000024.1, from coordinate 3,519 downwards.
ATCAATGGAATATCAAAGTGTTTCTTTTTAGAAGTTACCATATTTTGATTAAATTAAAAAATTTCTAATGTCAACTTTGTTAGGGCTTGGGAAATTTGGCTCTTTGACTTTTGCGAAGCATTGGCTCGTGTGTCGGGCAAAAGGCAATGTGCCAAATGTGGGTCGGCTTTCCGCTTTTCTTTCTTGCGGGTCGGCAAAAAAACTAAATCTTTTTTCATTCTCAAACCATTTAGCATTCATTTTCATAGTCGCTGTGTCTTTTTACGCCTTGTTGGTAACGGTTGGTGCAAGTGTAGTGCGGAGCTTTGAAACGGCAACTTTTCAGGGTTGCACGGAGCCAAGCCGGCGTACTACCAAATATTATTTTAAAACCGTCATCCGTCAAAGACGGATTGGCGGTGGTTGAACAATGCGAAAACGCTTGAATACCACGCCCGCCCGCATTACATTTGCACTTTGTTACCGCCTGATTTTTGATTTTATATTCATTTAGCAAAGAATAAATTAATCAAGTAAAACTTTTACCTGTACAAAACCCATATTTTGTTCCATCTCAATTTCGGAGCCTTCAATGTCATCAGGAATCTGACCATCATAATATTTTCTTAAAAAGCTATCAACTGCTTGCTTAACAGTATCTTCATTTTTATAACTCTCCATAAGTTTTAGAGAATTTATAATACTATGAAATAGATTGTCAGCTTCTTTTAATTTCGGATTAAGAATTTCTTCACCAACTTTACCTATTAAATAATCAGATATAAACTTATCTGTCTCTTTACGAATAGAACAGCCATTGTTTAATATATCAAAATCTTTACTATTAACTGAATATCTGGCTCTTTTAATTGCCCTTAAACATTTAGCTCCGAGATATACAAATCTGCTGGGAGTCATTAAACCATAAGAACCAAGCTCACAAGAATCAATTTGTAAATTTATCTCAGGATAACTTGGTACTATCGAGTTCTTTACTCCTTCAAAGGGAGGAAAGTCTGACAATAGCTCTAGTTGATACTTGTCAATTTTCCAACTCGTACTTTTTACATTTTTTTTACCCCATTTTGCCTGATTAAAAGTTATCTTTTCCGATACCTTTTTGCCTTTCTTGTATAAGGAGTAAATGAAAATCAGGTCTGCCAATTCTCTTTTTATTGGTTTTCCGTCGGAATCTTTAAAAATTACACCCGATGGATAGGAACCACAATCCGGAATATTGTAACCATGAATAAACAATGAGTTAAACTCAATCGAACAACCATTGAAAAGGATAGGTTTTGTTTCTTGAAAACAATCTACCCATTTTTTTACTGTTTTTACTTCTTTATAATCCATTTGTAAAATGGAATTCAATTTATCTATTAATTCAACTTTCCTGATTCTGAAATCCGGCAAAGTCTCTAATTCACTAATACTACTAACTTTATATAAAGATGATTCAGGTTCTACGCATACTTCGCGTATTCTTTCTCTCGGTTTAAATTTTGGCATAATTGTATTGTATTTTTAAGTTTTTATTTACTATAATCCCCCATTCTAAATCCGGGGTACATATCTTCTAATATAAATGTGTAATATTTCTTTTCTCTATTGCTTAATTCAACTGGTATTCCTTCGGCACGTCTTCTATCAGGGTTTCTATACGCTGCATCTTCTATGTATGGGCTTTCTCCTGTTACTGTTCCTATTCCTCTGTTCATTTCGTGAACTAATATATGATTTAAATTAGGTTCAAGTATTACTCCATTTGGTTGTCCTCTAACATGTATTTGTGACCATTCTGGTTTCCAGCTTGTTTGTCCTGTCAACATCGCTTTAAAGTTTATTGGGATATATATTTGGTTTATGTTTTCTTCATTCGCATTTATTTCTTCAAAGTTTATAAGTGGTACTTCATCTGTAAACATTTGAGCCACTTCCCTCGCCCCTGCGATATAATAATCTCGATGAGTTGAATCTATTTCTTCAATAAAATTTGGTACAACCCCTGGCAATTCTGTTCTTATAATACTCTTTGTCGGGTCCCATTTTATTGGGAATGGTTGATTTAGTGAACTTACAAAGAATCTGAATTGTCCTCCGCCTCTTGGTGTTCCTGCTAGCCTCTTAACATATTCTAAGAAGTCCATTCCATCTGCTCGTTCCGAGTATTGGTTTGTCGAGCCCGCTAATGAATCTCTTTTTATCATTGGTACTCCGTCCGGGTCGTTGCAGGCTTTGATTTCATTTATTCCTTTTACAATTACTATATCGTTTCTACCCCAGAGATAGTATTTCTCTCCACCGTTAATTTTTACTGAATCCGGGTTATTGTCCAGTTCTATGTGAGTCGCCATTTCGGCAATTCCATTCTCTTTAACTGTTGCGTTATAAAGTTGTCCGTCGATATAAAATTCTATAGCGAGAGGGTCGGTTATTCCTGTTGGTGTTTTTCTTGTCCACGTACTACCATCTGTCGAGTCGGGTTTGTTCCACCGGGTTTTCGGGTCGAAAAATTTACAGGAAACATAAATATTAGCAATTGTTTGTAATGCAAAAGACTGCGAATGTGAATTGGTTTCCTTATTAAATCCCGAAATATTTAATGTTGTGTCAAGTTCTCCTCCATAAGCATTTCCGCTTACCTGAAGTTTGTAATTGAAAGTATCAATTTCTGCACTTTTTAATTGATTGTTGTATCTAACTTTTAAGGTTGTTTTATTCTGGCTTAAAATAAGTTTTTTCGAAATTGGCAATCCTTCTTCTGGTCTGTACGTTATCAAAACAAGCGGAACGTTTTTAATATCCAATCGCTTTTCTTGAAGAAGATTTATTCTGTTTAACAATTGTCCTGAAGCACTAATAACTTCAATAAAACCATTGTCTTCCTTCAATTCAATAATTGTTTCTTCTCCTGTTGGATTTGGATAAACTGAGAATCCGTGGTCGGAAGTTATTTCATTAATTCCAGTTGGAAAATTAGCAGTGATTAAAGTGTAATATCCATTTTCGTCGGTTACTGTTTCTTCTCCTGCTACTGTGTTCAACTTTACATTTAGATTTTCTAATGGAATACCGAATTGGTCGGTAATATAACCATCAATAGTTCTTTGTTGCGCATTGGAATTTAATGCAAGCAGCAAACAAACAACTAATTCAATAAATATAATTCTTAGAACAGTCATGGTTAGGAATGTTAGTTATCTTGGTCTAATTCATTGATAATTCATAAACTTAGTCATTTTTTCTCTTCACTTAAATTTGGCGGTAACGGTTGGTACATGTTGTCGGGGCGGATTTCGGAGAGCGTTCCTGTCCGAAGGACACGGAACTGCGATGCGAGAATCCGCAGTTGGCGTACCACCGAACCCCGCCCTGCAATATGTACCGTGTTATGCAAAGTTGTGTGTCCTGCGTCGAACAAGGATACTAAGATAGAAATTATGTTCGACATAACTTTAAATGAGATGAAAGAGTTCTTTATTTTTTTCAGAGATGGCCTTTCGGTGACGATGGTCAGGCATAGTCACCAAACCACCT